>NZ_MVIJ01000079.1 GCF_002086735.1 Mycobacterium scrofulaceum | reverse complement strand
ATCAAACGAAAGCCGCCCCGGCATCACAACCGGGGCGGCTTTCACCTGCCTCTTGACAAACGACGCCTACATATCAGCTGTACCCGGCCCGGCGAGGTGTCAGTAACCGCCGCAGACGTTGCCGACGCAACCGCCGCCGCCACCCGGTCCGCCGCCGCCTCCCCCGACGCCGGGGATGCTGCCGCCACCGCCGCCGGGGCCGCCGCCACCGGTCGGGCCGCCGGGAACGCCGCCGCCACCGCCGCCCGGGCCGCCGCCACCGGTCGGGCCGCCGGGGACGCCGCCGCCACCGCCGCCCGGGCCGCCACCGCCCGTGGGGCCGCCCGGCGCGCCGCCGCCCCCACCCGGCGTGGACGGAGCCACGCTGGACGACGGCGCCGTCGTCGTCGTCGGCGTGGTGGTGCTGCTTGGCCCTTTGTTCCCGCCGCCGCACCCGACCGCGAGCACCAGCATCGCCGCGCCGCCGAACAGCGCGACCGAGGTCCTGGCTGCAGTTTTCATCGGAGTCCCCAATCCCCAAGTGCCCCACGTGCACCTGGACCACTTCTCCTTACCCCGGCACGCACTCGGGCAAACGGCATTCGCGCCGGGAGTTCTGCCCACGAAAGGCCGATGGCCCATCACCGGGATGGGCCATCGGGACGAGGGTCCGACTAGCAGTCGAGACCCGACACGCAGCCGGCAAGCGTGGCGAGGTGGACGCCGGCACCGGTCTCGCTCTGGGTGGACGCGACGCCGGTGGAATGTGCCGCGGGGGCGGCCACCGTCGGCGTGGCACTCACGCCGCCGATCCCCACCGCCATAACCACCCCGACCATCCCGCCGAACACGGCAGCCGCCGTCTTGGTCTGCGCATTCATCAGTCGCTCCTCTCGGTTGCAGCGCGTCGGCCCGTAGTGGCGCGCATCCATGGGAGCAATCATACACCTGTGCAACTATTGCACGGACAAATATTTTTGGGGCGTGACCTGCGGGGGCGGCGCCGTACGAGGGCGCAACGCATTGCCGGCCGGCGACTGGGGCCGGACACAAGGAGTCGATGCGAGTGCGAACGCCACCGGATCGGGCGTGAGAAGTTGGGAGCCGATGGCCCATCTCGGGCTAATGGGCCATCGGCCAGCCAAATCGTATCCCCCGACATCTGTTGCCACACGGGAATTTACAGACTCGGCAATAAGAAACTTTCTTATTCGTAAATTGGACAACTCGTTCGCCGGATCACGGACCGCCCGAGTGGCATGCGCCAACGCCGTCACGGCCTCCGGCCTGAGGAAACGGGCCCTCCGCCGGTAAACCGCTCCCTAGTCTTCCTTGGTGATCAGCTTGCGCAGCGCCACGCGGTCGGGCTTGAGCAACTCCTCGATGCGCGGGCGGTTCACCTCGGCGACGATGATCTCGCCCACCTCCTGGTTGACCTCGCTGAAGATGCCGTGCGACTTCATCTTCGAGGTCTGATACTGGTTGTCCTCCGTCGGGGTGACGTAGTAGACCGCGTCGGCCTTGAAGCGGTGGACGAGCCACAGGTGGATCAACGTCATCAGCCGCTTCTGGCGCAACTTCTCGGCGAAGGTGTTCTGGTCGCGCACGGTGAGGATGCTGCGGCCGTGCCGGTCCTTGATCGGATCGAAGACGACGTTGGCCAGCTGTTCGTCCCCGTTGCCGTGGATGCCCAGCACCAGCACGTCGGAGCCGGGGCGCCGGGGCCGCAGCTGCACGCGCAGCTTCTCGCCCAGCTGGTAGTGCTCGCTCCACAGCGCCAGCCACTCCTCGAGCAGCTTCTTGGGCACCTCGGTCTGCACGAGATGCTGATGCTGGGTCGAACCCTTGCCCATCGCCTTGGTGGTCGCCGTGCGCCCGGAGGACGCCTGCAGCGCCGCGTCGCTGCGGGGCCCACCGACCAGGGTCTGCGGCGTGCGGTACGGGGACTCGACCAGGCGCATCTTGCGCTGCAGGCGAGCCAGGGCGAGCATGCCGTCTTGTCTGAGGGAGGCGGCGAACTCCTCGGCGGCGACGCCGTCGATCTGGTGGCCGCCATAGGTGATGAAGTTGAAGACGAAGCCCATCTTGCCGAGCTCCTCGGGGAAGCGCTTCATCTCCTCGTCGGTCATGCCGGTGGTGTCCCAGTTGAACGACGGGGACAGGTTGTAGGCCAGCATTTGGTCGGGGAACTCGGCGTGGATCGCCTCGGCGAACTGCCGGGCGTCAGCGAGGTCCGCCGTCTTGGTCTCCATCCAGAGGATGTCGGCGAACGGCGCCGCCGCGAGCGACTTGGCGATCGCGTAGGGAATGCCCCCGCGGATCTGGTAGTAGCCCTCCGGCGTCTTCGCCAGCTCGCAGTCCCACGGCGGGTCGACGCCCAGCTGCCGCGCCTTCTCCCGCGCGGCGTAGAGGGACGCGCGCTCGGCGAACCGGCGCCACTCGGCGGGGCTCATGCCGCGCGGCTCGTCCTCCTCGCTCTCGCCGAACTCGAGCACCTCCGCGACGGCCTCGCCGTAGGTCATCAGCCCGGCGTCGTCCTCCCAGGCCGCCACGAACCGCGACTCGACCTGGTCGAAGAGGTCGTCGATCGAATGCTGGCCGTCCTCCCGCAAGGCGTTGGCGGCGTCGGAGATCAGGCCCTGGATGCCCTGGCGCTCGAGCCAGGCGGCTGCCGCGGCGTACTCGGAATCGGTCAGGGCGTAGAGCAGATGGCCGTTGAGCTCCTTGACGCCCAGCTCGTAGAAACGGCGGAGCAGCGCGAGGAAACACGCCTTGTACGAGGGGATGTTGAGGTTGGTGGCGCCGAGAAGGAACGGCTGGTCGCGCTCGTCGGCGCGGCTGTCGATCAGGTTGGCCGCCTCGGCGTCGGTACGGGCCACGATGATGCCCGGCACGCGCATGATGTCGAGCTGGAAGCGAGCCGCGTTGAGCCGCTTGATCTGTTCGTCGGAGGGCACCAGCACCTTGCCGCCCTGGTGGCCGCACTTCTTGGTGCCCGGGCGCTGGTCCTCGATGTGGTAGCCGGCCACGCCCACCTCGACGAAGCGGCGGACGAGGTTGCGCACGTGCGGGTCACCGCCGTGGCCGGTGTCCGCGTCGGCGATGATGAACGGGCGGTAGTCGTAGGCGGGGGTGCTGGCTCGTTGCGCCTCGCTCATGTTCAGCCGTTGGTACTGCTGGTTGCGATCGGCGGTCAGCAGGGCGCGCACCAGGACCGCGGCGTCGTCGGGGACCTGGCTGAGCGGGTAGCTCGCGAGGTCGGGACCGGGGTCCTCAGTGGTGGAACCCTTGGCCGAGGTCGCCCAGCCGCCGAGATAAATGCCCTCGATGCCCATCCGCTTCATGGCCACCGCCTGGCCCGGCGAGTAGGGCCCGAACGTGGTGATGCTCTTCTTGGCGGCGAACAACTCGCGCAGCCGGTCATAGAAGGCGGCGGCCGCTTCCCGCGCCACGATGTAGTCGGCGGGGATGGTGCCGCGCTGCTCCACCACCTGGCGCGCCGTATAAAGGCGCGTGATGCCGGCGAAGCGCGGGCCGTCCATGTATCGCTGCGTGGCGGCGATGTCGTCTTCGAACGATGTCCGGACCTCGGTGTCCGAGTCAATGATGGCCATGGCCGCACGCTCCTCTCCGGCAGGATTTCCCTGGACGAGAGTCTATCCCCGGAGGGAACAGTTCAATCAGGGGTCGAAAGACCCATCCCAAAACTGTTGCCGGACGCCTGTATCCGCGAGCGGGTGACCGCCCCACCCGACCGTGACGCCTCGCCGAGGTGATCACCGCGCGCGTCGCCGCCACCCCCGGGGCGATGCTCCGGTGTAAAGGGACTGTGCCGGAGCGGATTTCGGCTGCGGCTCAACCGGGCTCGGCCGCCGCGCGCCGCGCCAGCCAGTCCCGCTGGCGACGGACGAACCCCGCGTCCACCGTTTTGCCGTGGCCCGGCACGTAGGCGGCGTCCGGCCCGCCGACCGCGAGGAGCCGGTCGAGGGTGGCCGGCCAGGCCGCCAGGTCCGAGTCGGCGTCGATCGCGGGGTCGGCGGACTCCTCCACAAGGTCGCCGGTGAACACGACGGTCGGGCCGTGTGGGTCGTCCGCTCCCCCGCGAGCGATCACGACCAGGTCCGACGCGGTGTGGCCGCGGCCCAGGTGGGCGATGGCCACGGTGCGGTCGCCGAGGTCGACGGCGGCCTCATAGGTGCCGCGATAGATGCGGCGCGGTCGCAGGGCCGCGATCGCGCGATCTATCTCCCCGGGGTCCGCGCCGTGCTGCATCGCGTCCTCACGCATCCGGTCCGTCCCGGACGCCATGCAGTCGACCACTTCGGGCGCGCAGTAGATGTCCGCGCCGGCGAACGCCGAGGAACCCAGGACATGGTCGAAATGCTTGTGGGTCAAGACGATATGGGTGACCGGGCGGCCGGTGAGCCGCCGCGCGTCGGCGTCGATCACGGCCGCCTCGCGAAGCGTGCTGCCGGTGTCGACCAGCAACACCCCCGCACTGCCCCGCACCAGCCCCACCGTGACGTCGCAGAACGGCAGCCGGCAGCGATGCACGCCGGCCGTCAACCGTTCCCACTCGAGGTGCACACCCAGCAAGGTAACTCCCGGTGGGAGATCGCGTCGCCCTAACGTGTCGGAAAAAGTTGACATTTCGGGTCGGCCCACATAGCGTTCCGGTCGTGGCCAACACCGACCGGGTCTTTCTCGCGCTGGCCAACCCGGTGCGGCGGGAGCTGCTGGAGATCCTGTCCCGGCAGCCACTGTCGGCGGGAAAACTCAGCGAGCGGTTCGAGCTCAGTCGCCCCGCGGTGGCCGAGCATCTCAGGGTGCTGCGGGACGCCGGGCTGGTGGCCGACGAGCCGCAGGGGCGCCATCGCATCTACCGCCTGACCGCCGAACCGCTGGCCCGGCTCGACGAGTGGCTGCATCCGTTCGAGAAGTTCTGGCGTGCCCGACTGGCCAGGCTCGCCGAGACGGCAGAGGAGTTGGAATGACCGAAACGTCGACGCCCGCGACGATCCGGGTGGATCAGTTCGTGGCAGCCCCGCCCGGCAAGGTCTGGCGGTTGCTGACCGAGCCCGACCTCCTGCGGCGGTGGTGGGCCGAGGGTGACGTGGCCGCGGTGGTGGGCCACCGGTTCACCCTCGACATGCCGGGCCACGGCAAGCAGCCGTGCACGGTGCTCGAGGTGGACCCGCCGCGCCGCTTCGTCTACACCTTCACGCCCGCCTGGACCCTCACGTGGCGGCTCGAGCCGGAAGGTGGCGGCACGCGAGTGTTCTTGGAACACAGCGGCTTCGACCTTGACGACACGAGAATGGCGAAGGCCTTCGACCGGATGGGGCCGGGCTGGCGGGATGTCGTGCTGCCCCGCCTCGCCGACGCCGTCACGCGGGCCTGAACGGCGATTCGCGATGCGCGCAGTGGTCATCACCAAGCGGGGCGATCCGTCGGTGCTGCGGGTCCAGCAGCGGCCCGATCCGCCGCCGCCGGGCCCCGGGCAGCTGCGCGTCGCGGTGCGCGCGGCGGGCGTCAACTTCGCCGATCACCTCGCCCGCGTCGGCATGTACCCCGACGCGCCGAAACTCCCCGCGGTCGTGGGTTACGAGGTCGCCGGGACGGTCGAGGCGGTCGGTGCCGGCGTCGATCCCTTCCGCGTCGGCGACCGCGTGCTGGCGGGAACCCGGTTCGGTGGTTACGCCGAGATCGTCAACGTGGCCGCCGCCGACTCCGTGCCGCTGCCCGCCTCGATGGGCTTCGAACAGGGCGCCGCGGTCCCGGTCAACTACGCGACCGCGTGGGCCGCGCTGCACGGTTACGGGTCGCTGCGCGCCGGCGAACGGGTGCTGGTGCACGCCGCCGCCGGCGGGGTGGGCATCGCGGCCATCCAATTCGCCAAGGCCGCCGGCGCCGAGGTGCACGGCACCGCGTCGCCCGCAAAGCATCAACGGCTGACCGAGCTGGGGGTGGACCGGGCGATCGACTACCGGCGCGAGGATTGGTGGCGCGGCCTGGGGCACTACGACCTGGTGCTCGACGCCCTGGGCGGCACGTCGCTGCGGCGGTCCTACGCGCTGCTGCGGCCGGGCGGAAGGCTTGTGGGGTACGGGGTTTCGAACCTGCAGCACGGTGAGAAGCGCTCGTTGCGGGCCGCCGCCCCGCACGCGTTGGCGATGCTGCGCGGGTTCAACCTGATCGACCAACTCTCCGAGTCCAAGGCGGTGATCGGGCTCAACATGCTGCGGCTGTGGGATGACCGGGGCACCCTCGAGCCCTGGATCACCCCGCTGGTCAAGGCGCTCGGCGACGGGACGATCGCTCCCGTCGTCCACGCGGCCGTGCCCTTCGCCGACGCGCCCGAGGCGCACCGCATCCTGGCCGCCCGGGAGAACATCGGCAAGGTGGTCCTGGTGCCGTGAGTTTTTAGCGGCGCCGCAGTGGTTATCTATCCTCCATGGCTGTCACCGAATCCCGCGAGGTCGTCATCGAAGCGACCCCGGATGAGATCATGGATGTGCTGTTCGACCTCGAATCGCTGACCGAGTGGTCCTCGGTGCACCAAAAGGTGGAGGTACTCGAGCGGGACGACCAGGGCCACCCCACCAGGTCCAAGCAGGTGGTCAAACTGGTCGGTGTCAGCGACGAGCAGGAGCTGGCGTACACCGTTCACGACGACGGCGTGAGCTGGACGTTGGTCCGCGCGAAACAACAACGCGCGCAAGATGGTCGCTACACGCTGACGCCCGACGGGGACGCCACCCGGGTGCGCTTCGACCTCACCGTCGACCTGTTGATGCCGGTGCCGGGCTTCCTGATCAAGCGGGGGTCCAAGAGCTTGATGGAAACGGCCACCAAGGGATTGCGCAAGCGGGTCCTGGAGCGCAAGAAGCGCGGCGAGTAGCCGGGTCCGACCGCCGAAATCGGCGCTTCCCGACGAGGGCCGCGCGGGCCACACTGTCCCTTATGAGATCGAAGTCCCTTATGCGATCGACGTCCCCGAGCACACTCCGTCGGCTCGCCTCGGTCATCCGCGGGCTCGCCGTACTCGTCGCGGTGGCCGGCTGCGCTGGTCACGGCGATACCCACATGACGACGCCGTCGGCGCCCAGGCTGACGACCCTGGGCCGGCAGGTTCCGGCCGCGCCCGCCGGCGGGCCGTTGGCCATCAGCAGCCCGGCGTTCGGCGACGGCGCGCCGATCCCCGTGCAATACACCTGCAAGGGGGCCAACACCGCGCCGCCGCTGGCGTGGTCGGCGCCGCTCGGGGCCGCGCTCGTGGTCGACGACCCGGACGCCGTCAACGGGCTCTACGTGCACTGGGTCGTGGCCGGAATCGCTCCCGGTCCGGGGAGCACCACCGACGGCCAGACGCCGGCCGGCGCGACCGTGTTGCCGAATACGGCCGGGCAGGCCGCATACCTGGGCCCCTGCCCGCCCGCGGGAACCGGCACGCACCACTACCGGTTCACGCTCTACCAGCTCCCCAACGACTATCAGCTGCCCGCCGGTCTCGCCGGCGTCCAGGCCGCGCAGACGATCGCCGATGCGGCGACCGCGCAGGCGCGGCTCACCGGAACGTTCGGCGGTTGAGGCGGGCGACTCAGCCCAAGTCGTCGAGCGCCTGATAGCCGGCGTTGTAGCCGGGGGTGAACGTGATACCCGGTCCTCCGTGGCATCCCGCGCCGCCGAGGTAGAGGCCGCCGATGGGAATCGGGAAGTCGAGGAATCCCTTGGGTCCCGGCCGATTGGGCCCCATCAGATCCGGATGCAGCAGGCCGTGACAGAAGTCGCCCGCGGGCGCGCCGAACATCGTGTTCATGTGGTAGGGCGCAAACGTGATGTGCCGGATCACGATGTCCCGGAAGTTCGGGGCCAGCCGGGTGATCTTGTCGATAACTCTTTCTGCCATCTCGTTTTTCAGCCGCCCGTGGTCGTGGCGGTCGACTTCGACCGGGAAGGCGTACGCGTACGCGCTGGCGGCGTGCTTTCCGGGCGGCGCCATGCTGGGATCGTGCACGGACGGGATCTGCATTCCCATCGACGGGCTGTCCGGCACGATGCCCCGGCGGCAGTTCTCCCAGTGCAGCTGTTGCTCCTCCGGGGCGCCGAAGATCCCCACCGACTGCTGCATGCCCTCTTCGTTGAGAAACTCGTAGGGCGCGGCGAATTCGGGCAGCCCGTCGAGGGCGAAGTGGATCTGCACGAAGGAGGCGCGGTGATCGCGGCCCGAGAGCCGCGAGACCAGCTCCCCCGGCACGTGTTCCGGTGCGACCAGGTCGGTGAGCGTGACGTCCGGCGCGAGGTTGGACACCACGACCGGCGCGGTGATCGTCGATCCGTCGCGCAACCGCACCCCGGTCACCGCGCCATGGTCGACCAGGATCTGTTCCACCTTGGCGCGGAACCGGATCTCGCCGCCGTGGGAGACGAACAGCTCGCGCAGGTGTTCGGTGAGCGCCCCGATGCCGCCCTTGAGTTTGGTCATCATCGCGGTGGAGTCGTCCGGCACCGCCAGGGCGAACGCCAGGCAGGCGGCGCTGCCCGGTGTGTAGGGGCCGCGGTAGGTGGAGTTGACCGCCAGGAAGGCGAGCATCCCCCGCATGACCGCGTGCTTGTCCTTGTCCGGCAGGTAGCGGTCGATGACGTCCATCGCCGACCCGAACAACATCTCGTGAATCGCCCGCCGCTCGCCGTCGTTGGCCGCGCAGGCATACATCTCGTCGATCGTCTTGGGGGGCGTGCGGACGTCGAAACGTCCCAACGCCTTTGCCGGTCCCTGGCTCCACCCGATCAATTCGGCCATGCCGGTGACCGCCTCGATCCCGTGCTTGGAGCCCAGGTGGGTCATCAGCTGCATCGGGTCGCGATAGAAGACCATCGGCTCCTCGCCGTGGTCGCCGACGTTGGTGGACATCACCTCCGGTTCCACCGTGGGCAGGGTGTCCAGGCCGAGGTCCTTGGTGATCTGGCTCGCCGTCGGGAATTGGACCGAACCGGCGATCTCGTACCGGAAACCGTCGATCAGTTCCACGGTCGCCGCCATGCCGCCCGCGTAGGTGTTTGCTTCCAGGCACAGGGTCCGCAAGCCGGCCCGCTGCAGGATCGCGGCGGCGGTCAACCCGTTGTGGCCCGCTCCCACGACGATCGCGTCATAGTCCGGCATGGCTTCCTCCCTTGGATCGCTCCCGTGGATCGCTGCCTCGGATCGGCACCTTCGATCGGCGCGGGACAAGAATATGTCAGTACTGACATAATTGGAAGATGTCAGTTCCGCCTGGTCGGCTGGGATACCATTCCGGTGAGATGAGCGCGCCGACGAACCGCCACGAGTTGCGTCGCCGGTCGACGCACGAGGCATTGCGCCAAGCGGCATTGAAAAGCTTCGCGCGCAAAGGGTTTACCAATGTCACGGTGACCGAACTGGCCCGGGAGGCCGGCGTGACCGAGCGCACCTTCTTCCGCCACTTCCCCACCAAGGAGGCCGTGCTCTTCCAGGACTACGAGACGCAGCTGGAATGGCTGGCCGAGGCGCTCGCCGCCCGCCCCGCCTCCGAGTCCCTCTTCGACGCGGTGCTGGCGAGCGTCGCGGCGTTCCCGCACGACCTCGAAGTGGTCCGGCAGGCCGCGACGGCCCGCGCCGAGTTGATCAGCGCCGAGCGCATCGCGGGCCATCTGCGCGTCGTGCAATCGTCGTTCGCGCGAGTGCTGACCGAGTTCGTCAAAGGCCGCAATCCGGGAGTGGCGAACATCGACCTGCTTGCCGAGGTCACCGGCTCAGCGTTGGCCGCCGCCCTGGTTGTGGCAGTGGAGAATTGGGGCCGCAACGGATGCACCGGTGACCTGGGTGAACTCGTGGCCGCCAGCCTGGGGCTGCTGCGCTCGGGCTTGGCGCCGCTGGCCTGATCTATCGACGGAGACCCACCGCGCCCGCTCGTGGCCGCGGGCGTCACCCGCCTTTTGCGCTGTGGACGGCCGCCTCGACGAAGCGCCGCAGCGCCGCGTTGTGGACGCGCGGCAGGAACGCGAGCGAGACCGGGCTCTCGGGCGCTCCCCGCAGCGCGACGAACCGGACACCCGGGTGGATGTTGCGCCGGACGGCGACGTCGGGGATCACCCCGATGCCGCGATCGGCCGCGACGGATTCCAGCCACTCGTCGAAATTTGTTGTCTCCACGACGGTTTCCGGCCCCCCGCCCGCCGGCCACGACCACGGCCCGGTGGTCCCGCTCGCGGTGTTGACCACCAGCGGCCATCGCGGCACCTCCTCCCAGTCCAACACCGATCTGCCGGCCAGCGGCGAATGGACCGAACACACGGCCACCCGGGACTCGTCGAACAAGTGCACGACGCGCACGGCGGGCGACGTCACTCGCCCGCGGACGACGGCGACGTCCACCCTGCCCTGCTGCACGGCGCCCAGCGCATCGTCGGTGCGGACCAGCCTGACCGTCGCCCCGGTGGCGCGCTCGAAACGGGCCACGGTGTCCTGCGCCCACGGGTCGGGCAACAACCAGCTGAACCCGAGGCCGATGCTCGCCTGCCGACCTATGGCGTCGAACGCCCGCTCCAGCTCCGCGAGGACCCGCTCGACGTGGTCGAGGAACGCCCGCCCGGCCCGCGTCGTCTCGACGTGCCGCGAGCTGCGATCCACCAGCGTCACGCCGAGCGCGTCTTCGAGCTGGCGAACGGTGCGGCTGAGCGCCGGTTGGGTGATGCGGAGTTCGTCGGCGGCCCGGGTGAACGACCGCAGCCGCGCCACCGCCTCGAACGCGCGAAGGTGACGCACCTCGACCCGGCCGCTATCCAAGACACCCATGCCCGACAAGCATAGATCGATTACAGCCGGCATTTCACAGGCGATTTGGGCCCACCTAACCTCGTAGCCAGAACCTGGATCGGAGGAGACAAATGCCGCTGCTGTACATCGACCTGATCGAGGGCCGCGCCCCCGACGACGTCCGGGGGTTGCTCGACGCGGTTCACCACTCCGTCGTCGAAGCGTTCGGGGTGCCGGCGCGGGATCGCTACCAGGTAGTGCGCACCCATCCCGCCCACGAGATCGTCGCTCTGGACACCGGTTTGGGCATCACCCGTACGGCGCAACAGGTGATCGTGCACGTGGTGAGCCGCCGGCGCACGCGGGCGATGAAAGAGAAGTTCTACGAGTTGCTGGCCGCCAACCTGGCCCACCGGTGCGGGGTCGATCCGGCCGACCTGATCGTCACGATCACCGAAAACGGTGACGAGGACTGGTCTTTCGGCCACGGCCAGGCGCAATTCCTCACCGGGGAGCTGCAATGACCCTCGGCACCCGGCTCACGCGACTCTTCGGCATCGAACACCCCATCGTGCTCGCACCCATGGCGATGATCTCCGGGGGGCGGCTGGCCGCGGCGGTGACGTCGGCCGGTGGCCTGGGCCTCATCGGCGGCGGCTACGGCGACTCGCAGTGGCTGCGCCGCGAATTCGACCGGGCCGGAGGCGCGAGGGTCGGATGCGGGTTCATCACCTGGAGCCTGGCCCGCCACCCCGGGCTGCTCGACGAGGCATTGCAGCGGCGACCCGCCGCGATCATGCTGTCCTTCGGCGAGCTGCAGCCGTTCGCCGACCTGATTCGGGCCGCCGGCGTCCCCCTCATCGCGCAGGCGCAAAAGCTCGACCACGCCCGCCAGGCCGTCGACGCGGGTGCGGATGTCGTGGTGGCCCAAGGCGGCGAGGCCGGCGGCCACGGCATGCCGGTCCGGTCCACCTTCACACTGGTGCCCGACGTGGTCGACCTCGTCGCCGACCGCTCACCCGGGACGCTCGTGCTGGCCGCGGGTGGGGTCAGCGACGGGCGCGGACTGGCCGCCGCGCTGGCGCTCGGCGCCGACGGCGCGCTGGTGGGCACCCGATTCTGGGCGTCCCCGGAGGCGTTGGTGTCCCCCGGGGCGCACGCGCGCGCGCTGCGCGCCAGCGGCGACGACACCTTCCGCACGCGCGCCTACGACCTTGTGCGCGAGCTGGATTGGCCCGCCGGATACGACGCGCGGGCGCTGGGTAACGCCTTCCTCGCCAGGTGGCACGGTGACGAGGAAGGACTGGCGGCCTCGCTGCCGGAAGCGGTGGCGGGCTATGAAAAGGCAGTCGCTGCCGAAGATTTCGACACCGCCGCCATCCTCGTCGGTGAGGGTGTCGGCCTGATCCGGCAGGTCCGGCCGGCGGCCGACATCGTGGCCGACATGGTCGCGCAGGCCGCCCGGGTGCTGGATCGTGCGCGGTGCGGCTGACCGCCCTGGACAGCCGAGTGGCGAACTGGTTTGCTCGACTCGGTAATCACTTCTTCGGCAGGAGTCGCCGATGGCCCGTCTCAACGTGCCGGCCGGCCCGGGCGGCGAAGCCGCCATGATCTGGACGCTGCGGCCACAGCTCGGCGACATGGTGGAGCGGATGATTCGCGGCGCCTACCAGCAGAGCATCCTGCCGGCCGACGAGCGCGAGTTGGCCAGGATGCGCATCGCCCAGATCAACGACTGTGTGGCCTGTTCGGAATTCCGGGCACGGTCGGTGCTGGACGCCGGTCCGCACGCCCCGGCGCCGCAGCTCTACGACAACGTCGCCGCGTACGCCAGCTACCCCGGCTACACGCCGCGGCAGCGGCTTGCCATCGAATACGCCGAACGCTTCGCCACCGACCACGCGTCGCTGGACGACGCGTTCTTCGGGCGGCTGCGTGGGTCGTTCTCCGACCCCGAGATCCTCGATCTGACGCTCTGTGTCGCGGTCTTTCTCGGCCTCGGGCGGTCGTTGACCGTGTTGGGCGTCGACCAGTCCTGCGCTATCGATCTCTAGGGGGCACACCGGATGGACCTGGCCACGGTCGACGAACTGCTGACGACGACGCGATCGGTGCGCAGGCGCCTCGACCTCGATCGGCCGGTCGGCCGTGACGTGATCCTCGAATGCATCCGGCTGGCCATGCAGGCTCCTACCGCGAGCAACGCGCAGGACTGGCGCTGGCTGGTGATCACCGATGCGGACAAGCGTGCCGCCATCGCCGAGATCTACCGCAGCGTCGGCGCCGAGTACCTGGCGTACGCGGCCAAGGACACCGCGGACCCGCAGACCCGACGGGTGTACGCCAGCGCGCTGAGCCTGACCGACACCCTGGGCAAGGTCCCCGTGCATGTGATCCCGTGCCTGGCGAACCGCATCGACAACTCCAGCCTGTTGACCGCCGCGTCGGCCTGGGCGTCGATCATCCCGGCCGGCTGGAGCTTCCTGCTCGCCCTGCGGTCCCGGGGGCTGGGCTCGGTGTGGACGACCATGCATTTGGCCAGGGAGCGCGAGGTGGGCGAGTTGCTCGGCATCCCGGACACGGTCACGCAGGCCGCGCTGTTCCCGGTGGCCTACACCATCGGCACCGACTTCCGGCCGGCCGCGCGGCCGCCCGCGGAAACCGTGACGTTCTGGGATGGCTGGGGAGGCGACTGATGCAGTCCTACACCGTGCCTTTCCACGTCGATGCGCCCCCGGCCAAGGTGTGGCGGGTGCTGCATCCGCCGGCGTCGCCCGACGCGCCGCGCCCCCCGGGTCCTCACCTGGCCCACCGGCAGCATGGAGATCCTCAACGAGGGCGACGAAGCCGGCGAGGGCCTGGTCCGCACCTGCATCTTCGAAGTGCCCAAGTATCTGCTGTCCGGCGGGCGGGCGCGGTCGTGGGAGACGGTCACCGAGGCGCAGACCAACAGGTTGTCCCGGTACGTGGCCGTCGGCGCGCCCCTGTGGTCCCGGGCCGAGGGCTACCACCGACTCGAGGAGCAGCCGGACGGGACCACGGTGCTGACCTTCCATGAGACCTACCACGCATACAACCCGGTCCTGCGGCTCCTCCTGGAACGCCCGGTGCACGCGAAGATCTCTCGCGACAACCTCAAAGCGTACGAGCATGCGCTCGGCTACGCCGGCCGCGTGCGGCGGCTCGATTAGGGGTTTCGGGCGCCCTGACCACGGGTTACGGCGTCGGCGCCACTCGTCCACGGATGCCGCTTCGGGTGAATTCGGCTGCTCCCCCCGGTACGCTGGCGTGCTATGGGGTTTGAGGCTGGTATACCTACCGCGGCGCGATTGGCCGTCGCGGGACTGATGATCGTGGGTTTGGCCGCGTCGGCCGGCGTCGCGGGGGCCGATCCGGACCAGACACCGGCACCTTCGCAGTCACCGGCCGCATCGTCGCGGGGGCCCGCGCCCGGACCCCCGCCGTCGTCCGCCTCGCCCGCGCCTTCACCCGCCGCGTCGTCGGCGCCCGCACCGGCCGCCTCTCCGCCGGCCTCACCGGCCGCGGGACCGAAGACGACCATCGACAAGGACGGCATCTACAACGTCGGGTCCGACATCGTGCCGGGCATCTACAGCTCCGGCGGGCCCACCGACAACGGCGCCTGCTACTGGAAGCGGATGGGCAATCCCGACGGCAACATCATCGACAACAGCATGAGCAAGAAGCCGCAAGTGGTGCAGATCGACCCGACCGACAAGGCGTTCAAGACGTCGGGTTGCCAGCCCTGGCAGCTGACCCCGGACGCCACCCCGCCGCCCACGGCACCGCCCGCCGGTGTGGCGGGCACGCTCGGCCTCCTCAACGGATTGCTCGGCGGCGGCCAGGGCGGTCAGCAGCC
>NZ_MVIJ01000078.1 GCF_002086735.1 Mycobacterium scrofulaceum | reverse complement strand
CCCCCAGGCCGGCGGCCTCCCCCAGCGTGGATCCCCAGTCCGGTTCCGGCGCGGCCGGAACCGGCGCCGGCGCGAGCGTCGTCGCGGTGGGCGCCGGAGCCGGCGGCGGGCTCGAGACCGCGGCCGCCGGCGTCACCGCGACGGGCGGTGCGGTGGGCGGGGCCGGGCGCACCGGTGGATAACCGGGGTCAAGATCGGCGGGGGCATCGAAGCGCACGGCCGGCGCGGCGGCCATCCGGTCGGTGACCATGTCGTAGGCGGTGTCGACACCGTCGCGCGTCGACCGCATCGTCGTCAGCCAGTCGTCGCGGATCTCGTTGTCCACGTACGGCATCACCTGCTCACGCACCACCTGTTCGGCGGCTTGCCGGTCCCCCGCCCCGGTTGTGACCGTGGCGGCGGCGACCAGCCAGGCCGGCCGCTGCGCCTGCGTGCCGTCGTCGACGGCGATCGCGGTCGCGACCTTGGAGTCGACCAGGTACCAGAGGTTGTCGCGCAGCGATTCGCACCGTTGCGCCGCCGCCCGAACTTCGGTCGCCACCGCGGCGGCCGCGTCGCAGTGCCGCTCCATGAACCGCACCGCGGCGTCCCCGCCCGGCCCCGTCCAGGCCGCGGCCAGCTCGGCCACCTGGGCGCGCTGGATCCGCAGCGCTTCGGTCACCGCCTCGCCCGCCGCCCGCAGCTCCGCGCAGTCGCGGTCCAGGGCACGTAGATCGAGGCCGTCTTCGGTGTCATACCAGTCGCGGAGTTGCTCGGGACGCGACGTCAGGTCCGGATGCTGGTAGCCCAGGGCATGGCAGGCCTGCACGTAATTCTGCGTGTGGTCGACGGCGGGCGCGCCCTCGGCGAGGCGCTCGGCGACGTCCAACCGGTCGGCCATGCTCAGGCGATCCGTTCCGCGGCATACAGCTCGGCGTCGGCGTAGCGGTCGGCGCTCGCCCGCAGGGCGACGGCGATCTCCGCGGACGCGCGCGACCACAGTGCCACTTCGGCGGTCAGTCGCTCCAACTCGGCACGCAGCGCGTCACCGCGCGCGGCGTGCGCGCGCCCGGCGGCGACCCCGCCGAAAGCCAGCCGACCCAGCCGATCGCTCAGGGCGCGGTCGATCAGGTCGGCGGCGGCACGGAACTGGTCGGCCACGCGATGCGTCGCCGGGACGTCGATCTCGGTGCGGGACACGACCACCGGCCGTATTCCCCTGTCGAATCTCATGCCTAATCCGACGGCCGGCCGCGCGCCCCGGTTCCCAGAGATTCAGCGCCGCCCGGCGCCGGCCGGTGTGCCACATCCAGAGCAGCGAAACCCGCGCGGGCGAGCACTATTGGTCGTCAGGATGCTGAGCTCGGGGCCGGCAAATCCGGAGCTGGCGGCAGAGTGGAAAAGTCGGAGCGACGGGTCGGCCTCGGCGGTAGAGCGCCCCGCGCCATGAAAGGCGGCGGCCAGGCTGGCGACTTGCCCCGGTTGGTTTCGGCGCTGGCGAAACCATTACCGGCACGGGCCTGGTGATCGATTCAGTCACGGACCGCACTGGCCGGGAGGGGGTTCCTCGGCCGGGCGCGCCCGGGGTCACGCGGGGGTTCAGTGCGCGGAGCTGACCGCCTCGGCCACCCGGTTGGCCACGCGCTGGGCGACGTCCGCCTCGGGCGCCTCCACCATGACGCGGATGACGGGCTCGGTCCCGGAGGGGCGCAACAGGATTCGGCCGGTGTCTCCGAGTTCGGCCTCGGCGTCGCCGACCGCCGTCCGCACCGCGGGCGCGGCCGCGGCGGTGTCCTTGTCGGCGACCCGGACGTTGATGAGCACCTGCGGCAGCGTCTGCATCGGCGCGGCCAGCTCGGTCAGCGACGAGCCGGTCTGCGCCATCCGCGTCATCAACCGCAGCCCGGTGACGATGCCGTCCCCGGTGGAGCCCAGCGCGGGCATCACGATGTGGCCGGACTGCTCGCCGCCCAGGCTGTAGTCGCCCGCGCGCAGTTCCTCGAGGACGTAGCGGTCGCCGACGCCGGTCGTGCGCACGGTGATCCCGGCGGAACGCATGGCCAGGTGCAGCCCGAGATTGCTCATCACGGTCGCCACCAGCGTGTCCGAGGCCAGCTCGCCGGCCTCGCGCATGGCCAGCGCGAGCACGACCATGATCGCGTCGCCGTCGACGAGCTCGCCGTCGGCGTCGACGGCCAGGCAGCGGTCGGCGTCGCCGTCGTGGGCCAGGCCGAGGTCGGCCCGGTGCGCGATGACGGCGGCGCGCAGCGAATCCAGGTGGGTGGAGCCGCAGTCGTCGTTGATGTTCAGGCCGTTGGGGTCGGCGTTGATCGCGATGACCCGGGCGCCCGCGGCGCGGTAGGCGCGCGGCGCCACCGACGAGGCCGCGCCGTGCGCGCAGTCGACCACCACGGTCAGGCCGTCGAGCCGCATCGTGCTGGCCTTGCTCAGGTGGCGCAGGTAGCGGTCGTCGGCGTCCTCGGCGTCGATGACGCGGCCGATCCCGGCGCCGACGGGACGCGACGAGGGCGCGCCGGCGAGCAACGCCTCGATCCGGTCCTCGGTGTCGTCGTCGAGCTTGCGCCCGCCCGGGCCGAAGATCTTGATGCCGTTGTCGGGCATCGGGTTGTGCGACGCCGAGATCATCACGCCGAAGTCGGCGTCGTAGGCGCCGGTCAGGTAGGCCACCGCGGGGGTGGGCAGCACCCCGACCCGCAGCGCGTCGACGCCCTGGCTGGTCAGCCCGGCGATCACCGCGGCCTCCAGCATCTCGCCGCTGGCCCGGGGGTCACGCCCGATCACGGCGACGCGGCGGCCGGGCCCGCCCGCGCTCGCCAGGTGCCGCGCGGCGGCGGCGCCCAGCGCGAGCGCCAGCTCGGCGGTCAACTCCCGGTTGGCGACCCCACGGACACCGTCGGTGCCGAATAGTCGACCCATGCGGACAAACCTCTCACAATTGCCGGTTCAGCACCTAACGTGCCCGTTCTTTTCTGACCGAAACGGGGCCCGTTTGCGCGCAGACACGCCGAAGGAACGCGTGTTGAGGCCCCGCCGCGGCCAGAAAGTGATGCTCGATCAGCGCTTGCTGTACTGAGGTGCCTTGCGGGCCTTCTTCAGGCCGTACTTCTTGCGCTCCGTGGCGCGCGGGTCACGGGTGAGGAAGCCGGCCTTCTTCAGCGCGGGCCGGTCCTCGGGCTGCGCCAGGATCAGCGCCCGCGCGATGCCCAGGCGCAGCGCGCCGGCCTGTCCCGACGGACCGCCGCCATGCAGCAGCGCGAAGATGTCGAAGTTCTCCACCCGGTCGACGGTGACCAGCGGGGCCTTGATCAGCTGCTGGTGCACCTTGTTGGGGAAGTAGTCCTCCAGGCTGCGGCCGTTGAGGTCGAACTTGCCGGTGCCGGGCACCAGGCGAACCCGCACCACGGCCTCCTTGCGGCGGCCGACGGTCTGGATCGGCCGGTCGAAGACGAAGGACTCGGCGGCCGCGGGGGCGGGCGCCTCGGCCGGCACGTCGGGGGTTTCCGGGGTGGCCGTGGTCTCCAGGGCCTCGGTCGTTTCGGTCACTGGGCCACCTGCTTGATCTCGTACGGAACCGGCTGCTGAGCGGCGTGCGGGTGCTCCGGGCCGGCGTAGACGTGGAGTTTGCGCTGGATCTGACGGCTGAGCTTGTTCTTGGGCAGCATGCCGACGATCGCCTTCTCGACGACGCGGTCGGGGTGCTTGTCCATCAGCTCGCCGATGGTGCGCGAGTGCAGGCCGCCGGGGTACCCCGAGTGGCGGTAAGCCAGCTTGCTCTGCAATTTGTCGCCGGAGAGGGCGACCTTGTCGGCGTTGATGACGATGACGAAGTCACCGCCGTCGACATTGGGGGCGAACGTCGGCTTGTGCTTGCCGCGCAGCAGGGTGGCCGCCGCGACGGCAAGGCGGCCAAGCACCACGTCCGTGGCGTCGATGACGTACCACGACCGCGTGGTGTCACCCGCCTTTGGCGCGTAGGTGGGCACAGCGCTTACCTTCTTCTCTCGAGGTGGATCCCGGGTCGAGCCGGGTGCCGGTCAGGCGTTCGCGGTGGGGCTAGTCTCGGCGACCGACGTTGACCCGAGGCCCCGGCGTACCGCACGCCAACCGAGCAGCTTACCGACGCGCGTCCCCGCAGGTCAAAATGACTGTGTGGTCCCGGGGCTCTCCTCCACCGGGACCACACAGACGTCTGTGGGTGCTTTGCCTACCCGCCCCAGGCGCCGGCAGCCCGCCGATCGGCGTCGGCCACCTCGTCCGCGCCGTCGCGCACCGCGTTGCCGAGGTCGACCAGGATCTCGTTGAGGGCGGTCGCCGCCTGGTGCCACTTCTGCTGTTCGACCTGGTAGGCGGCGGCCGCCTCGCGGGTCCAGAGCTGCTGCAGCGGGGCGATCTGCGACCTCAACTCGTCCAACGCCGCGTTGAGACGGGCCGATGTGGCGTGGATTTCCCGGCGGACCGAATACTCGATCTCGCCGAAGTCATAGGAAAGCGGCGACTCCACCATGAATCCTCTCGATCACAGCGTGCCGCCGGCGGCGGCGATGTGGGCGGCGTGGTCGTGGCCCGCCTCCTGCAGTGTGGCGGCGTTGTGCCGGATGGTCTCGCCGATCGCGTGCAGGACGTGGTAGAGCCGCAGCGACTCGGCGTTCCAGCGATCCAGCACGTCTTTGAACCGCGCGGCCGCGGTGCCGCCCCACACCGACGGCGGGACCCCGCCCATGCGGCCGATGAATGCCTGCAACATCGCCCGGATCTCCTCGTTGCGCGCGTCCGTGGTCGCCGCGACCGATCGCATCAGGTCGAAGTCGGCGCTCAGTGTGTTCGGAGCAGTCATATTGGGTTCGACCGCGCCGACGCTCATTTGGTTCCACCCGGTTTCGCTAGTCATCCGACCGCGTGGGCGGATCGCACCGCCTGCTCGCAGACGGCGCGGACGGCGTCTTCGCCGCCGGGCCGGCTCTGGCATCCGAGGCTGATCCGCACCGGCCCGTCCAGCAGCACGGTCCACCGCACGCGATGGCCGGGGCGGACCTCGAGGTAGGTGACCGCCGGCCTGCCGGCGCTGGTTCCCGCGGGGTTGAAGTCGACGAACACCCCCGGGGGCTCGGCGTCGATCGCGCGTTTCAGCCGCTCGGCGGCGCCGCCGAGCGTGTCGCCGGCGACCGGGGACTGCGTGACGTGCAACGCCACTTCGGGGTCGACCGGCGAGGTGACCTGGACCCGCGCCGACCCGGGCCCGGCGAGCACGCGTTGCGTGGGCCAATCCGAGGGCACGGCCACCGCCACCCGGCCTTCGACCAGGAAGGTCGCCGGCGGGGCAGTCACCGGCGGTGAGCTCGCCGCGCCGTGCCGGCCCGCGCTGATCGCGGCCGGCGCCGCCGCGGCCAGCACGATGGTGGCCGCGCCGAGGCCGCTCAGCGCCCGACCACGGGACCGGACGCGGCCCCCACGTTCGCGCGGCGCGATCGGCTCGTCGCCGCGCCCGACCGAGCGCGCCAGCCGGGCCAGCCGCGCGTCGTCGACTCGCATCACCGTCTGCCCGTTGCCGCGCGCGGCCTCGGCGATCGACGCCGCAATCGTCGATGCCCCCGGGACCGGCGCGTCGATGAGCACCCTGTCCGCGGGCATGCCCGCGAGGACGGCCACCACCTCCTGGGCGACCGGATGCGGCGGGCGCCTACGCGGTATGGCGACGCCGTCGGCGCCGCCAACCACCACCATCGCGTCCGTAATCTCCACCACGACGGTCACTTCCGCGTGCGCCTCGGCGTCCGACGTCAGCAGCCACGACCGGGGCCGCACCAGCACGTCGCCGGACACGGTGGCCGCGGCCGAGCTCACCAGCCCGACGCGGGAGGGGGACCACCAGGACGGATGCACCACCGTCACGCCCCTGGCCTGTGCACAGGCCGCCGACCGCAGCGCATCGCTCCAGAGCGAAGCGACGGCGACCGGCCGCTCGCCCACCAACGCGACCCGATCGTCGATCGCGTCCAGCGCCGCCCCGGCGACCTCGGGTGTCGCGTCATGGGCGACCGCACCTGCCCCGCAACACAATCTGCGGATGGTGGCGGGCCCGGCCTCGATGACGGCGCGATGCGGCATCACGGCGCGCTCCAGGCGACCTGGACGAGCTCTTCGTCGCCGGGACCGGTGATCAGGAAGCCGCGGCCGGGCGGCAACCGCACGGGACGCCGGGCGCCGAAGGGCGCGTCCTCAGCGGGGCATCCGCTCATCATCAACGTCACGCAGCCGAGGTCGCGCAAGCTCGCCGGCAGCGGCTCGAACAACGCGCGCTCGGCCCCCGCGATGCGCCGGGCGACGACCAGGTGTAGGCCGAGATCCGTTGCGTACGGCAGGTATTCGGCGATAGGCCCCAGCGGGTTGCCGGCCGGGCCGGCGACCAGGTCGTAGTCGTCGACGACGAGATAGATCTCGGGGCCAGACCACGTCCCGGCCCGCAGTTGCGCCGGGCTCGCGTCGGCCGGGGGCGTGCGCCGCCGCAACGACTCGGCCAACTCCGGCAGCATCCCGGCCAGCGCCCCCTGCGACGTGACATAGCCGTCGAGGTGTTCACCCGTGACGGCGTCGAGCAGGCTGCGCCGAAAGTCGACGATCACGAGCCGGGCTTGCGCGGGGGTCTTGGTCCGGACGATCTCGCGGCACAGCGTCCGCAGCGTCGCCGTCTTCCCACATTCCTTCTCGCCGAGCACCAGCAGGTGGGCCTGCCGGTCGAACTCGCAGGTCACCGGTCGCAGCCGGCGCTCGTCGATGCCCAGGAGGATGCGGTCACCGGCCTCGGCCACGGCGGCGTCGCGCTCGACCAGCTTGGGCAGCAACGGTATTGGCGGGGCAACCGATTCGGCGGGACCGACGTCGGCCACGGGCAAGGCGATCATCATGTGCGACCCGTCGCCGGCGAGCCCGCGGCCGGGTCTGCCCCGGGGCACGTGCTGCGCCGCCCTGCGATCCAGCTCGGAATCTCCCGGGTCGCCCAACCGCAGCTCGATGCGGGTGGCGATCTGGTCGCGCAGCGCCGGCCTGATCTCGGCCCACCGCGACGCCGACAACACCACGTGCACGCCGAACGAAAGGCCCTGGCCCGCAATGGCGGTGACCGCCGCCTCCAGCGCCCCGAATTCGTCACGCAACCTCGCCCAGCCGTCGACGACGAGGACGACGTCACCGAACCGATCGGCGCCCGGTGCCACGCCTTCGGCCCGCAGCCGGCGGTACTCGGCGATCGACCCGACGCCGTGCTCGCTGAAAATCGCTTCCCGCGCATAAATCACCGACTCGCATTCGGCAACGATCCGCGCGGCCAGCCTTGGTTCGGTCCTGCCGGCGACCGCGCCGACATGCGGCAGCGCCCGCGCCGACGTCAACGCCCCACCGCCGAAGTCCAGGCAGTAGAACTGCACCTGGGCCGGGTCGTGCGTGGCGGCCAGCGCGGTGATCAAGGTGCGCATCGCCGTGGACTTGCCCGATTGGGGCGCGCCGACCACCGCCACATTGCCTGCGGCCCCGCGCAAATCGATCATCAACGCCGTCCGGCGCTGCTCGAGGGGCCGGTCGACGATACCGATGGGCACGGTCAGCGTGGCCGCCGGGGCCGGCGCACCGCGAAGCAGGGCGCTCAGTTCGGGCGCGGCACCCAGCGGGGGCAGCCAGACCTGGTGGGCGGGCGGTCCGTGCCCGCACAGCCGGTCGAGGACCGCGTCCAGCACCGTCCGGCGCGACGGCCCGCCGGTCTCGGCGGCCTGGGCGACCGCGCCGACCCTGTCGATCCCGAACTCCAGCACTCGGGCGGCAGGCACCGCCGGGGCGGCCGGGGCGGGCCCCGACACGTATGCCGCCTGGAAGCGGGTGAGCCCACCGTCGCTGGTGCGCAGGTAGCCGGCTCCGGGGGCGCTGGGCAGTTCGTGGGCGTCCAGCGTTCCCAGCGCCGCGCGCGATTCGGCGGCCGACAGGGTCTTCAAACAGATGCGGTAGGAGAGGTGGGCGTCGAGGCCGCGCAGCCGGCCCTCGTCGAGGCGTTGGCTGGCCAGCAGCAGGTGCATGCCCAGGGATCGGCCGAGCCGCCCGATCGCCACGAACACCTCGGCGAAATCCGGGTGCTGGCTGAGCAACTCGGAAAACTCGTCCACGATGATGAACAGGGTGGGCAGTGCCGTCTGCGCGGCACCGGCCCGGCGCGCACGTTCGTACGCGGCGGCGCTGACGCAGCCCGCCGCGCGCAGCAACTCCTGGCGCCGGTTCATTTCCCCGGCCAGGGCGTCGCGCATCCGGGTGACCAGCGGCGCCTCGTCGGCGAGATTCGTGATCACCGCTGCCACGTGCGGGGCCCGCGCGTAGTCGAGAAAGGTTGCACCGCCTTTGAAGTCGATGAGCAGCAGATTGAGCACCGCGGGAGAGTTGCGCGCGACCATGCCCAGCGCGATCGTGCGCAGCAGCTCGGACTTGCCGGACCCGGTGGCGCCGATGCAGAGCCCGTGTGGTCCCATGCCCCCTTCGGCGGCCTCTTTGATGTCCAATTCCAGGACCGCGCCGACGGCACTGGTCCCGATCGGCACGCGCAGCCGGCCGCGGTGGTCTTGGCCGTCCCACCACGCGACCGGGTCGAAGCGGTCCGGGACACCGATTTCCATCGGGCCGGTATCGGCAGCGCCCACCCGGTACATCGCCAACCGGCGGGCGCATATCGACGCGTCCAGCGCGTCCATCCGGTCGGGCCGCGACACCCGCTGAGTGCCGCCGAGCCCGCTTATCGTCACCGGTGCGCCCGCGCGGCCCCCGCCGACTTCGAGAACGGTCGCGCCGGCGAACCCGCCGACGTCGCCGTCCAGGTCGGCGACCACCACGGCATGTGCCGCCGGCACGCCGGCGAGCGCGGCCCGCGCCTCCCGCACACCGCGGTACACCATCCGGACCGGGCCCAGCTCGTCGGCGGCGGTCGGGTGTTGGTTGTGCGGCAACCACTTCAGCCACTCCCACTCGGGCCGGGCCCGGTCGCCGATCGCGGCGACGATCAGCAATTGATCGGGGGGATGTGAGACGGCGAGCTGGCAGATCATCGCGCGCACCATCCCGCGCGCCGCGTCCGCGTCGCCGGCGATCGTCGCCCGCGCGCTCTCGCGCAACCCCACGGCGATCGGCGCGACGACCGTCGAATGCGCGCACAGGAAGCGGTGCAAGGCGGTGGCGGTCACCGGGTCGGCGGGCTCGCTGATCTGCGGGGCCATCAAGCGGGAAGCGAGCGGCTGGACCCCGGTACCGACCCGGACGAGGCCGAAGTCGGGGTCGGCGACCCGCCGCTCCCACATGCGCGGGCCGCCGACCAAGGTCCACAGCGTGTCGGGGTAGTGGTGGTCGTGCGTCAGCGAGAAACACTGCGCGGCGGCGGTTTCGGCGACCGTTTCGCGCAGCCGGCTGAGGTATCCGAGATAGCGCAGCCGGTCGGCGTCGACGCCGCCGCCCCGGCGGCGCGCGCGACCGGAGAGGGCCGTCGCCACCGAGGACGCCAGCATCATGATCGGGAAGGCCAAGAACATCGTCGCGCGCTGGCCGCCCGGCCCCGATCGGAACGCAACCGCCATGACGCCCATCCCGGCGACGGCCGCAACGGCCGGCCACAGGCGGGGCAGCAGCCCGGGCGCCGCGGGCAGGGCGGGCGGCGCATCGACGACGAGGTCCGCGGTCGGCACCGCCGGCGGCGGCCGCCGCGCCGCGGGCACGAAAACCTGGGTCATCTCGCCCCCTCCCGTTCGACGAACGCTAGGCAGCACCGAAATCGGCGACAAGTCACCTGTGGACAGCCGCATACCGGACGGCCGGAACGTGGCTATGTTCGCGGCATTCCGACCGAAGGGGCCACCCTTGCCTGCAACCGATCCGGCGCTGCGCCGCGTGTCGATCCATTCCGGGTCCACCGCCGCCGACTTGTCCCTACCGGCCGAGATTCCCGTCGCCGTGCTGACCCCGTCGATCGTGGACGCCCTGAATGTCCGCGACGCCGGCGACGCTTCGGCCGGCAAGCGCTACCACCTGTCACTGCCCGGGTCCTCCGCTCTCGACCCGTCGAAGACGTTGGCGCAGAGCGGGATCGTCGACGGTGCCGTTCTGCTGCTGGGCCAGTCGTCGGCCCCGGCGCCCGCCGCCCGGCATCACGACGTCGCGGAGGCGGTCTTCGAGGCGCTGGCGGCGGCTCCCGAACCGTGGACGGTCGCCCGGCGCCGGCTCGCAACCCGGGTCAGCGGTGCGGTGACGGCGGCCTGCGTGACCGCCGTCGGCGCGCTGGCGCTGGCCCGAAACACGTTGCACGGTAGCGCCGACCACGAACCGCACACCACCGTCGCCGTGGCGGCGGCCGCGAGCCTGATCGCCCTGCTGTCGGCCGCCGTCGCGCACCGCGCCTACCGGGACGCGGCGGCGGGCCTGGCACTGAACGCGATGGCCACCGCCTTCGCCGCGGTCGCCGGTGTTCTGGCGGTGCCCGGCGGCCCGGGTGCCTGCAAGGTGTTGCTGGGCGCGACGGCGGCGGCCGTCACCTCCGTGTTGGCGATCCGGGTATCGGGCTGCGGCGTGGCCACTTTGACCGCCGCGTCGTGCGCCGCGACGGTCGTCGCGGCGGCCGCGTTGGTAGGGGTGATCACCGCCGCCCCGCTTCGCGCGATCGGCGCGGCGTCGGCTCTGGTCTCGGTCGGCCTGTTGGGTGCCGCGGCGCGGGTGTCGATCGTCCTGGCGGGCCTGTCGCCCCGGTTGCCGGCCACTCCGGACACCGACCCGGCCGAAACCGCCGGGGCGTGCGTGGCGGCGCGGGCCCACCGCGCCGACGCCCGGTTGTCGAGCCTGCTCGCCGGGTTCTCGTCGTCGGCGGCCGTCGGCGCCGTCGTCAGCGTCCTTGCCGGCGCGCCGCGCCCGTCCTGCGTGGCGTTCGGCTGCCTCACCGGCGCACTGCTCCTGCTTCGCGCGCGCTCCAGTGACGGCGCCAAGATGCTGGCGTTCGTCGGCGGGGGAATCCTGGTGCTGGCGACCACCTTCGGTGCCGCCGCCGTGAGCACCCCCGGTCATGGGGCCTGGGTCGCCGCGGCGACGGCGACGCTGGCCGCCGCGGCGATACAGCTGGGCTTCCTCGCTCCGGCCGTATCGCTGCCGCCCCCGGTACGGCGAGGCGTCGACGCGCTGGAGTGGCTGGGGCTGGTCGCGATGGTTCCACTGGCGTGCTGGATCTGTGGACTGTATGGCGCCGTGCGGGGACTGAATCTCACATGAGCGCCCCGCGCGTCACGCGCCTGCTGTCGGTGTCGGCGTTGGCGTGGGCGTCACTGCTCGGAACGCCTTCGGCGCAGGCGATTTCGCCGCCGCCGGTCGACGACGCCCGGTTACCGAAGCCCGCGCGTCCGGTGTCGCCGTGGCCGACGGTCCAGCGTGAGGCTTGCGCCGCGATCACGACGGGTTCGGCGCCGGACCCGCTGACGGCGCGGCTCGACCTGTCGCGGGTCTGGCGGCTCACCCGCGGCGCCGGGCAGCGGGTCGCGGTGATCGACACCGGCGTTTCGCGCCACCGCCTGCTACCCGACGTGGTGCCGGGCGGAGACTATGTGTCCAGCGGGGACGGCACCCAGGATTGTGACGCGCACGGCACCCTGGTCGCCGGAATCATCGCCGCGACAGCGGATTCGACGTCCGGCGGCTTCAGTGGGGTGGCGCCGGAAGCCACGGTGGTCAGCATCCGCCAGTCCAGCGCGAAGTTCTCGCCGGCCGGCGATCGGTCCCGCGTCGGCGTCGGCGACGTGGACACCATGGCCAAGGCGGTCCGCACCGCCGCCGATCTCGGCGCGTCGGTGATCAACATCTCCTCGGTGGCGTGCGTTGCGGCCGCGTCGGCGCTCGATGACCGCGCGCTGGGCGCCGCGCTGGCCTACGCCGTGGACGTCAAGAACGCGGTCGTCGTGGCCGCGGCGGGAAATACCGGCGGATCGGCGCCGTGCCCACCACAGCGGTCGGACGCCACCTGGGACACCGTCACGGTCGCCGTCAGCCCGGCCTGGTACGACGACTACGTGCTGACCGTGGGTTCGGTGAATCCGGGCGGCGGCCCGTCGACGTTCACCCTCGCCGGCCCGTGGGTGGACGTCGCCGCCCCGGGGGAGGCGGTGACGCCGCTCGGGTCCGAACCGGTGTCCGGCACGAGTTTTGCCGCCCCGGTGGTCAGCGGACTGGCCGCGCTGATCCGGGCCCGGTTCCCGACGTTGACCGCGCGGCAGGTGATGCAGCGCATCGAGTCGACGGCGCACCACCCGTCCGCCGGGTGGGATCCGCTCGTCGGGCACGGGACGATCGACGCCCTGGCGGCTGTCAGCACCGATGCCGGCGCGCCCGGGACGGCGTCGCCAGCGCCGCCGCCCGCGCCGATCGCCGCGCCGCCACCGGCCGCGCCGCCGAACGACCGCGCGCGGGACACCGCACTGCGCGGTGCCGCCGTCTGCCTTGCCGGGCTGCTGATGGCGCTGGCCGCCGGCGTCGCCGGGGCCCGGCTACGGACCGCCCGCAACCGAGTCGCGGGCGATTGACGCCTGCTGCCGGCTCAGCTCGGGTCCGGCCGGCAGGGTCCGCAGAATCGGCCACGGCGCCGGGGCCGCCGACGGTAGCCCGAGGTCGTGGGCGGCGTCGTCGTCGTGGACCGCGAACCGCACCCCGGTGTCGGTGATCAGATAACGCGCCCCCGCCTGCGCGTGGGCGCTCCGCCCGGGCGGCACGTAGACGGCGTCCAATGCGGGGCCGCGGCCGTCGGCCTGCGCCAAGGTCACCGGCGCCTGACCGGCCGGCAGGGGCAGTCGGCTGCCGGCCAGCAACGTGACGCCGGATGGCGCGGCCCGCGACGACACGCACAACGCGCCGCTGTCGTCCACGAGTCCGGGAGCCCGGTCGGGGAAGGCCGCCACCGGCAGCGAGTCCACGATCCGGGCGGCGCGGATGGCGTCGGGCGCCACGGCGACGGCGGTGGCGACACCCCGGGAGTCAGCGAAGCGCAGCAGGTCGGCGGCCACCTGTCCGATCCGCTGGACCCCGCTCGCCAGTACCGCGTAATACTCGTCACCCCCGCTCTGCATGATGCGTACCACGCTGCCCACCGCGAATCCGGGCAGCGTCGGCGCCTTTCCGCCGGCCCCGCGGATCCACGGCGCCCTGATCGGGGGCGCCTCGGGGATCGCGTTCAGCAACGATTGCGAGACCGGGATCGGCGGCCGCCCCTCCAGCCGCAACGCGCGCACCACCGCGGTGTCGGTGACGTCGACCATGGCCCGCTGCCCGTCGTAGAGCAGGTACGCCGGCGAACGCGACCCGGACGCGGCCAGGACGGCCTGTCCGGACCTCAGGGTATGGGTGACCGCGTCGTCGGTGCGGCCCACGATCACCGTCGTCGCCCCGGCACCGCCGGTGTCGCAGATCGTCCAGGCGGTGTCGTCCGTGGTCAACGGCCGGCCAATGAGTTGCGGCGCGCCCGGGATGCCCAGCAACGGCCCACGTTTGGCGCGGGCCAGGTCCGCCTCGGGAACCGGGCGGGGGTTGGCAGCGGTCGCCGCGATCAGCCGCGCCGACGCCAGGTTCAACACCGGGTGCCAGGTATCGCCCACCCGCACGTAGAGCGCTCCGGACTCTCGCTCCATCACCAGTGGGACGCCGTCCAGCGCCACCCGTGGCCGCAGCAAAGCAAGGAGCGCCGCTCCCGCGACGGCGATCGCCGCCAGCAAGCACCCGACCGTCAGCGCCGCCGTTTGCGCACGCGAGCGGGTGCTCAGCGTGTGGATATCCCCACCCAGCAACGCACACTCCGCGCGGCGCAGCAGGAGTCGGTGACCGCTGACGTGCAGCCACGTGGCCGGCCGACCCTGCACTGACCCTCCCGCCCTGCGCACTCGCTGCGCCCACGATAAAACGGCCGGCCGCGGAGCCGCTGCCTCGATCCACAGGTCAGCGAAGTTTCGAACTTTGCTTAGGGTGGGTAAAGTAACGGCGTGTTTCCCCTCCGCATGGGTCGCTGCCTCGGGCTCGGGGCCTCTGCACTGGTCACTGCCTCCGGCCTGCTGTTATCCCCCGCCGCGACGCCAACAGCCGCCGCGTTTGACTGCCCGGACGTCGAGGTCATCTTCGCGCGCGGCACCAACGAGCCGGCCGGCCTGGGCCGCGTCGGCGACGCGTTCGTGGACTCGCTGCGCCAGCAGACCGGGCTGAACATCCTGCCCTACGGGGTGAACTACGCGGCCAGCAAGCTGCAGCTGCACGGCGGCGACGGCGCCAACGACACCATCGACCGCGTCAAGAAGAGCGTGGAGACCTGCCCCAACACCAAGATCGTGCTGGGCGGTTACTCCCAGGGCGCGTCGGTGATGGACATCGTGGCCGGCGTCCCGATCGGCGGCATCAGCTGGGGCAACACGCTCCCGGCGCAGTACGCCCCCAACATCGCCGCCGTCGTCACCTTCGGCGACGTGGCCGACCGCGCCGGCGGCACGCTGCCCAGCCAGAGCGCGCTGCTGGGCTCGAAGGCCGCCGACTACTGCAACCCCAACGACCCGATCTGCCACGCCGGCCCCGGCAACGAGTGGACCGGGCACACCGAGGGCTACGTCCCCGTCTACACCACCCAGGCGGCGGCGTTCGTCGCCCAGAAGCTGGCCGGTTCGAGCCCGTTGGGGCCCGCGTTCGGGCCACCGCTGGGCCCCGTCCCGAACCAGCCCGGTGCCACGCCGTCGCCGGTGTACGGGCAGACCCCGCCGGGGTCGCCGCCCTCGATCCACGGCGGCACCGCCCCCGCGCCCGCCGCGCCCACCACGGTGACTCCGCAAGCTCCTCTCGTCTGAATCGTTACCGTCGCGAGACCAACGCGCCCCTAACATCGTGGGGTGCGGCTCATTCCATTGACGCTGGGCGCCGGCCTGCTGGCCGGCGCCGCGATAGTGGTTGCTCCCCAGCTGCTTCCGCAAGCCCTGGCCTCCTGCCCCGGCGTCGAGGTGGTGTTCGCCCGCGGGACCGACGAGCCGCCCGGCGTGGGCAAGGTCGGCGGCGCGTTCGTCGACGCGCTGCGCCGGCAGACCTCCAAAAGCGTTGGCTCCTATGCGGTGAACTACCCGGCTAACAAGGACTTCCTGGCCGCCGCGGACGGCGCCAACGACGCCAGCAATCACATCCAGCAGATGGCCGGCAACTGCCCCAACACCAAGCTGGTGCTCGGCGGCTACTCGCAGGGCGCCGCCGTCGTCGACATCGTCACGGCCGCGCCGTTGCCCGGCCTCGGTTTTCGCCAGCCGCTGCCCGCCGCGGCCGCCGACCACGTCGCCGCCGTCGCCCTGTTCGGGAACCCGTCCGGGCGGGCGGGCAGCGGC
>NZ_MVIJ01000077.1 GCF_002086735.1 Mycobacterium scrofulaceum | reverse complement strand
GCCTCCACCTGACCCCAAACCGCCGCCCATGCCACCCCCGCCGGGCATCGAACCAAGCCCCCCGGTCATCGACGTCAACCCCGGCGGAAACCCGACAGACTGAATCCCGCTCCCGCCGCCAGGTATCTGTTCGGCACCGCCCGCAAACGGATTTGCCACCGCCGGAGGCGGCAGCGGATTGTCTGTATCGTCCCCGGGGCGCCCGAGTCCGTTGCGATGGCCGGGTCCATGCTGGTTACTGCCCGCACCCTGAACACCGTTCTCACCGCCATCGGAAGATCCGCCATCTGGCGATCCACTGTCATCTAACGCTTTTTTGTCTCGCCCTGCAGGTACGGCGATGCCGCCACCGCCGCTGTGGGGCAGAACGGGATCTTGAGGCATCGGACCGCCCGAACGCGAAGTCAGAGCGGTGATATCCGCGCCAGCGGTCCCGTGAAACGCCTTGGCTTTTGTGAGCGCGGACTGGACAGCCTGGCTGGTCAGGTCTCGAGCGCGGGCATGAGCGGCGACCACGATCTCCTGTCGTTTTACCGGGTCTGCGGTCGCAGCGAGTTCCGCATTCGCGTCGTTGGCAATCCTGTTCTGAGTGTTGCGGGCGGTGCGATAGTCGCCCGCGACCCCGGTGAAATACGTTGCGGCCGCGTTGTATATCTCGACCATGCGCCCGTAGTCGGCCGCCAGCTGGCGGTTCTTTTCGTGACCGGCTTCCCACCCGGGCGACTGCGCGGCATCCTCACGCATCGCATTGGCGACCTTCAGCCGCTGCTGCAGTTCCGCAGTATTTTCGGCCAACGCCTTGTAATGCGCAGCTTGAGCCTCCAACGGCTCCGCCGCCGGCGGCACCATATCGAGAGTAATGATCATGTTGCCAGCGATGCTGACCGCAGGAACATCAGCCATCAATCCCCCTTATGCTGTTACCGGCACGCCGCGTTGACCTTGCCCTCGGCGGCATTCGCCCGATCAATCGCGGCATCTCGCGCTGTGCCTTTCCGGTGCGCGGTGGCGTTTTCCATATCCACGCTGGCCGCCATGTAGTCGTTGATCCCTGACCGGATCGCAACCGGTGTATTGGCAGGCAATTCGCGATATAGATACTCCCTTTCGACCAATGTCACCCGCGCCTCATTGGCCAAGGCATCCTGCACTGCAGGAGTGTTCCAATCACCCGGAGTGTGCGCCACCGCATTTGTGGCGCCATCCATCACCGATGCAGTTCTTCCCCACAGCTCACAGGCCTTCGCGCGGGCCGCAGCCACCTGATCAGCGGTTGGTGGCGGTGGCGACCACGGCACCACCACGGTGTTAACCGCACCTTTCGAGGAGGTCGCCAGCCCTATGCCGGCCAGCGCCACTGCGACCACTGCGGCCACGAATACGCCTGCCGCTCCCACTATGACTCCGCGGCTGGGGCCGGGAGTAGGCAGCCATGGCGGCGATGGTGCTGGCTGTCTTAGCTCAGGCGAGTGAAAGGGAAAGGTCACGTCAGCTACAGGCCTTGTTTAGTCGATCGCCGATGTTGTTTGCTCTGTCGACTAGCGCGTCTGCGTCTGGGTTTGACACTCCACGGGTTTCGCCGTCTGCCACTGCGACCAGCGCGGCGATGTAATCATTAGTCGCTTTGACGACATCGTTTGGGGTCGCCGGTGGCAGATGTTGTTGCATGTACTTAGTTTCAATCGCCACTACGAGCTGAAAATTCGCCAGTGCGGGACCGTATTGGGGCGATTTCCGATCACGGGCGGCGACAATTAAGTTCTGCTGCGAGTTGTTGACGCTCAAGGAGGCTGCCTCGCTTGCGTCGCAAGCTTCTTTTTTCGCCGACGCTATCTGCTCGGGGCTGTAGTTCGGCGGGGGCGGCGGTGGCGCCGTTACCGTCGTGATGGTCGCGGGTGGGGGCGACGCGGTCATTCTGATCACGCTCATAACGAGCGCACTTATAGCCAAGAGCGACGCAGCCAGCAGCACCAGCAGCACCAGGATCCAGCCCCTCCGCCGGGGTGGAGGTCCAGGAGGAGGCGCAGGCGTTTGAGGTGGCGGCAATACGGTTGCGCCCATAGGCGCTCCGGCCGGCGAGGCAGACAACCCCGCGGGATAGCCCGGCACCTGCGGATTCATGTGTTAAAGGGTATCGGCGACCGGCGACATACGGCTACCAATAACGAGCACTTTGTGCCGCACCCTGGGAACCCACCGAAGGAGATCACGCATGAGCATCACGCCCACCCCGCCACTGCGCCCCGGTTACGGCCCGAGCAGCCCCGACCAGGTGATCGCGCACGTGCACTCCGATGGACGGATGGCCATCACACTGACCGAGGGCACCTGCCTGCAGGTGCCAGACCTGGACGAGTGGCAGCTTCTGGGCCGCGTACCGATGCGCAACGACTGGCCAAGCGAGCTCAAGATCAACGTGGTGGCGTACCACCGCCACACCGGACGACTAGCACGCTTTTACATGATCCGGCCGCAGCATCCCGATGGGCTTGATGCTCTGGACTACAGTTCCGATCCCGATGACCTACCTGGTTATGCAGCCTGGAAGCAGCAGTGGGACCAAGAGAACGCCGCCGCGCGGTACGAGACCGATAAGCCGCTGTGGGACTTGGTATCCCGGCTACCCGAGATCACCGACGTGTTCATCGGCACCGTTAAGGATCTGCACAACAGCAACGAGAAAAACGCATGACCACCAACACAGACGTTCGTCCACGCGCTCCCAGCGCTGCGATCGGCACATCGTGCTCCACGAAGACGGCGACCCCCGCCTGATCTAGATGCGGCCTCGTCCTCGCAGGGACGGTCACCGAGGTTCGGAGACGGGTCTGTCGCTTACGCCTGGCCTCGGCAAGCCATAGCGAGCGCGAATCTCTTCTTCACCGAACGTGTGGCCGGCTGCGCGGTCGGCATCCGACTCTCGCAGCGACTGAAGCAGGGCTGCCACATCGATGGAGGGGTCGTCGAAGGGCCAGTCGTCGAGTTCGTCGATGGTCCACTCGTCGGGGGCTTCGCTGTCGCCCTGGTGGGCCGACGTGTCAGACGCTTCCCACACAGCGACATCACCGCGAGGTAGCGGCTTGTCGAAGTCATCTGAGACACCAAGGTCGGGCAGTTGACCGAAACGGCGGGACGAAGTCGGGGACGAAGGCAGCTCCGACCCGGTGTCACCGCACTCGCTCGTCACGCCTCCAAGGATAGGGACGTCGGGACATCCGGCCGTCACAACTGGGCCCGCTCTCCCGAGATAGCCATGTCCGCTGACAGTTGAGCACATTGCTCCTGTCGCACATCTAAAGAAACGAGACACCCATCGGGCGCTACTCCCCTGTCGCGTAACCGCTGGTCGTACTGTCTCATTTCTTGTCTCACACCGCGTGTCTCAGATCCGCATTGTCGGAGGGCAATGAGACGGTAGATGCTGTGACAGCGATTCTCGGGTACGCGCGGGTGAGCACTGTGGGCCAGGATCTCGATGCGCAGCTCGCCGCGCTCGCCGCCGAGGGGGTCGAATCTGGCCATGTCTTCACCGACAAAGTCTCCGGTGCAGTGAACACCGATCGGCCAGGCCTGACGGCCTTGCTGCACTACGCCCGCGAAGGTGACACCGTAGTGGTCACCGCCATCGATCGACTGGGCCGATCTGTCGTAGAAGTAACTCGCACCATCGCAGAGCTTGGCCAGCGCCGAATTCTATTGCGCGCCTTACGCGAAGGCGTAGACACCGGTACACCGACAGGGCGTGCGGTGGCCACTATTATGGCTACGCTGGCCGAGCTCGAACTCGAACTCGGCCGCGAGCGGCGCGCCGCATCCCGGGACTCCCGCCGAGTTCGCCAACTGCCGGCTACCAAGCCGGCCAAGCTGACCCCGGAACGCCAAGAACAGCTGCGCCGACTCGCCGCAACGGGGGAACCGGTCCCTGAACTTGCTCAAGCATTCGGTATCAGTCGGGCCACGGCGTACCGCTACCTGGCCAAACTCAGCTCGCCCTCAGGAGCCGCGTAATGACCAGCGCCGAACTGCACCCGTCGACTCATCTGCGAGCCGCGGCGTGGGTCCCCGATGACGTCGAAGATCGGCCGTATGAGGACGCCATCGCCCTGGCCGCCAATTGGATCTGGGAACGCGGCCAGGAGGAGGATCTAGCGCCGCTGCTGGTGAGCAACGCGCAAAATGCCGCGAGCTTCGGTTATGCCGACCTCGACGAGATCATCCGAGCGGGTGGGCACGCCACTCCGCAAAGCCGCAACCGGCCTGACCGCGGGCCGGTTCTCGCCTTCGTGCCAGATGAACGGTCGTTGCACTTCGCGATGGGCCTCGCCCGCGGTCATTCACTTGCTGTCGTCGAGGGCTCCACACCCTTGGCCGAGTGGGCTGCTGGCGCGGCCGCCATCAACTTGCTGACAGGAGAGGTCACCACCTCCGAGATGGACGATGACGTGCGCAAAGACCTCGATTCCGTCATTTTCTACGGCGGTCGCAACGGCTGGACCGGAGCAGATGACAAGGCCCAAGCACGGCGATTTCTCAGCGGCCACATCAGCGGCGGCCGTCTCACTCCCGATCAAGCCGCCGCCTACGTCCTATCGTCGCAGTCGGTGTCTGACCGCGGGGCAAAGCGACTACTCGAAATGCTCAGCCGCTAGTCGCGCGAAAGACCCCTTGAGGAGCCCCATGAATGCGATCCCCGCCCGCACCGAGGAAGAACTGCAGCGGCTAGCGCTGAATGGCCTGCTGGAAGAAACCCACTGGTTGGATCTCAAACGCGAGCTGGCATCCGGTAACGCCGCGAATAAAGACCTAGCCAAAGACATCGCTGCTTTCGCTCTTGACGGAGGAACGATCCTGATCGGCGTCGACGAGGACACGTCGCCGCCTAGTCTGTGGCCGGTCCCCCTAGCGGGGCTCGCTGAGCGAATCGAGCAGATTGCGCGGATGAGGGTCGACGAGGCAGTACAGATTCGGACCACCGTCATCAATTCGACAACCCACGCCGACCATGGGTACCTCGTTGTCCACGTCCCGCAGTCAGTCCGAGCGCCACACATGGCTGACGGGCGCTATTACGGCCGCGGCGACAAAACCAACCGTGTGCTGACCAACACCGAGGTCGTACGGCTCCTTGACCGGCGCCTGGCGGACCGCCGCGATCTGCGAGTTGAAGCCCGATCGATCCGTACCGAGCTCGTCGGCGACGGCGCGCCTCTGCTCGTCGTGCTGGCCGATCCGCTCAGTGCACGGGAAGACATGCTCGTCTCCCTCACCGAAGCCTCGCGGTGGGAAGAAGCAGTGCTCCAGCTCGTTCACGCGGCCACAGGTCCAGAACATGACACATACGCACCAACGCTGGCTCACGCTGGTGGTTTTGCTCGCCGCCCTGGCGGTGTCGCGTTGACCACCGGCATGTACGACGGGCAACGCTTCGCCGGCGAGGATCGCGCCGCCGAGATCGTGCTGTATGAGTCTGGCCGGCTCGTTCTGGCATCGGAGCGCGCCGTGACCACACGCTCATTCAGAAACGTGGCCCCTCCCCAACCCGATCTCACCGTCGTCTTGGAATTGTTGATCATCGGGCACGTCAGCTTGCTTGCCCGTCTGGCCGCTGCAGTGTCACACCGCTGGGGATACACCGGCAGTTGGCGGTTCGCCCTCTCGATGAATGGCCTTCGCGACTCGACGTCGTGGATGATCGCCGACCGGAATTTTGGCGACAGAGGGCCCGTCTACACAGAAGACATCTACGAGAGGGCAACCGAAGCTTCCCTGAGCGACCTCGATGAAAATCCCGACCAGGTCGTGGCAGCACTCACGGCTCCGCTTCTTCGCAGCCTCGGCAGCTACCCAGCCTGGGAAAAGCGCTTTAACCAGCCGCCAACCATGAACGTAGTGACGTAACGACGTATATACGTCACTACGTCAGTACGTCATTACGTTACGTCATTACGTTTTTTGGTTGAGGGGTGGACCGCAGTCTCGCTTAGCGCGGGCAGAAAAAACCCGTCCCCTGCCGGGAACGGGTGGTATTGCGCAATTATGCAACGCGCGTTGCGTCCACGCAATTCCCCTCCCTTGTCGGGTATGTCACCAGGGCTGAGGCTTAGAGACCCCACCAGCGGGGTCTGGAAGTTGGCAGGACTGGAAATCGGCGGCCACCAGCTGGTACCACCAGTGGTTGCCTACCCCGTCCGACGGTTTACCGCGCAGCTTTCCTGCGGTCTGGTTTTTGGTCGGGTTGATGGTGCCAACCGGGACGCGATCACGTGCGGCCTGAACGGGGAATTTCAGGTCGCTGTCGTTGCTGATCACCAGCGCGGCATCGATGCGCTTTTCGAGGATGTCGAGCAGCAGGTGAGCGGCCACATTCACATCGGAGCCCTTTTCCTCACGCCGCGCAACGGAGACGAAGAATCGCGCGTCGGGGGCGTTCAGTCCGGCGCCATCTTTGATGGTTACCGGCCAAGCTGGGGTGGTGAGAACCGGACGCCCACGTCGGTCTTTGGTGGCCAGGGGCGCGGAGGCGACGCGGTTGACGTAGTTGCCCTCTTCGATGTGATCCACGACAGCGGCACGGATCAAAGCGGCGAGGTAGGCGTCCTGTTCTCGACTGCCAACGCGGTTGTCAGCTCCTGAGATACGCGCAGTGCAGTACACGATGCGTTCAACGGTCGCGCCGCTCCAGGCGGATTGGTTGGCGATGAGCCGTGTCGCCAAGGCGCGCAGGTCAAGCCATCGCCAGCCGGCCGTGCCAGAGCCACAAAGGAACTTGCCGCCGTAGTACAGATTGAACCCATCGATGTACACACCCACTCGCATGCAACAGACGCTAACTGGCGGGCGTGCAATCGCCCGCCAGGCGTTTCCAACCGTGGCATGAAGTTGTGCGCGTAATGACGCAACAACGTATACGCGTCATTACGTCGTTACGTCTTTACGTCATCACGTCTTTACGTTTTGCGCCAACCACTGATCGGCCAGGTCAGTGAGGATTTTGCTCATGCTGGTGTCCTGATCTAGTGCAGCCTGCTTCAGTCCGCGCACCGTCGCGCGTGGCAGATAGACCGTGGCACGCTGCATATCGTCAGTGGGGGAGCGGAACGCCTCCGCCGCCCGCTTGGTCGGCTCTGTCTTCACCCGCGCGGCCATCTTCGAAGTCAAATCAGACATGAACCAGCGCCCCCAGCAGCTCGTCGAACACGTCGTCATAGCCGTACAGGTGATCCGGTGTAGCCCCGAACGCCCGGCGGATGCCCTCGCGGCGAACAATCCGCGTTTCGATCACCGGCACCCCTTCGTCCTCCAGCAGGGTCTTCACCTCGTCGGCTAGTCGGGTACGCAGATCCACGCCGGTCAACAACACGGCTGTGGGGCGGTGCGCGGTGATCTCCAAAGTCGGCCACACCCGGCGGACATCCAGTGGCGAAGCCCCCGTGGGCACCACGACCAGATCGGCCAGCTCAATCGCTTCTTGAATAACCTGCGCCGTACCCGGGGGAGTGTCCACGATCGTCAACTCCTGGGGACCACTGACGTCCAGGGGCCGGCGTGCCGGCACCACCGAAAACGGCAACGGGTCATCCTGGGCGGCCGCCGCCCATTCCAGCGCCGAGCCCTGCGGGTCGGCATCGACAAGTACGACATCGCGGCCGCGGCGCTGCGCAGCAGTCGCGAGATACACCGCCGACGTCGTCTTCGCGACGCCACCCTTGGTGTGGACCAAAGAAACCGTAGGCATGCCCCAAACATTACGTCACAGCGCAATGACGCATATGCGTCAACACGCTATTACGTCATTACGTCTACCCAGGTAAGCCGGTATTTGTACGGGTCGTTACCAAACCGTTACCACTCGGCTTGTCGGCAAATCGACCTTGCACAAGGCATTAGAGGTCGTGAATGCCAAACCCAGCACCCCTTCTCCTCGGCCCCGCACCTCATGACCCCGTCCGCCTGCACCCCGCCGGCGTATACCTCCCGATGAGTGCCAGAGAACTACCTACCGCACCGCGCGTGACGGAAAACAGCTCTCGCCCCGGTACTTCACTGATGACCGAGTTGCCACGACAAGAAAGGTGCGGCCAGTGCCCTGGAAAACAGCGCAGTTCCGCCCAGAAGAAGAGAGCGGAGCTCATACGCCCCGCTCCGGGACCCACTTTCCCGACCATCGCGAGAAAGAGCACCAACCATGAGCGGAACTGACCTGGCAGTGGGAATCGTTGCCATCCTCGGAATCGTGGCCATCGTCGTGAGCATCTGCGTTTTGGCTGATCGCATCCACGCCCGCAACCCGGACTCCAAGGTCACCATCGGGGACACCGGACGCGTCATCAGCGCCATCCTCAGCGTCATCATTCAAGCCGCCATTGCGATCCTCACCAGACGACCCTGACGCGATGACCCGCGGACTTCCGGTGCCCGTGCGTGGGGCTCTGCCCCTTCCTGGCCTGTCGCGTGAAGGTTTCTGTCACTGGACGCTCGGTTGTTGGGGGGTGTAGCCCAGGGCGCCAATCCTGGCAGATCTGGTCACGAAAAAATCACGCGCACAGCGCGTGTCTTGTATCAGATACAAGCGTCTGCCTGGCAGGCTGCAGACCATGCCTCGACCTCGTAAAGGCGACCGCGTTGAACTACTAACTCGCCCAGAGCGCGTCGTCTCCGACAAGATCAAGCACTTAGCCGCAGGGCACGGCATGTCTGTCTCTCAGTACGTGGCCGACCTTCTAGCCGTACACACCGGCTTTCCCGAACTTGTCCGCGAGCTCGACCATCACAAGGAGGTCCTGCCGCTGGCGATGTGAGACTCCAAGCCCGCAGCTTTCTTGTCCTGCTGGAACGGCCGGGCAGATGTGACATCTCAATAGCTGGGTAAGGGATCGATCCTCTGCTGACATGACGAAGGCCCCGCGTAGCGGGGCCCTGTCGGGGGGTTTGAACCGAGTTGGCGCTCGGTTCCGGGTCCGCACCCATGTCCCCGAAGGGATCTTGACTTTTGCAGGTCAGATCTCACGGTAGCGCATACCTGTCTGCCTTTCCAGACAACGGCGCGCTTCGTGATCAACTTTTGTCCACCCCGCCCGTGGACTTGCGTGCCATCGCATATCGAGGGTGTGCCGCCACTCGGCCGCTCGCGTCGCGGCCGCCGACGTATCGCGGTTGTAGCGCTGGTCGCCGTCGTCGCGGTGTCGTTCGTACCGCGCCGGTCGCTGATGTGGTGGCGATCCGCCGCGGCCGCCGGTTGCGCGGTGGCGATCTTCCGCCGGCCAGCATGTTCGTCAACCTCGAGCTCGAAGACGACGCCTACGCGGGGGTGCCGTGCTGGTCGGGGGGACCGGCGCGCTGGGCGCACGTCACCGTGGCAGTGGCCTACGACCTGCATTACCCTGAGATCCGGCCACGCATGTGCAACGGCGGCATCGCCAAACGAACGCTGATCGTGATCGCGGCCGCCATGGCGCACTACGCCGACCGCGACACTGGCCGCAACTGCCGGCCCACCAACACCCAACTGCACCACGACACCGGCTACAACGAGCGCACCATCCAACGCGCCCACGAATGCCTACGGCTGCTCGGGGTGGCCACCGAGGTCCTGCGCGGCCGCCAACGCACCTACACCGAACGCATGGCCTCCTGGCGCATGGGTGATCACCATCGCGGCTGGGCCTCAGTCTGGGTCCTCCACGACAACGCCCAGCTCAACCGCGCCATTAACAGCTTGTCACCCCACCCGGCACGGTCCCAAGTAACCACCACCACCTCACCTGGAGAACGACTGGTTACTACCCGCGGGCGCCACCAGGGCGCCCGGCACAGCGGCGCTGCGCGCCGCCGAGCTTCAGATCCCGGGGGACGGCGGCTGGCGGTGACTTGGCGTGCAGATCCGCATGCCCCACCATGGGCTCACCGCTTCACTCCGGCCAGTTGGGCGGCGATGCTGGCAGCGCCGGCGGCGGCCGGCTGGACCCCGCGTGACCTCAACCAGCTGATCACTGACTGGCTCGGTGTAGGCAGGCGCATCCCCGACAGCCCAGCACGCCCGATCGGCCTGCTGGGCGCCATCCTCGCCTGGCACGGTACGGACAACCTCGCCGAACGGCCGGCCGCTGCCGATCTCGCCCGCGAAGCTGAAGAGCTGGCCGCCGGCCAGACTCGTCGCGCCGCCGTGGCCGCCGAACACGCGGCCTACCTCGCCGCCCGCGACCAGGGCCAGGCCGCCCTTGCCGGTGCTGGTCGCGCCGCCGCGCGTGCCGAAGCCGTCCGTTTGTCCCGGCGCGCCGCTGAGCGCCGCACGGCGGCCGCGGCGGCCGATGCCGCCGCCCTCGACCTCGCGGTACGTCGCGCACGCTTCTCGGCATCGCGCCATGATGGATGTGTGGACGACGACGGGAGGGTGTGATGAACGTCGAAACCCAAGCCGATATCGAACGGCTGATGATCGAGCGCAATGTCTCGTTCGTGTTCACGCCCTCGGTTACCGAACAGCCCGACGGCACCTGGGTTGCCCGCTACCCCGGTGCGCAGTGGTCGGTGCGCGGCCGTGACGCACAACAAGCCCGCCAACTCCTGCACGATGAGCAGCTGGCGCGGATGCGCGATCCCGCCGCGCGGGATTGGAAGATTGAGGCTGTCCGCCAACACTTCTCTGAAGGCCCCGTCGAAGGCGTTTACGCCCTCGACAACAACATCACCGACCGTGTTCTCGACGTCGGCACCCCGGGCGCGCTAGAGGCCGCGGTGGCAGCAATCGAGCAGCAGCGCAGACACTAACCGTCGCGCCTGGTACAGCACTGCGGTGCCGAACAACCCACAACCGCGCCCGCCTAAAGGTGATGTCACCGGCGGCATTTCGCACCTAGTGGGTCTGGCTCCCGCGCGCACCGAACCCCGCTTCCACATTCGAATCACCGCCCGCAACCAGCCCCAACGTTTGCCATCACGCGACCGTTTCCCAGAGCGTGGTTCGCCGTTTCCTGAGCTGCCCGTCAGTGCACCCATCGCCTAGCTGACTCGTTCCTGCCAGCACCGCCCGTGAACCTGCGTTGCGCACTGTTGATTTCGTGGCGGCATTTCACCATGCCCGCACCATACGGCCAACCCGTTGACCTTCGCTACCAACACCGAGCAAAACATCAACTGTCGACATTTGTCCACCGTCCATGTTGCCCGATCCCACTGCCGCGCAACCTAAGCCGGCTCACACCCACAAGCCCCCGCACCAACCCCCAGCTGCACCAACCGTTCTCAAGCACCCCAGACACCACACACCTCTTGCATTAAGGTCACGGTTTCTTAAGAACCGGCCCATCTGTGTGGGACAGATCGTCTCTGAGGTCTCTAGCGTGCGCCTGGAAAGGGACGGCACTGCAGTGACGATGACGATGCATAAGCTCACTGCCGGCAACGGGTATGAGTACCTGATCCGGCAGGTCGCTGCTGTGGATGCTACGGCCCGCGGGCGGGCACCGCTGATCGATTACTACTCGTCGAAAGGTGAGTCTCCGGGCCGGTGGGTGGGGTCTGGTTTGGCGTCGCTGCAATCCACTGGGGCGCGCCAGGTTTCAGCCGACGATGTGGCCAAGGTATGGGCGGTGCCGGAGGGTTCCCAGGTCACCGAAGCTCAAATGAAGGCGTTGTTCGGCGAGGGGCTGCATCCCAACGCCGATGTGATCGCTGACTATGTGACCGCACGCGGGGTGCACGGTCTCGCGGCGATCGAGGCCGCCAAACTGGGTCGCAAGTTCTATATCCGCGACGGGGAAACCACGTTTGCCCGCGCCCTGGCAGTGGCCTACCGCGACCACAACGAACAAGCCGGTAGGCCATCAGCCGCGTCCATCGACGCGCCCACCCGCGCCGCGATCCGCACCGTCGTCGCGCGCAGAATATTCGCCGAGCAATACGGCCGCGCGCCCGCTGACGATCGTGAACTGACTGGCTTTATCGCGCGAGAAACCCGCGCCCGCACCACCGCGGTCGCCGGCTACGACTTGACGTTTTCGCCGGTGAAGTCGGTGTCGAGCTTGTGGGCGATCGCGCCGCGCGACGTCGCGAAAGTCGTGGAGGAATGCCACGACGCGGCGGTGACCGATGCGCTGGCGTGGCTGGAAACGCACGCCGCGCTCACCCGTTCCGGTACTGATGGTGTCGCCCAGGTCGACACCACCGGACTCATCGGAGCCGCGTTCACCCACCGTGACTCCCGCGCCGGCGACCCGGATCTGCACACCCATGTGGCGATCTCCAACAAGGTCGCCACCGTTGGCCCTGATGGGGTGCTGCGCTGGTTGGCATTGGACGGCCGGCCGATCCATCAGTTCACGGTCGCAGCTTCCGAGCTGTACAACACGCGGCTGGAGGCCCACCTGGGCGAGCGGCTGGCGCTGCGGTTCGCCGACGTGGCGAGCGAGGGCCGCGGCAAGCGCCCGGTGCGCGAAATCATCGGCATGTCGACCGAGCTGATGGCCGCCTGGTCCTCGCGGCGACTGGCGATCGAAGCCCGCACCGCCGAGCTCGCCAAGCAATTCCAGGTGGCCCATGGCCGCGAGCCCACGACCGTGGAAGCCATCGGGCTGGCCCAACAAGCGACCCTGGAAACCCGCGAGGCCAAACACGAACCCCGATCGCTCGCCGAGCAGCGTCAGACATGGCGCGGACAAGCCATCGAAGTCCTGGGCGGGGCGCGGGAACTGACCGCCATGCTGGGCAAGATTTTGTCCACCTCGTCCCGGCAGCTCGACGCCGTCGACGACGATTGGATCAAGGCGGCTGCGACGAAAGTTATCGCCACGGTGGCTCGGTCGCGGGCAACCTGGCAGCGCCACCACGTGCTCGCCGAAGCGCAGCGCCTCGTCCGGAGCAGCGGGCATGCCACCAACGCGACGTTGGCCGATCAGATCACGCAGGTCGCGTTGTCCGAGCCGCTGTCGGTGGCCCACATCGACCTCGACGACGGCGACATGGGTGAACCGGCGCCGCTGCGCCGCCGCGATGGAACCAGCGTCTACACCCGCCACGGCAGCACCACCTACACCTGCCATGAGGTACTGGCTGCTGAGCGACGCATCCTTGCTGCTGCCCGCCAGCTCGGCGGCCGCACGGTCGCCGACAGCGATGTCGAGCTGGCGCTGGCTGATTCGGCCGCACGCGGAAAACACCTCAACGAGGGCCAGGTCGCCCTGGTCCGCGAGATGGCCACAGGGGGGCGGCGGCTGGCCTTGGCGCTGGCTCCGGCCGGCAGCGGCAAGACGACCGCGATGGCCGCGCTATCGCAGGCTTGGCGCTCCTCGGGCGGTATCGTCCTCGGTTTGGCCCCCACCGCGGCGGCCGCCATCGAACTCGGCGCGGATCTGTCAGCCCCCACCGACACCATCGCCAAATATGTGTGGTCGGCCGCCCCAGGCGGTTCGTCTCGCCCCGCTGCGCCGCAGTGGTTCACCACGGTCGGCCCCGACACGCTGCTCATCATCGACGAGGCCGGCAAAGCCGGAACCGTGGAACTTGATGCGGTGATCGCCCACGCGTTAGCGCGCGGCGCCAGCATCATCCTCATCGGCGATGACGGCCAACTCGCGTCCATCTCCGCTGGCGGTGTGCTGCGCGACATCGCCCAGGAAACCGGCGCACTGACGCTGTCTGAGTTGGTGCGCTTTGGCTCCACCGCGGAAAGCGCAGCCACCCTGGCGATCCGCAACGGTGACCCCACCGGCCTCGGGTTTTACATCGACCACCAGCGGGTGCACGTCGGTGCTGATCAGACTGCCGCCGACATGGCCTACACCGCGTGGGCCGCCGACCTGGCTGCTGGCCGCGATTCCTTGCTGTTGGCGCCCACCAACGACATCGTCGATACCCTCAATGCCCGCGCTCGCCTGGATCGCCTCGCCGCCACTGGCGGGCGTGTGGGCCGGGAAGTCATGTTGTCCGATGGGCTGGCCGCCTCGGCGGGTGATGTGATCCGCAGCCGCGAGAATGCCCGCGGTCTGCGGCTGGGTCGCACCGATTACGTGCGCAATGGCTATCGCTACACGGTTCATCGGGTGCGCGCCGATGGGTCGGTGATCGCCACCCATCTCGATTCCGGTCAGCGCATCACCTTGCCCGCAGACTACGTAAAAACCCACGTCACCCTGGGCTATGCGGCCACCGTGGACCTCACGCAAGGCCTGACTGCCCAGTACGCCTGCCATATTGTCGGCGGCGGCCATCTCACCCGCCAACTGCTCTACGTGGCCTTAACGCGTGGTCGCGTCGAAAACCACATCTACCTATCCACCGCCGAGTCCGACCCGCATCGGGTGTTGTCCCCCAAGGCAACTCACCCCGAAACCGCCGTCGACGTCTTGACGAAAACCCTGGCCCGCGACGATGCCCAGGTCTCGGCCACCACCGCCGCACGCCAGGCCCGTGACCCGTTCGTGCGGTTGGGTCCGGCCGCGGCGATGTATCACGACGCCTTGGGTCGGGCGGCCCACCACGTGGCGTCCCCGGCGCTGCTGGCGCAACTGCACCTCACCGCCGATCAGCTCTACCCGGGTTTGACCCGCGCCGAGGCATGGCCGGTGCTGTGCCAACACCTGGCTCTCGTCGCCGCCGATGGGCGTGACCCGGTGGCCACGCTGAGCGAGGCCGCCAACGTCGGTGAGCTGTTTAGCGCTCACGATCCCGCTGCGGTTCTGGACTGGCGCATCGATCCCACCGGTGGACACTCGGCCGGGATCGGGCCGCTGCGGTGGCTGCCCGCCACCCCCGCATTGTTGGCCGACGACCCCGAGTGGGGCGATTACCTGGCCCGGCGCGCAGCGCTGGTCACCGAGTTGGTTGATGAGATCCGCGAGACCGTCATCCACCACTGGACGCCGGCGACCGCACCGGCGTGGGCCAAGCCCGTGCTGGCCGCCAACCGGCCCCTTGCCGCTGAAATCGCGGTCTTTCGCGCCGCCCACCACGTCGCTGTCGACGACACCCGACTGTTGGGGCCACCGCAGTACGCCGTGCGCGCCCGCGCCATCCAGGAACTGCTCGAAGAACGTGCCCAAGCGGTCGTGCGCACCCAGAACCCGCACACCCGCCGCTTTGAGCAGCTCATCGACTCCATCGACCCCCGTATCCGCGCCGACGGGTACTGGCCGCAACTGGCTGCGCGCCTGACCGAAGCTGCCATGAGCCGCCCCGATCTGCCTGTCCTGGTTCGCGCGGCCGCCACCGAACAACCCCTGCCCGACGAGCTGCCCGCCGCCGCGCTGTGGTGGCGACTTGCCGCCGAACTCACCCCCGCGGCCGCCCTCGACACTCCCGATGCCGGTCTACGCCCGGCCTGGATTACCGACCTGCACAACGTTTTTGGATCTGCGGCCGCCGAATCCATCATCGCCGACCCGGCCTGGCCCGGCCTTGTCTCGGCGGTCAATGCCGCCGACCCCACCCGCTGGACCCCCGCCGGCCTGTTGCATGTCGCCGCCGAACACCTCGCCGACGTCGACCCCGACCACACCATCCCCGCCCACCAATACGCCCGCGCCATCACCTACACCGTCGACCTGATCGGCGGCCACCACGACAACACCGAGCACCCACTCCCCGACCAACCCCCACTGCACCCCCAGGAAGAAAAACAACATCCCCCCCCCCCCAACGCCCCCCACCGCAACCCCCCCGCCCCCCCCAGGGCCGGCCCCGCCGCGCCC
>NZ_MVIJ01000076.1 GCF_002086735.1 Mycobacterium scrofulaceum | reverse complement strand
CAGCGCCGTCTTCCACAAGGGCAAGCCGCTCGAACGGCCTATCGACATCACACCCGAACCGTCGGCAGCTGAGCCTCAAACCGTCGGATCGCAGGTCGCCTGAAACTCACCGATCCACAGGTCTTGACGATATCTCACTCACGGATGTCGAAGAGGTAATTGGTGTTTTACCTGCCATGGCCCTCGAGATCCCGCCTTCGGTAGCTGGTCCATCGCGCGCTGGAAGTAGCCTGGTGCGAAATCGGCGAAGGGTTCTTCTTCGACATCTTCCCTGGATGAGCGGCTACGACGGTGTCGTAGCCGCGCGCGTCCATGCAATTGAGCAGGCGACAAACGTATTCCGATACCAGGTCGGCCCTCAAGGTCCACGATGCATTGATATAGCCCATGGTGAACGCCATGGTGGGCACATCGGACAGCAACATCGACTTATAGGTCATCGACTTGCTGACGTCGACATCCTGGCCGTTACGACCAAGCTTGGCGCCCCCAAAAGCCACAAGTTCAATCCTGTTGCGGTAGAAGATGATATCGGCCGCCAACTCGTGACCCGTTCTGGTGAAGCGGTCGATGTTGGCGAACGTTGCAGCATCGTTATGTGCCCGGCGCCGCTGTCGATAACGACGACGTTCTTTACCGGCATAATCAAGGTCTCTGGGCCGGTGCTGAGGTTGCAATATGGGCCCACCGAAGTTCTCCTCGCCGGGAAAGTTTGGTCGGTAACCCGCGTCGTAGTTGTAATAGCCGCTACACATGAAGACGAACCGCGCCTCGAGCTCTAATTCCTCAGCCGTTCCGAACCGCCTTGATGGTCCAGCGCCGGCTGGCGTCCGACCAAGCGGCAGACAAGACCTGGGTACCGAAGTGAATGTGCTCATGGATGCCGTTCTCGGTCGCGACCTCACGCAGATAGTTCTTGATTGTCGGCGCGTCGACAGTGAACCTGGCCGAGTGCCAGGGCTTGAAGGAATCCGAACGTGCACATATCTGAGTCCGACCTGATGCCCGGATACTTGACCAGATCCCACGTGCCACCCGGATCACTTCTGCGCTCTAGAACTACGTACCTATTACCGGGGCAGCGATCCTGCGGGTGCCAGGCAGCGCTGATACCGGAAATCCCCGCTCCCACGACCACCACATCGAACAACTCTGACATGTTAATCGAGGTTAGCAACCCGATGACCTTGTCGCCAAACCGCTCGATCGACTCCGCATCTACTCCGTCGGACCGCCTTGATGCGGCGCAGAAGGTCCGCGCCGCAACGCATCTGCGTGCCACAACGTGTTCTGACCACTTCACTTCCTAGTGAAAGAGGACCGGCATCGTCCTAGCCTTCCCCAAGGACCGTTATTGCCAAACGCAAGCTCGGCTGTCACTGGGGGACTGCACCCCACCGAGATAGTCCCAGAGGGAAATGAGTAGTTTCATGCGAACCCGAAGGTCGGCATCGATCGATGCGGCAGCGCACTTTGTGTGCGAGATCGCCGTGTCGCTACCGTGGTCCGGGTCGCGCGTGCAGCTGGGAGGCCGGAGGCATATTGGGCGGGGCGCAATGCTTGATGAGATCATCGACGTTCTGTCCGACCCGCTCAGGCGCGGTACCTACCGACGGTGGGTAGAGCATGATGTGGTCTAGCACGCCCTCGTAGCGGCGTAGCCCGTTGCGAACCTCGTCAGCGGTGCCGGCGACACCCATGACGTCGATCATGTCATCGGTGACGGCGTTGAACATGGCCTGAAAGTCGCTGCGGGTGAAGGCTTCTCGGATGACGGCACCCTGCTTGGCGAATCCGCAGAAGTCGAGCAGCGGTTCGTAGGTCCTGACCGAGGCGTAGAATGCGATCTGCTGCGCTACCTCGCGACGAGCGATCTCGGGGTCGTCGTGGATGGAGCACATCACCATCGACACGATCTCGACGCCGTTAGGGTCGCGCCCGGTGCGTTGTGCGCCCTTGGCCACCGCAGGCCGCACGACTTCCTCCACATACGCGGTGGTGAAGAGTGGATGCCCGGCCAAGCCGTCAGCGACCCGTCCGGCGGCTTCACACATTCGCGGCCGCACGGCGGCGGTGACGATGGGGATATTGCGCGCAGGGGGTTCTACCGGCCCGGTGGGGACGAGATTCATATTGTAGAAACGGCCCTCATGGCGGACGGGTCCTTCGTGCAGGTTCCAGATGCGCCGGATAAGGGGTACGAGTTCCTCGACGCGCAGGGCGGGGGCGCTGGTATCGGTGACAGAGTGCCAATCGCTCATCATCCGTTTGGTGCCGTTGCCGATCCCGAGCACGACCCGACCACCGGACAGTTCGTCGAGGTCGCGTGTTTCGGTCGCCAAGACCAGCGGACTACGTCCGATGCCGTAGAGGATTGACGACCCGATGCGACACCTGTTCGTCGAGGTTGCCATCGCCGCCATCGAGATGGATCCCGACCGGGTGTAGAACTCGGATGCCCAGACGGCGTCGAACCCGGCCTGGTCGGCAGCCGCGGCGGTGGCCTTCATCGCGGCAAGTTCAGGGGCGACGACTGAAAGTCCATAAGTACTCATAAGTGACGGCTCCATCGTGTGGTAGGTGACAGACGGTGTCAGCGGCTAGTTGACCCGAAGGCGAAAGCCCATCGCCGCCGACAGCAAGCAGGTGTGTCAGCGTTGCCTCAGGACCGCGGTCTCAGTCCTCGACGGCGAGAGCGCCTGTGGGGCAGCACGATACTGCTTCTTCGATGAGTGATCTGTGGCATTCCGGTGGCTCGGGGTTCACGATATTGAGTTGGCCATCGTGCCTGACCTCGAAGAAGTCAGGAGCCAGGCCTTCACACATTCCGATTGACGAGCATCGGTTGCGGTCGACTCTGATCTTCATACCACGCCGCCTTACGCGTTCGGGGTGAAGCGGACGGGAAGGTGATTCACGCCGTGGAAGAACGTGCTGACGGTGTAGCTGGGTGGCCCGCAGACTTCAATATCAGGCAGGCGGTGCAGCAGTTCTCTGAAGAGCGCAGCGAGTTGCTGCCTGGCCAGCTGGTTGCCGAGGCAGTGATGGATTCCCCCGCCTCCGAAGCTCACGTGCGGGTTAGGGTCGCGCGACAGATCGAACTTCTCCGGGTTAGTGAACACGGTGGTGTCCCAGTTGGCCGAGCTGTAGAAAAGTATGATCTTGTCACCCTCGGTGATCTGCTGCCCGCCCAGTTCGCAGTCGCGAGCCGCCGTCCGGCGAAATGTCATGATTGGTGTGGCCCACCGGACGAATTCTTCCACGGCCCCTTTGATCCGTCCGTCGAAATCCTCCATGAGCCAAGCTCTTTGGTCTGGGAAGTCCGTCAATGCTTTCATCGCGTGACTGGTGCTTTGGCGCGTGGTGTCGTTCCCGGCGATCGTGAGAAGTATGAAAAACGAGACGATCTCGTCGTCGGTGAGTTGTTCGCCGTCCACTTCAGCTTGAACGAGGTTCGTCATAAGGTCATCTTCGGGCTGCCGGCGACGTGCGGCGATGATTTCGCGGGCGCCATCGCCCAAGAATCCCATCGCTTGGAACAGGCGAGGTATGACCGGGTCTTCGCCCATCACCTCCGGGTCGCTCCACCCACCGGCATACCGTGACTCCCACGCGATGTCGCGGCGCATCGAGTCCGGCACGCCCATCATGTCGAAGATGTTGTGCATCGGCAGCAACGCGGCGCACTGGTCGACGAAGTCAGCCTCGCCTTGCGGGGCAAGGCCATCGACGACCCGTTTCGCGTTGGCCTCGATCTGGTGACTGGTCAGCCGCATTTGCTTCGGTGTGAATGCGGATGCCAGCAATCGTCGAATCTTGGTATGCCGCGGCGGGTCCATAGCGATGAAGCCTTGCGCGGTGTCGAGCAGTTCCTGCGGGATCGACTCCATCACAATGCCTTGACCAGACAGGAAATCGTCGTGTCGCCGGGTCGCCTCGACAAGTAGCGGGTGGGTGACCACGGCCCAGAAGCCTTGGTCGTCCTCGTCGTCGATCATGGTGTGCTCGACGCGCGGGTGCCAGCTGATGGGGGCGCGTCGGCGCAGCTCCGCGTAGGTCTTCTCACGGTCAGCGGCGGTGCCAGCCCAAAAGGCAGTCGAGGACAGGTCGGCAGAATCATACGAACGTGCTGAACGACGCTCCACCGACGACTTCGGAGCGGAAGCGCTGACAGTCATGAGGGTCCTCCCGAGCTAGTGTCTCCACGCCAGTGTTTACACTTTTCTCTATAAAGTCAACATCCAGACAAAAATCTGCGTTGTGTAAACGGCCTCGCGGGATCTGCGCCCAAATAGCGAAGGGCGATCCGCGAGATCCGCTCACCGGTCAGACTTGCATCGGCAGAAGGAAGCACGACATGGCTCACAGTGAGCCTCACCAGCGCATCGGCGACTTCATGCACGTCATCGGCATCCAGACCTGGAAAGTGCTCGTTGAACCAAGTCACGAGGGCTGCCGAGGATAGCTCCAGCAGCGATGCCGAGGTCGGCAGGAGCGGCAACATACCGGTTGTCTCGGAAACCGTTTTGTCTGTAGGCCGATTTGACGTCAACACCGCCTTCAAGAGCGGGCTCGCTTCCGCTTCCTCGAGGGTGTACGACACCGCGGCGGTGATACCCCCGCGGACATCTCCGGCGTGTTGTGCCGAAACTGCGTGAATGCCGTTCAAGAATCGTTCGCCTTCGGACACAACCAGCGCGTCACCCAGTCCCTGCTTATCGGTGAATTCCTTGTAGAGCGTCGGGCGGGACACGCCGACAAGCTTGGCGACTTCACTCATGCGAACCCGATGCCAGCCCTTCTCGATAGTGAGGTCACGCGCAGCCCTGAGAACTTGCTCACGCATGTGCTGGCGAAACGAGAGGCGAACGGACTCTGTGGACATGGTGAGCAGGATATGCGTCTTGCACAAGTGTTCCGTCCGGGCGGTGGAGGACCACACCTGCTTGCTGTCGAAGATGACCAATCGCCGGTCCCTGCATGATTTCGTTGATGCGGTTCTAACGCCGGCTCGGAGCGTTCGATGGCTTAGTCGGCAAACGCCGGCGTGATAACGGTGGGCGTAAGCGTTGCCAGGACAGTGGCCACGCTTGGTCGTCACCACCAAAGACCACGCGAAGTCGTTCCCCATTCCATGGGCGTCGTAGCGTCCTCGCTCCGAATTCTGCCGCCGCCTGATCCGAGACGCTTGCGCTCGCGTTAGGGCCCCAAACCATCTTCACCGATGACGTGCATGGCACCAAGCGCGACAGGATCCGCGCGAAAAGACCTTGATTGGCTTTCGATGCGCGTCTCATCGGAGTTCGAAATCTGCGATCTCAGGTGCACGCAATAGTTCTCGGTGCCGCTCGGGTGTCCACGGAAACAATTCGGGAAGCCCATCTTTGCCTAGGTACCAACTGTTGCAACCGGTAACCCAAATTGTTTGTGGCATCGCTGCTTTCATGCTGTCGTTGTAGCCCTTGGTGGCCAACTTGGTGGGCGCGGCGGCGACGATGCGGCCCTCACGGATCCGGTTAATCCACCACAGCACATAATCAGCCTGGTCCTCGGCGACCGGTATCAGTGACTGGTTGCCGATCGGCGAATGCGGACCCATCAGCATGAACAAGTTTGGGAATCCGGGCACCGCGACCGACCGATACGCCGTGGGGCCATCGGCCCATGCCTCGTCGAGGGTGAGCCCACGCTCCCCGACCACTGTCAGCGGGCGCACGTAGGCCCGGGCGTCAAACCCGGTGGCATAGACCAGCAGGTCGAGTTCGTGCAAGGTACCGTCGGCCGTGATGACGCCGCGAGGCTCGATGTGGTCGATCGTCTCGTTGATCACCTCCACACCCGGTTGTTGGACCGAACGGTAGAAATGTCCCGCCATAATCTGGCGCTTGCACATCGGCTGATCTTTCGGGGTGAGTTTCGCGCGCAACTGCGGGTCGCGCACCGAGAGTCGCAGGTTCCATCGACATAGCGTCTGAACCAAGCGGCGCTGAAATCCCGGACGGATCGGCGCGCGGCCGAAGATGCGCCTGACCACCAATCCCCAGAACCAATAGCCCAGGCCGTTCAACCTCGGCCACCGCGTCAACGCGGCCTGGATCAGCGGTGAGTAGTGCGGATTGGGCATCGGAAAGACCCACTGCGCAGTGCGTTGGAAGACGGTGAGCCGACTGACCTTGCCCCCGAGTTCGGCAATGATCTGTATGCCTGTCGAGCCCGTCCCGATCAGTCCGACCCGCTTGTCCCGCAAGGTGACGGAGTGATCCCATTCCGCGGAGTGGAACACCGGCCCGGCAAAACTCTCCTGGCCGGGAATGTCCGGATAGCGCGGCACCCGGAGCACGCCGGTCGCGGTGACAAGGACGTCGAATGTCTCTTCGCTGTCGTCGGTCGTGATCCGCCACCGCTCGTCGTCGTATCGGGCGGATATGACCTCGGCGCCGAACTTGATGTGCGGGCGGATGGCCCGTTCGTCGGCCACCTGCTGGAAATAGGCCTGGATCTCCGGCCCCGGCGGCAGCAGGTGCGACCAGTTCGGGTTGGGCCGAAACGAGTAGGAGTAATACCGCGATGGGATATCGCAGGTTAGCCCCGGGTAGGTGTTGTCTCGCCATGTGCCGCCGACATCCTCGGCCTGTTCGAAAATGGTGTACGAGTCAATGCCGGCGTCCTGCAGCTTGATCGCCATGCACAGTCCCGACATGCCCGCACCGATGATTGCGACTTTGACTGACCGTTGTTCCGTCATGTTCATCACTCATTCTTGAAGTGCTACTTGTACTCGGCACTGCCGATCACGCCGATACCGGCGCCGCTACGCACTAAGGCATTGATGCGCGCTTCCGCTCGTTGTCGGCACACGACCAGCCGTCCTACCCGCGCACGCCGGTGCGGCGACCCTTGTTCCGTGCACCAAGCGTTCCCTCCTGCTGCCCCAGTTGCGGACCGCTACACGTGTGGAGCCACCAACAGTGTTAACCGTCGTTAGCGTACCCCTCGAAAATGGCTCCGGTGGGTCAAAAGCCGCGCTGCGTGGACGTTCGGCACCCAGATGCCAAGCTGAATGCAGCGGCCGGCCCAAGGCGGAAATTGTTACGTCAGAGCCGCTCCGGCGGCGAAGAGCGATTCCGTGAGCCGCTTTTCGGCGTCAGGCACACGCTCGGCTGCGGCCGCAGTGGCGGCGGCGCGAGCCCGCAGTGGGGTGCCTGGGTTGTAAGCCATCCGGGCTACTTCGGTCCAGGCGGTCGACACCTCCCGAGCAGCCCTCGACGCCTCCAGGGCGGCTTCGGAATGCAGCAAGTTGGCGATGCTTCGACAGCCGTCGGCCTGCAGGGCCCTGAACAACCCCCCTCCCGTCCCCGCCTTCTCAATGAACGCCCACAGCGCAAACAGGGCGCTTTCGAGGTTGTGATCGTCCAGGGCGTCAGGCCACGCCGCCACGTCGACGGCGAAATGCTCGACACCATCGAGTCCATCCTTCTGTGCCTCAGGGTCGCGAGTGACTGTAAGACCCCGGCTGTCGGTGATTGCCGCCATCGCCTGCGCGCTTCGGATAAGGGCGGGACCGGCGATCGCCGCCAAGTCCGGCGCCGTAGTCGGCCAGTCGACGATGTAGGCGGTGTGACGGGTCGGCACGGGAAAGCCGGTCGAAGACCGTGCCCGACGGAGATCCTCGTAGGGGACCAGTTGGACCGAATCTCGGTCGTTGTCAACGACCAAGGCCACGCCTCGGTCGTCGTCGTAGCCGGTGATGACAATGTCGTGGCGGCTCATGCTCAACCGTGCGCGCAGATAGGGCAGATGAGCAATGTCGGCCCAAACCATCACGGGGGTGCGGCGGTCGAGTTGATCGGTCACCCACTTCCACCCGAGGTCGCCGTCATCGGTGGCGCGAATCTCGAACTGTGCACCGACATTAGTGAGGTATTGCTCTTCGAGATCGGGGCCCCTGCCAACGAGGTACACCGGCGGAAATAACTCGTCGGAACGGGCATAGGAAAAATCCAGCGTGCCGCTCAGCGCGAAAACCAGTCCTTCGCGGGGGGCGTGCACACCCCAACGGAGTCCGGCCCACTCGGTCAGATCGCGGAGGGCACCGGACCCGCAGTGGCCGCCGAGCTCGTGTCTGTAAGGCACCTCTACGCGCGCCATGACGATCCCGTCCTGACGGCCTGCCCAGGGCGTCTAGGGAAATCCTTTGGAGGCAGCCGCGTCGATGGCCGCGGGGCGCGCTGCAAGGGCACCTATCGACCCCGGCTAGTGCTTGTGCACTCTTGCCGGAACTGTTTTCGCAGTTCGCGTTTGAGCACCTTGCCAGCACCTGAGAGAGGGAGCGCATCAACGAACGAGGCTGTACGGGGCGCCTTGTATCCCGCGATCTGAGTCTTACAGAAGTCTCTGAGCTCTTCGGCTGTCACCGAGGAGTTTTCGGTCAAGACGACGACCGCATGAACGCGCTCGCCCCAATTTTCATCGGCAACTCCGATGACCGCGCACGCCGCCACCTCCGGGTGCCTGGACAGAACATTCTCGACTTCCGTCGAGTAGACATTCTCGCCACCCGAGATAATCATGTCTTTGATGCGGTCGACGACGAACACATAACCCCGCTCGTCCATGTAACCGGCGTCACCGGTGTGCATCCACCCATTGCGCAGCGCGGCCGCTGTCTCGTCTGGTTTATTCCAGTAGCCCAACATCACGTTGCCGCCACGCACGACGATTTCGCCGGTATTGCCCGGCGGCACTTCCTTATCGTCAGCATCGACGATTTTGACCTCGGCGCAGGGCGCGGCGCGGCCGGCTGAACGCAATAGGTCCGGATGCTCGTGGTCCTCAGGACGCAGGACTGTGGCTAGGGGGGACAGTTCTGTCATGCCATAACCCTGCATGAATCGCGCCGACCGCACGGTCTTCATCGCGCGCGACAGGACCGCCTCGGAAATCGGCGATGCCCCGTACATCACGTTTCTGAGGCTGGAGAGGTCGTAATCCCTGACGGCGGGATGGTCGACGACCATCTGCAGCATGGTCGGCACTAAAAGGACGTCGGTGACCTGGTGGCGTTCGATGGTCTGGAGAATGGCACTGGGCTCGAAAGTCGAGAGCATCACATGTGTGCCACCCAGGGTGGTTTGCCCCGCCCAGGCGGCCAAGTCCGCGAGATGGAACAACGGCGCAACATGAAGCAGTCGAGCCTCCGAACTCAGAAAGCTTCCCACGCTGAGCATTCCCAGCACGGAGGTCATCAGGTTCGCGTGGCTAAGCATGACGCCCTTGGGTAGACCCGTGGTGCCACCGGTGTAGAACACACCGGCCAGTTGATCGCCGCTGCGCCGCACGTCATCACCGACTTCGCCGCCGGCTATGAGTTCCTCATAGCAGAACATTCCCTCCGGGGTCGGGGCGTTTCCGCAATGAACGACTGCGCGCAGGTCAGGATATGACGCGCGAAGTGCGGGGACTGCTGGACTGAAGGCGTCATCGACAAATAAGACATCGGTTTGGGAGTCGCGCAGGGCGTAGGCAATCTCCGGAGGGCTCCAGCGGATATTGATCGGGTTTAATACCGCGTCCGCCCACGGCACCGCCAGCAGGTACTCATGGTAACGGTCGGAGTTGAGCGCCAGCATGCCGACGCGATCCCCGCGGTTAACGCCAATCGTCCGTAATGCGCTCGCCAACTTCGCGATTCGTTGTGCGGACTGCGCATAGGTCCGTGTTCGATCCGCGTCGATGGTGGCGAGGCGGTCCGGGTGTTGTTGCAGTGCTCTGTGCAAGCCCTGCGTGAGGTACATCACGTCTCCTCCTGAACTCTCAACCGGTGCGGGCCCGGCAATGACACATCCAGTGGCCCCGAGCGCCCTCACGTTATCAGTGGTTAACATTACTGGGGCGCCGATGGATAGCACAATCGTCCTTTGAACTCGACAACTGAGAGCCCACCCAGTCACCCGCCTGCATCGAATCGTCGTCACGTCCCACAATCGTGAATGCTTAGTCACATATGCTGCGACTTGTGGCGGGAACGGTGTTACCAGTCCCCACTTCCAAGTCGACTACTCCAATTAGGTGGCGTTGGAGGCGATAAAATCGAAGACCCCGTCGCAGCCCAGACCTGCACGCCCCGCAGAAGGTGTCGCTGGGACGTCCAAGTGGTCGCCGATGGGACGCCGGCATTGTCGATGGAGACAGTGCCCAGAACACGCGGAAGGACTACCTTGGATGATCCGGTGATTTATGACGTCGTCGATGGGGTGGCCTGGCTGACTATCAACCGGCCCCACTCTCGCAATGCGCTCAGTGTCGCCGTGCGCCAAGGATTATGGGATGGCGCACGTCGGTTCAATGAGGACGCTGACGCGCGCGTACTCGTTTTGACCGGCGCGGGTGAAAAGGCATTCTGCGCCGGCGGCGACCTTAAAGAGATGGCGCACCAGGCGCTGGCGGTTCCGCCACTGGACTTCGCCCCGCAGTTCGGCCGCAACATCGACATCGCTAAACCGACCATCGCGGCGGTCAACGGTGTTGCATTCGCCGGCGGGTTCCTGCTCGCACAGCAGTGTGACCTGATCGTCGCCGCCGAGCATGCCCTGTTCGCGATCACCGAAGTCAAAGTCGGCCGTGGAGCTCCCTGGGCCGCTCCTCTTTCGTGGCTCGTTCCACCGAGAATCGCTCTGCAGATGATGCTCACCGGCGAACCGATCAGCGCGGCCCGGGCGTTCGAAGTGGGTCTTGTTAACGAGGTGGTGCCCGCCGCTCGGCTTAGGGATCGAGCCCAGAAGCTGGGCGCTCTAATCGCTGGAAATGCTCCGCTGTCGGTGCTGGCCGCTAAACAGACTGCGTATCTATCGGCGCGACATCGCCTTGAGGAGGCATACACGCTGGCTGAGAAGATCTGGGAACCCGTGTACCACTCCGCGGACGCGCAGGAGGGCCCACGCGCATTCCGGGAGAAACGGGCACCTGTATGGCGGGGACGCTGAACACGCCGGATGTCTGCGAATGCTCGTGCCAAGGACCGCGCGGCGAGACCGCCGGCTGACTGGCGCGGCGTGCGGGCCCGCCAAGCAAGCCGATTGGCGGCGTGCTTAATCGTGGCCAGGGAGCCATCGACACGAAGCAAATCATTGACAGCCTCTGCTCAGCGAAATCACCCTCCCGAGGACACGCCGAGGCGAGGACACTCCGAGGTTGCGCCTACCGTCGACCTCGGCGCTGCGGCAACGCGTGGCTTGCCCGATCCTCACTGTGCGACTCGCACGGTGGAACGCCGAGAACAGCGTGCCCCATCCGCGCGAGCAGCACCGAGACGCGCTCGGGAGGCATCCCCGTATCGCGATATTGCAACGTCGATTGGATGGCACCGATCGCGCCGTGAACAACGGCGCGCAATTCCGTCTCGTCCAACTCCGGCCTTAACTCGCCCAAAACGTGCACCCACTCTTCAACGTAGAGGCGCTGTTTGCGGCGCAGGCGACTACGTCGATGGTCAGGCAGATTATGGACTTCTCGGTAGTAAACAATGGCGAGTTCGCGCTTCTCCATCACCAGGGCAACGTGGTCGGCTACTAAGGCAGTCAGCGCCTCGCGATCATCTCGGCTTTGTTCAACGATCGCCGACGCCCGTCGCAGCAGCGTGTCAATCACTTGTTCGAACAGTGCCGCCAGCAAGCCCGCCTTGCTGTCAAAGTGCCGGTAGATCGCTGGACCGACGACCCCTGCCGAGATGCCGATATCGGCCATAGAAACAGCGTGATAGCCACGGTCCGCGATGAGTTCGGCGGCGGCCGCCAGAATCCGCTCGCGACGCTCGCCTCCTCGCGTGCGGCCGACGGTGACTGTGTCGGTCACGGTCGACCATCCTTTCGCAGTCGAAGCAGCAATACCTCTTCCGTTCGAAACGCCCACACGTTCCGGGTGATCTACGAACGTTAACACTTCTTCACGATGCCCACTCCCCACGCACAACTGCCGCGCCATCCAACGTCCATACTGGGAGAGGCCCCGGGGTACCTCCAAGCGCGGCGCGGCTGCAACCACCAAGACAATCAACCCGGATAGATTGCAGTGATCGGCGGACGAGACCTCCTTCATTCGCATGAGTCGTAGATCTGGTGCACCGGAGCGCGACATCTACGCGATGGGTGTTGCAAATCCTTGGGCCTCGCACGTAACGTTAGCCACCAGTAACTGAGGCTGTTGAGCTTCGACGGTTTCTGGACTAATCGGGGCACGCGAAGCACTCCTTGAGGTGGCCACTTGCACGCGACGCCCGAGCCTTGCATTGACTTAAGTCGCGGTCGCGAGTGGGTAGGAAGGGATCGGTTTGAGAGATTCAGTGCCGATCCTCGCGCGAGGAGCCTGGCTGACCGATGCCGCCTATGCGCTTGATCGTGTTGGTGGGCGGCGCAGTCATGCTCCAGGACAATGCTTTCGGCGCGTGCGCTGGGAGGCGAAGACAAAGTTTCGCTCCGATTGTTTCGGAATTCAGCACACGGGCCGCTCGCCCCGTTGGGCGAATGCTTTCCGAATCGTCCGACTGCACAATCGAATTGAGACACCTTGCACCTGCGTGCAACCGCTGTTCGGTTGCCGACGCAATTCGATCCGGGAGCCATCATGACGGATATCGAAGCAACCACCAAACACATAGCCGGGACGGAAGGCTGCGCTGTGCCCAACGATCCGTGGACCACGCCGGAGCGGCTAGCACTGAGCCAGTTGGCGCGATCTTTCGTCGCTCGCGAGATAACACCGAAAGTGACGGATTGGGAGGAGGCAGGTGAAATCCCGCGCGAGCTGCACCGTAAGGCTGCCGATGTGGGACTTCTCGGGGTTGGATTCCCCGAGAACGTGGGAGGCAGCGGCGGCGACGCGATCGATTCGGCGTTGGTAACCGAGGCAATTCTGGCGTGCGGTGGGTCTACCGGCGTGTGCGCCGCGTTGTTCACCCACGGCATCGCGCTTCCGCACATCGCCGCGAATGGATCGGATGCCCTGATCGACCACTACGTTCGCCCCACCCTGGCCGGAGATATGATCGGCTCGCTGGCAGTCACCGAGCCCGGAGCGGGCTCAGATGTGGCGAACCTACGCACACGAGCAGTCCGCGATGGTGACACGTACGTGGTCAACGGTGCTAAGACCTTCATCACGAGCGGTGTCCGCGCCGACTTCGTGACTACCGCGGTGCGTACCGGGGGACCCGGGTACGGCGGAGTTTCGTTGCTGGTTATCGACAAGGGCACACCGGGGTTCAAGGTTGACCGCCGGCTGGACAAGATGGGATGGCGTTGCAGCGATACCGCAGAACTCTCGTTCTTTGACGTTCGCGTTCCCGCTGCGAACCTGGTGGGGGCAGAGAACGGCGGATTCTTGCAGATCATGCAGCAGTTTCAGTCGGAACGACTCGGCATTGCCGTGCAGGCATACGCGACGGCGGAGCGCGCGCTCAAATTAGCCAAGGGTTGGGCGCGCGAACGCCAGACTTTCGGGAAACCTCTGACGGCTCGTCAAGTGATCCGCCATAAGCTCGCGGAAATGGCCAGGCAGGTCGACGTCGCGCGCGCCTACACCCGCGCCGTGATGCAACGGTGGCTGGCCGGGGAGGATGTAGTCACTGAGGTGTCGATGGCCAAGAACACCGCCGTATACGCGTGCGATTATGTGGTGAATGAGGCGGTTCAAATCTTTGGTGGGATGGGTTATATGCGCGAGTCCGAAGTCGAACGGCATTACCGAGATTGCCGCATTCTCGGAATAGGCGGTGGCACCAACGAGATCATGAACGAGATCATCGCCAAGCGCATCGGCTTATAGCTGTTCGGCACTGAATCGGCCCACGACGACGTGTCTGGGCGACCGGCTCCGAAGGAGTTCACATGGACAGGGGTATTGGCAGTTGGGCGACGAAACGGGCCTTCCTGTCCGGCGACCGCACCGCCCTCGTTGACGATAACCGACGGATCACCTTCACTCAGCTCGATGAACGGACCAACCGGCTTGCGCGTGCCCTGCGAGCGCTCGGTGTCCGCAAGGGCGACAGGGTTGGCGGTCTCTTGATCAACAGTCCCGCGTTCATAGAAACGATGCTGGCGGCCGCGAAACTAGGCGCGATCTTCGTGCCCATGAACGTGCGGTTGGCGCCAGCAGAGGTGGCTTACCAGCTGGCCGACTCAGGCGCAGACGTGCTCGTGTATTCCAACCCGCTGGCCCCGGTCGCCCGCGCCGCGGTGTCAGAGGATGGGGTGCGGGTCCGCCACCAAATGGCCGTCGGCGGTGAATGCCTTGCCGGTGAGCTTTCCTACGACGACGTTGTGAACAGTGAAGCGCCCACAGCTGTGGGCTCCGACGTGGCGGGCCATGACATTGCAAATCTGATGTATACGTCCGGGACTACGGGGCGTCCCAAAGGTGTGATGCTCACCCACGACAACCATCTGTGGAACGTCATGAACGCGCTGACAATCGGGCGCGGGCTGCGTGAGACGGACGTGACCGTCGCCGTGGCTCCGATGTTCCACATCGGGGGACTCGGAGTGCACACGCTGCCGCTGCTGCATGTCGGCGGTTGCAGCGTGCTGCTGCCGTCCTTCGATCCGCGACAGACGCTGGCGATGATGGCCCAAGAGCATGCGACAGTGCAATTCATGGTTCCGGCGATGTGGGCCGCGCTGATGAACGTCGATGGATTCGAGGACCACGATTTGTCGGCTCTCGAACTGGCGGCTGCGGGTGGCGCACCGTGTCCGTTGACCGTCATCGAATTCTTCCAAGGACGCAGTCTGCCGTTCCAGGAGGGTTTCGGGATGACCGAAACCGCGCCTATCGTCTCATTCCTCGACGCTGAACACGTTAAGGAGAAGGCCGGATCGATCGGTCGGACGGCTTTTCACGTCGAAGCTCGTATCGTCGACGACGCCGACAACGACGTCCCCGTCGACGAGGTGGGCGAGTTAGTAGTGCGCGGCCCTAACGTATTCGCGGGCTACTGGGGTCTTCCCGAGGCGACAGTGCAAGCTTTTCGTGGCGGCTGGTTTCATACTGGCGACTTGGGCCGCATTGACCGAGAAGGTTTCATCACTCTGGTCGACCGAAAAAAAGACATGATCATCAGCGGTGGTGAGAACGTTTACCCGATCGAGGTGGAGCAGGTCCTCTACCGTCACCATGCCGTGCGCGAGGTCGCGGTTGTCGGTGTGCCGCATCCGCGTTGGGGCGAAACTCCGGTGGCCGTCGTGGCCCTTCAGCAGGATGCCGCCGTCAATGCAGAGGAGCTTATCGATTACGCTCGAGAACGCCTTGCCCACTTCAAATGCCCGTCACGAGTACATGTCGTTCCCGACTTGCCGCGAAACGCCACCGGCAAGGTGCTCAAGACGGAGCTTCGCCTGCAATTCGGCGGGGAGGGGCTTTCAGTTCTGCGTTGAAACGCCGTTCTCTCGGCCAGACGCACATTTGCTTTTCGCCACACCTCGACCACGTTGCGGTACGCAGAATGCGGTCAGCGGCAGCATGGACGTAAATCTTCGCACGCCTGCCGAATCGCTTTGGGTGAGAGTCGTTCATGGGTGGATACGAGTGGCAGCGCAGCGGGATGGCGGATGATCCGACGGTTCGAGGCTCAGCTGCCGACGGTTCGGGTGTGATGTCGATAGGCCGTTCGAGCGGCTTGCCCTTGTGGAAGACGGCGCTG
>NZ_MVIJ01000075.1 GCF_002086735.1 Mycobacterium scrofulaceum | reverse complement strand
GCCGACACCGGCTACAGCGTGCGCACCGTGCAGCGCGCCGATACGGTGCTGCGGCTGTTGGGGGTGGCCTCCGAGGTGCTGCGCGGTCGCCAGCGCACCCGCATGGAGCGGCTGGCCTCTTGGCGGGTAGGCGACCGGGGGCGCGGCTGGGCCAGTGTGTGGGCGCTGCACGACAACCGGCAGCTCACCGGCTTGGTGTCTCGGCTGTCACCCCACCCGCGTAGCGGTCCCGTTAGGGATAAAAACTCACCTAACCAGGTGGTTACTACCGGCACCGGTGGCCCTACGGGCCGCCGGCAGGGCGGCGCGACGCGCCGCCGAGCACCGGACGCCAGAGGGGCAGCGCTGGCGGCCGCGTGGCGCGCCGATTCCCATGCCCCGCCGTGGGCGCGCCGGCACAGCGCGGCGGCGTGGGCGGCGATCCTCGCCGGGCCGGCCGCGCACGGCTGGAGCCCGCGCGATCTCAACGCGCTGATCGGCGACTGGGCGGGAGTGAGCGGGCGGCGGATTCCGGATGCTCCGCACAAGCCGATCGGGCTGTTGGGGGCGATGCTGGCCTGGCATGGCGCTGAGCGTCTCAACCAGCGTCCGGCCGCCCTCGACGAAGCGCGGGACGCCGCGCAGCGCGCCGCGCACCAGGCGCACCTGACCGCGCAGCGCGCCGCCCACGCCGAACATGAGCGCGGCCGCGCCGCCGGCCGCGCCGCGCTGGGCAGTGCCGGGCATACCGCCGCGCGGGCCGCCGCGGCCGCTGCGGCGCGCCGCAGCGCCCACAAACGCGCGGATGCCGCCGCCCACGATGCCGCGCGGGTGGCGGCCGCCGTTGAAGCGGCCCGCACGCCTCAACCCGGGCCCGGGCCGCGCGGTTAGTGGGGGCCGGCGCTGTCGAAGCTTGGGCCGCCGCGGTGATCCCCGCACACCACGTCCAGGCGCGGCAGCCGCGGCAACGGGGTCCCGTACACCAGCCAGTCGAGTACGCGCTCACTGCCGGGCTGGGCGCGGCGCACCAACAGCTCGGTCAATGCCGTCTCATAGTTCATCGGTTTGCCTCGTTTCGCCGCGGGCGGTCGGCGTTCTTCATCGTCCAACCGGTGATGCCCAACCCGGCTTCGCCGCGACGTGTTTGGGGCGCCCGGTATGCGGCTGCTGTCGGATGCCCACTCGACGTGTTAGCCGGCCTAACCGTGGTCGGGAAATCCGATTGTTAGGTGTGCTTAGCAGTGTCGGGTGTGGGCGGGGTGGGTGATGGCGGTGAGGTAGTCGGCCATGTTGGTTTTGCCGGGCGGCGAAGGCGACCAGGCGGGTGATGTCGTCGGCGCTGGGATGCCAGCCCGACAGCACGTTGGTGGCGATGGCGTTTGCGCACCGCGCGCTGATCGGCCGGCGGCAGGGGGCAGGCCGGCGGAGAGGTCGTCGACGCGCCGCCACAAGCGTCGCCAGCTCCGCATCCTCGTCCACCGTCACCTTTGCTATCCAACCCTTCCGCAGGTTTATCCCACCCGCTTTTCTGCCGAATCTCCCGCCTACCTGGGCTTCCTTCAGCCTCTGCCGCACCCGTGCCCAGCAAACCTTTTGCTCCTACCTGCGTGTCGCTATGGCACATTTGCACAAGGGGTGCAAGGGTGGTTGGTGGCCGCCTGCCAGGCAAATTCTCCCCTGGTTTGGTGGGCGGCCCGAAAACGGTTGAGGCGGTGGGGTTGTGTTGACGATTGCGAAGTTGTCGCGGTGGTCGGTGAATTACTACAACGACACTGCGCGGGCGGCCGGTCAGGCGGCTGCGGATTTGCAGCGGGCGGGTGGTGGGTTGGGTGAGTATTACGGCGAGCATGACACCCGCACCCCGGTGTGGACGTGTGTCGGGGACGCGCGGGCCGCGGCCGAAATGGTGGGGCTGAGCGATGTGGCGCGCGCCGGCGGGGTGGCCGATCCCGACGTGGTGGCGCGCTGGCTCGATGACGGCGCCGCCCCGAGTGGGGAGTGTGGTCGCGGGTTCGGCAAGGGCAGTGTGCATGGGTTTGATTTGACGTTTTGCGCGCCCAAGTCGGTGTCGTTGTTGCGGGCGGTGCGCGGTGATGATGTGGTCGATAAAGCGGTCCTGGACGCGCACACCACCGCGATCACAGAAGCCATGGAGTACCTCGCCGCGCACGCCGGCTACAGCCGAATCCACAACCCGCTCACCGGGGAGAAGGACCTCATCAGGTTGCCGGGGTTGGTGGCGGCGGCCTATCAGCACGAGACCAGCCGGTCCGGGGATCCGCACCTGCACACCCATGTGCTGGTCCCGAATCGTCAGCCCCGCGCCGATGGGCGGCTGGTGTCGCTGGATGGGACGTCGCTGTATCACGAAGCCAAAGCTGCCGGGATCATCTATCAGGCCACCCTGCGCCGCGAGCTGCACCTGTCACTCGGGGTGGAGTGGGCGCCGGTGGATCCGGGTACGGGGATGGCCGAGATCGCCGCCTTTACGCGTGCGAGTGTGCGGGCCTGGTCGCGGCGCTCCACCCAGTTGCGGGAATGGGCCACCAACAATTTGGCCGTCGTCGACCCCACTATCGGGATCAGTGCGGCGCAGTTGGCGGCCGCGCAGAAAGCCACCCGGCCCCGCAAACCCGAATCCCTTTCCTGGGCTGAGCTGCGGGAGCAGTGGCGTGGCGATGGGCGCGGGTTGGTGCTGGATCGCGCCGCACATGAGGCCGCTGCGGTGGCGCGGCGCGCCACCGCGGCCGCGGGTGGGGTGCGGGCGCGCCTAGTTGCGGCCGCGGCCGGGTTGGACAAGGCGGCGTTTACCCGCGCGGATCTGATCGAAGTGGTCGCCGCGCAGATTCCGGTGGATCTGGACGCCCCGCCGCGGATGATCGCCGAGACCGCAGTCGACCAGATCGGAGTAAGGGTTTCCGCGCCGCGGTTAGCGCACCACCGGGAAGGCTCGCAGCGGTTCACGCTATCGGAGTTTTTGGCTGAGGAAGCCGCGCTGCTCGCCCTGGTCGACGCCACCGACCCACGTGCTGCGTTGTGGGTGCGCGACGACACCCACGCCGCCGGGTTGTCGGTGGATCAGGGGCGGGCGGTGCGCGTGATCGCCGAAACCGACCACCTGGTGTGTCCGCTGTCGGCGCCGGCCGGGGCGGGGAAAACCACCTCGATGCGCGCCCTGCGCACCCTGGCCCGCCAGCGCCACGGCGTGAAGGTGATCGTGGTGGCGCCGACCGGGCGGGCGGTGGACGTCGCGGTGCGGGAAGGTGCCGGCGACACCGGCTACACCGTCGCCAAGGCCCTGAAGTCACTGCAGGACGGCAGCCTCACACTCGGGCACTTGGACCTGGTGGTCGTCGACGAGGCCGCCATGATCGGCACCCCCCACCTGCACCGGTTGTTGTCGGCGACGACGGCCGCGCACTGCAAGACCGTGCTCGTCGGCGACGCCCACCAACTCGCCCCGGTCAAGGCCCGCGGCGGCATGTTCGCCCAACTCTGTGCGGATCTGCCCTGGACCCAGCGGCTCTCGGAGGTGTGGCGGATGACCGATCCGGCCGAGCGTTCGGCGTCGCTGGCGTTGCGCGACGGCGGCCCAGCCCCGGTCCGGCGCGCCATCGGCTGGTACCGCAGCCATGGCCGGCTGCACACCGGGGATCAGATCGCGATGGCGTCTGACGCCCTGGACTCCTACCGGGCTGATGTGGCGGCCGGCAAAGACGCCCTGCTGCTCTGCGACACCGTCGAGATGGCGGATGCGCTCAACCGGCGCATCCACGACCACACCATCGGCCCTGATGCTGAAACAGTGACCGCGGGGCGGGGGCATCGCATCGCCGAGGGCGATGTGATCGTGTCGCGGCGTAACGAACCCGGCATCGCGGTGCACGACGCCGCCGACATCAAAATTCCGGCGGATCCGGTGCGTAACGGGCAACGCTGGACCGTGTTCGCCGTCGACCCCACTCATGACCGCATCGCCGCCCGCAGGTTGGATGACGGGGCCCGGGCGGTGTTCAGCGGCGACTACCTGCGTGAGCACGTCACCTATGGCTATGTGGTCACCGTGCACTCGGCCCAAGGCGTCACCGCCGACACCACGCATGCCGTGCTGGCCGAGACGACCAGCCGCAACCTGCTCTACGTGGCGCTGACCCGCGGCCGGGCGGCCAACCACGTCTATCTGCACGACCGCCAGGCCGGCGAAGGCGACCACGAACACCAAGAGACCCCCGGGATTCACACCTTGCGCCGCGGCACCCCCAGCGAGGCCGCCCAGCACGTGCGCGCCATCCTGGCCCACCGCGACGACCAAGCCCGCACCGCCCACGACATCGCCAACCTGACTGACCGCGACCAGCTCCCCGAGCGTGCCCAGGACTTCCTTGACCGGCGTGCCAGCGCGGTGCAGGCCCGCCATACTGCCTACCGGTCACGCCACCACCCCCACCCGAGATACGACCGTCACCGCACCCTGCAACGGATCCGCGACCGCGAGCGCGAACGTGGCCAGGATTACGGGCTCGAGCTGTAAAGCCGCCGTCCGGCGGGCCAAAAAGGCACACAGCAGGCGGCACAGCCGGCCTCGCGGCCTTGGCCACGGTGGACCCTGGCCTGCCTCGCGCGCACTGCGACACCGCTGTCGGTGTTACGGCTGGCGATGGACTGGACCTTATTCTCGGTGCGGGTCAACGCATGGACCAGCTGTCGATGACGAGGTGCTCGCCGGAACCGCTCAACATGGCTTAACCAGCAGTCGGCGACACGGCTTCACTACGCTTTGCACGCGTTGGGGCAGTCCGGCACAGTTAGTGGGCATTCTGCAGCATTCAACCGTCTTCGTGGCGACGGCGGATCTGCCGGTGCCGTTGGCGATACCTCATACGCTGCGTGGGTAACGTAAAGCGTTGGAGGTTGGGGATGTCAGCGGAGTCTGGGTCGGGTGAACGCAATGCTGTGTCGCGCCGCCGTGCGTTGCAGCTCGGCGGTGGGTTGGCGGTTGCCGGTATTGGTGCCGCCTGTAGCAGCACCGGCACCAAGGGTGCTGGCGGCGCAGAGATCGGGCCGACGTCAGCGCAGGTGGCCGGCTACGCGGCGGCGCAGCAGCGTCGATACCCGCAAGGGCGGGTCATCGATCACACGCTGAGCGCGGCTCCCGGCGCCCTCGACATCGGTGGCACGATCAGCCAGGGGTGGACCTATAACGGGCAAATGCCTGGCCCGATCCTGCGCGGTGCCGTAGGGGATCGGCTCAGGGTGCAGGTCCACAACGGTCTGCCGGAGCCGACCACGGTCCATTGGCATGGGTTGGCGGTCCCCAACGACATGGACGGCGTGCCACGAGTGACCCAGCCGCCGATCGACGCAGGTCGCGACTTTCGCTATGAGTTCGTGTTGCCCGAGCCGGGCACCTACTGGTATCACTCGCATGCCAATCTGCAACGCGGCCGGGGCCTGTACGGGGCACTGCTGATCGATGAACCCAACGAGCCCGGTGACTACGATGTCGAGTTCACCGTGCTGCTCGCCGACTGGCTCCTCGACGCCACTCCGCCGCAGGTGTTCTCTGCGCTCAAGCGTGGCGGCCGCCGGAGCGGTGCGCCCTCGGGCGGCCCGTCTCCCGATGAAGGCGCATCACGGACGTGGGAGATACCTGCCATGGGTGCGATGCCCTCGCCGCTACTGGGAAGTGACAGCGGCGATGTGCGTTTTCCGGTGTACCTGCTCAACGGTAGGCAACCGAGCGCGCCGGTCACGCTGACGGCCAAGCCAAGCCAGCGGGCCCGGATCCGGGTGATCAACGCCGCCCAGGACACCGTTTTCCGGGTAGCGCTGGGCGGACACCGCATCACGGTCACCCACAGTGACGGGTGGCCGGTGGTGCCGGTGGACGGGGATGCGGTGCTGATCGGCATGGGCGAACGTTATGACCTGCGCACCACGCTGGCCGACGGCGTCTTCCCCTTGGTGGCCGCCGCCGAAGGCAAGAACGCGCGCGCATTCGGGCTGGTGCGCACCGGTGCCGGTGCTGCACCGGCACCAACCGTGACGCCGCCGCAGCTCTCCGGCCGGGTGCTGACGCTGATCGACCTCATCGCCGCGCCCTCGGTCCGGCTGCCCGCCAAAAAAATTGACACATCGTTGAGCGGCAAGCTGGGCGGCGACATGCAGCGCTACGACTGGACCATCAACGGCCGCTCGTATCCCAAAGATGAGCCCCTTGTAGTGCATCCCGGGCAGCGCGTGCGGTTGACCTTCAGCAACGAAAAGGCCATGTATCACCCGATGCACCTGCACGGACACACTTTTGCCGTCGCACGCCCCGACTGGGCCGGGCCCCGCAAAGACACCGTGATTGTGTTGCCAGGCCAGAACGTGGTGGTCGACTTCGATACTGACAACCCGGGCCAGTGGTTTACCCACTGCCACAACGAATACCACCTGGCTGCCGGCATGGCCACGGTCGTTTCCTACCGCACCTAGGCCGTATTCAAACCTGTATTTCAGCGGGTAGCTAACGACACTTCACCGTCGGGCACGATTCACACGAGCGACCGGACCAGCGTTGCTGCGGAGCCCCCAGATGTGTGTGCGGTAAAGGATAGATTCGCTGGCTTATCACCTGATACCGCGGGGCAACGCAGCGACGTTGGTCGGCGACCTGTTCGGCCTCTGACCACAAGCTCAGATCGCGAATAGCGCAGCGAGGAACAGGACGGCCATGCCGGCTGCGAGTGCCGCCTGAGCGAGATTCCCCATCGACCGACGGTGGGGTATGGCGTGCGCCCGCGCGATGATCAAGTACTTGCCTGTCCAGAAAGCTGCTGCGATCGCGAAAATGACGGCACCGAGCCAGTTCACCACGGAGAACCATGGGGGCGCTCCGCCGTTTGCCGGCCCGTTCATCGCCGCCACATGCATGCCCGACATCGAGACACTCGGCTGAGCGCTTAAGTGGCCGGACAACATGGAGCCGTTCATGTCGGCGTACATCCATGCCGTGGCGAGCATCATCACCACGTGATATGCGTACAACAGGCGCGAGCCAGGCGATCGGGCCACAGTAATTCCGATCGCCGTGAACCACGCAGCCGCCAGCAGGAAAAAGACGGCGGGTCCGGTCGAGGGTGACTGTGTGCTCCACGGCCAGGCCATCACCGCCATCCCGACTGCCATCAGGAAATGCAAACTGTGGCTCACCACCACTGTCCACGGGCGGCGTCCGGTGAGGATCGGGAGAGCACATTCGATGGCGCCCAGCGCGAACAACCCTGTGACGACCCAGCGGAGTAGTAGGTCGTGGATCATCCGGTAGGCGGCCGCTCGGATCCCGGGGAATTATCCGGTTGTGGATCGACTATGCACGGTGTTGCGGTCATGTGTCGCGGCCGAAGCGCCGGAGCCGCAGCGAATTGGTCACCACGCTGACCGAGGACAGGCCCATCGCGGCACCCGCCACGACGGGGTTCAGCAATCCGAGCGCGGCCAGTGGTATGGCGGCGGTGTTGTAGCCGAAGGCCCAGCCGAGGTTTTGGTGGATGGTGCGCAGGGTCTGGCGCGAGAGCTGGATTGATCGCACCACGCCGTCGAGCCGGTCGGACATCAGCGTGATGTCTGAGGCCTCGATGGCCACGTCGGTGCCGGTGCCGATGGCGATGCCCAGATCGGCCTGCACCAGCGCGGGAGCATCGTTGACGCCGTCGCCGATCATGGCGACCAGCTTGCCCTCGTCCTGGAGCCGCCGGATCTCGTTGACCTTGTCTTCGGGCAAAACCTCGGCCAGCACCCGGTCGATGCCGACCTGATTGGCGATGGCGCCCGCTGTGCGGGCGTTGTCACCGGTGATCATGATGACCTGCAGTCCCATCGTGTGCAGTTGGCGGACCACGTCGACGGCGTCGTCTTTGATCGTGTCAGCCACCGCGAGCACGCCTACCACTCGGTCGTCGCGGCCGACGAACACCGCGGTGCGGCCTTGCCCTTCCAGCTCGGCGACCGCAGCCGCGAGATGCTCGGGCAGACGCAGGTCGTTTTCGTCGACGAGCTTGCGTCGCCCGACCAGCACGGTCTGGCCGTCGACTTCGGCGCGCACGCCGTGGCCGGCCACATTGGTGAACGACGCCGCAGCCGGAATCTCAAGGCCGCGCTCGCGCGCACCGGCGACGATGGCCGCGCCGATGGGATGCTCGGAGCCGGATTCGACCGCAGCGGCGATCTGGAGTACCAGATCGCTTTTTTGCCGTTTGTCGGCGATGACATCGGTGAGTTGCATCTGGCCGCGGGTCAGGGTGCCGGTCTTGTCGAACACCACGGTGTCGATCTTTTTCGACGCCTCCAGCACCTCGCCGCCTTTGACCAGAATTCCCATTTCCGCACCACGACCGGTGCCGGCGATGATCGCCGTCGGGGTGGCCAGGCCCAGCGCGCACGGGCAGGCGATGATCAGCACCGAGACCGCCGCGGTCATGCCCGCGATCGGGTTGGCCGCGATCAACGTCCACCCGGCGAACGTCAGAACAGCCACACCAAGGACGGCGGGCACGAACACCGCCGAAACCCGGTCGGCCAGCCGCTGCACCGGGGCTTTACCGCCCTGGGCCTGCTCGACCAGGCGCACGATCTGGGCCAGCGCGGTGTCGGCGCCCACGGCGGTGGCGCGCACGGTCAGCCGCCCGTCGGTGTTGACGGTGGCCCCGGCAACCCGGTCGCCCACTGTTTTCTCCACCGGCATCGATTCGCCGGTCAGCATGGACTCATCGACGGCCGCGCGCCCATCGACGATCTCGCCATCGACGGGGATCTTCTCGCCGGGCCGCACCAACAGCAGGTCTCCGACCTGCACCTGCTCGACCGGCACCAGTATTTCTTGGCCGTCGACGAGCAGGCAGGCTTCCTTGGCGCCCATCTCGAGCAGCTTGCTGATCGCCTCGCGGGTTTTGCCGGTGGCCCGTGCCTCGAAATAGCGGCCCAGCACCACGAAGGCGATGATCAGCGCCGCGGTGTCAAAGAACAGCGGCCCACCGGCGAACAACCCGTACGTCGAATAGCCGAAGGCGGTCAGCGTGCCCAGACTGATGAGCGTGTCCATGCCCGCGGACCCTGCCCGCGCTTGCTGCACGGCCCCCACCAAAAAGGGCCACCCGGCCACGAACTGCACCGGCACCGTCGCCGCGAACGCTAACCACCCCGCCCAGGCGCCGCCGAACAGCATCGGCGCTGCCATCGACAGCAGTCCCAACGGTAGGGCCAGCCACACCCGCCGTAACCATTTGCGCTGCTCGCCCTTGGCGTCGGCGACCGGCGCGCCATGACACGACGGCGCCGGCTGATGACAGCTGCCCCCGCCGGTGGCCTCGGAGGTATCGGTCTCTGTGGACACGCCCAGCAAGCGCAAGAGCCCGCCGGTAATCCTTGCCACCACACCGGTTTCGCCCACACTCGCCGAGTATGGGGCGCGTGTGGGCACCGACTCGGCAGGGATGTGCTGGGCCTCGGCGATCGCCGACAGTGCAGCGGCGGTGTCGCAGTCGTCGGGCAAATACCAGATCACCACCGAGCCCGACCGAGGATAGGCCTGCACGGCGCGCACCCCAGCCACCTGGGCGACCGTCTCCTCGATCGCCACCGCTCGCACCGCGTCCATCTCAAACCCGCTGGCGCGCACCCGCATCCGCCCGCCTCCTTGGGAGACAACCTTGAGCGTGACCCCGACGTCAGCGCTGCCGAGAGTTTTAGTGGCAACCATTGCCGGCCTCATGGGTCGCGGCTGGAGTCGGGTCCACTACCGTCGGCGGTGGCACTCGTTCTCCGAGACGATCCGCCGCCTCGGCGAACACGTCGGCCGTCGCCAACCGCGCTTTCTCGGCGGCTTGTTTGGTCTTGCGCGCGGTCGTGCGCGTGGCCTGCAGACCCACAGCGGTAGCGCCCACCGTCACCTTCCGCCACGGAGCCTTCGCCAACGCCTCATACGCCGCAGCCCCGACCACGCCGGTCACCACGGTGGGCACCGCCTTCGCCAAAAGTCCCTGCCACATCTTGAACACTTCCTTTCAATCATCGACCTTCATTGGATGCAGGTGGTTCACAGTCCGGGTTGCTCTCGCACACGGCGCTGGCAGCCGCCGATTACGTATTGCGGCTTCCCGCCTCACTCCCACTACACATCACGGCCGTGCCGCCGGCGGCACGGCCGTGATGTGTAGTGGCTTTAGGTGTGCGGTGACGGCATTTATTCGAGTCACTTGCTAGTTGATTCAGACCGTGCTGCTCCTGACAACAAGTAGGTTTTGACGACAAACTCGACAATTTGGTCGGCGCCGTCGTCGAATCGCCTGTCAGTCGTTCGATTTTGCGCAAGCGTTTGGTGTAGCTGTCTTTGTGCGCGACATATCCATATGGACCGGGTAACTGTCCAGAGTCGCTGGTTGTCATGTTGTCGACCTCAGGCTTGCCGGGCCAGCCTTGGATAACCGCGGCCACCGAGTGCTCAAGCAATCGGCCACCCGGATGCGGACGCGCGGGTCGGTCGAGGTCACGAGGCCAGTGTACCTACCCCTAGGGGGTATACAAGGTCGGGCGGTGACACCAGCCTTCCCCTCCAACATCGGCCGTCACTACGAGCGATGTCTCTCCCGCAGAATGAGGGCGGGTTATTCGACGGTCAGGTGTTCGCTGTCCAAAAACATCAGGCCGCCGGCGTCCAGCGCGACTGCCCACCGTCGCGCCGGATCCGAGATGTGAGCCGGTAAGGCCGGGTCAGTGAAGGAGGATCAGGCCATCGCCCGGCACTCCTGAGCGCAGCTGCGGCAGGCCGCCGCGCACGTGCGGCAGTAATCGTTGTCGTGCTTGTCGCACTCGGCCGCACACGCATCACAAATCTCGGCGCACAGCTGGCATAACCGAGACGCCCACTTCGACCCGCGGGACACCAGCGTCACACACGCCCCGCAAATCGCTGCGCAGTCGAGACATAACCGGGCGCAGTCGGCCATCTTCGTGTCATTGACGCAGCAGTTGTAGGCGCACGCCTCACACGCCTCCTGACACTCCGCACACGCGTCCAAACAGGCCTTGTTCGTCGCTACCGCCATGACAGAACCTTCCTCTACTTGTTGTGAGACAACAAAATTCGGCACAATCCACCGCTAGGTAGCGGTGCACGGCTTCGAGAGAACCCGCTTCAAGTGCCATCGACTACGTTAGACCGTAAGCCGCCCGGTGAACATCTGTCCACAGTGTGGACTAATGTTGTTGACATACACCGTTGGCGTTTCGCAGGTCCAAGCGGGTAAAACCAAAAGGAGTTGCACCATGAACCTCAAGAAAGTCGCGGCCCAAGCCGCAATCGCTAGCGCGCTTGGCTTTTCCGCCATCGGCCTAGCCGCGGTCGCGAACGCCGCCCCGGCCCCACAGGATGTGCCGGGCGCGGTCCACTACGCACCGGTTGACGGGTATGGCCCTGGTTGGTGCCCCGGTTGGGGCAACGGCGGTGGCCACGGCGGTGGCCACGGTCGGTAGGGGTTGCTGCAACTGATTAAAGACGGCGGCCTTGCCGAATAGATCGGCAAGGCCGTAGAACTCGACGTCGCGGCCCGATAACCATCAAGGCTTCAGCGCACGCCCCATCTGCACTATGGTCAACAGTGTTGATATTCACCGTTGAGCAACGGTTCCCTTGACAACTGTTCCCATTACTAGAGAAAAGAGACACCCCACGTCCGACTACTCCCCACTCCAAAGCCCCAGGTCGCGAAGTCTCATATCTTGCCTCACTCGGCGCGACTGGAATCTCGCTGTCGATTGAGTGCCCGGTAGACGGTGGACCGTCCGACAAGCAAAGTGCTTGCGATTTCTGGCACCGGTACACCGGCGGCGGCCATTTCCCGTGCATGAGCAAGTCGCTGGCCGCTCAGAGCCATCGGCCGGCCGCCGACTCGTCCTCGTGCTCGTGCGGCGTTGAGCCCGGCCATGGTGCGTTCGTGATTGATGCCGCGCTCGAATTCGGCAAGCGCTCCGAACACGTGCAGCACCAGCCGCCCGGTAGCGCTGTTGGTGTCGATCTCTTCGGCTAACGAGCGCAGGCCCACATTGTGGGCGCTGAGCTCCTCGACCAGATCGAGGAGGTGTGGCAGCGATCGGCCGAGCCGGTCAAGACGAGTGGTGACCACAGTGTCGCCTTCAGTGGCTACCGCAATGAGATCGTCGAGTCCTGGACGGCGCGCCAGGGTTCCCGAGGCCACGTCGGTCCACACCCGCTCGCAGCCGGCCGCGTGCAGTGCGTCGAGTTGGCCGGCGACGCTTTGGTCGCTCGTTGACACCCGTGCATATCCCAGCAACACCACGCATCAGGTGTACCACCCGGCACCGACGGGTTCTGAGAGCCGTTTTCGGGACAAGAAAAGCGCAGGTCGGAATGTGGACGACCCGATGTCCCGAAAACCTTCGTTATCGGGACGGTCGGAATCTCCTATGTCAGGACGTCGCGCTATACATCTGACCAGGCATATAGTCAGTGATGCCTACGGCAATAGCCTTCAGGAAGTGAGCCCGAGACCCGGCCGGACGACCGTGGCGCTCGGGCTTCGCGCTTTGTAGGCAACGATTCACGCGCGCCGGACCTCAACGGTGGACCTGACGCTGGCACGCCACAGATTGCCTTTTTGCCGGGCGGTGACGGCGCCAAGACCGCAACCCTCCGGTTAACGGCTGACGAGCATTACCTCAGATTGCTGATAGCCACACATACGCACGTCAATATAGATGCACATATGTACTTCCATATTCGCATTACGCGAGGTCCTGGTGTGCCCAGAGGATCGCCGTCACCACTAGGGCTTGCACGCTGGTGTCCTCGTCGGCCGCCAATCTTTTCAGTGTCCGGTGTATGCCGCGGGGCAGGTCAAGCGTCGTTCGTGCCCCGCTACTCGCACGTCGATGCTCCATCGAGGCCGCCGCTAGCCCTGCTGCGTCCTGCAGCGCTGCGCTGATAGCGGCTCGAATCAGTTCCGTCATGGTGGTGTCTGAGTCCAGGGCGCGGCGTTTGAGCCCCGTCCGTAGGGCCGGGGCCAGATGCAGCGTGGTGCGCATCGCCTCGTGCGGCCCAGCCGTTCGCCCCGCCGGTTGATCGAAGCGCTCCTCGGTGGCGCTTTGAAACGTGCTCGCCGCCCTGGCCGCTGCTGCGGCTCCGGTCGGCCGGCGAATCACCGATGCGCGCACAGTATCTGCCGTCGAGGGCTTCGCTGTCATACCGTTATCTCCTTTTCAAGCCCTACCGATGCCAGCAGCTCGTCGAAAACGTCGCTGTAATCGCCTAAATACCGCGGAATCCCGCGACCGAACGACCGCTCGATCGCGGTCAGGTTCCGCACGATGTTGCGCAGCACCGGCGCGTTCGCCTCAATCAAGCCGCGCGGCATCTCCACCGCCTCCACTTTCCGCATGTCGACGAGGGTCAGCAGGACCGTCGTCGACCGGTGCGCGGTGATATCGAGCGTCGGCCATACCCGGTCAATATCCGCCGCGCGCGGCCCGGTCGGAATGATCACCAGGTCGGCGGCGTCGATCGCCGCGTCGATTGCGGCGGCCGTCCCCGGCGGTGTGTCCACCAGGATCAACTCACCTGGCTGGCTAGGCAGCTCCCGCAACCCTGCTGCGGTCGCCGGGACCACATCGAACGGCAGTGGTGTGCCCAGATGCGCCGCCCGATCCGCCCACGACGATGCCGACCCCTGCGGGTCGGCATCCACCACCCGCGTGGGCATACCCCGACGCACCGCAGCCGCGGCCAAGAACATGCAGGTCGTCGTTTTAGCGACGCCGCCCTTTGTGTGCACAAGTGACCAAATCACGATCCAAACCATACATCCATATACGCATCTAGATGCGTAGGTGCGCCCTAAGGGGGTGGGATGGTGTTGCTCAATCAGTTTTTCTGTCAAAATGGCATCTATGACGCGAAAGAAGACGACCGTCTACATCGACGAGGCTCTGTTGCGTGCAGCGAAGGTAGCCGCTGCACGGTCAGGCAAGCGCGAATACGAGGTCTTCGAGGACGCGTTGAAGCGGCATCTGGGATTCGCCGGAACCGTCGAGCGGATCTGGGCCGGCATCAGCCCCGAGGACGCGCCAGGCGAGGAGGACGCTGCACGGCTCGCCACCGAAGAGCTAGCTGCGGTACGGGCAGAGCGTTCGCCGCGCAGGGCGGGCTGAGCCCTGGACGAACCACTGCGAGTTGTCATCGACCCCAACGTGTGGGTATCGGCGGTGATCAACCCGTACGGCACTCCCGCTCGAGTTGTGGAGGCCGTAGCAGACGACGCGATCACCGCAGTTGTGAGCCAGCACCTGCTCGATGAACTCGCCGCCGTCCTGATCCGGCCCAAGTTCCGGCGCTGGATCAGCGTCGCCGACGCGATCGCTTTCGTCGAAAGTCTTGGTGGCCATGCCGATCTGCGCGACGACCCGGGCCCACCCATGGCAAGAGTGCGGGATCCCGACGACGACTACCTGGTCGCACTCGCCGAAGCAGCCGATGCAGTGATCGTCACCGGTGACGACGATCTACTGACTGCCCAAATCGAACCGGTGGCGATCACGCCCGCCCAGCTCCTCGCGCGCCTCTGACACCGTCCATATGCGCGTCCATAAGTGCGTGCATATGTCTACACATATCCGCATTACGCCAGATCAACATCCCTATGACGCCTTCCTGATGCACCATGAGCCCTTTCTCGCCTGTGATTGTGGTGAACGTGGTGGTGGTGGCTGTCAAGGCCACACCGCTACCGCGGTCGACCATGGTCGAGCCATTGACAGCAACCACCACCACGCACAGAAGCGGCCTCTACGAGGAAGGGCAGGAGATGAAAGGCCGCAGTAGCCACCCAACCGCCGGCTGGGTCTTGAGTAAGAAAGCACATGATGTCATACATATGCCATACACTGGGGGGGTGGTGGCTGGTTTGATCTGGCCACCCGAGGCGGTAACTCAGCGCATATACCGTGAAAGGGCCGATCAGTGAGCACCGAACTCAACGACCTACTCAACGAGGCCCGCGAGCTGGAAGACGTCGACAGTTCCGAATACGTCGCCGCGCCGGCCACTCATCCCAACCGCGATAAAGCCGCAATTCTCACCGTCCGGCTCACCGATGACGAAATGGCGCGGCTACGCGCGACCGCCAAAGAACGCGGCCTACCCGTCTCCGCAGTAGTACGCACAGCCATCACCCACGAGCTATCACCACAGCACGACGACGGCACACGCGCGCTCATCACCGCGCTACACGACCACAACCTCACCATCGTCAAAACCCAATAGGAGCTCAAAATGTCGCAACCCCGTCCTACCGTGGGGCTTATGACTCCAGCCGAGCATTGGCAAGCGTGGCTAGACCGCTACGGCGACGATTATGCGACCGATGAGGAGCGCCGCGCCGCCTACCGCGACTTCAAAGCCAACCTGGCATCGCTTACTCAAGCGTTCTCAGCTGGCGACGACGATCACCGCAATCCGTAACGCGGCGCAACTCCTCGCCGCTGACCGTGCTTCCGACTTCGGGTGCCACGTCGGCGGGCGGCAAGCGCGGCGCGAATGTGGCCTCTGTTCATCGGCTTCGGCCTGATAGACGTTCAGCGTCTAGTCATCGGCGCCGGCGTAGGCCCCGGGCTGGGTGTACAGCTCGGCGACCGGTACGTCGGGTAGCACGTCGCACAACACCATCACCAACGCAGAGGTTCGCGCTTGCTGGACCAGCTCGACCTGAGTCTCGTAATCGGGCAGCCGCCAGTTCTGCCGGCCCCATTCGGTGACCGCCCGTTCAGCCCAATCGTCAGCCAGCTCAGCCACGCGCGCCGCAACCTGCTCGGCGGCGTCGTCGATGAACTCCTGACGCTCAGCGTCGTCCCAGCCCGCCGGCAGCCGCAAATGCCGAGCCAGCACCTGGGCCACGAACGCCCGCGGCATTAGGTCCTCGTCCACACCGCAATTATCGGCTGATTTCCGCTGCCCGATCACGAAAACATCACGGGCATGCGGCGTGTCGTTAACAGCTAACCGATTTTCCCGGGCAAGGTTGCAGCATGGCTCAAACGCGCTGCACGCACAAAGGTGACCGCGCCCAAATCGCAACACGGGCCGACCGCATCGTCTACGACTTCATCAAACGCGAGTCCGCCAAACGCGGAATCCCCATGGGCCAGTACGTCGCCGACGTCCTCGCCATCCATGCAGGCCACCCCGAGCTCGTTCGTGAACTCGATAAGGAGGTTATGCCGCTGGCGATGTAAGGCCTTAGCGGGCAACACATCTCAATAGCCGCGCGGAAGTAGCCGCCCCAGAACAGACGAAAACCCCCGGCTAGGCCGAGGGTTCGTCGTGAGCCGAGTTAGCCGCTCGGCTCGGTGGTGCTTTCGCACCATCCCCGAAGGGATTTGCTTGATAGGCAGATCTCACGGTAGCGCATACCTGTCTGCAGTTCCAGATGGCGCGCGCCGTGACATTTCTGAAATTGCTTGCCCGCCGTATCGCGGGTGTTCCTCGTTGCGGCCGCGTCGTGGTGTGGTGTGTACGCGGCCGTGGGCGGCGCGGTTGTCGGCCGCCGCCCACGAGCGGCGCCGGCGATCGGATGCGGCGGTTGTTGCGGCGATCGTGCTCGAGCTCGGTGAGGCCCCCTACGCGGGGGTGCCGTGTTGGAGCGGGCGAGCGCAGCGGTGGGCCACGTTCACGGTTGCGGTGGCTTATGACTGCCGCTATGACACCGCGGTGCGCCCGTTGATGCCGGGCAACCCGATCAGCCGCCGCGCGCTGCTGGCGGTCGCTGCGGCCCGGGCGGGCTATGCCGATTACGGCACCGGGCGGAACTGCCGGCCCTCGAATGAGCGGCTGGCCGCCGACACCGGCTACAGCGTGCGCACCGTGCAGCGCGCCGATACGGTGCTGCGGCTGTTGGGGGTGGCCTCCGAGGT
>NZ_MVIJ01000074.1 GCF_002086735.1 Mycobacterium scrofulaceum | reverse complement strand
AACGACACACCCGGCAAAGGCCCGGCACCGTCACACCCCGATTCCGAAACCCCACCACCCCAGGGGACTTACCCTGGATAGCCGTCTGCTACCACAATAAGCCGCACGACGGTGTTGGAGAGGTTGGCCTGTGGAAACTGGGACTGAGCCCGGCGCAAATGTTCGAGCATGGCGTCTCGCGCGCCGGGTATATCGAGGCGCCGCGCGAACCCGACTTCGCCTATAACTTCCTGAAAGTGGAATGGCGGACGATTCAGCATTACGGTGTTCAGGTCGACAACCGTATCTACCGCGGTTCTGGACTGACGGGATATCGGCCGGGGGAGAAGAGTTCCTTCCGAGAACATCACGGGCAGTGGCCGTTTCATGTCGACCCTAACGACGTGCGCTTCATCTACTTTTTCGACTCCAAATCGACCCGCCGGTGGCACGCGTTGATGTGGGACCATGCCGATCTGTGTGATGGCCCAATGAACGAGGACGGGCTGTTATTCAGCCGTGAACTGGTGAAGGCTAAATACCGTTATTTTGACGACAAGTTGGCATTGTCTGAATTTCTCGAACGCCGCAACCTTGGTCAAGGACACACCATGGCCGAGCGACGAGCTGCCCTGCGCTTGTCTCGCGAGCAGTCCAGTCTGGCCCTGGATGTCAAGCAAGCGGCGCACGTTCCCGAACTGCCCACGGCGAAAAGGATCCTCGGTGCACTGACCGCGACGGAGATTGGGCCAGATGACCCGGGATCGGCCGACGAACTCGACGACGATCCGCGCATCGACGACGGTCACTTCTATGAGGATGTATTGGAGGACGTATGAGTGCGACCGGGGTGGCGAGCCGGAAAAAGACCAGTAACTTAGATAACCTGACGCTGTCGCGCAAGGAGGGATGGCGTGAGTATGTCGAGGCGCCCCGGCGGATCAGGCCCGAAGAGCTCTCGAGAGGCCAGATCCGCCGTCTCGGCGATGCAGCAGCCGACATCTACAATCAGCGACGAGCCGACTGGCACAACAACATTGGCCCGTTGAGAACACCACAGCTCGCGATGCTGCATGAAGATCTGTGGGACATCATGGATAGCAGCACGCAGGACGGAAATCATGCCAAGGGCGCAGTGGCAATAGACGGCTACCCCGGCTTAGGCAAGACCTGGGCGGCGGAAACCTTCGCGAAGGAGTTCCATAAGCGCGAGATTGGGCGGCATGGTGAATTCACGGTCGCCGGGAACGAGCGTTGGCCGGTCTGCCGAATAGGTATGCGCGGCAATACCAGCATGAAGGACTTCAATGCCGCGCTGTGCGACTTTTATGCGCATCCAGGCTACCGTCGCGGAAACAGAAGTAACGATCAACTAGGACGCCAAGCGCTCGATTGCGTACTAAGCTGCGAGACAAGGCTACTGATCATCGATGACCTCCACTTCCTGCACTGGCAGCGATCTGGTGGAGTGGAGATCAGCAACCATTTCAAGTATGTCTCCAACGAGTTCCCAGTAACGTTGCTGTTCATCGGCATTGGGCTCGGTGATCGGGGAGTATTGATGGAGGACCTGTGCTGCAGCCTCGAGGGAGCAGGCTACGGCGACATCGTGCTAGAACAAACGGCCCGGCGCACAACAATGTTGGAGATGCGGCCGTACGGTCTGCAAAACGACAAAGAACGATGCCAATGGAACGCGCTCCTAGCCACCGTGGAGCAGCGACTGGTCCTGGGGGCCAAACATCAGGGCATGCTGGTGGAAGATTTGTCAGAGTATCTCTATGAACGAAGCACCGGTCACATCGGATCGCTCATGGAGCTCATCCGGCGCGGATGTGCCCGCGCGGTTCGAACCGGCACTGAAACATTGAACCGAAAAATGTTGGACTCGTTCAGGATTGACAGTGCGGCCGAAAAGGCGCGGAAAGAACTCGCTGCAGCATTCCGCACTCGCCGCCTGCGAGCGCGATCTGCGCGACCGCCACGTGTGTCATAGATTCAGGCGCTGCTGAGCGATGCCGCCACGCACACTGCCCATCAGGGTTGCTCCGGTCCCTGGAGAGGCCCTGGAGTCGTGGTTGGGTGCAATTGCGCGAAGGCTCGAAACTCCTTGGGGCCATCTACTCGCAGCGCTCGAGCCGACGCCAGCCGACCCGCCAGGTCTCGTTCGAGAGAACCTCACGGCCTGCCTTCACACCCGCGAAGCCGCAGCAATCGCCCATGCCACTGGGATCTGGCAAGCTGCGGTCGAAGCCTCGACGCTCGGTCACTACGACGGGCATCTGATCACCGTCGATCGATCCACCGGACGGGTGCGGTCGACCTGGAAGTCCGTGCGATCGAGATTTTGCCCGCAGTGTCTTCGCGTCTCGAACGGCCGCTGGCAATTATCGTGGCGACTTCCGTGGATCTTCACCTGCCAGGTACACAGTTGCCTGCTCGTCGATGTGTGCCCCGAATGCGCAATGTTTCAGCGTGTGATGCCGTGGTGGCTGCGGGCGCACGAGATTCCGGACCTCTGTCGATGTTCAAGGAATATTGAATTAGATGGTGAGAAGCGCCGATGCCTCGGCGATCTCGCGTATGCTGCGATGCCATACTTAGCCCGGCAGCACCCAATCATGTTGGCGCAGTGCCGTCTATCGGGACTGCTGTCGCGGTCGGTGATCGACTGTGGGATATATCAGGCGATGCCAACGTCGACCCTTGATTTCCTCCGAGACGTGCGACTGCTTTCGGCGCGAATGCTGTCGATGGCAAAGCTTGACTACATCGCAGAGTCACTCGAGATGCGTGGAGATAGTCATATTCGAGAGCATTCGGCAGCTTACGGTTCGAATCTGGACCGCTGGTCGACACCTGGGGCCTTCGCGGCGAGCGCACCTGCGTTGGTCACCGGGCTTGGAATCATGCTGGCCCTCGATGTCATTGGACGTGAAAGTGTAGAAGATGCCGCGTCGCGGCTTCGCCCGCTCATAGAAAGGGCGAAGGCAACGGGACGAGAGCTCACACCGACGCTTCTTCGCTGCGGCGGCCCGACTGCAACGATGGACGCCGTTCACATCCGTGCATTCGAGCCTTCGTTCGGGGTGTTGGATAGGATGCGATACGGCACGGCGTCGTGCTTGCCGCGCTATCCGCGCACGTTGACCCCCGACTCGTTGCGGTCAATCCCCACCTTGTTCTGGCGCGAGTGGTCTTTTCGCTTGACCGTCGGACGCGGCACTCTTTCCGTGATCCGCCCAGTGCTCTCGATCATGCTCGTGTGCCACGGACATCAGACAACGGTGCCAAGTGCCGCCCGCAGACTGAGCCTGTCGATGACGGACAGGAGATTCGCCTACATGGTCGCAGAACTGCGCCCTCACCGGTTGTGGCCAAACATCCTCGCCACGATGATGCGGCTGGCCGACTATCTTCGCGAAAACCCGAGTCCGATCGACTACCAACGACGTCGCCTGCTTGATTACCGAGACCTGCTGCCGGCCCAGCAATGGAATGCCATCTACGACAACGCTTATCACGGACCCGGCTGGAGAAACCGGGTCGGCGACATTGCGCGATCATGGCTCTTTGAGCGGATAAGTATGCTGCCCCGAAGCGCTGCCCCATTTAAAACGACAACGCAATACCGCGATGCTGTGCGCGCCGAGATGATCGCTATGTTCACACCCGCCCTGATCGATGCTCTGAACAGTGCCGGTCTGCAATACCTATCGCACAACAACGTGATAGGCGAGCCCCTTACCTGGGCGCCGCCGTTCTCCCTAATTAACGACCTTGAGTTGCCGCGACCGGACCTCAACTCGATTTCTGTCACGCAGGTGCACCAGCTAGCTCAGGATCCCTTAATGACCACGGCTGCAATCGCGCGCAATTTGGCGGTTTCCGCCGACGTCGTGAGGTATCTGCTGGAGCAATTTCCGCTTGTGCGACCAACGACACGCCGGCGGATTCGCAACGACCCCGCCGAGACGCGCCTGACAAAAGCAGACCTTCTTCGCATGTACAACCGCGAGGGCATGACGCTGACGGCCATCGCGGCCGAGGTCGGCGTCGGGCGTGAGGCGGTCGGCGACCTAGCCCGAAAGTATGGCATCCCAATTCGTCACTACTACAGAATTGGTCCGGACATCTTGGACTGGCTGTACGAAGAACACGTCGTCAAGCAGCGCACCCTCACCGCTATAGCTCAAGACGTCGGCGTCTCTCTTTCCGCTTTGAGTCGAGCAGCGAGAAAGTACGGCATCCTGGTCTGCCGAGACCCCCGCAAGCGGCGCCAGTCTTCTCAGCGTGCATGAGAGTCGTTTACCGCTCTGCGTGACCAGCTCCGTGACTACCTACCGCGTCGAGAGTCGGCGAGCGGCGGTTGCCTGCACGCTGCCGATCACACGGCGCTGAGTTGCGGCCCAGTCCCCGGGAATGGTCGAGTCGTCCGATGTTGGTGCAAACTGCGCGACGAAAGCACCGTCCGTCGCAGGGCGTCAAGTGACGGGCTGTGCCCGATGTTCCAACAGTTCCGGGAATCCATCGGTGAGAATCCACGCCGGCGCATCGACGTCGTCAGCCATTGCAGGCGCTGGGCGGCGATCTCGGTGTCATCAGCCTGGAGGACGGGCATCGCCATACAAGCGGTGACGGCATCGGCGGCGGCGTTCGAGCACGCTACCCGCGCACCGCCACCCGTGACTAAAGGCCGCGCAAACCCGTTCTTTGCTGCGAGCACGAACTGCTCCCAGAGCAGATCGGAGATCGGGGCGGCCACATGAAAGGGCTGCGCGTAGCGCAACATCCAACTGCCCAGCGTGTGTAGATCTCCCATGAATATCGTCGATGGCACTGGCGACGACCCGTAGATGCCACCCAACGCATAGCCCGCGCGCAGCACGCGGAGAAGCTCGCATTGGGTCACCACCGCCGGATCTGTCCCGAGGCGTATGGCAGGAGCACCCGACAACGGCTCATGGCACCGTGGTCCCTCGCCGGATCGGGTCACACCCCGGGTGCACGACCCCAGCTTCGGTACCTCGTTGAAGCGAGGCGGTGCCGTGCGCTGCAGACCGCCGCAGACGCGGCACGCGTCGGCGAGCAAGGATCCATGCGTCGGGCACACGAATGCCCACCGCAACCGCCACCACACCCGCCATCTGCCACCGCGCTCCTCAAGGCACTTGGGACAGAACCGCGAACCAGTCATGCGCAGTGAGGCTGCAGACGGACGTTGCCAGCTGGTGTCGTTGATCCACGGTTGCAGAGTCATCGCCTGAAGCAGGCAGGGTTCGACGCCGGTGCAGTAGCTGATGGTGTCCCCCTGCCCCGGTGTCAGCGACACGTTGGCCCGCCCCGCCCAGTGCGAGGCCGTATTACCCCGCGCTCCCGAAATATCTACTGCGCGCAAAATTTGACCCCAGGTCGCGTCTGTGCGGCTAGCCAACGCTTCCAGCCAGGACTCAAGGCTCTCTTCTGGCAACGGTTTCACCCGGATCGGCAGAGTCCGCACTGCGCGCCAAGGCTCTACGCCGCCGCCGCGAGGGACGACCTCCCGTGGAAGCACCTCGGCGACCATCAACCCAGAATGCACTACTAGTAGTGCATTCTGGGTTGATTCGCCATTGCCGTGCTGCGCGTTTGGGATGTCGGGATTTCGGGCTCCGGCGTCCTAATTGTGCAGAGTCAAGTCTCGCCCCCGCCAATCCGAGCAAACTCGCGTATAGAGGTGAGTGAACGCGTCACATGCACCGAGATCCGGGGGGTCCACGCTCGGTGGGCGGCCATACTGCAAATTTAGACCTACTAGTAGGGCAGACTTTTCCGGGATCTGCAGCAGTACTGGTATGCGTGCCGACGCGCCCCAGTCAAAACGACCCCAAACGGGTCGCTGTGTGGGAGAGACGGCGCCGTCAGGTGGGCACTCGAATACAGACCCTGCGCATCGACCGCGGCTACACCCAAGAGGAGCTTGCATTGAGGTCCGGTGTTTCACGCAACGTGTTAATCGACCTCGAGTACGGCCGCCGCGGCATCCTGCACGAAAGACTATTCGATATCGCGAAGGCCCTCGGCGTGTCCGCTTCAGAGCTGCTCGAGGGCATAAAATGACTGATGTCGGAGCGCTCGACCAACTCGGTCGAGATTTGTTGTCAACAGTGTTTCCTCGAGCTGAGGACTCGCGGGCTCGGAGGGCAGGCGGACGCTCTATCGCGCTGCACGCGGGTGTACCCCGCAATGTGCTGATCCATGTCGAGTTCGGCCGGCGTGGCCTGCTTTACGCAGCTTTTTGACCTCGCGGACGCCCTCGAGGCGCCGGTCGCTGATCTGCTTGTCGTACCCGAACCGGCACCAGCGCGTAAGCGACACTCCAAGCCTCCTACGAAATAATGCTGCATTCCGGTTGACGTAGACGGGTGTCGACGTCTGCGGCCAAATGCGCGATCCAATGCAACACAACAACGTGTTCTGCCCTACTAGTGCTACACTCTGCAATGGGGACCTGGTCTGCTGGCTGACCTGAAGAGTCGGACAACGGGTGAGGATTCGGCCGCGCAAGGGGCGGTTCACCGCCGATCAGACGCCCCGCAGTGCCGCCGGCCAGGTCCACCCGCCACCGCGGCCACCTTGCCGCTCCCGGGCGGGCGCAAGCGTGACGGAGGTTGGGCATGTCACCACATGGTTGGCGGGAGTGGCTCGACACCGCCAACAACCTCATACCCGACCAGCGAGGCGCGCACCGCAGAGCCATTGCCTACAGCAGGTTGGAGGGCTGGAATCCTGATGCGCGATCCGTGAAACGGCTCGCCCAATTCAGCAGTGGGGCAACCACCTTCACCGAATACCGGGCGATCGTGCTAGATGGAGCGCGAGTTGGTCTCCGGCTACCCGAACGGTGGTTGATGAAGCAGACATTGAGGCCAAACACTATTCACAATAGGTCGACGTTGAAGGGTTTTCGGTCACGGCGCTCAGGGGGTGATTCCACGGTCGGCGAGCAGTCGCTCTTGCTGCGGGTCGATATCGATCACCGGTCAACTCGAAATCAATCTGACGCCATGGCGATCTCATGCCAGCCGCGACGGTATGGATGACAACCGGAGATGCATATGGTCGATTTCGCCCATGTCCGGAGTGAGGCCGAGTACCGAGAACAGCTCGAGCATGCTCGCGCCGAGGCGCGCCGCCGCTACCGCGACCACCTGGCGGCGGCATTCGAGCTGCACCGCTGCCCGCAACCCGAGACGCTCGCCGACCTCGCGCTCAAGGCACTCACGGATTGGCGCTACATCGACAGCGGCGAGCGATGCCGGTGCGGCTGCCACCCGCGGCTACCCGAAAGTGATTTTCACGACTACGGATTTGATTGCGTGTGCACACGCACGCCCGAGGATCGCCGCCGCTCGTGGCAGAAGTGGCGCCAGGGCCTGGCGGCGATCTGGGAATCGCCAGAGGGCCAACAGATCAAAGCCGACGCGCAAACCGCCGAAGCCGACCTGCAGGCCTGGCTGGCGGGCCAGAGCGATGTCATAGTGCGCAGCCATGGCGGGTGGTTCCCCGAAGAGTGGACCGGAGAAGTCGACGGCCACAGCTTCTACTTCTGTGAACGCCGCGGCGAGTGGCGCATCGAACTCGACCTGCGGCCAAGCGGTCGCTTCGTCCGTACTCTGACTGAGGACGACAGTGATGGTGCGGGCCAATGCTACGAGCGTGAACTGGACGAAGGTGATGTAATCGCCTCTGGCACAATCGATGTTGAGGGATACGGCAGCACCCCAGCTCAGCGGGCAGACTTCATTATCGATACCATCCGCGTCCATCTCGCCCGCCAAGCATGCACACTGCACCGCGACAACCTGCCCTCGATACAAGCGTCGCTGGGCGGCGTGCTCAGCTGGTGCCCAGCTTGCGGAACCCGCCTATCCACCTCGTGACCGCAGCAACCAACGCACGTTTTCAGTGCCAAACCGCCACCGGCGAAGCGCTGAGATCGATACGCGGCCGTCGACACGAAAACCCGTTGACGACCCGGCAGACAGGTGAGAATCTGTCAAGCTGTCCTGTAGCCGAATCACCCCAAAGCGATGAACCGCAACGCTAGCGGATCGAACGATCTGCCTGCCGGGCTCACCCGAGGCGCGGACCCAGTCCGCCGACCCATCACCGACGTCAACGGCTGGCTGGACAGCCAGAATGGCGACGTGCGATCAGCGCTGTGCGCACTCGGGGAGTTGCTGGTCGGCGTCGCCGAACAAGACAGTGCCGAGAACGCTGAACGATTCACCGCCCGCTGCCTCGGCGTACCGGACTGCGGGCACCTGCTCGACGAGGAACGCCCCTTGCATCCGGTATCACGACTGACCACCGCACTGGCGTTGGCGCAATGGATCGAGGAACACAGGCCGGACTGCGAGATCGGTCCAGGCGAATCCACCCACCCCCCAACGTGGACGCAGACCAAGATCGGCGCCCGACGCTACCGCCACCCACTCTGCCTGCGTGTGCACTTTCCCGCCGGGACGCTGCTCGACGACACCGGATGCATCATCCACATCGAGACCCGTGAGAACGTCATGCGGTCCGCTCACGTGAGTGCCTTCGTGACGCCCGATAAGCAAGCAGATGCCTGCGCGCTATTGGATCGGCTCGCCGAACGCGCCAACGCACTCAACCCGTACCGCGGCCGCGCGGTGCGCGCCACCTACCAACGCGGACTGAGCCTGGACGTCATCGACCTGCCCGCAACCGCGACGCGCCACAACGTCATCGTCGGCGACGAGGTGTGGGCCGAGGTCGATCTTGGTGTCACCGCGGTACGCGACCGCCACAGCGTGCTCAACGCGCACGGCTCGGGGTCCCGCCGCGGGGTTTTGCTGTGCGGACCACCCGGCACCGGCAAGTCAGCGATTAGCGCGGTCGTGGCCAGCGAAGTCGTCGGCGACTTCACCGTCATCTACATCGAGGCCAAGGCGGGTGCTGAGCTGCTGACCGCCGTCGTCGAGGAGGCGCAGCGCCTCGACGGTCCGGTGCTGCTCGTCCTGGAGGACGTCGACCTCTGGTGCCGGGACCGCTCGACCGGTGATGGGGGACTGTCGGAACTGTTGCAGGCAATGGACATCGAACCCAACGCCCGCATCCTGACACTGGCGTCCACGAACGATGCCGCCACATTGGATAAGGCGGCGATCCGCACGGGGCGATTCGACTCCATCGTCGAGGTCGGTTATCCAAACAGCACGCAGGCTGCCCGGATCCTCTCGGTGTTGATCAACGAGATTCCCGGCGGTCAGACCATTGACATTGCGACCGTCGTAGCCGCGCTGCCTGAAAATACCAGCGGCAGTGACCTTCGTGAAGTTGTGCGCCGTGCCGTGCTCGCCCCCGGTGACGAGGGAAGCATCAGTACCGCGACGTTGCTATCCGAAGTCGGCACCGGGCGATACCGGGCCCAGTTGTCGTCAGGGATGTACCTGTAACGAGCCACCGCGACAGCATCCCCGAGCTCAGCTAGTAGAACGGGGCCCCGTCGGCGAGCTGTGCCTCCCGAGCTACGCCACGTCACCAGAGTCGAAGGGGGACTGGAACTCCGAGCTTCGGTGGCCAAAACCGGGCATTATTCTCCTGTGGCCGCGACGCCGACCTTATCGATCCGACGTAATTGGTCATTATCGGGGCTTCTCCGACGCGGGATAATCTCCGAACCATGCGAAGTGAAGGCTCGGACTGCCGCGCTGGTTGGCTGTGACGAGCCGAGGTTTTGGCCGCATCCGGTCCATTGCTAATCACAGTTCGTATGCATTAACCATCGGCGCCCCAGGGCACGATTGTGGTGGACAGGCTTCGTCAAGGCGACGTGCGGCGCTGCGCTCCGGGGAAGGGTCGAGTAGCCGTCAAGCTCCGGTGGCGCTGATGTCTGGGGTGTCGAACATCTTGCCGAGGTCGAGTTGACCGGACTGCACCGCGCCGAAGAATCCGCCATCGGTAACCAATGCTTCGCCGTTGATGTAGCTCGATCGGGGGCTGTTAAGGAAGATCAGAGGCCACGCCTGTTCCTCGGCGGTTGAGCGCCGACGGATCGGCCCGACGAAGGCGTCAATGATGTTCTGCCCGGCGAATTCCACGAAATGGGGCAGCATCGCGGTGTCGGTGGGGCCGGGGTTGATGCAGTTGAGCCGGATGTCATCGGTGATCAGCGTGGCGGCCCGGGACGCCACCCAGGCGTTGATCGCCTTCTTGGAAAGTGGGTATGCACCGACCGCTCCCATCTCGTCATTAGCCACACACCACCGCTTGCCCTCATCGAACCCGTCGGTGGACACCAGTTCCATAAGCTGCTCCAGCTCCTTTTGCCACCCCATGGCGGCATTGGACGCGACCACCGCGATCGCACCGCCGGCAGGAATCTTGGGCAGGACCAGGTCCACCAGGTGCCGGGCTCCGACGAAGTTGACCAGCAACACGTCCAGGCCAGAGAACGGCGGCCCAGGCAGGCCCGCGCAGCCAAAATAACCATGGACCGGCCCGTCGATGGACTCGGCTGCCCGCTCGATCGATGTGCGATCACGCAAGTCCACTTCCAGCGCCCGGTCGACCGACGCCTCGGTAGGCCGCACGTCGAGCGCAGTGACGCGTGCCCCTAGCTTGGTCAAGATCGTTGCCGTCGCTGCGCCCATGCCCGACGCGGCGCCGGTAACCACCACATGGCGCCCCGCATATCCCAGTACGTCTTCCATGTTTCCTCCAACCAAGTTGACCGCGAAGATGATGACTACCGGTATACAGATATAACAGGTGTCCAAAGAGGAACATTATATTCTCCCTATAGGGATACGCTGTTGCTAGCGTCTTCTGGCATCGGCACGTCTGCGGCAGTAGGCCCGACTGGGCGATGCAGCGGGCGTCAAATTCTTCAGAGTTGGAGGTAATGCGCGGTGAGCGACCGCTGGGATTACGACAACATGTTCATCGACGGCGCTTGGACGGCCGACGACACGGTCGGGGTCATCAAAGTCATAGACCCGGCCACCGAGGAGGCCATCGGCTCGGTCCCGGAAGCGGGCCTCAAGGCCACCCGCGCGGCGATCGCAGCCGCCCGCCGGGCATTCGACGACGGCCCCTGGCCGCGGACGTCGCCGCGAGATCGGGCAAAGGTCCTACGCCGATTCGCCGCCATCCTTGATGAGCGCCATAATTTCCTCAAGAAGCTGGTGATGGCCGAGTCCGGGTCGGTCGGCTTTCTCGCCGACATCATTCAGGTGCGCGGCACGATTGACATCGCCGAGTGGATTGCCGAGGCCATGGAACTCGCGGTGCGGTGGACCGAAGTGTCTCCGCCGGCCGGGGGTCCGACCGGAATGGCCGGGCACGTTGTGGTCCGCGAACCGGTCGGTGTGGTGGCCGCGATCACCCCGTTCAACTTCCCGTTTTTCCTCAACATTGTGAAGGTCTTGCCGGCTCTGGCGGCCGGCTGCACCGTGGTGCTCAAGCCGCACCAGTGGACGCCGCTTGACGCCTTCGAGATCGCCAAAGCGGCTCAGGATGCTGACCTTCCGCCAGGCGTGCTCAACGTCATCGCGGGTGGCCCCGAGGTCGGGGCGGAGATGACCACCCACCCGCTGGTCGACATGGTCACTTTCACCGGCTCGACTACCACCGGGCGAGCCATCATGGCGGCCGCTGCCCCCACAGTCAAGCGCCTGCAACTCGAGCTCGGCGGTAAAAGTGCGTCGATCGTCTTGGACGATGTCCCTGAAGACCACGTCGCCAACATGGGCATTATCACCTCGATGATCCATGCTGGGCAGGGCTGCGCCATCCAGACGAGAATGCTGCTGCCCGAGCACTTGCTCGATGCGTACGTCGACGGCGCCAAGAGGTCGGCGTCGTCTCTGAAGGTCGGCGACCCCCGCGAGTCCGACACGCTCATCGGCCCGTTGATCCGAGAGCGGCAGCGAGCCCGGGTCGAGGCATACGTGCAATCCGGTCTGGATGAGGGAGCCGAGCTGGTCTTCGGCGGCAAGCGTCCCGCGCACTTAGCCAAGGGGTTCTTTTACGAGCCGACGCTGTTCGTCAACGCCCGCAATGACATGCGGATTGCGCGGGAGGAAATCTTCGGTCCGGTCCTCACCGTGATCACCTACAAGACTGAAGAGGAGGCGATTCGCATCGCCAACGATTCGATTTACGGACTCGGCGGCGGCGTCATCACGGGCAACACCGCGCGCGGCTTCAACGTTGCCCGTCAGATCCGGGCCGGAAATGTCTCGGTGCAGACGGTGGGGCCGCCCACCGTCAACGTCGAGGCTCTGGGCAGCTCCGGCCCTGGCTGGTCAGCCGATCAGCCCAATGGGGTGGGCATCACCGGTGTCTTCGGCGGATTCAAGCAGAGCGGCATTGGCAGGGAATGGGGCCACCACGGAATTGAGGAGTTCACCGAACTCAAATCCATCGCCTGGAGCTGAGTTGCAATCACTATCACGTGTGCGATAGGCAGGCTGGCTTTGATTCAGCATGTTAACCTCGTGAGACAGCACCTGAGCGTTTTGCACTGGTAGAACATGGTGGGCGTCATGCAAGAATTTGCTCACTCAAACCGAGGGCATGAGGGAGACAAGTGGAGGCTCAATGGGGGTCATCTGTCTCCGAACGGACCTGTGGTGTGCCGTTGAACGAGAAGCAGGTTGTTGAGGGCCGTGCATGACTGGGCAGCTGGGAGCGCCTCGTCCCTTCACCTATCAACACGATGGGTTGACGTTGGCCTATGCGGTGGTCGGCGACGGACCTCAGCCGGTCTTGTTCGTCCACGGCGCGACCGCCACGGGCGAGTTCGAGTGGGCTGGCCTGGCCGCGGCCCTGGGGCCGGGGTACCGATGCATCCTGCCCGATCTACGCGGCCATGGCCGATCGGAATTCCGATCGACGGCTACGACGGGGACCGCAGTCCGCTCCGACCTGCGGTATCTCATCGAGTATTTGGACCTGGGACGCCCGCACATCGTGGGTTTCTCCTATGGTGCGGAGATTGCGCTGACGCTGGAATTGGAGAACCCGGGAACGGCCCGATCCTTGATCCTCATTTCTCCCGGGACGGGACGCCCCAGCGACTACCGCGCTCCTCGGCTGGAGCATCTGCACCGCACGTGGCCGTTTGCGCTACGACGCTTGCATGAGGCCGTGCACGGGCCCGAGCACTGGCGCGACCTGGTCACCGCGCTACACGAGGACAGCGTGTCTTGGCCCGAATTGAGCGAGGAGACGTTGGCCGGCATCGCGTGCCCGATTCTGTTGATGGCAGGGGATCGGGACGAACTCACGCGTCAGCAGCAGGGTCGGCGATTCGCGCAAGTCAATCCGCGGGCCCGGTTTGTCGAGATAGCGGGCGCGGCGCATTCCGCCCACCAGAAGTGCCCAGATACGGTCAGGGGAGTTATCGGCGACTTCCTGGCCGAAGTCGACCTTGAGAGAGCGGAGCGTCATGGCGCGGTCAACTGAGCTGAAGGCAAAGAAAAATCACCAGCCGGCGGAGGCGCCCGTACCGAGTTGGCAGCGGGACAGTGTCGATCGCTCGCTGCGCAACGCCCGCGCGCGAGCCCAGGCACGTAGCGATCGCTTCGTGTCGGCGGCGATACAGCTCCTGGGGGAGCGAGACGAAAGCGACTTCACCATCCAAGACGTCGTTGACAAATCCAGCATGTCGCAGCGGACTTTTTACACCTTTTTCGATGGCAAAGACAGCCTGCTGTTGGCGGTGTACGAGACGATCCTGCGGACCACGGCGATGCCAATGATCCGCGAGCGGTGCGACGGCATCACGGATCCCGTGCAGCGGGTGCGGGCCTTAATGGAGGCACTGTCTGAAATCACCGCGATGCCGGCCCGACTGGCGCGTGGGCTCAGTGTCCTGCACCTGCGGCTGGCCGAGTCCCGCCCCAACGACCTCGCTTACGCCCTGGAACCCTTGCACTCCTTCATCGTTGAGTTGCTCGAAGAGGTTGCCGATGCAGGCTTGCTCCGCGATGACGTGCCGTTAGCCACCCAGGCCGCGCTACTTCAGGAGCTCCTGCTGGCGACGTCGCACTCCGCGGTGTTGTCCGGTGGGCGGACGACCAGTGTCGATGACCTGTGGGCTTTCTGCTCGGCGGCCATCCTCCGCGCGGCAACCTAACAGCCGAGGCGGCACTTCTCAGGTCACCGCGCCACTGACCTTGAGGTCGATCAGTTCGTCGTCCGACTTGCCGAGCGCCCGCAGAATGTCATCGGTGTGCTCGGCGAATTGTGGCGCCCGCTTGAGCTGTACGGGCTTCTCGTCGAACTGCACCGGGTTGGCGACCAGTTCCCGCGGAGCGCCGTCGATGTCGAGTACTTCGGCGATCATTCCATTGGCTCGCAACGCCGGGTCCTGGCCCACTTCCCACGGATCCTGCGCGATGGCCCACTGGCCTTCCATGCCGGCGAACCGGGTGACCCATTCGGCCAGCGGCCGCGCGGCGAGCACCTCTTGCACGATCTCGGCCGCTACCGGCGTATTGCCCATGAGTGCCTCGGTGCTAGCGAATCGCTCGTCATGGATGAGGTCCTCGCGGTCGATGTGCCGACAGAACTCGGGCCAATAGCGCCCGGGTTGGAGCATGGCCAGCACGAGCCAACGGTTGTCGGCGGTTCGGTAGTTGCCCACCAGCGGGTTCATCGGCGCCGTGTTGCCGGGTGCGCGGGGCGCCGGTGGGCCGCCCTCGAGAAGCGCCAAACCTACGGAGAGAGCGCTGGCCCAGGCACCCACGCCGAGCAGTGAGACGTCGACAACCGACGTTTCGCCGGTGCGTTCGCGCGCTAGGAGCGCCGCGGCGATGCCTCCGGCGATGGTCATTCCGCCCAACGAATCACCGTAGGCACCGGCAGGCATCTTGGGAATGCCATCGAACTCTGCAGGCGCGGCCCCCACCGCGCCACCGGCCCGAGCCCAGAAGGCGGTGCTGTCGTAGCCGCCCTTCTCGCTGTCAGGGCCGTTGGCGCCGAAACCGGATCCGCGGACGTAGATGATGTCCGGATTGATCTTGCGGACATCGTCGAGTTCGATGCCCAGCCGCCGTCGCGCGGCGGGCAGGAAGTTCGTCAAGAACACGTCACTGGTGCGGATCAGCTCGTGCAGCACCTGCAGCGCTTGGGGCTGCTCCAGCGCGAGGCCGATGCTGCGCTTGCCCCGATTGGGGTGTTCCATCAAGGGTGCGAACGACCCGCTGCCGACCGCCATGCCCATCACGGCGCTCAGGCCGCGCTGGGCATCACCCTTTTCTGCGTGCTCGACCTTGATGACGTCGGCACCCCAGTCGGCCAAGACCGCACCCGCGGACGGGACGAAGGTGAACTGTGCCACCTCCAGTACCCGGACGCCGTCCATCGGTCGAATCACTTTGTCTCCTTTGCGGTTTCGGCTTCATCCTGGGGAGGGGCTCAGCTGCTGGCCGGACGGACGTGGATCACATCCATCATCACTTCGCGGGGCCTGGTGATGACGTCGTGCAACACGTCGGCGACGGTGGCCGAGGTGAGGAGGTGGGTACCACTCATCCGGGTGAGGTAGCCGTCGGCTTCCCACAGCGGCCAGGCCTTTTCGAGGTCGCCCGGCCCGAAGTTCTCGTGGATTCCGGTATCTCCGACCGCGCCGAGGACGACCAAGGTCACCCGGATGCCGTCTCGGCGCAGCTCCTTGCTCATGGCTCCGGTGAAACCGTTGAGGCCACGTTTGGTGGCGGCGTAAAGGGTCATCATCGGCATGTCGTCGAGCGTGATCTCCGAGGAGATGTTCATGATGTCGCCGCCGCCGGCCGCGCGCAGTAGCGGAATGGCAGAACGCGTCGTGTAGATGGGTGCCACCAGGTTGGTGTTGACGGTCACGGCGATATCTTCGTCGCTGGCTTCTTCGATCAGCCGGATCCGGCTGGCACCCGCGGAATTGATCAGGACGTCGATACGGCCGAACTGCGTCGCGATCTGTTCGAAGGCGGCCTGCACATCGTGGCTGTTGGTGATGTCGGTGACGATCGGAACGGCACTGGGCCCGATGATCTCGACGACCTCGTCGAGCAGCAATTTACGGCGGGCCAGCAGCACGACCGTCGCGCCGTCCTGCGCGAGGCGGATGGCGGTGGCCCGGCCGACGCCCATCGATGAGCCGGCAATCACGGCGACTCGGCCCTCCATGCTCTGCGACATCACGCTCCTCATACTGGCCGGTTGCCGCGCTATCGAAAAACGCGGATCAGGGTGCATCGAGCATGCACTTGTTCCTTGCATGCAATGCACATATGGTTCTACCATGACGCGTACGTGATAGTCATCACCTGGCCCGGAACTCGCGTCCGGCAAAAATGCAGAAGGAGTCGGTTGTGGTCACAGGTGTCACCGGCAAAGAGGCGAAGGACTGGGCGTCGGAGCACCTGTGGGGCAATTGCAGTTCGCTCTACACTCCGTTCTACGGTCTCGACGGCGACGAAATCGACTACGGGGCACTGCGCGCGCTGGTGCGGCATTGCCTGGTCGACCTGGACCAGGACGGTATTTGGCTGACCGGCGGTATCGCCGAATTCTGGTCACTGACCACCGACGAACTCAAAGAAGTAGTCCGGGTCGCGATCGAGGAGGCTCGACGGGTCAAACCCGGCGCGCTGGTGCAGGTGATGTCGAGTACCGACACTGCCAAGCAGGCCGTCGAGCTCACGCTGAACGCCCAAGAGCTGGGCGCCGACATCTGCTACATCCTGACGCCGTATTTCGAGTGCTCGGGGAAGCCCGGGGTGCTGGAATATCTGCGCTATGTCGCCGATCGCACCGATATGCCGCTGGGCTTTTTCAACTCTCACTCGACAGGGCTGGTGTTAACCCCCGAGGAATGTGTCGAGCTCTACCGTGAGATCCCCGCTCTGTGCGGACTGAAGAACGGGCTGCTCGATGCGGAGCACAGCCTCGCGATTCACAAGCTGGCCCCGGAAATGGTGTTGTGGGAAGCGGCCGATGAGGCCGGGATCCGGTTAGGGATACCCCACCCCGGAGCGCTGGGTTCGGCCCTCTACCTCTACGAGAAGCCGGGTGCACTGCTGTTCAGCGAGTGGCGCGCACTGCTGATGCTAGGCGATTTCGAGCGCGCCGATACCTTCGCGGCCGAGACCGGTCTGACCGCCATGCGCGAGGCGAGCCGCCGCTTCGGTGTCCGAGGTGCCTGT
>NZ_MVIJ01000073.1 GCF_002086735.1 Mycobacterium scrofulaceum | reverse complement strand
CACAACAGCTGGTCCAGGCACTCGACGGGCTGGCGCACACCACTCGGTGGCTCAGGAACCCGTCGACTGTTGGTTAATATCACTGTTTTCACCTGAACTAACGTGATCTAGCCCTCTTCCGGTACCGGCGGGCACCTCGCGGCGGACCGATTCGATCAGCTTGGTCATGGCTTTCTTGCCGCGACGCGGCAGAACGTGCATCTGCCACGTAGCGTCGAGGCGAAAATGCAGCCGATGCGTGACCGTAACGGTTCGAGCGAACCCCAATAATGGGGTGCGTCAGGATATTTCATCCTGGATGTATCCGGCGTGAGCTGGTGGAGGTATCACGTCGCTGATCCTGCACGGGCGCCGAGGGTGGCTTGCATGTCGGGTTTCATCGCCGACAACTGCGCACCCCAGTAACCCCAGCTGTGTACGCCGTTGTGGTCGATGTTGAACGTGGCGTTATGACCGCCGGCCCCGGTGTAGGCGTTCTGGAAAGCGATGTTGCTTTGCAAAATAACCTCTTCGATCACCTGGCCGGGCAGGCTTCCCTGGCCGATGGATTCCGACGGTGTCCCGTTGCCGCTGTAGATCCACGATCGGGTGTTGTTGCCGGCCAGGCGCCCGGCCTGCACGGTGGGGTCGTTGCGCTGCCAGCCGGGGCCACCGGTCGGCCCCCACATGTCCTGGGGGTTGAAGCCGCCCTCGTCGTTCATAGCGAAACCGATGTAGGTCGGACCGCTGCCCTGGGAGGGATTCAGCAAGGCCGACAGCGCGCCGGCGTAGGCGAACTGCCCTGGGTGATAGGCCGCCAAGATCAGCGCCGAGGAGCCCGACATAGATACCCCCACCACGGCATTGCGGCTGGACCGAACACCTCTGCTTGAAAGGTATGCAGGCAGCTCGCTGGTCAAAAACGTTTCCCACTTGTAGGTTTGGCCATTTGCCGAGCCGTACCAATCGGCGTAGAAGCTCGAGCGCCCGCCGACCGGCGCGACCACCGATATGCCCGAACCGGCGTAGTCGTTGAATGCGTTGGTTTCGATGTCCCAGCCGCTGCGGTCGTCACGGGCACGCAAACCGTCGAGCAAATACACCGCCGGCGCTCCACCGCTTTGAAATTCCACGGTGATGTTGTGGCCCATCGATGGCGAGGGCACCTGCAGGAATTCGGGTCCAGCCGCCCGAGCCGGCAGCGCAGTGCCGATGGACCCGATCACTGCCGCCAGCACAGCAGCTGCGGTCGCCACGCTCGTTGGTCGCCATCCACGCTGTAGGTCGGTACCCATGGTTACCCTTTCGTCGGGCGGGCGTTTGGCCCGTCAGCCTTTCGCACCGGTCAGATGGCTCAAGCGGCCGCAGCCGATAGTGCCGATTCAACGGTCGGATAGTTCGATAGCAGCGGACGCAGACCGCCGGCCGCCACGATTCGCGCCACGATCGGCTGGTTGCTGACCAGACAGGTGGTGATCCCGCGGCGTCGACAACGTCGTGCCTGTTGGCCTAGCAAGGAAAGTGCGCCACACGATAGGAAACGCAGGTTGCAAACGTCGACCACGAACGGTCCCGGCGCGATGGCGGTCGGACCGATCTTGTTCATCAGATTGTCCCAGATGTCCTCGGTGCCGGCGTCGACCTCGCCGCCCACTGAATGATGACCGCCGAGCCGTTGCGCTCGCTGGTGATCCGTAGTGGCGCGCGCTCATGCGCCAGCCTCCGATGCGGCTCGGCGTCCTGCGCGACTGACGGATGCGACATGTGAAAGACAGGGCTCATAGCGCGCTCTTTTCCTCGCGCGGTGCCCCCCAGCGCCGTGATGAATGACGGGCCGCCCTGCAGTCTGAAGACAGACCTGATCTGACCATTAGAGCAGAACTAGTGCCGTCGTGTCATCATGGCGACGGCACTAATTCGGAACAGAAAATGTTCCCCAGATAGCCGTGGAGGCGACACGGCAAGTGAGCCGAGGGCGCGGGCCTTTGGAGATGGTGGCACCACCGCGGGCGCGCGTTTGGGTGACTTCGGTGTTTAGGTGATTGCTTAAGGGGTTTTGGCCGCGTGAATGCAGGTCGGATAGCCCGGTAGTGTTGTGTCGCAACGTTTGTCGTGCTGCAGTGCCGGCGGGTGTGATCATTGGTGGCCCGGCCGCGGCAGCGGGGTGTGCTGATGTCGAGGTGGTGTTTACTCGCAGCACGGGTGGACCGCCCGGGGTTCAGAGGCAACAGCACCGATGCGGCCAGAATTGCAGCAGCTTTGACGCGCGTGATCGGATTCATCGTCTCGCCACCTTCACCGTTCGTCCACAATTGACGGTCCTAGGAAATGCCCGCCATCCCCACTTCAAACACGCATTTCGGCCGCGACTGACCTACTCCTTACCCCCTGGGGTCTTATCCGACTAACACGCGATCACACTCGACGCCTACAGCGAAGACCTCAGCGTTTCGCTGACGCCAACATCCGGAAAAGAGCCTGCCGACGAGAGCTTGCGCTTGGCTTATTGGGCTTGTTCCAGCGCCTGGGTCAAATGCTGCCCGTCTGGGTTCTCATCGAAATAGGCGCAGCAGTAGGTCACCGTCGAAGACAGCAACGACCCGGCCCTAGCCTGCGCCGAAAACTTATAACGGGCAACCAGGTTTGGTTCCAATCCCCAGGGGAAGCTCCTTGACTGGCCCAGAAACGTGAAGGCGCCGCGAAGGAGTAGTCCCATGACCCTGCTCGATGACCGACCCGCCGTGGTAGCCCCGGCGAAGTGCACTCCACCGGAGTTCGGGTCGCCGACAACCATCAACAACTGGGCGCCAGCCCCCAATCCGGTGCTACTCGAGGAGGACATCGAACGGCTGGCCCGTGTCGAGGCCAACAAGCAGCAAATCTATCGAAGCAACTCCTGTTGCTCGCCGAGCAGAGGCATGTTGCTGGAGGTCTCGGAATCTCCCACCACCACCGGTGGCATTGTGTTCGCCGCGATCGCTTGGCTTTTGCTGTTCGCCGCCATCGCCTGGCCGTTCGTGCTCGCGGGTTCTGCAACATAGCCTTCGCCCGTATCTATCCGATCGCGATTGGACTGGCGTCCGCAACGCGGTGCAAACCGGCCTGCACAAAATGTTGAACGATGGCTGGATGCCTGCCTCGGCAAGCCGCTCGCTGAACAGGATAGACGTGAACTGGGAACGTCGATCAGTTTGGTGGACAACATGTTTCAAATCCATAACCCCGATCCGAGGCAGGTCCCAGTGCCGACTGCAGAACCACGCCCTCGGACAGCGATTCGGCGAGCACACCTGATATTTCGTCTCGGTGTACGGCGCCTATTCGTTGTTCTATGTCCGCACGAATTTGCGTTTTGGCGACTGAACCTCCTCCCACAGGAGAGGCGCGAGAACTGCCTTCCTCAACAGTGGCCTCGTGTCTGCCGGCCGGCACCGAGGACTTGGCAGCCATTCCCTGAGCTGAGCAGTCATGGATTCGTTGATAACCTACATCGCTCTCGCTACGTAGCCGTGGCTGTCTTTGCCTGACACCGCCTTGACCGGCGTTTTGGCCGCATGTTCGCTGACCTCAAGTTTGCTCACGGACGGCTGCGACGGCCCCGGCCGCATCAGTCACTGGACATGGCCACACCGGCGCTACGGTTCACTCCAGCAGCCCCAACCTCGCCGGCAACGGTGTCAGCGCCACGGGGTGGCGACGAGAGCACCGGGGACGGTTGGTCAGCCGGCCGGTGTGCGCCAACGACATCGTGTGCGTGTCCTGGCAACAAGTTAGCGTCGGACGCCACTATGCTCGAGCCCGCTGCGATGTCCACGTTGATGGTGATCTGCTGCGGTTTTGGATTGGCAAGGATCTGGTCAAAACCGCGGCGCGTATCAGCCACGGCGAGATACGATACAAGCGGACCCTGCGCACCAGTGCACCAGCCTAACCAACAAACAGAGTGTCAAGGATCGAACGACACAGAAACGTCAAGAATCAACCGCCTCTGAACACCGGTCAAGTCGGCCCGCAGCTGGGTGTAATCGTGCAGCCGCCGCACCGGCGCGGGCGGCACGAACGATGGCCGCAGCGTGGCCTTCTCGCTGAACGTGGCCAGCCACACCGCGTCCAACTTGTCGTTCTTCACGTCGCGGATGTTGACCAGCCTGCTCGAATTTCACTTCGCTGGTCCTCTCCCCACCGATATTTCATTGGAGGTTTCCTGGGACCTCGGTCGAGGAACCAAAATTCTGACCGGCTGCTCGAAGCAACAGGACGTGACGCGCGAGGCCGGGCCCGGCGCCAGGCTAAACCACAGGCTCACAAACCAGAGTGAAACGGCGTCGGGTGGGCACCCCGACCACATTTTCACGCCTGCGAGGCGTCGCCGAAGGCAATCAGGGGGCTGAACCGCCTTACCCAGTGGGTCGGGTGAGGCTGGGAATGATGAAGTCAACGAGGAGTTGCACGGTGCGACCGGTGGGGGGTCGGCTAGGGATGATGGACCGGAACATTAGGTAGCCGGGCAGTAGGTCCCAAAGTTCGTCGTTAATGGCCGCGCCGGCCATATCACCGCGGTCGACGGCCTGCTTCAGGATGTGCTGGATCAAGGCTTTCCACTGTTCGAGGAACTGATGCCGTATCGCCTCGTTGAACGCGGCGTTACGCGACACCTCGACAAGCACCGCGCGGATGGTGCTGGCGTGCTGGCGGGTGTGTTGGCTCACCAACTCCCCAAGTGCCAGCAAATCTCCCCGCAGTGTGCCGGTATCGGGCGGGACCACCACCTGGCGGGTCTCCTCGGTGAATGCGGTCAGCACCAATTCGGCTTTCGACGGCCATCGCCGGTACACCGTCGCTTTGCTGGCGCGGGCGGTGGCCGCCACCGCGTCCACCGTCAACCGGTCATACCCGTGCTGCTGTAGCAGGCCCATCGTCGCCGCAAGCAACTCGGCCTCCCGCGGCGACCACCGTGAGGAGTCCGCGGGACCATCGGCGATCCGGGACACAGCGCCCACGATAGAACCGTCGTAGTAGTACAGTCCAGTACCGTACCTTCTAGTTCTAAACCTGAATGAGGTTGTTGACAGTCTGGGCTGCTGATGGAAGGAGTGACCCCTTGTTTGCTGCGCAATCTCCTTCTTGGGAAGGTGCATTTCATAGCGAGCAAATACGACCCGGAGACGCGGGCCAAGGCCGTCCGTCTGGCGCTGGAGCATCGTGATGACTATCCGAGTGAGTGGGCGGCGATCACCGCGGTATCCAAGCGGTTGGGGATGACCGCTGAGACGTTGCGCAGTTGGATCGCTCAGCATTAGGTCGGCCGCGGTGATCGTGCCGGGGTGACCACCGAGGCAGCGAGAGAGATCCGGGCCTTGCGACGTCGTAACGTCGAGCTCGAGCAGACCGCCGAAATATTCAAGGCTGCACATCTTTCTTCGTGCGGGAGAGCGACCCGCGCAACCGCCGCTGACCGGTTCGGTCTGCGAGTTCATCGCCGTCCATCGGGACCGGTTCGGGGTTGCTCCGATCTGTCTCGTGCTCTCTGAGCACAGCGTGCCGATCGCTCCGCGAACGTTTCACGCTTGGGCCACGCGAGCGCCTTCGAAACAAGCCCTGTGGGATGCCACGATCATCGAGATCCTGGCTGGCTATTACGAGCCCCACCAGCACGGCTGGCGTAAGTCCGAGTCACTGTACGGGTCGTTAAAGATGTTGACAGTTGAGATCGGTGACTGGTCGCGGTTCACCGGGTCCTCGATCGGCGCCTACGTCCTACTGGTGCCCTGCGAGTAGTCATCGGGCAGCTCGCGTGCCCAGGGGTCATCACCAAAGCGGGCAGCACGCATGTCCGACGGCTACTGATCGAATCGGCCTGGCATCACCGCAAGTCCTGCAGCACCTCCGGGCCCACCCTGCGGGCCAGCTGGGCGCCAAGGTCGATCCGGCCCTGCGGGCTCGCGGCCACGCCGGTAACCGACGCCTCAACACGCGGTGGCGCAGTTCACCGAACGCGGCATGAACCCACTAGTGGCCAACGTCGCGATCGACCGCGAATTTGCCGACTGGTGCTGGTCGCTGGCCACCATGCGATAAGTCGCCACATCAAATACTTGACTGGCCCTGGTAGCCCGGCGTTGGCGCGGTGCGTGAGCAAACCTGCAAAGAACCTATGAGCCACAAGGCGATTCGAATGACGACTGCCTATGACGGCCGCCTGTAGACAGCAGTACCGTTCACATCCAAATCATCGTCCTGCGGTACCCAACCCGCGCATATCAGCCTGACACCACCGTCGTGAGCAACGGCCGCCAACGGGTGGCGGACGGGTTTTCTGATCTTCGTTGCGGATCCTAGAACCGACGGTTGTCCCGGGACGCTTGGGAATCCCGCTGGAGCGATCGCTTGGGGCCTACGGCGTCCGTGTCGAATGGTCAACTATCGCTTCGCGCTCTTCGTTGGTGTCGGTACTGTCGCGGCGTCGGCGGCGGTGGGGCTGAGGATGCCCGGGATGACGAAGTTGCGCAGCGTCGCGCGCCTGTCCATGCGGGTATGGTGCTGGCTTCCGGCGAGATGATCCATCAGCAACATCTGCGCAACCCGCACCAGCCAGTCGGCGACTGCGTCGGGGTCGAGTTGCTCTCGCAGTTCGCCGTTTGCCTTCGCCGCGTCGACGTATGGTCGCAGCGCCTCGCGGATGCGGTCACGGAAGGCGGTGGATGCCGCGGCGGCCACTGTCATGGTGAGGCTTTCCGGCGAAAACAACACACGCAGCCAGCGTGATTTCTCCACCGCTGCGATCGCACCGTCGAGCGCATCAAGTAGCCGCTTGCCGAATGGGCCATTGCCGTTCATCGACCGCTCGGCGCCCTGGATCACGCCGGCCGAATCGCGCAGTATCACGAACGCCAGCACGTCGTCACGTGAGCCGAAGTAGCGGTACACGGTCGTACGATGCACTGACGCTTCCCTGGCGATGTCGTCGACCGTGGTGCGGCTGACGCCGTGACGCTCATAGCAGGCCTCGGCCGCATCGAGCAGGCGGCTGCGAGCCTCGTCGTCGTCAGTCGGCGGGCGATCGCCCCAAGTGCCGGCGCGCGTGCCGCCTTTAACGACTCGGAGTCGGCTCGGCGTCACAATTCGGCCTGGACGTATGGTGTGCCGCGCAAGTATTTCCAGCGCCGGCGCTGGGCATCGTTTGGCATCTGGCTTCGGATCTCCTCAGTCGGACCGGTGTCCCCGCATTAACGGTAGCGAACACCGCGTCGTCGACGGGTTTGATCGCTTAATCCGGCGAGGATTGCGCGCAGCGCCGCCGCGTGGACATCGCCGGTATGCGACACACAGCGAATTATGTTGTATGTTGCGTACGTGATGCTGACCGCCGCGCAGCGGGACCGTCGACGCTGCTTCAGGGGCTGGGTGGCTGCCAAAGATTTCGGGCCGGCCCGGCCAGAGGCTTTATCCGGCGCTCGTGCCGGACATGGTGAACGACCATGACGCGATCCACTGACGCCGAGCACCACAGTGCGGTCCTGGCTGGGGTTGCTCGGTTCGCACTGACGCATAAGGCCGTGGTGATCGGCGCGTGGCTGGGTCTTGCGATTGTGTTGGCGTTGGCGTTTCCGCAGTTGGAGTCCGTCGTCAGGCAGCAATCGGTGGATCCGGTTCCTCGGGATGTCGCCTCGTTTCAGTCGCTGGACCGGATGGGGAGAGCTTTCGGCGAGGTTGGCTCGACGACGACGGTGGTCGTCGCGATGGAAAACTCCGGTGGCCTGACTCCGCCAGTGCGACAGCGCTATTCGGCGATGGTTGAGAGGTTGCGTGCGGACTCCGGCCAAGTGGAACTGGTCCGGGACCTGCTGGCCGATCCAGCGACTGCGCGGCAGGCGACAAGCGATGACGGTAAAGCCTGGTACCTGCCGGTCGGGGTCGCAGGCACTCTGGGCAGCCCCCGGGCGGCCGAATCGGTGCAGTCGGTTCGCGATATCGCGACTGAAGCCTTCCGTGGCACCGGAACCGTCGCCGAAGTTACCGGTCCACCCGCCACGATGAGCGATCAGATCGTCGCCGCCAACAGCGATCTGTTGATTATCTCGCTGGCCACCGCCGGTCTGATCGCCGCGATCCTGTTACTGGTTTATCGCTCGGTGTTCACCGCACTGCTTCCGCTACTTGTCATTGGTCTGAGTTTGGCGGTCGGACGAGGCATTCTGGCGGGCCTCGGTGAAATCGGAATGCCGGTGTCGCAGTTCACGATCGCATTCATGACCGTCATCCTTTTGGGTGCCGGTACCGATTACTCGGTCTTTCTGATCAGCCGGTATCACGAGCAACGACGACAAAGCGTCGCGGTGGACCTCGCAGTCGTGCTCGCCACCGCAACGATCGGCCGGGTGATCCTCGCCTCGGCCGCGACGGTCGCGTTGGCCATGGTGGCCATGGCATTCGCAAAATTGAACATCTTCGCCACATCGGGGCCTGCGTGCGCCATTGCCGTGCTGGTCGGCTTTGTCGCCTCGGTGACGTTGCTGCCGCCGGTGCTGGTATTGGCCGCTAAACGCGGCGTTGGCGAACCCCGCGCGGATCGGACGCGAGCTTACTGGAACCGCATCGCCGTGACTGTGGTACGCAGACCGGTGCCATTGTTAGCGATCAGTTTGCTGATTTTGGTGGCGCTGGGCTCGATTTGTCTCACCATGCGGATCAGTTATGACGACCGCAAGGCGCAACCGGCCGACACCGCCAGCAACAAAGGTTATCGGTTGCTGGACAGGCATTTCCCCAGGGACACAACGATGACCGAGTTTTTACTTGTGGAGTCCCCGAAAGATATGCGTACCGGCACTGGTCTCGCCGATCTGGAAGAGATGGCCTCGCGTGTCTCGCAGATCTCGGGCGTCACGGAGGTAGTCGGCGTTACCCGGCCAACCGGCAGACGTCTCGAGCAAGCGGAATTAGCTTGGCAGAATGGCCAAATTGGCGAGAAGCTCACCGATGCCGCGGTCGACGCTGAGGGCCGCAAAGGTCAGCTGAAGCAACTCACCGACGGGGCGGACCGGTTGGCCGACGGACTGACCCAGCTCGATACCAGCATCCAATCAGCTCTCGGCCCGATGACGGGTCTGCTCGACCAGGTGCAACGGGCCGGTGGTCAGATCGAGAGCTATCGCGCTCTGCTCACCCAGCTGAACGCGATGGGGCCCAACATTGATCGCCTTGTTCAGGACCGCGCGAGTTTACGGCCGTTGGCGTTGCGGGCAGCCGAAACCATCGCGGCGATCGAACCTTTGGCCGCGACGCTGGACAGCGCACCATGGTGCGCCGAGACTCCGCAGTGCGTCACGTTACGTGCACACGTTCAGACGCTCGTTTCGCTGCGCAACGGTGGCTTCTTCGATCAGATCGCCGACCTGGGTGATCAGCTGAGCACCCAGACGGGCGACATGCCCGTCGAGCCGACGATAGCGCAGATACAAGCTGCGACGGAGACCCTTGGCCGCAGCATGAAAGGCGCCGGGGGCCCAAATGCCGGTCTTGCGGGCCAGATCCGGCTGCTGCAAAGCGGCATCGGACGACTCGCCTCGGGTGCGCGGGCGTTGGCTGTCGGGGTTCACACGCTGGCCGACAGCAACATCCAGCTAGTCACCGGTATGAGTCAGATAGCGGCACAGCTGCAGGAATCGGCCCGCGGCTCCGAGGGAGCGAATTCATCCGCCGGCTTTTATATGCCGCCGAATACGCTGTTGGACAAGCGATTTGGTGACGTTGCTCGCCAGTTTGTATCAAGGGACGGCGAGACCGTTCGGTTCGAAATCAAGTCGCAGTATGATCCCTACTCCGCTGAGGCGATGGCGCTCGTTCATAAGGTTGCTGACGTCGCGGCCGCGGCGACGCCGAACACGTCGCTGGCCGGTGCCAAGGTTTCGATGGTCGGTTTTCCCGCGGTCAATGCCGACATCCAGCACTTACTCATCGACGACTTCGTCCGGCTCGCGATCGCCACCTTGATCATCGTGGGATTGATACTGGTTGTGCTTCTTCGGGCGATCCTGGCGCCGCTGTATCTGCTCGTCACCGTTGTGCTCAATTACGCCGCCGCAATGGGCCTGGGCGTTGCGATATTCCGGTACGGCCTGCACCATGACATCACCTGGCCGGTGCCGCTGTTGTCGTTCATCATCCTCGTCGCAGTGGGCGCCGACTACAACATGCTGCTCATCTCGCGGCTCCGCGAAGAGTCGGCCAACAACATTCGGGTCGGAGTGCTGCGGACTGTGGCCAGCACCGGCTCGGTGATAACCTCCGCAGGCTTGATCTTTTCGGCGAGCATGTTCGGGTTGATGGTCGGCTCCATTGCGACGATGGTTCAGATGGGTTTCATCATCGGATGCGGATTGCTCTTGGATACGTTCGTCGTCCGGACTCTCATGGTGCCCGCCATCGCCACGTTGCTCCGCGAGGCGAGCTGGTGGCCTGGGTACGGCCCGCAGACGTCGCGGCGAAGGGCAACCGGTCGATGGAAAGCTATCCGGTTGGGATTGCGCCGCTTTCGCCCGGCGGGAAGAAACTTCGCCTGAGTATCAGCTGAAGCCGCTGGTGATCGCGGCCATGTCGAAGTAATCCCGCCATGCCGCGATCCGTCCGTCCCGGATCTCGAAGACTCCCGCGACCGGAAGATGTATTTCACCGCCGTCCTTGCGTCGCAGCACATCCGTACGTTCGTTCATCACTAGCTCGCCGTTGCTGAGCTGCCGATGAATTCGGAAGTCGATGCCGTCGACTGCGGCGGTGAACCCCTCGATGAACTCCTTGATCGCAGTGCGCCCGTGTAGCGGCTGCATCGGAATGTTGTGGTATACCGCGTCTTCGGTGAAATAGCCGGCCAACTGCTCCGCGTCGGGCGTTGCCCAGAGGTTGCAGAATTCAGTGACCAGGTCGTCGGCTGATGATGTCATAGCTCGATGAAACCCGTTGAGGCAACGTAAATCAAGCTGCGCCGCGGCTTATTTGATGATTTCGGCCGGATAAGCACCAGACGACAGGCGCCTCTTTCCTCGCCGGTCGGGCGGCGCTGACGGACGGTCGGGCATCGGAGCAAGACGCAGTGGGCAACGTACGACATTGTGCGTTGGATGTTGCATAGCTTATGGTGGACTCATGCCGTCGGCGCAAACGTTAGACATCGATAACATCGATTTCGCATTCGATGATCAGCCCGACCTGCACGCCGTGCTCGCGCGGCTGCGGGAACGCAAGCCCTACGCGATCGTCCGGTTTGCCGGAGTGCCGGCGGTTTTGCTGTTGACCGACGAGCTGGTCCGGGCTGCCTTCAGGGACGAGGCCGCGTTTCCCGCTGCACCTGTCTATGCAATGACCACCGAACCGGTATTCGGCAGAACGGTCTTAAGCATGTCCGGCGCAGAACACCGCGCCAACCGGATGATGGTCTCCGCGCCGTTGCGGCGTAATCGTGTCCAGGGGTACATACAGCCGGTGATCGAACCGGTCATCAATGAGTTGATCGACCGATTCATCGACCGAGGAAGGGTCGACCTGGTCGCTGACTTCACCCACCGATATTCACTGCTGATCATCAGCCGCCTGCTCGGCATTCCCGTAGACGACGAAGCCAAAATTCATCGCTGGGCGCAAGCGATGATCCACTATCCGTTCGATCCCGACTGGGCCACCCGGTCGGCCCGGGAGTTCACCGAATATGTGGCCCCGTTGATCGCCGAGCGCCGGCGCGAGCCGAGCGATGACATGATCTCGATGCTGGTCACGGCCAGCACCGACGACGGCCAAACCCTGACCGACGAAGAGATTCTTACGTTCTTGCGGATGTTGTTCCCCCTGGGAGCCGATACCACCATGCTCGCCCTGGGCAATATCTTGTCCGCGCTGCTCAACCACCCCGAGCAGCTCGACCTACTGCGATCCGATCTCGAAAGGCACACCCAACCGGCGGTCTGGGAAGGATTGCGCTGGGAGCCCGCGGTCGGAATGCTCCCCCGGGCATGTCCCGAGGCGACCACGTGGCACGGGATCGAGATCCCAGCGTTAACGCCGATGATCTTCGCGATCAATGCGGCGCATCGAGACCCGGCTGTCTACGACCGGCCCGACGAATTCGATATCACCCGAAACGTCATGCCGACGGTGTCATTCGGGCAGGGCCCGCACAGCTGTATCGGCAATTGGCTGGCCAACGCCGAACTCGTTGCCGCAGTGACGTTGCTGACGCGGCGTTTGCCCCATCTCGCATTGGATCCCGCGAACGCCCGTTCGTCAACCGTCACCAGCCAAGTCGGCACCACGCTGCGCGGACCGGATGCTCTGCACGTCACCTTCACGTCGCCGTGACCGCGCCTCTGGTTGGTCACAGCAAGCCGGCACCCGCAGGTCCACGGTGACGACTTCTTCCGTTGCACGGCGACCGGCCCCAGCATCCGTCCCCAGGGCTTGACCGAGCGCAGTACCCCGCGGATGGCGAGCACCGCCACGCAGGATCCGCGGACGGCTACGTGTATCGGCAGTCGGATCTCGTTGCACCGGCGGTGCGCAAAACCTGGCAGGGCCTGATCTCAACGCTTCTGAATCTATGGTCCGGTAGCGTCCTAACCACACGTCAGTGGTTGAGGGACGATAGACCGAGACCAGCACGATGGACGGCGCGAGAACAGATCGAGGGAGGAAGTGCGGTGAGCAAGTCACCGGCACGAGAGTCCGAGAAGCTTGGGCGTCCACGCCACTTCGACGACGACACCGAGTGTCGCTTGCTGATGGACGCCGCAGTGCGGGTGATGGCGCGCAACGGCTTCGCCGGCATGTCCGTCGCTGATGTCTTGGCCGAGGCCGAACTGTCGACCACCAGTTTCTACCGCCACTTTCAGTCCAAGCACGCATTGCTGGCCGCGATCATCCAGCGGGACGGCGAGTCGGCGCGGCGGGCGTTGGAGCGCGCGATCGCAGCGGCCCCTGATCCTGTGGCGGCGCTCGAGGCCTGGCTCGACGGGCTGCTGGGCCAATTCTTCGAACCCAGGAAAGCCTCGCGCACAGCGCTTTTCACCACGTCGGAGGTTCACAGCGCCACTCAGGTGGCCGAGATCATGGAGATGCGCTGGTTGCTTTCCCAGCCGCTTGTCGGGGTGCTGCGCGCCGGCCACCGCGCCGGGGTGCTGCGCTCACCGAAGCCGGAACCGGACGCCGTGAGCATTTTCGCCATCGTCAGCAGCGCAGCGACCTCCCCGCACGGGCACCCCCACAACCGTAAAGCCGCACGGGCACAAGCGATACGGTTCATCTGGCCCGCATTGAGCATCACCGAAGCTGCGGCGGGCACCGGTAATCGGAGTCAGCGGTCACGCAAGCCGCGTCAGCAGCACACAGCCTGAAATCGGTCCCCCACCGTTAGACACCACCGCTACTTCAGGCCCGCCCGCGACCTGCCGTGTCCCGGCTTCCCCGCGCAGCTGCAGCACCGCCTCATGTAGATAGCCGTAGCCGTGCAGGCGGCCTCCCGATAGCTGCCCGCCGTTGGTGTTCAACGGCAGTTCGCCATCGAGCGCGATGCGCGTGCCGTCCTGGATGAACGGGCCGCTTTCGCCGTGACCGCAGAACCCGAGGGCCTCCAACCACGACATCGTCAACCAACTGAATCCGTCGTAGAGCTGCGCGACGTCGACATCGGCGGGTCGCAAATCGGTGCGCGACCACATGTGTTCGGCGGAAGTGCGCGCCGGCATGGTGGTCAAGTCCTCCCACTGCTCCCACGACGGTCGTCCCCGCAGCGCGGTCCCCACAGCTTCGACGCGCGCAACCGGGTGGTCGACGGCCGACGCGTGTTCGACGACAGACACCACAAGCGCGGTGGATCCGTCGACGGGAACATCGCAGTCATAGAGCCGAAACGGGGACGACACCATCCTCGATGCCAGATAGTCCTCGAGCGTCAACGGATCGCGGAACACCGCCTTCGGATTACGCGCGGCATTGCGGCGCCCATTCAACGCGATCTGCGCCATCTGCTCGTGAGTCGTTCCGAACTCATGAAAGTGCCGCTGTGCGTAGAGCGCGAGCCAATTCGCCGCCGAATACGCTCGAAAAGGGATCAGCCACTGCAGCGGGCCGCCCACTTCGCTGCCGCCGACGCCGATGCCCGGGCGATGCCCGCTGCCCTGTGCGGTCGATTCGGTAACGGTGCGATACACCAGGATATGACGGGCCAGGCCCATCGACACCGCCATCACCGCGCTGATGACCGCCTGCAACTGCCCGGGTCCCTCGGCGGCGCCGCTGTGCCAGTTGAGCGACAACCGCAGCGCATCCTGCACCTGGGGTGAACCGGGACCCGAGAACCCGGGGTATCCGTGGACGCCTCCCGGATAGGTGGCCAGCCCGTCAATATCGTCGACGGTCAGCCGCGCGTCCGCAATTGCTGCAAGGGCGGCATCGATGGTCAGGTCCAGACCGTCGCGCCCCAGCCGCCGGCCCACCTGGGATTGCCCGATGCCCGAAATGACCGCTCGGCGTTCGGCTTCGGTCATGATGTCGCCGGGCGAAACATCGGAAGATGCACCGGTGGGTGATCCTCGAAGACCACCTCCACCGGCATGCCGACGCGGGCGTCGTCGGCGGCGACGTCGACCAGATTGGTCAGCAACCGAAGGTCGGGCTGCTCATCCATCGCGACCACACCGATGATGTACACCTCGCTAGTGCTGTCCCACGGCTGATGGTTCACGGTGTACGAGTACAGCTTTCCCCTCCCAGAGACGGCGGCCGGTGCGGTATCTCGGCCGCCGCACCGCGGGCAGTACGGCGCAGGCGGATGGATGAAATACCAACACGCCGAACAGCGCAGGAAGCGCAGACGGCCGTCGGCGCCGGATCTCCAAAAGAACGCGCTGGGGTCGTCCATGGAAGGCAACACGCGGGGTGGTCGGAGCATGGTCTCCATCCTGTCGGTGTTGACTGTGCACTTGTGCTCGAGAGACTATAAAAATAGCATTTGTAAACAACGCGGTGGTTGGATCGTCGAATCTGTCGACCAGGCTTGTGCGGTCGGCGGCGCGGAAACACGGACTGTGAGCTGACGCAGGCCGCCTTAGGCAACTACCAACTGCCGTTAGGTATTGCCCAGCGGCACTGGACGATAAGGGAGCTGGATGACGCAGGAAGACGACGTGTCGGGGCTGGGCCTACTCGCGGCTCCCGAGCTGACCCGGCATCCTCAGCCGACATACAAGATGTTGCGCGACTCTGCTCCGGTGATGCGCGTGGACGGTATCGGAGTGCTGGTCAGCACCTGGGAACTCGTGGACGAGGTGTTGCACAACCCGCACCTGTACTCCTCGGCGCTGACTTCAGGCGTGCTGAAAAACGACCGACCGCTCATCCCCCTTCAGATCGATCCGCCAGAGCACGGAAAGTTTCGCAAGATCCTCGACCCGCTGTTCGCGCCAAAACGGATGAAAGCACTTGAGGTGTCGATCTCGGCACTGGTCAACCAACTCATCGACGGCTTCATCGGCCGAGACGAGATCGACTTCGTCGAGGAGTTCTCCGTCCCTTTCCCCACCCAGGTCTTTTTGACCATGCTGGGCCTGCCGCTTGACGAGCTGCCCACGCTGCTTCTGATGAAAGATGGGATCATCAGGCCACACGAGTTGGCCGGAAAGCCGTTGGGCCACCCCGATACTGACGCCTATCAGGCGGCCACGGCGCAGTCGATCTACGCCTACTTCGCCGCCACGATGGAGCAGCGCAAGCGCGAGCACCACGACGATCTGCTGAGCTGGTTCCTTGAAGCAGAAATCGACGGAGATCGACTCAGCAGTAACGAAATCCTCGACATCTGCTTCCTGTTTCTCATCGCCGGGCTCGACACCGTGTCGGCGTCGCTAGACTGCTTTTTCAGCTACCTCGCACAGCATCCACAAATTCGCCAGGCGATCGCCGACGACCCGAAAAACATTCCCTTCATCGTCGAGGAACTTCTGCGGTGGGAAACACCCGTCATGGCCGTCGCACGTGAGGCCACGCACGACACGGAACTCGGTGGATGCCCCATCCACGCCGGCGAACAGGTGCTGGTCATGCTCGGTTCGGCCAACACCGACGAAACGTCTATCATCGACCCGGAATCCGTGCGATTCGACCGCAAACTGAACCGGCACTTGGGTTTCGGCGGCGGGGTACACCGCTGCCTGGGCTCTCACCTCGCTCGCGTCGAGCTGCGAACCGCCTTGCGCGTCTGGCACGAACGTATCCCCGAATACCACATCAAACCCGGAGTCGAACTCGACTTCACCCCAGGCGTTCGCGCCGCGCAGACATTCCCGATGGTCATGCACACCGGAGCCGAATAATGGGCAAGCTCGCCGCACCGACCGGCGCCTAGGCGTCCGGGTGGCTTACATGCTTCACGAGCGGCGCGACGGCGCAGTGGCCTGGCTGACATTCGATCGTCCAGAACGTCTTAACGCGTTCACCGCCGCCGGTTATCAGGAGCTGCGGGTCACGCTGCAGCGCCTCGCCCGTGATGACGCGGCACGGGCCGTGGTGCTGACCGGCCGTGGACGAGCTTTCTCTGCTGGCGCCGATCGATCACTGCTCGACGCCGCGGCGCCAGATACCGTGCGACAGCACGCCGGTGACGAATTCCTCCTACTTCTCGACGTCCTCGGCGGATTCGAAAAACCCTTGCTCGGCGCCGTCAACGGGGTCGCGGTGGGGTTCGGCTGCACGCTGCTGCTGTACTGCGACCTGGTGCTCCTCGCCGAAACCGCCCGGCTGAGATTTCCGTTCACCGCGTTGGGCATCGCGCCAGAGGCAGGCAGTTCAGCACTTCTGTCCACGAGAATGCGATGGGCGGATGCAATGTGGGCGATGCTTTCCAGCGAATGGATCGACGCAGCGGCCGCCTTCCGAACTGGTCTGGCCTGGCGAGTGGTTCCCGATGCCGAACTCGTCGAACAGGTTTCGTCCGCGGCAACATTAATTAGCACGCACGATCCGAATGCCGTGGCAGCTACTAAACGACTCATGACCAGCGGGCGGCGCAACGCGGCGCTCGACGCGATCAGCCGTGAGCTCACGGAAATGCAAGCACTCCGGCGTCCTTGACGAAGCGTCGGGAGGCAGCAGGATGTGGAAGGCAGGACGAGCGCACAACTATTGCGCGAAACAATTTCTCGCAGTGGCCAAGACGGTTACCGCGGCGCCGCGGGATCAATCCAATTGCCCCGGGGCATCATCTGGCCCTGCCGGGTCACAGGGTTAAGTGTTGCGACCCGCCGGCATAGGACTGCGAGGTCTAGTGTCCTGAGTCATTAATTTGGGTGCAGTAGTTTGCGATGCTGGCCAGGATTTGATCGGCGGTCTTGGTCCAGACGTAGGGGCGTGGATTGTTGTTCCAGGTTTGGATCCAGGCGCGGATGTCGGCGTTGAGTTGACGGACCGAGGTGTGGGTGCCGCGGCGTAGTTTTTTGGTGGTCAGTTCGGCGAACCAGCGTTCCACGAGGTTGAGCCAGCTTGAGCTGGTGGGAGTGAAGTGCAACACGAAGCGGGGATGTGCTGTCAGCCAACGCTTTACCGCTGGGGTCTTATGCGTGGAGGCGTTGTCGAGAACGACGTGGCAGTCCAGGTCGGCGTGGCGAGTCCCCGTTACTGAGTCCACCCCGATCTAGAGTCGGGTTGTTTCGTTCCGGATTCAGTTGATCACGCAGGCCACCGGGGTGTGGGTGCACCTGCACGACGCAGCGTACTGGGCCGGCGTTTGGTAGCCCAGGGCCGAGTGAGGACGGTTCTCTTGGGCTCGCGGCCTGAGTCGCGGTAGTGTCCCGGTGTTTCCGCAGTTCGCGCGGCTGGCTGCTGAAGAATA
>NZ_MVIJ01000072.1 GCF_002086735.1 Mycobacterium scrofulaceum | reverse complement strand
TGTTCCATCACCTCCACACCGACCACAACATCCGAACAAAGCCTTGCCAACCGGCAGCGGCTTGACATAGGAGAAACCCATGACTGACGCGAACGTCGCCGGCTTCGAACCGCTGTACGACGAGGCAGGGCAGACCGGCGGACGGATTCCCTGGGACATCGGCGGCCCGCAGCCGGCGGTGCAGCAGTTGGTGGCCTACGGCGGGATCCGCGGCGAGGTGCTCGATCCGGGAACGGGCCCCGGCTATCACGCCATTCACTTTGCCGCGCACGGGTATTCGGCGACCGGAATCGACGATTCGCCGTCGGCCATCGAACGCGCCAAACGCAACGCCGAACGCGCGGGGGTCGAGGTCGATTTCCAGGTGGCCGACGCCACCCGACTGGAGGGGTTCGACGGCCGGTTCGACACGGTGGTGGACAGCGCCTTCTACCACGTGTTCCTCAACGACGGCGTCGTCCAGACGCGCTACGCGCAGGCGCTGCACCGGGCCACCAAGCCGGGGGCGCGGCTGTACATGTTCGAGTTCAGTCCGCACAACGTCAACGGCCTGCAGTGGACGGCGATACCCGCCGACAACTTCGAGCGGGTGTTCGGCGCCAACGGGTGGCGCATCGACTACCTGGGCGGCACCACCTACCAGGCCCGCTTCCTCAAGGAGACGTTCGACGCCATGAAGACGTTCGCGTCCGACCAGCAGGGCGAGATCCTGCAGCGGATGCGGCCGCTGGTGCACCGGCTCGGCGTCATCGACCCACTGCTGGAGGACCACCGGGTGCACCTGCCGGTGTGGTCCGTGGTGGCCACCCGCCTGGACTGACCGCGGCGACGCGGTCCGGCATGGCCAGCACTGGGCAACTGCGCCAAGGGTTGTCGCAGCGCCAGCTCAGCATGATCGCCCTCGGTGGGGTGATCGGCGCCGGCCTGTTCGTCGGGTCGGGCGTGGTGATCAAGGACACCGGCCCCGCGGCGTTCCTGGCCTACGCGCTGTGCGGGCTGCTGATCGTCCTGGTTATGCGGATGCTGGGCGAGATGGCGGCCGCGAACCCGTCGACCGGGTCGTTCGCCGACTACGCGGCCGAGGCCCTGGGCGGCTGGGCGGGGTTTTCGGTCGCCTGGCTGTACTGGTACTTCTGGGTGATCGTGGTCGGCTTCGAGGCGGTCGCCGGGGGCAAGGTCCTGGGCTACTGGTTCCACGCGCCGCTGTGGCTGCTGTCGCTGTGCCTGATGCTGTTGATGACCGCCACCAACCTGTTCTCGGTCACGTCCTTCGGCGAATTCGAATTCTGGTTCGCCGGAATCAAAGTCGCGACCATCGCGGCCTTCCTCGGGGTGGGTGCGGCGTTCGTCGTCGGCGTGGTGCCCGGTCACCGCGGTGGGCTGGCCAACCTCACCGCGCACGGCGGCTTCTTCCCCAAGGGCGTCGGGGCCGTCTTCGCCGCCATCGTGGTGGTGATCTTCTCCATGGTCGGCGCCGAGATCGTCACCGTGGCCGCCGCCGAAAGCCGGGACCCGCACCTCGCCGTTCAGAAGGCGACGAGGTCGGTGGTGACGCGGATCGGCGTCTTCTTCGTCGGTTCGGTCTTCCTGCTGGTGGTGATCCTGCCCTGGGACTCGGTGGAACTCGGCGCCTCGCCGTACGTGGCCGCGCTGCGCCACCTCGGGCTGCGCGGCGCCGACCAGGCGATGAACGCGGTGGTGCTCACCGCGGTGCTGTCCTGCCTGAACTCCGGGCTCTACACGGCGTCGCGCATGCTGTTCGTGCTCGCCGAGCGGGGCGAGGCCCCGACACGGTTGGTCAGCCTGAGCGGGCGCGGTGTTCCGCACGTCGCCATCCTGTGCTCGTCGGCGGTCGGCTTCGGCTGCGTCGTCATGGCGCGCGTCGCGCCCGACACCGTGTTCTTGTTCCTGCTCAACTCCTCGGGCGCGATCATCCTGTTCGTCTACTGGCTGATCGGCCTGTCGCAGATCGTCCTGCGCCGCCGCACCCCAGCCGAGAAACTGCGCGTGAAGATGTGGTTCTTCCCGGTGCTGTCGATCCTGACCCTCGCCGCGATCACCGCCGTGTTGGTGCAGATGGCCTTCGACCGCTCGGCGCGCAGCCAGCTCTGGCTCAGCCTGCTGTCGTGGGCGGTGGTGATCGGGCTGTACTTTGCGGCCCGCGCCCGCGGGCGGCATCCCGCGCGGCCCGCGGAGTGAGCCGCTCAGTCCGTCTTGGTCAGCAGCACCGCGTCCTCGAACGGCAGCCGCGCGAAAATCGGTCGCGCTCCAGCGCTGACGTGGTCTGCCGCCTCGGCCTTGGTGACGACCCTCGGGTCGGCGATGCCGAAGTCCTTGCCGTTGCGGCGCATCCGTCCCCCGCCCGCCGCGGTCAGGTTCTTCAGCCAGTCCCGGTCCGGGCCGTAGGTCAGCAGGATAGCCACGCCGGGTTTGCCGTCGACGTCCGCGCTGAACACATTCACCGGTGTGCGGTAGGGCTTGCCCGAGCGGCGGCCGACGTGTTCGACGATCGCGAACGGTGGCAGCCAGCCGGCCCACAGCCGCTGAACCGGGTTGGTGACGTGCCGGTTGAACCGGGCGAGCGCTTGTGGCATCTGCATACCGCCATCCAACTCGCCGCCGGCGCCCCGCATCAACCAAACTTTTCGCCGCGAACGGGTCTACTGTCTGAACATGGGCGACTCGCCGGGTAACGAGGCGGCCCAGCGCGCCGAGGAGTTGTTGCGCAGGGGCCGGGACCTCGCCGCGCGCAAGCCCATCACCCCCCAGGATGTCGAGCGCGCGACCGACCGCGCCGAGCACGCCGCCGCGCGTGACCTGGAGGCGCACCGCCGCGACCGGGACCGCCACTACGAAGCCCCCGCCGCGCACGAGCGGGCCGCCGAAATCCACGAGCTCGCCGTCGCCGAGGGCCTCGGGGACGTCGGCGCGCACCGGCTCGCGGCGGAGCGGGAACGCGAGGCCGCCCGCCGGAACTTCCTGGCCGCGCAGGAGGCCGACCCGGACGGCGACGCCTGACCGGTACTGCTACACCCTGTAGTTGAGCCGCCCGCGGAGGCTGGGACACTGGTTGTCATGGGAAGCACTGACCAGGCGACCGCGCACGCCGGGACGACGGCCGCGTCGGCCCGGCTGTTCTCCGATGCCTGCTCGGTCATCCCCGGCGGGGTGAACTCGCCGGTGCGGGCGTTCACCGCGGTGGGCGGCACCCCGCGCTTCATCACCGAGGCGCACGGGTGCCTGCTCACCGACGCCGACGGCAATCGCTACGTGGACCTGGTCTGCTCCTGGGGTCCGATGATCCTGGGGCACGCGCACCCCGCCGTCGTCGAGGCCGTCACCGAGACGGCGTCCCATGGCCTGTCGTTCGGCGCGCCGACGCCGTCGGAGAGCCGGCTGGCCGCCGAGATCATCGAGCGGGTGCAGCCCGTCGAACGGGTTCGGCTGGTCAACTCCGGCACCGAGGCCACGATGAGCGCGATCCGGCTGGCCCGCGGGTTCACCGGCAGGCCCAAGATCGTCAAGTTCTCCGGCTGCTACCACGGCCACGCCGACGCCCTGCTCGCCGACGCGGGCTCCGGGGTGGCGACGCTGGGCCTGCCGTCCTCGCCCGGGGTCACCGGCGCGGCGGCGGCCGACACGATTGTGTTGCCCTACAACGACGTCGACGCCGTGCGGCAGGCCTTCGCGGAGTTCGGCGACCAGATCGCCGCGGTGATCACCGAGGCCAGCCCGGGCAACATGGGCGTCGTCCCGCCCGCGGCCGGCTACAACGCCGCGCTGCGCGCGATCACCGCCGAGCACGGCGCGCTGCTGATCGTCGACGAGGTGATGACCGGCTTTCGGGTCAGCCGAAGCGGTTGGTACGGAATCGATCCCGTCGCCGCCGACCTGTTCACCTTCGGCAAGGTGATGAGCGGTGGGCTGCCCGCCGCCGCCTTCGGCGGGCGCGCCGAGGTGATGGAGCGGCTGGCCCCGCTGGGGCCGGTGTATCAGGCCGGCACGCTGTCGGGGAACCCGGTCGCGGTGGCCGCCGGCCTGGCGACGCTGCGCGCAGCCGACGCCGCGGTGTACGCCGCGCTGGACGCCAACGCCGACCGGCTGGCCGGGCTGATCGCCGAGGCGCTTACCGAAGCCGGTGTGGCGCATCAGCTTTCGCGGGCCGGCAACATGCTCAGCGTGTTCTTCGGCGACGCCGCGGTGACCGACTTCGCGTCCGCGCGGGCCAGCCAGACGTGGCGCTATCCGCCGTTCTTCCACGCCCTGCTGGACGCGGGCGTCTACCCGCCCTGCAGCGCCTTCGAGGCCTGGTTCGTCTCGGCGGCGCTGGACGACGCGGCGTTCGACCGGATCGCCGAAGCCCTGCCCGCCGCCGCCCGCGCGGCCGCCCAGAAGGACAAGCCCTGATGGCCGAGCAGACCCGCGTCCACGTGGTGCGCCACGGCGAGGTGTACAACCCCAGCGGCGTCCTCTATGGCCGGCTGCCCGGGTTTTACCTCTCCGACCGGGGCCGGGAGCAGGCGGCAGCGGTCGCCGACGCGCTGGCCGGCCGGGACATCGCCGCGGTGGTCGCCTCCCCGCTGCAGCGCGCCCAGGAAACCGCGGCGCCCATCGCCGCCAAGCACGGCGTGGCCGTGGACACCGACCACGACCTGATCGAGTCGGCCAACTTCTTCGAAGGCCGCCGCGTCGGCCCGGGCGACGGCGCCTGGCGCGACCCGCGGTTCTGGTGGCAGCTGCGCAACCCGTTCACCCCGTCCTGGGGCGAGCCCTACGCCGAGATCGCGGCGCGGATGACCACCGCGGTGGATAAGGCGCGCGCCCGCGGCACCGGCCGCGAGGTGGTGTGCGTCAGCCACCAGCTGCCGGTCTGGACCCTGCGGCTGCACCTGACCGGCCGCCGGCTGTGGCACGATCCGCGCCGCCGGGAGTGCGGCCTGTGCTCGATCACCACCCTGGTGTATGAGGGCGATCGGCTGGCCGGCGTCGAGTACGCCGAACCGGCGGGGCCGTAGTGATCTGGCGACTGGCGACGGCCGGGGTCGTGGTGACGACCCTGCTCGCGGGCTGCTCGTCCGGTCGCGACGCGGTGGCCCAGGGCGGCACCTTCGAGTTCGTCTCGCCCGGCGGCAAGACCGACATCTACTACAACCCGCCGTCCAGCCGCGGCCACCCCGGCCCGCTGTCCGGGCCCGACCTGGCGGACCCGGCCCACCCGTTGTCGCTGGACGATCCGATCTTCGCGGGCCGCGTCGTCGTCATCAACATCTGGGGGCAGTGGTGCGGGCCGTGCCGTGCCGAGGTCAGCCAGCTGCAGCAGGTGTACGACGCCACCCGCGACGCCGGGGTGTCCTTCCTGGGCATCGACGTGCGCGACGGCAACCGGCAGGCGGCGCTGGACTTCGTCAACGACCGCCACGTGACGTTCCCGTCCATCTACGACCCGGCGATGCGCACACTGATCGCGTTCGGCGGCAAGTACCCCACCACCGTGATCCCGTCCACGCTGGTCGTGGATCGGCAGCACCGGGTCGCCGCGGTGTTCCTGCGCGAACTGCTGGCGGCCGACCTGCAGCCCGTGGTGCAGAAGTTGGCGCAGGAAAAGTGACCGGCTTCACCCAGATCGCCGCCGCCGGGCCGCTCCTGGTGGCCCTCGGCGCGTGCCTGCTGGCGGGCCTGGTGTCGTTCGCCTCGCCGTGCGTGGTGCCGCTGGTGCCCGGCTACCTGTCCTACCTGGCCGCCGTCGTCGGCGTCGACGAACAGCCGCCGCCCGGCGCGATCAAGGCCCCGCCGTCGGCGCGGTGGCGGGTCGCGGGTTCGGCGGCGCTGTTCGTCGCCGGGTTCACCACGGTGTTCGTCCTGGGCACCGTCGCCGTCCTCGGCATGACGACCACGCTGATCACCAACCAGCTGTTGCTGCAGCGGGTCGGTGGCGTGCTGACGATCGTCATGGGGCTGGTGTTCGTCGGCCTCATCCCGGCCCTGCAGCGCCAGGCCCGGTTCAGCCCGCGGCAGCTGACCACCGTCGCCGGGGCGCCGCTGCTGGGCGCGGTCTTCGCGCTGGGCTGGACGCCGTGCCTGGGGCCGACGCTGGCCGGGGTGATCACCGTGGCCTCGGCCACCGACGGCGCGAGCGTGGCCCGCGGCATCGTCCTGGTGATCGCCTACTGCCTGGGGCTGGGCATCCCGTTCGTGCTGCTTGCCTTCGGTTCGGCGGGCGCCGTGGGGGCCCTGGGCTGGCTGCGGCGCCACACCCGGGCCATCCAGGTCTTCGGCGGCGCGTTGCTGATCGCGGTCGGCGCGCTGCTGGTCAGCGGGGCGTGGAACGACTTCGTCTCGTGGCTGCGCGACGCCTTCGTGTCCGACGTGAGGCTCCCGATTTGAGCGCCCAGACCGACGCGCGAGCAGACGCAGAATCGCACAGGGAGACCCGCCCCGGTGCGATTCTGCGTCTGCTCGCGGCCGTGGGTGCGCGGGGGCGCAACACCTGGCGCGCGTTGACCTCGATGGGCACCGCGCTGGTGCTGCTGTTCCTGCTCGCGCTGGGCGCGATACCCGGCGCGCTGCTGCCGCAGCGCAGCCTCAACGCGGGCAAGGTCGACGACTACCTGAAGGCGCACCCGCTCGTCGGGCCGTGGCTGGATCGGCTGCAGGCGTTCAACGTGTTCTCCAGCTTCTGGTTCACCGCCATCTACGTCCTGCTGTTCGTCTCGCTGGTCGGCTGCCTGACGCCGCGGATGATCGAGCACGCCCGCAGCCTGCGCGCCACCCCGGTGCCCGCGCCGCGCAATCTGGCCCGGCTGCCCAAGCACGCCAGCGCCCGCATCGACGCGGAGCCCGATCAACTCAACGCCCTCGCGAACAGGGTCACCGGCGTGCTGCGCGGCTGGCGCACGGCCATCCGGCACGAGGGCGAGGCCGTCGAGGTGTCCGCGGAGAAGGGCTACCTGCGCGAGTTCGGCAACATCGTCTTCCACTTCTCCCTGCTGGGGCTGCTGGTCGCGGTGGCCGTCGGCAAGCTGTTCGGCTACGAGGGCAACGTGATCGTGATCGCCGACTCCGGCCCGGGGTTCTGCTCGGCCTCGCCGGCCGCGTTCGACTCGTTCCGCGCCGGCAACACCGTCGACGGCACGTCGCTGACCCCGATCTGCATCCGCGTCAACGACTTCCAGGCGCACTACCTGCCGTCGGGGCAGGCCACCTCGTTCGCCGCCGACATCGACTACCAGGCCGGCCACGACCTGGCGGCCAACAGCTGGCGGCACTACCTGCTGGAGGTCAACCACCCGCTGCGCGTCGGCGGTGACCGGGTGTACCTGCAGGGCCACGGCTACGCGCCCACCTTCACCGTGACGTTCCCGGACGGGCAGACGCGCACGTCGACCGTGCAGTGGCGGCCCGACAACCCGCAGACGCTGCTGTCGTCGGGGGTGGCGCGCATCGACCCGCCCGCCGGCAGCTATCCCAACGCCGCCGAGCGCCGCCAGCACGAGATCGCGATCCAGGGCCTGCTGGCGCCGACCGAGCAACTCGACGGGACGCTGCTGTCGTCGCGCTTCCCGGCCCTGAACGCCCCCGCGGTGGCCGTCGACATCTACCGCGGCGACACCGGGCTGGACACCGGGCGACCGCAGTCGCTGTTCACCCTCGATCCGCGGCTGATCCAGCAGGGCCGGCTGACCAGGGAGAAGCGGGTCAACCTGCGCGCCGGGCAGGAAGTGCGGATCGAGGCGGGCCCGGCGGCCGGCACCGTCGTCCGCTTCGACGGCGCCGTGCCGTTCGTCAACCTGCAGGTCTCCCACGACCCCGGCCAGGCCTGGGTGCTGGTCTTCGCCATCACGATGATGGCCGGCCTGGTGGTATCGCTGCTGGTGCGCCGCCGCCGGGTGTGGGTCAGGCTCACCCCGGGCGCCGGTACCGTGAACGTCGAACTGGGCGGGCTGGCGCGCACCGACAACTCCGGGTGGGGCGACGAGTTCGAGCGGTTGACCGAGCGGATGTTGAATGGTCTGGGCGCGCCCGGTCCGGCGCACTCACCCAGGCCCCCCGCGTCCAGAAGGAGTTCTCAGGTGGACGTCAAATGAACACGCTGCACGTCAACATCGGCCTGGCGCGCTACTCCGACTGGGCGTTCACGTCGGCCGTCGTGGCGCTCGTCATCGCGCTTTTGCTGCTGGCCTTCGAGCTGGCCTACGCCGGTGGCCGGCGCGTCGACCGGCGCGAGCGCGTCCTCGCCGGGGCCGTCGCCCCGGACGGCGTCACCCCCGGCATCGTCGAGGACGTCCCCCAGCGGCCGCTGGATGAGCGGGTGGGGCGGGCCGGGCTGGCCGTCGTCTACCTCGGCATCGGGTTGCTGCTCGCCTGCATCGTGCTGCGCGGCCTGGCCACCCTGCGGGCGCCGTGGGGCAACATGTACGAGTTCATCAACCTGACCTGCATGTGCGGGCTGCTCGCCGGCGCCCTCGTGCTGCGCCGCCCGCAATACCGCCCGCTGTGGGTTTTCCTGCTGGTGCCGGTGCTGATCCTGCTCACGGTGTCCGGGCGATGGCTCTACACCAACGCCGCGCCGGTGATGCCCGCGCTGCAGTCCTACTGGCTGCCCATCCACGTGTCGGTGGTCAGCCTGGGCTCCGGGGTGTTCATGGTGGCCGGCATCGCCAGCATCCTGTTCTTGCTGCGCACCTCGCGTCTGGGCGAACCGGACGCCGACGGGGCGCTGGCCCGGATGGTGCGGCGGTTCCCCGACGCGCAGACCCTGGACCGCGTCGCGTACCGGACCACGATCTTCGCCTTCCCGGTGTTCGGTTTCGGGGTGATCTTCGGCGCGATCTGGGCGGAGGAGGCGTGGGGCCGGTATTGGGGCTGGGACCCCAAGGAGACCGTGTCCTTCGTCGCCTGGGTGATCTACGCGGCCTACCTGCACGCCAGGTCGACGGCGGGCTGGCGGGACAGGAAAGCGGCCTGGATCAACGTCGCGGGCTTCGTGGCGATGGTCTTCAATCTGTTCTTCGTTAATCTGGTGACCGTGGGCCTGCATTCGTATGCGGGCGTGGGGTGACCGCCAGCGACCGACCCGAGTAACGCAACAAGGGGGAGTGCACGTGTCCGACCATCCGACGACGGGCGTGGGGGCGCCCGATCAGCCGACCACGCAATTGCCACCGCAGGGGCCGTCCGCCTCGCCTGACCAGCCGGAATCGGACGGCGGCGACGCGCCGACCCGTGCGTTCGCCGGCTTCCGGACCGAGCGGCGGCCGCCGGGTCCGCGCGAGGCGGCGCCGCCCACCGCCCCGAGGCCGACGGGGACGCCGCCGTGGGACGCCACCCCGGTCACCGGTATCGCGCGGATCGACCCGACCGCCTACGGGGCCTACTACGCCGGCCCGGCCGACGCGCCGCCCACGCCGACCCCGGCGCGGCCCGAGTCCCTGCCGCATACCCCGTACCCGGAGCTGTCCACCGGCATGCTGCTGCGGCCCGTCAAGCCGCCGCCGTCGGAGGGCTGGCGCCGGCTGCTCTACGAACTGTCCGGTCACCTGATCAACCTCGGCGAGAGCCCCCGGGCGGCCCGCTACAACAACCTGGTGGCGCAGGTGAACCGGCCGTTGCGCGGGTGCTACCGGATCGCGCTGCTGTCGTTGAAGGGCGGCGTCGGCAAGACGACCATCGCCGCGACGATGGGCGCCACCTTCGCCTCCATCCGCGGCGACCGGGTGGTGGCGGTCGACGCCAACCCCGACCGCGGCACCCTGAGCCAGAAGATTCCGCTGGAGACGTCGGCGACGGTGCGCCAGTTGCTGCACGACGCCGGCAGCATCGAGCGCTACAGCGACGTCCGGCGCTACACCTCGAAGGGCCCGAGCGGCCTGGAAGTGCTGGCCTCCGAGAGCGACCCGGCCGTGTCGGAGGCGTTCGGCGCGGACGACTACACGCGGGTGCTGGACGTGCTGGAGCGGTTCTACGGCCTGGTGCTCACCGACTGCGGGCCGGGTCTGCTGCATTCGGTGATGTCCTCGGTGCTGGAGAAGGCCGACGTTCTCGTCGTGGTCAGCTCCGGTTCGATCGACGGCGCGCGCAGCGCGTCGGCGACGCTGGACTGGTTGGACGCGCACGGCCACGAGGAGATGGTCCGCAACTCGATCGCGGTCATCAACGGGGTTCGGCCACGGACGGGCAAGGTCGACATGAACAAGGTGGTCGACCACTTCTCCCGCCGCTGCCGCGCGGTTCAGGTGGTGCCGTTCGACCCGCACCTGGAAGAGGGCGCCGAGATCGAATTGGACCGGCTGAGGCGGTCGACCCGCGAGGCGCTCACCGAGCTGGCGGCCATTGTGGCCGACGGATTCCCGGGCGACCAGCGCAACCGCGCGTAGCAAGGGGGCTCAGCGGGGGTTGTTGTCCCCGTGACCTAGCCGCCGCAGGAAATCCGGATCGTCGTCGGGTCCGATAACGCGCGTCTTCGTGCGCTGCGTTTGCGACCGCGCGGTACGCCAGCCAACGTAGATCAGCGTCCCCAAAATCAGGACGAGCAGCAGGTAGAGCACTCAACACCTCCTTGGTCGAATATACCCGCGTCGTAGGCTTTCCCCTGTGTCAGAAGGAGCCAGCGACAACAGCACCCGCGAGGGCCCGGAGGAGGGCCGGGCGCGGGCGGCCGGTCGTCGCGCCGTCGTCGACGTCCTGCTCTACGCCGCGGCGCGACTGCTGCTGGCGGCCGTGCTCACCGCCGCGATCTACGGCGTGGGGCGCCTGATGGGCGTCAGCCAGTTCCCGATCGTGGTCGCCGCGTTGTTCGCTCTGATCATCGCGATGCCCCTGGGCATCTGGCTGTTCGGTCCGCTGCGCCGGCGCGCCACCGCGTCACTGGCGATCGCCGGTGAGCGCCGGCGCCGGGAGCGCGAACAGTTGCGGGCGCGGTTGCACGGCGAGACGCCCGACGAGGAAAGCGACGCGGCGCCTTAGCGACGTGGCGCCTTAGAACTGCGGCATCCGCACGACCTGCGCGGCGTAGCTCAGCCCCGCGCCGTAGCCGATCAGCAGGGCCAGATCGCCCGGCTTGGCCGCCCCGGTGGCCAGCAGCTCGGCCATCGCCAGGGGGATGGACGCCGCCGAGGTGTTCCCGGTGTGCTCGATGTCGTTGGCGGTGACGGCGTCGGGCCGCAACTCCAGGCTCTTGGCCAGGACCTCGTTGATGCGGCTGTTGGCCTGGTGCGGGACGAACACGTCGATCTCGTCGGGCCGGATGCCCGCGGCGTCCATTGCCTGCCTGCCGACCTTGCCCATCTCGAACGCCGCCCAGCGGAACACCGCGCTGCCCTCCAGCCGCAGGAACGGGCGGGGACCCGTCGGGCTGTCCATGTAGTCGATCCAGTCGATGTCCTGGCGTATCGCCAGGGCCTGTTCGCCGTCGCTGCCCCAGACGGTCGGGCCGATGCCCTGGTCGGGCGTCTCGCCCACCACCACCCCCGCCGCGCCGTCGGCGAAGATGAAGCAGTTGGTGCGGTCCTGCATGTCCACGGTGGGTGACAACTTCTCCGAACCGAGGACCAGCACCTTGGCGGCGGTGCCGCCGCGGATCATGTCGGCGGCGACGCCGAGCGCGTAGCCGAATCCTGCGCACCCCGCCGAGACGTCGAACGCGGGGACACCGGTGGCGCCCAGCGCCGCGGCGACCGCCGGAGCGCAGGCCGGGGTCTGCAGGAAATGGGTGCTGGTCGCGACGATCACGCAGTCGACGTCTGAAGGCGCCAGCCCGGCGTTCGCGATCGCCGCTCGCCCGGCCTCGGTGGCCATGGAGGCGGCGGACTCGTCGCGGGCGGCGAACCGGCGGGTCTTGATCCCGGTCCTGGAGAAGATCCACTCGTCGGAGGACTCGATGTTCTCGCAGATCTCGTCGTTGGTGACCACCCGCTCGGGGCGGTACGCCCCGACACTGAGCAATCCGATGTTCTTCGGCCCACTGGTCGCGGCGATCTGCTTCACTGCTGTCCCCGATCGGGTGCTCGTGTGGACGGCCATCGGTGTCGACGCCGGTCCCTCATTGTTATCGAATCCGGTGGCGCTATCGCACGCGAGTGGGAAATTGGGCGGCGGCGCGCCGGCGGTCAGCGGGCCAGCGCCAGCGCCGCCGCCACCGCGATCGCCCACGCGACCATGGCCAGGCCGGTATCGCGCAGCACGGGAATCAGCTCCGGGCCGCCGCGCCCGGTGCGTACGGGTCCCGCGGCGCGCAGCGCCAGCGGCGTGGCCACCAGCCCCGCGGCGCACCACGGCGTGGCCGCCATCAGGGCCAGGGTCAGCAGCCCGGCGGTGCCCAGCAGCGCCTGGTACAGCACGCGGGTGCGGCCATCGCCCAGCCGCACCGCCAGGGTGACCTTGCCCGACCGCGCGTCGGTCGGGATGTCGCGCAAGTTGTTGGCCACCAGCACCGACGACGACAGCGCCCCGATGGACACCGCCAGCGCCAGGCCCACCCAGTCCACCCGCAACGCCTGGGTGTACTCGGTGCCCAGCACGGCCACCAGGCCGAAGAACACGAACACCGCGATCTCGCCGAAACCCGCGTAGCCGTAGGGTTTCGAGCCGCCCGTGTACAGCCACGCCCCGGCGATGCACACCGCGCCCACCGCGATCAGCCACGGCGCGCTGACGAGGGCGAGCACCAGGCCGGCCGCCGCCCCGATCGTCAGGCTCGCCACCGCGGCGGCCAGCACCGCCCGCGGGGTGGCCAGCCGCGAACCCACCAGGCGGACCGGGCCGGCCCGTTCGTCGTCGGTGCCGCGAATGCCGTCGGAGTAGTCGTTGGCGTAGTTGACGCCGACGGTCAGCGCGACCGCGACCGCCAGCGCGAGCAGCGCCTTCCACCACACCGCGGATCCCAGCCACGCCGCCGCGCCGGTGCCCGCCACCACCGGCGCCACCGCGTTGGGGAGCGTCCGCGGCCGCGCACCGGAGATCCACTGCCCGAAGTTGGCCACGGGGACATCCTGCCAGCACGCCGTCGCGCGCCCGCGCCCGTGATGCGGCGACGGCCATGCACCACAATGGGCGGATGCTCGGAGTCATCGGCGGCAGCGGCTTTTACACGTTCTTCGAGTCCGACACCCGCGCCGTGGACGTCGACACCCCGTACGGCCCGCCCAGCGCCCCGGTGACGATCGGCGCCGTCGGGGGGCACGAGGTCGCGTTTTTGCCCCGGCACGGGGCCGGCCATCAGTTCTCGGCGCACACCGTGCCGTACCGGGCCAACATGTGGGCGCTGCGCAAGCTCGGGGTGCGACGGATCTTCGGCCCCTGCGCGGTCGGCAGCCTCCGGCCCGAACACGGGCCGGGCGCCGTCGTGGTGCCCGACCAGCTGGTGGATCGCACCAGCGGCCGCCCCGACACGTACTTCGATTCCGGCGGCATCCACGTCGACTTCGCCGACCCGTACTGCCCGACCCTGCGCGCGGCCGTCGCCGGGCTGCCCCGCGTGGTCGACGGCGGCACCATGGTGGTGATCCAGGGGCCGCGGTTTTCCACCCGCGCGGAAAGCCGGTGGTTCGCCTCCGCCGGGTTCTCGTTGGTCAACATGACCGGCTACCCGGAGGCGGTGCTCGCCCGGGAACTCGAAATGTGTTATGCCACAATCGCTTTGGTCACCGACCTGGATGCCGGCGTGACGGCCGGCGAAGGCGTGACCACCGTCGAGGTGTTCGCCGAATTCGAGAAGAACATCGGGGGCTTCAAGGAACTGGTGCGCGAGGCGATCGGGCGCGTGGCCAGCGAACGCAATTGCACGCACTGCCTGCCGCACACCGGCGTGACGCTGCCCGTCGAGCTGCCATGAGGGTGCTGCTCACCGGCGCGGCCGGTTTCATCGGCACGCGGGTGGCCGCGGCGCTGCGGGCGGCGGGCCACGACGTCATCGGCGTCGACGTGTTGCTGCCGGCGGCGCACGGCCCGAATCCGGTGCTGCCGCGGGGATGTCACCGCATCGACGTCCGTGACGCCGACGCCCTGGCGCCCCTGCTGGACGGGGTGGACGTGGTCTGTCATCAGGCGGCGATGGTCGGGGCGGGCGTGGACGCCGCCGACGCCCCGGACTACGGGGGCCACAACGATTTCGCCACCACGGTGCTGCTGGCGCAGATGTTCGCCGCCGGGGTGCGGCGCCTGGTGCTGGCGTCGTCGATGGTGGTGTACGGCCAGGGCCGTTACCGCTGCGGGCGGCACGGGGACGTCGACCCGGTGCCGCGGCGGCGCGCCGACCTCGACGCCGGGACCTTCGAGCACCGCTGCCCGCTCGGTGACGAGGAGCTGCAGTGGCGCCTCGTCGACGAGGACGCCGCGCTGCGGCCGCGCAGCCTGTACGCCGCCAGCAAGACCGCGCAGGAGCACTACGCGCTGGCGTGGGCGGAGGCCGACGGCGGCTCGGTGGTGGCGCTGCGCTACCACAACGTCTACGGCCCCGGCATGCCGCGCGACACCCCGTATTCCGGGGTGGCGGCGATCTTCCGGTCGTCGCTCGAAAGGGGCGAGCCGCCAAGGGTTTTCGAGGACGGCGGCCAGATGCGCGACTTCGTCCACGTCGACGACGTGGCGGGCGCCAACCTGGCGGCCGTCACCTCGACGCTCGACGGGTTCACCGCGGTCAACGTCTGTTCGGGGCGGCCGATCTCGATCCTGCAGGTGGCCGGCGCGCTGTGCGACGCGCGCGGCGGTTCGCTCTCGCCGGTGGTCACCGGCCAGTACCGCAGCGGCGACGTGCGCCACATCGTCGCCGACCCGTCGCGGGCGGCCGAGGTGCTGGGCTTCCGCGCGGCCGTCGACCCTCAGGACGGCCTGCGCGAGTTCGCGTTCGCGCCGCTGCGCTGATCGGCTTACGCCTGCGGCGGCCGGTAGATCTTCGGCCTGTGCACCGGGATCTGTCGCGTGTCGGAGTCGTCGCCGCGGAAGAGCCGCGGACCGGTGGTGATCCGGGTGGTCGCCGCGGCCGACGGCGGGCCGGCGTGACCCACCGGGACGCGCGCCCTGGGGCCGGCGGGGGCGTCGCGCGCCGGGACGGCCGGCTTGCCGACGGCGCGGCGGCGGCGCAGCCGCCGGCCGCGCAGCTGCCCGGCCACGACGGCGGCGCCCAGGATGCACAACGCCAAACCGCACAGCGTCACGTCGAAGGTGCTGGTGATCTGCTGGGCGAGGTCGTTGCCGTAAACCGGGTGCTGCGCGGGGGAATTGGGAGAGTCCGCGAACCGCGGCGCCAGCACCACGCCCACGACGACGCGGGCGACGCTCAGCGTGGCGACGAGCCCGCACACCGTCGAGATCACCCGCGGGGAGCGGGCCGCGTGGCCCAGGTTGACCCGCAACCAGATCGCCAGGAGGGCCGTGGCCAGATCGAACGCGGCCAGCACCACGCTGTCGTACCGAGAGAACGGGTAGTTCAGGCTGACGGCGACGAACAGGTCCGTCATCCGCATCAGCATCGAACCCACACCCCACACCGCGATGAGCAGCAAGCCGTTTCGGGCCGCCACCCGCCAGGCGCTCTCCTCCGCGCCGGTGGTGTTGCGGTGGCCGAACAGGGTGCTCGGCGCGACCATCGCCGCGGCCGCCGCCCACGCCAGGTAGCCCTCGAACCCCACCCCGGCGGTCGACGTGTTCTGCGCGATGCCGTGGAACGCGTCGATGTCGCGCCCCACAGGCAGGATCCACACTCCGATTCCGGCGGCCAACGCCGACGCGCCGAGCGCGACGGTGGCCAGCCGGGCGGCCCGGGTGCCGCGCAGCAGCCACCGGCCGGCGACCAGCACGGCGACCAACGCCACCGCCCCGTACACCACCGCCGTCACGATCACGGCGACGTTTTGTTTGCCGAATTCGGCGGCGCCGCCGGCGTTTTGCAGCGCGTAGCGCACCCGCCAGTACAGGTTGAACCCGAAGCTCAGCACGGCCAGCGCCATCGACGCGAGGCCGACGAGCCGGGCGGACCTCAGCCAGCCCGTGTGCGCGTCGCCTTCGGGAACGGGCCCCGAGCGTGCGCCGACGGCCACCGCTTGCGCGCTCAGCATGCAGCCGGCGATCCCCACCCACGCGCCGGGCCCCACCCCGCCCGGCACGTTCACCGTGCCACCGAACCGGACGGTTTCGACCGCGTCGAACCCGATGAAGGCCAGCACCAGCAGCGCGTACGGGAGGTTGAGCCAGAGCCGAACCCGGCCCGCCGTCGCGGGGTTGAACCGCGCGCCGCCCGACCTCCGGGAGCCGGCCACCGCGACGGCGACCACAGACAGCGCGGTGACCGCGATCAGCACCGCGAACAGGGCCGGTCTGCTGCCGGGGATCCCGACGCCGAAGTACAGATTCCACGGCAGGAACACCGCGACGACGAGCAGCGCGACGGCGGTCAGGTCGGCGGCGAAGTGCCGGCGCCGCGCCGAATCCGCCGCCGCGGGCGGGGCGCCCGGGGCCGGCCGGATGATGCGGGTGGTTTGCTGCGCCTGCCCGGGATCGATGGGGCCGGTAGGCGTGTCGTCACTGCTCTGGCTCACCATGCCCCCCGAATGTCACGCGGCGGGTGGATACCCGGCCGAGGCGGCCGCACTGCTCGCTTGCGAACATATTCTCCGTTCGGACGCCGTGGCAGAATCCCCGGCGAACGTCCTGTCGTTCGAGAAGCTGGTTACGCTGCGGTGTAGGCAAACCTTGTCGCCCGAATAACGGATACTGCCAACGGTATCGCAAGTGTAATGATGCCGGGACATTGCTGGTCGTGGGGTGGCCAGCCGAAGGAGAACCGGGATGGACGTCGTGTTGGGGGTCGCGGTCACGGGCCCGGTCGCCCGCTTGGCGCTGGTCGGGCCGGGCGCCCGCGGGGCCGACGTGATCGACCAGTCCGTCGTCGACCTTCAGGACGACCCGGTCGGGAAGCTCACCGAAACGGTCGTCGGGACCAACCGGTTGCTGGCCGACGAGAACCACCGGCTGGTCGGCACCCGTGTGTGCTGGAGCGACGATCCGCGGGCCGGGCAGCTGCGACAGGCGCTGGAGAATTCCGGGGTTTCGAATGTCGCGGTGCTCCCGGAGTCGCAGGCGGTCGCCGCCCTGATGCGCGCGGCCGGCCGGCCCGGCGCCGCGCTGGTGATGGACGACGCGACGGCGACGCTGTCGGTGCCCGGTTCGGCCGACGACCAGAACGCGCCGCCGACGGTGCTGGCCCGGGAGCCACTGCCCGAAGGAGACGCGACCGCGACGTTCAACACGCTGATGGCCCAGCTCAGCGCGCAGCCGGACGCCCCGGGCGACGTGTACCTGGTGGGCGCCTCTCCCGAGCTCGCCCAGGTCGCCGACCAGCTCCGCGAGACGTCGACCATGCGGGTCCAGGTCGCCGACGACCCCGCCTTCGCGGTCGCCCGCGGCGCGGCGATCGCCGCCGCACCGGCGGCCGGGGATGCGACGGCGCTGGCGCCGGCCGTGGGGCTCACGGGTGACGAGACCGCGATGGCCCCGGTCGGGGTCACCGGTGACGAGACGACGGTCGTGCCGCCGCCCGGCGCGGAGGAGCCGCAGCTGGCGTACTCGATGACCGACGATGCCGAGCCGTTCGCGGGCGGTGAGTACGGGCCCGAGTTCGACGAATACGACGACGTCGACGGGACCGAGGTCATCCCGTCGCGGCTCAGCCGCCGGTCCTTGGTGGTCGGCAACGCCGTGATCGCCTTCGCGGTCATCGGATTCGCGTCGCTGGCCGCCGCGATCGCCATCGCCGTCCGCCCCACCGCGAGTCAGCAGCCCGTGGTGGGGCACCAGAACGCCGCTCCCGGCAAGTTCATGCCGCTGTTGCCGACGCAGCAGCAGGCCCCCGTGCCCCCGCCGCCGGTCGACCAGCCCAACGCGGGATTCCAGGGCGGCACGGTCCCGGCCCCCGCCGCCATTCCGCAGGTGCCGCCCGCCGGGGGAGGCGCCGCCCCCGTGCCCGCCGCGCCGGTCGAACCGGGCGCCCCCGGCCTCGCACCCAACCCGAATCCCGGTGTACCCGTTCCCATTCCGGTCATCGTTCCGTTCCCGGGCTGGCAGCCGGGCTACCCGCAGCCGCCGTACAGCCCGCCGTACACGCCGCCGTCCACGACGACCATCAC
>NZ_MVIJ01000071.1 GCF_002086735.1 Mycobacterium scrofulaceum | reverse complement strand
TAGGACGCAGTTACCAAGGGCAAACGGTCGCTATTGCCATTGAGGACACCGTCTTTCGCGTCGTAATCGACGGCAACGAGATCTGCACTCATGCGAGAAATCCCGACAGCGATATCACCATCTTCAAGGCTTACCCACGCCGCCACAGCATCTAGCCGTGCTCGCGACTTGCCCAGGGCGAATCCGTCAAAGATGTCTTGAAGCAACAATGCCAAGCATGTCCTGAAACCGCACATTGACACGAGGTCGGAGTAGGCAAGACGTATCTGGCAACAGCATTGGGACACATGGTAATTCGCCGACGCAACTCCGTACTGTTCGCCCGATCCGACAAGCTGTTCACCCGGCTGCGCGCCGCCCGCCTGGACAACACCGTCGACGCCGAGATCCGCCGACTCACCACCATCGACGTCCTCATTATCGACGACTTTGCGCTCAGACCCCTCGGCGCCACAGAGACCAGCGACTTCTACGAAATCATCGTCGAACGCCACCGCGCCAAAACGACCATCGTGACCTCCAACCGAGAACCCTCCGAATGGTTGACCATGACCGCCGACACCCTGCTGGCCCAATCAGCGATCGACCGACTCACGGCCACCGCCCACACCCTCGTCATCGAAGGACCGTCCTACCGTCAACGCACCCGACCCAGCCAGCTTGACCCAGACCACGACGACGAGCTTCCTCAATAACGCGCCACGGTGGTCCCATCCCCCTGGCAATCAGGTGGCCCCATCACCCTGGCAAGCGACACTTCTAAATGGCCATTGACAGAGGCCTTGCTGCTCAAAGAGCAAGCCCGCATCGTCCTAAGACGCTGCGGATCCGGTCCGGTGTCATCCGCTGTTCCCGCAAGATACTTCGTCACGACGAGCCGGTGATGATCATCAAAATGGATTATCGGTTGGTCGCACCCATCACCGGCACGGTGACCGCTGCGCGGAGAACCGCTTTTCGGCAACATCTTCAACAGCGGCGGTCTGCGGATCTCAGCCAATCGTCCACTGACAACAACTCCTTTCTCCTCTCGGCCCAAGCCGAGAATCGGTCGAAGGGGTCAAAATCTGCGTCGACACGGGGTCAGTTTTCAGGCGTCGCCGAGTGCCGATCGCGATACCAAGGCCCAGCCACTTGCGCAGGTATTCCGCATTCGAGATGGCCGCCCATCTACCGGAAGCGGCACTACTGGTGTCTACGGGCTCCGGCATTGTTCGGATCCTAGAGGCGCGGTTCCTTGGGCAGGCCGAGCAGTTTCTCGCCGATGATATTGCGCTGCACCTGTGAACTGCCCGCATAAATCGTGGCGGCTCGCGCCGCCAATGCCGACTCAACCCACGCGAGCGACGAATTCGGTGTTCCGACATCCGCAGTCGCCAAGGCGCCGTTCGTTCCCGTGCCCGACAGCGTCAACACGTCCGTCTCGAGGATCTCCATCGCCAGTTCGGTCTCGCGTTGGAAGAACTCGCTCCAGAGGATCTTGGTCATCGCGGCCTCGGGACCTGGATACTCACCGTGTAAGAAGCGCGTCAACGCCTGATACCCACGACACCGCATAATCTCGACGCGACCATAGCACCAAGCGAGCTGCTCACGGATATGCGGGTCGTTAGTCTTACCTCGTTCTTTCGCCAGCTCGAAGAGCCGGTCGATCTCAGCTTGGAAGCGAATCGCGTCGGTGGTGACACTTGTTCCACGCTCGAAACCCAGCAGCGTCATGGCCACCGACCATCCTGCGTTCACTTCCCCGACAACGTTGTCTGCAGCGGTTCGGGCGTCGGTGAAGAACACCTCGTTGAACATCGACTGGCCCACTATATTCTTGATGGGTCGAACCTCCACGCCGGGCTGATCCATCGGCACGAGCAGAAATGAGATCCCCCGGTGCTTGGGAGCATCCATGTCGGTGCGGCACAGTGCGAAGATCCAGTTGGCGAGGTGTCCCACTGAAGTCCAGATCTTGGACCCGTTGATGACCCATTCGTCGCCATCAAGAACCGCTCTCGTCCGCAGGCTGGCCAGATCCGATCCCGCGTCGGGTTCGGAAAACCCCTGGCACCACCGATCATCACCGGACAGAATTCGCGGCAAGAACCAATTCTTCTGGTCCTCGGTGCCGCAGACGACAAGCGTGTTGCCAAGCAGCTGAATCCCGAACATGTCGTTCTCAGTTCCGGCGGGTACCCCGGCGCGAGCAAACTCCTCGGCCAGCACGACTTGGTGGAGTGGGGTCAGTCCCGCTCCGCCATATCGCTTTGGCCACAACACGGCGAGTAGGCCGTTGTCCGCGAGCGTCTTCCGCCACTCTCGGATGAACTCCTTCCGCCGGGTTTGATCCAACGCCCCGATTCCAGCGAAGTCGGCAGGGACGTTCGCGGTGATGAAGTCGCGCACTCGTGACCTGAACGCCTCAGCTGACGGGGGATAAGACAGGTCCATATCGAATCGTCGTCCCTTATCTGTGTTGAGGACCCGCGTAAAGGTGGATCCATTGGGTTATTTTTTGCGTGTTTTGCTTCGTTTTCGACCGCTTGAAGGCGGTGGACCGCGGTCGGGGTCAAGGCGGAGCGCCCGCAGCGTAGCGAGGACGAACGACCTTGAGACCGACGAGGATCCGCCGCATACTTGGCCGCCGGGGAACAGGAAAAGACGGTGTGGTTCAAGTCATCTGCTGCCCTCCGGTGCATAAATGTGGGGCGAAAGACGCGCGTCGCGTGTGCCGGCGCCCAGCCTTATCTGAGTCCACGGACGATATCCGGCAACTTGATGATCGATGGGGTGCCCGACGTGCGGGCAACGAAGGCGCGGCCGCTCAATCTTTCCGGGAAGTCCACCCAACAGCGGAGTGGCGACAGGAACCACACGGGCGCTGGCCGCAGGCATCAGGTGATTAGCATCAGGTGATTAATGGGCATGGCAGGCGCGCAACGCATCATTTAAGAGGCCACCTCCTGGCGTTCGGGGACTGGCAGCGCCAGGGCGCCATCTTCGAACGCACGCAGCGGGTGATAGCATCGGCGCAGAATTTTGCGTTCCACCGCCAGGGTGGGGATTCTTGCCGTTGTGGCCGTCGCGCTTGGCTGCCAGCTTGTGGTAGTAACCGTAATCAAGGGAACGGCGCCGGCTCGCGCACTCGGCTGCCTCAAACGCCGCCCAGCGCAGCTCGGGTGAGCCCTCTCGCGACAGGTGCCCTGGTGAGCGTTTGGTATCAGAGGAGTACACGGTGACATCCAGCCCAGCAAACCGCACCAGCCGATGGGAACTGCTGAATCGGCGGACATCACCGACCTCGGACCAGATGATCGCCGCGCACAACCAACCGATGCCGTAATGGCGCTGCATTGCCTGACACCCGGCTTGGCGTCGGGCGAAGTTGACTAATTGGCTTGGCAGCGGGTCGATCTCGGTGCTTAGCTGATCGATGCGCCGTAGCGCAGTGTCAACGCACCGCCGGCCCGCCGCCGACAAGTCGACGCTGTCCAGCGCCGCGCGGCCTGCGCCGGATAACAGCGCCCGAATCGGTGGACAGCCCTGATGGAACAGCTGGACATGGATGCGCTGCTGCCAGGCCCGCCGCTCGTCCATCAACGTGTAGTACAACCGGCCCAGCGTGCGGATCTCCAGCATGTGTGCGGGTAGGATCCACGACTCGGGGAACCGGTCCTCGAACAACAGCGTACGCAGCAACCGAGTATCGGCGCGGTCGGTCTTGGCGCGCTTCTTGGGCTCCGGTAAGACGGCAATCTCGGCCGCATCCCCCAGGTGCGCGCAGATCCCAGCAGCGGCCAGCTCCTCGCACACATACCGCCACCCCGGGCAGCCCTCCAGCGCGAACTGGCCGTCCCCATCGCTGCAGTGCTCAGCCAGCCAGTTCCGCAACGCTTTCCGGGTCGCCGGACCGATCTGACCCCAGCGCAACAAGCCGTCATAATCGACGTAATCGAATGTGATCTGCTGTCGCCGCACGTCGAAACCGCCTACCATCGTCATCGGGACCTCCTCGAGCTCCTGAAAAATTCCTCTAACGCCTATATCAACGAGCGTCTGAGCTGAGGGGGTCCCCATCCACATGTCATCTTTCTCTGTTCGTGCCGACGAAGTATGTGGCGGTGTTTAGAGCCCGATGCGGTCAGCGACCTCGAGCCATTGCTCGCGTACTGAGCCCAGCAGTACCCGGTCGGCTTTCGCCCGCCGGTAGTAGAGGTGTGCGTCGTGCTCCCAGGTGAACCCGATCCCGCCGTGAATCTGCACATTCCACGATGCGGTGAAGTCAAATCCGGCCGCGGCGGTTGCCACGGCAATGGGGGCCGCCTTGGCGAGGTCAGCGCTCTCCTCCGCTGCCAGATGAGCCGCGTAGAGAGTGACTGCACGAGCACTGTCCAGTTCGATTGCCATCTCGGCGCATCGGTGCTTGATCGCCTGGAAGGAGCCGATGGGCCGATTGAACTGGTGACGCACCTTGGCGTATTCGACGGACATGGTCATAGCGCCCTCGGTGCCACCAACCATCTCCGCTGCGAGTAACGTCTTCGCGACATCTAACGCACGGCGTATGGGCGCGACGCCGTGCGCGCCAGCCAAGGGAACCGCAGAGACGGCGTCGAAGGTCAGGGTGGCCAGCGGTCGGGTGATGTCCAGGGTCTCGACGCGTGTACGGGTGAGGCCGACGGCGTTACCGTCAACGAGGTACAATGCCGGCTCAGCGGAGTCACCGGGCGGCAGAGCGAGCACCAGCAGGGTGTCCGCACTATGGCCGTCGATCACATGAATCTTGGTCCCAGACAGCGTGACGGCGTCGCCATTTGTCGCCGCTCGCATGGCTACAGCACCGAAGCCGTCAACGCAACCCGGTTCATTGATAGCAGTCGTGACTGTACGAGCGCCCGCGGCTATCTCTGGAAGCAGTTCTCTCTTCTGCTCCTGGCTGGCCGCGATCAAGATCGGCGCGACACCGAGCGCGACGGTCGCGAACAGCGGGCACGGCACGATGCCGCGTCCAAGCTCCTCGATGGCGACAGCAGCCTCGATCATCGTTGCTGCCGCACCGCCGTACTCCTCCGGTACGAGCAGACTCGGCAGCCCCAGTTCCCGACTCATGCGAGACCAAAGGTCGATGTCATATCCCGGCGCAGTTGTTACCGCCTGGCGAACCTTGGCCAGCGGTGACAGTTCGGTAACGAACTGCTGTATAGTCTGGCGGAAATCGTCCTGTTCTGGACTGAGCATGAAATCCATGACATGGCACCTCATCTTCTCTTCAAACAGTTGTTGTCGCGAAAAGAAATAGGGACGGCCTTACCGTCGCCTGGATCGACCAATCCACACACCGAAGCGCTCATCAATTCCGCGTAAGCACTGTCTCACCGGCCTTGGCATCTTCCGCCGTCCCCATCCGCTCGCTTTACGGTTCTTCTGTGGCTATGCGCCGGACACTGCTCGGAATGGCCGCCGTCGCGCTGTTAAGCCGATATTCAAGGAGCATTCATTTGTTTTCGGCCCCTTGATCGAACAGGTGATCTCGGAAGCGCTGTCGGAGTTCGTTTTTCATGACCTTGGCCATGGCGTTCTTCGGTAGCTCGTCCACTACGACCATGTGGCGCGGGCATTTGTAGTCGGCGAGGTGCTGGCGGCAGAACTGGTTGATCCGCTCCGCGGTGAGTTCGCCTTCGCCGCCGCTGAACCCGGGCTTGGGCGCGATCACCGCTAGGAGATCCTCACCGAGGTCCGAATGCGGCACCGCGATGACTGCGGCCTCGAGCACCTCGGGCATCTCGAGCAGCACGCGCTCGACCTCGATGGCGAAGATGTTGTAGCCGCCGCGCAGGATCATGTCTTTTTTGCGCTCGGTCAGATAGACGTAGCCATCGTCAGCGACATAACCCACGTCGCCGGTGTGCAACAGTCCACCGCTCCAAAGTTCCGCGGTGGGCTGCTCCCCCTTGTAGTAGCTGCGCCGAGCTATCTTCGACTTAAAGCAGATCTCGCCGACCTTGCCTGGGGGGAGTGGGTTATCGTAGTCATCAACGACGACAACCTCGCATCCTACGGGCCTGCCAACCGAGCCCGGCCGGGCAAGGATGTCATCTGGGTCGGGACCGAGGATGCAGGCCGCGCCGGCACCGGCCTCGGTGAGGCTGTAAGCGTTCAGCATCTTCGCTCCGGGCCACACCTGCCGCATTTTGCGCACGGTGTCGGGCTGGATCGGCGCCGCCCCGAAAAACACGAGCTGCAGCGAGCTGTAGTCGTGATCACCCACCGTGGGGTGCTTCATGGCCAAATTCAGCATTGTCGGCACACCCATGATCGACGTGGCGCGGTAGCGCTCGATCGCCGCGAGCAACTGCTCGGGATCAAAACGCGGCAACACGATCTGCGTGACCCCGGCACGAATGCTTAGCAGCATCAGGCCATGGCAGCCCGTGAAACCGAACAAGGGCACCGCATGAAGCAGGCTCTCGCCGAACATCGCGCCGAGAAGCTGCCCGAGGCTCGCCTGGCCGGGCTCGTCGGCGAGGTTGCCCTCGGGCACCAGCACGCCCCTGGGCATCCCGGTGGTGCCGGACGTATAGAGCAGATCCGCCGGGTCGTCGGCGCTCAGGGAAGGCTCGAGGAGCGGCACGTCCGCAGAGCCCGCGCCCACCACGTCGCCCAGGGGGGTGAATCCATCCAGCGCCTCGCTGCCGGTCACGAAGAAGTGCTCAAGTTGGAAGCTACCGGGACGGCCGCCGATCTCGACAGATTCGCCTTCGGCAAGCGCAACCAGAACCTCCCGGTGGGCGAGACCGGTGATCACCGCCACGGCGTCGCTGTGCTCAAGCACGAACAGCTTTTCCGGCGCTGCCCACCGGGTATTGAGCGGCACCGGCACGGCACCAAGTTTGTGGATGCCGAAATACACTGCATTGAAATGCATCGCTTGGTCGTTGGCGAGCAGCATCGCCACCTTGTGACCGCGGCTCACCCCAGCGGCGTGCAATTGCTGGGCGACCCGGCTGCTGGCAGCGTCGAGCTCGCGGAAAGTGGCCGCGCCGTCCTCGGCGATGACGGCGGTCTTGTCCGGTCGGTCCTCTACCGCTTGGCGCAGCAGGTCGATCACGGCCATGGCATGGTCCTCCTCAACGTACGTACGTGTTCAGCCGAGCGCTTGAAGCACGAGGCCGATCTCGTCGTTGGCCTGCGTTGGAGTCTGGTATCCCTCTCGGTCGCAGATCGCCTCAAGGTTGTCCTGGACCGCTTCGATATCGAGCGTCGGCGATGAGAAGCCCTTCGTCACACTGATGAAGATCTCGGCCACTCGCCCGCCCCCAACGGAGAAGATCCTCGACGTGAGATCGCAGGATTCATGGCAGAGATACGCGACGACCGGGGCGACCAGTGCCGGGTCCAGCTTCTTGGCGATCGGCCCGAGGAGTTCCTCGGTCATCCGGGTCCGCGCCATCGGCGCGATCGCGTTCACCTTGATGTTGTACTTCGCGCCTTCCTGGGCGAGCACCCGTGTGAAGCCGATGACCCCCATCTTCGCGGCCCCGTAGTTGGTCTGACCGAAGTTGCCGAAAATCCCGGCGGCGGAGGAGGTGTTGACGATCCGGCCGTAGCCCTGCTCGCGCATCCTGAGGAACGCCGGCTGGGTCACCCAGATGGTGCCGTAGAGATGGACATCGATCACCGGATCGAGTAGCTCCGGCGTGAGATTGTGGAAGGACTTGTCGCGCAGGATGCCCGCGTTGTTGACGACGATGTCGACCCGCCCGAAGGCGTCGAGAGCCGCCTGCACGATGGCCGCCCCACCTTCTCGGGTCGCCACGCTGTGACCATCGGCGACCGCGATACCGCCGGCGGCTTCGATCTCCTGAGCGACGGCCTCCGCCGCGGTCAGGTCCGCGCCGACGCCGGCGACGCTGCCGCCGAGATCGTTCACCAACACGCGCGCGCCGCGTGATGCAAGCAGCATCGCATGCTCCTTGCCGAGACCGTTTCCCGCCCCGGTCACGATGGCGACCCTCCCGTCGAAGCTAAGCTCAGCCACGCGATTTCCCTTCCATGCTGTCGCCCCGCAGGGCGATTTCTCTCTTATCGGATGTGTTGAATGACGTCACCGCCCGGCCTGCAGGATGTGGATGACACAGACCGAGCCCGCGCCCATCATGTGAGCAAGCCCGGTTCGAGCGCCTTCGACCTGCAGCGGGCCCGCCTCGCCCCGCAGCTGCCGTGTCACATCCCAGATCTGGGCCAGGCCGGTCGGCCCACCGGGATGACCGCGCCCGATCAGCCCGCCGTCGGTCGAGAACGGGATACGACCACCCAGGCTGGTCGCGCCCTCGGAGACGAGCTTGTCCCCCTCCCCAGCCGCGCACACCCCGAGCAGCTCGTAATACATCAGTTCCTCGATGGGGAATGCGTCGTGCACGTGGGCGAGGTCGAGGTCGGCCGGCCCGACACCGGCCTCGTCGTAGGCGGCCTTTGCCGTGGCCGCGGTGAGCTCGCCCGGACCGACGACCGCACCCATGAAAATGTGGCCGTCAACGAACTGCTCGGACTGCTGCTGGCTGGCGACCACCTTCACCAGCGGGCGTGAACCGGCCACGCGCTCTGCCGCCTCGCGGCTCGCGACGATCGCGGCCGCAGCCCCAGAGCCAGCGGCGCAGGCCATCTTCGAAGTGTGCGGGTAGGAAATCATGCGCGAGGCGAGGATCTCTTCGACGGTGACCTCATGGTCGGCCCGACGTTGCGCGTAGGGATTCAGCCGCGCATGGTTCCAATTCTTTGCCGCGATGGCGGCGAAGGTCTCGACCGTCGTGCCCACTTCGTGCATGCGACGTGTCGCCCACATGGCGAAAAACGCCGCCGGGAGGATCACCTGGCCAATGCCGGGCTTGCTGCCCCCGATAGCTCGAGTGGCGCGATTGAGGTCGTCAAACCCTAGCGCCATCGCGATATCGACGCTCCCCCCCGCCACCACCTGGACCGCCTCATGGAAGGCGCACGATCCGGTGGCCGACGCGTTCTCGACGTGGGTGATCGGGATGCCGGTAAGCCCGAGATCCTTCGCAAGGGTGACACCCGTGAGCAGACCGGCGCCGATGTAGCCGTTGTAGAGGTAGCCGACTTCATCGAAGCCGATGCCGGCGTCACCGAGCGCGTTGACACCGGCCCCGAAGCCCAAGTCGGCCGCGTTGGCGTCCGGCTGGCCGAACGGGGCCATCCCCACGCCGATCACATAGACGTCGCGGGCCATCACCGAGATGCCCCCCGTCGAGTAGGGCAAAAGCGGAACGAGCACAGCTCAGTGCCATCGGCATCGGTCATGAGGGGGTAGACCTCAAGCTGCATGGGCATGCCGATCTCCCAGTCGCCCATCTCGCCACGCAGGATGGATTGCACGCGCACGCCCTCCGGTAGGTCAACTTGGCCGACACCGTGCCCGTCGCCTGTGGAGCCGAACCGGGACTTGCCCATCCACGCCGACTCGACGTAGGTCCAGGCGTACAGTTCGCCGGTTGGTGACAGCAGGACATCCTCGACCGGGCCGCCCGTCAACGGACAGCGGCGGCGGCGGGGGAAGAAGTACTTGTCGGCAGCAGGGCTATAGGAACCGATCAACCGCGGCTGCTCATCGCCGTTGGGCATCGTGAAGTAGCCGTCCTCAAGTGGTCGACGCATCGTGTGTCGTCTCCTCCGGGTCGTGCGGTCAATGACTGGCCTCGCCGCCGCTTGGAGCGTTGCGCCATCGCGGATCTTTGAAGCGTGCCGAGATAGTGGCACCGGCGACGGCAACTAAGCTGGAGCAGTGTTGGTACTCGCAGTGCCGAATCGACTCCAGCGCAAAAATTCCGCGTTTTTACGCACTGGCGCCGATCTCGTCGAAGTCAGGCCGAACCGGCCAGCACCCTCGCGTCCTCGTCCGCGAAGGTGTCCTCCAGCTGCAGTGGCGAGTAGTCGAGGTCGATTTCCTCGGGCGGTCGCCCGCGGGCGCTGCTGATCGTGCTGAACCGGCGCATCCCCTTGTCGGTGGCATAGGTCCTCATCTCGTCGATTGACAGATTGAAGGGTATGTCGTCGCCATACAGTGCAGAACCCTCGTCGATCAGGCGCTGCCCCAGCGGAATGAGTTCGTTCATGCGCGTTTCGAACACCGTCCAATTGGTGTCGTCGGCAGCGACGTGGCGCCGGCAGGTGAAAGTGCCCCATGCCATGTGGCGTCGCTCGTCGTCGCCGATGTGCCGAATCAGCTGCTGCATGCCGGGAAGAATGCCGTGCTCCACGCAGATCTTGTGCCAGGCGTAGTAGCCGGTCAGCGCCAACATGCCCTCGATGATGTGGTTGTACGTCACCGAAGCGCGAACCTGGGCAGCCGGCGAGGGATCCACATAGAGCGTGTTGAGCGATTCGTGAAGTTCCTCGTCGAACAACTGCCGGTATGCCGGAGTTTGATCGAGGAAACTATGTAAGTCGTCGCGCACCCCGACGGCATCGAGCCACAAGCGGAACGCCTGGGTGTGTTTGGCTTCCTCGAACGCAAACTGCGTCAAGTACATCTCGTCGCCGAGCCGGCCTTCGGCCCGCATTGCGGCCATGAACGGCTGGATGTCCTGGGTGACTGCTTCCTCTCCGGCAATGAAGCCCGCGCACAATCGGGTGACGTACACGCGTTCGCGGTCGGAAAGCGCCTCCCAATCGGCGCTGTCGCGGGAGAAGTCGATATTGGCGGGGTCCCAGAGTTTGGCGATGCCGCCAGCGAACAGCCTGAGTGGCACGCTTTCCCAGTTCAGCCCGCCGGCACCCAGCGAATGGTAACGTGTGGTTGCCATGTAACCTCCTTAATTATTCGGCTGCATTGCCGGGTCTAGCGAACCTTGGTCGCTAGACGAATTCCACGATGTTGTAGTCACCGGCGGTGTAACATGCCCGAAGCACTTTCTTGTCGTATTTACCGACGCTGGTTCGCGGGATTTCGGGGACGAAGGCCCAGCGCTCCGGGATCCACCACGTAGCGACTTTGCCGTCTAAGAAGGCACGTAGCTCATCTGGCGTGATATCGGCGCCGGGTTTGACCACCACTAGAGCGAGTGGACGCTCCTGCCACTTCTCGTCGGGCACACCGATGACCGCGGCTTCATGTACCCCGGAATGGGCGATCAGCAAATTCTCCAATTCGACCGACGAAATCCACTCCCCGCCGGACTTGATGACGTCTTTGGCACGGTCGGTCAGCGTCAAGAAGCCATGCTCGTCGACGTGGCCGACATCGCCAGTGCGCAGCCACCCCTGGTCGAACTTGTCGGCGTCGTCGTCGCGAAAATAAGAGCCAGTTACCCACGGCCCGCGGGCTTGGATCTCGCCGACCGCTTCTCCGTTGCACGGCAGGGTGCGATCCTGGTCGTTGCGCAGCCGGATTTCCACGCCGCATATCGGGCGGCCCTGGGTGGCACGCAGCGCCCACTGTTGGTCTTCGTCGAGCCCAGTCGGCGGTTTGGCCACCGTGGCCAGCGGCGAGGTTTCGGTCATTCCCCACGCCTGCACGATCGGTACGCCGTGGTCGCGTTCGAAGCCGCGCATCAGTGACACCGGTACCGCCGATCCGCCGCACGCGACCAGACGCAGCGACGAGATGTCATGACCGGGCTCGCAGCCCAGGAAGTGCCGGACGTCATTCCAGATTGTGGGCACCGCACCGGCCACGGTCGGGCGGGTGTCCTCGATGATGGCCACCAGCGCTCCAGGTTGTAGCCATCGGTGCGGGAGTACCAGTTCGGCCCCCGCCATCAGCGCGGCATAGATAAGGCCCCACGCATTGGCTTGAAACATCGGCACGATAGCCAAGATGCGGTCGGCTTCAGCGATGCCCAACCCGTTGCCAGTGCAGACGGCCAGTGAATGCAGGTAGGTGGATCGGTGGCTGTAGACCACGCCCTTGGGGTTTCCGGTGGTGCCGCTGGTGTAGCACATCGCCGAGGCCGACGTCTCATCGAGTTCAGGCCAGTCGAACTCGGTGGGATGTGTCGAGATCAGGTCTTCGTACGAAACGACGGCCTTGCCGGCCGCCCGTAGCGGCTCGGGATCGCCCTCACCGACCGCAATCACCGTGTGCACCGACGATATGGCCGGCAAAGAACGCGCAAGTAGCGGCGCTAACGACATGTCGACGATGACGATGTTGTCGTCGGCGTGGTTGGCGATGTAGCCAAGCTGCTCGGCGGTAAGACGAATATTGAGCGTGTGCAACACCGCGCCCATCGACGGCACCGCACAATAGGCCTCCAAGTGTTCCTGGTTGCTCCACTGGAAGGTAGCCACACGCTGATCGCCGGTGACGCCAAGGTCATGCAGCGCATTAGCTAACTGACCGACCCGCCGGCCGACCTCGCCGTAGGTCGCGGCCCGGTAGCCCGACTCGGTCGGTGTGACGACGCGGCGGTCGGCGTGAATGGAGTTGGCATGCTTGACGATCGATGTCACAGAAAGCGGAACGTCTTGCATAGTGCTTTGCATAGCGTGGATCCCTTGCCCGTCATTCCCGGATACTGACGGCCGTCGACCGGGCAACTGGCTGCTCCCGAATACCCCGGACAGACGGTATTACCAATCTTTTACAAAGATCGACCAATTGTCAATAGTCCGGCGTGCCTCACTGAGTTTGAGCGCGTGGCCGGCGGTGGTGCCTCACCTATTTTGAGCGCGTGGCCCGGAAGGCCTGCCCGATGTGGAAGGCAAGATCGACATGGCTGCGAGGCGGCAGGTAGCGAACAAACTGCGAGGTCAGTACCGCAAGGCGTTGAAGGCGGACAAGAGCAAGATTTTGGATCGGGTGGTGTCCACCACGGGGATGGGCCGCTCGACGGCTCGGCGGATGCTGACCGGCCCGAGGCTGCCGGACCCGGCCGAGCAGGTTGACAGGCGTACGTTGCGGCCGCGGGGCTTCAGCGACGACGCCAGGGCACTGCTGGAGTATGTGTGGGCCTTGATGGGCATGCCGTGCGGCAAGTACCTGGTGGTCATGGTGGGTCTGTGGCTGCCGCTGCTGGCTGAATCCGGTGATCTTGACAGGCCGTTCGCCACCGAGGCGGCATCAGCGGAGCTGAAGGCGATGAGCGCGGCCACCCTGGACCGCTACCTGAAACCGGCCCTGGGACAGGATGCGCATCAAGGGCATCTCGACGACCAAACCGTCGCCGCTGCTGCGTAACTCGATCGCCATCCGTACCTGCGCCGATGAGGCACCTGAGGCCCCGAGGGTGATCGAGGCCGATACCGTGGCGCACTGCGGCCCGACATTGATCGGCGAGTTCGCCCGCACGCTGACGATGACCGACCTGGTGATCGGCTGGACCGAGAACTTCTCGATCCGCAACAACGCCTCGAAGTGGATCACGGCCGGCATCGACGAGCTGCAACAGCGGTTCCCGTTCGATCTGGTGATTTTCGCTTTGGACTGCGGCGGTGAGTTCATCAATCACGAGGTCGCCGCCTGGCTGCAGACCCGCGACATCGCCCAGACCCACTCGCGGCCGTACCAGAAGAACGACCAAGCGCACGTGGAGTCAAAAAACAACCACGTGGTGCGCAAACACGCGTTCTACTGGCGCTACGACACCTCCGAGGAGCTGGAGCTGCTCAACCGGCTGTGGAAGCTGGTGTCGCTGCGGTGCAACTTCTTCACCCCGACGAAAAAGCCCATCGGCTACAGCACCACCGCGGCCAGTCGCCGCACGCGCATCTACGACACGCCGGCCACGCCGTGGCAACGTCTGCAGGAATCGGGAATACTTGATGCGCAACAGCTTTCGCATGTGTCCGCCCGAATCGAGGGCATCAACCCGGCCGATTTGACCCGGCAGATCAACACCATCCAAATGCAGCTACTGGACCTGGCCAAGACCAAGACCGACGCCCTTGCCGCCGCCCGCCACATCGACCTGGAAGCATTGCAACCGTCAATCGACCGATTGGCCAAGGCGAAGTAGTGCAAGCCCCCACGCGCTCACCATGCGTGAGGCACCAGCCCACGCTTCGCGCTCACTTTTTGGTGAGGCACCTCGATCGCCACCACCATGCCCTTCCCGATCCTGGGCTTTCGATAACGGCAGCGAGTTCATCAACCACCACCTGCTGGCTTGGTGCGAGCGGCGCCAGATCACCTTCACCCGCTCGCGGCCCGGAAACAAAAACGACGGCTGCCACGTCGAGCAGAAGAACTGGGCGATCGTGCGCACCGTGGTCGGCTACCACCGTTACGACACAAAGGCACTGTTGCTCAACAAGATCTGGTCCCTGCAATCGAAACTGAGGATGGGGACTGTCTGAACAGCGGTGGATCTGACCTTGGTCTGACACGCCGAGCGTGAGCTTGGCGGGAAGGACTGATGATGTCCGAAACACTCGAGCCCATGGCTACCGAGGTGGATCAAAAGCAGCTCGCTGAACAACTATTGGCCCAGGCCAAGGAGCAGGGCGTGGAGCTGGTCGGCCCGAACGGGCTACTCAACCAGATCACCAAGAATGTATTGGAGACCGCGCTGGACGCAGAGATGGCCGAGCACCTCGGCTATGACAAGCACGACCCGGTCGGACGTGGCAGCGGCAACGCCCGCAACGGCACCCGGGCCAAGACGGTGTTCACCGAGATCGGACCGGTCGAGATCGAGGTGCCGCGCGATACCAACAGCTCGTTCGATCCGCAGATCGTCAAGAAGCGCCAACGTCGGCTGACCGGCATCGACGAGATCGTGTTGTCGTTGACCGCTAAAGGATTAACGACCGGCGAAGTGGCCGCGCACTTCGCCGACGGGTCCATCCGGAATTCGGTGTAAGTGGCGTTTCCCTATCCTCGGTTGAGGTCGGGCATTCTGTTGGCGAATGTTACTGCGAACGCGTTCAAAGCGGGCTTCCAGCGGACCGCCCAGCGTTGCTGGCCGGTGCCCTTGGGATCGAGGGAGCGAGTCACCATATACAGGCACTTCAGCGCCGCGGCCTCCGAGGGGAAATGGCCGCGAGCCTTGATCGCCCGTCGGTAGCGGGCGTTGAGTGACTCGATTGTTATCTGGAGTTCTGGCCGCGGTAGCTGTTGTGACCTGCAGGTTTGTGTCGTGGAGGGTGTCCATGACGCGGTTGGAGATGGATATCGCTTGGCGGTTAGCACGGCCCGATTGTTACCGAATCGCGATGCGTCGGTTCATGATGTCGGCCGGTGTCGTCGCGGAGTTGGCCAAGGGCGCACGCCAGTTGGCGGCGTAGCCGCCGGTTCTCGTCGGCGAGTTCGCGGTTGCGGCGGTTGGCGATTTCGAGGCGCTGCCGCGGGGAGTCGTCGCTGGCGCGTTGTCGGGCGGGTAACGGTGTGCTTGGCTCGGGTCGGTGTTGGGTGCGGAGCCGGCGGATCTCGTCTTTGAGGTCGGTTTGGGTGTAGATCCACGAGCGGGAGACACCGGCGTGGCGGGCGACGGATTCGAAGGTGAGCAGGGCGCCGGTCCGGTCGAGTTCGTGCATCGCAGCGATGGCCTTGGCGCGGGTGTGTTCGTGCCGCTGCTGGGCGGCGTGGATGAGGTGGATGCTGTTGTCAGCCGGCATGTTTGGCCTTCCCTGGTTGTGGATCGTTGAGGGCGGTGATGATGTTGTCCAGGTTGTGCAGGATTTGGTGGTTCATCTCGGCCAGACGTTGTTGTCCGCGGGCTTGGGCGGCGGTGATCAGCTGCAGGCTCTGTTGCCGCTGCTGGTGGTGCTGGGGCAGGAACTCGGCGGTGGTGAGGAACATCGGACAGGTCAGACAGGCTTCTCTGAACTTAGCTGGGGCACTTAGCGATCCGTTCATCGTGGCCGCGCATTTGTTGGTAGGGAGGGGGTTCCGAGGTCGACCGCGAGGCGACGGCTCGTGTCGATCTGAGTGAGTTTGTCTTTCACCCCGGCGAGGCTGACTTGGAGTCCCTCGACTTCGCCGAGCCAGCCGTGAAGTTTGGCCTCCTCGATTCGGTCCTCGAGGTTGCTGCGGATCTCTTCCAGGCGTGGTCGTTGCGCTGGGTCCGGCCGGAGAAGCGAACATCGGACGCAAGCGTGCTCGTGAAAACACGGCGTTCCAAACGCGCGGCCGCACGTCCCGACCGACACCTTGCGCTTCTCGAAGTGGGCGAGGAAGTCGTCCCACTCGTCCTCGGTCGGGGTCCGGTACTCCTCGCTGGGTCGGGTTGCCCGTCGGCGAGCGATGAACGCTCGGTGGGCTTCGATCGCTTCCATGGGGTAGACGGCTTTGTATCCCATGGTTGTGTCAATTGTCTTGTGCCCGCAGATGATTTGGGCGATGTGCGGTGGTAGCCCGCTCATGATTGCGTCGGTGACGAAGATCCTTCTGAAGTCGTGGGGCGAGAAAATCAGCGGTTCGCCGGTGGCGTCGGTGAGCCCGCTGGCGGCGAGTGCGTCGATGAGCAGTTTGCGGATCGCACTGGGTGTGAAGGGGCGGTGCTCGTTGCCGATGGCGCGTTGGAACAGCAGCGGCATCGGCGGGTTCCAGACTCGCTCTCGGGTGTCGTAGGACGGCACCAGGGGTATCGCACCGCTTGGTGCGCGGAGGCGGGTGATGATGGCGCTGAGCACGTCGGCGAGTTCGGGGCTGACGAGCAGCAGGCGTTCGGTGTCGGTCTTGGAGGGGGCGATCTGCAGCAGCGGCACCACTTCGCCGCTGGAGGGCAGGCGGTATTCGGTGATGCTGTGGTGGCTGAGTTCAAGCAGTTCCTCACAGCGGATGCCGGTCAGTCGCAATACTTCAATCGTCGCGAACGCCCAGAACGCCTCGTCGTCCTCGTAGGACAGGTTGCGCCGTTTGCCCGTGGCCGTGTCGTCGGCCCAGACGTGGCGGCCTATGGCTTTGGGGACGTGCGCTTTCCGTAATTTGGCGTCGGTGCCGGGGATCAGGGTTCCAGACACCGTCTGGTCAGCGGCCTGCAAGAACTGTTGTGCGGTGCGGCGGCGCTCGTTCGCGGTGCGCACCAGCACCGGCAGCACAGGCAGTCGTTCGCGGGTGCGCTGGTCCATCCGAGCCTTGCGGTGTTTGCGTTCCTTGGCTCGTCGGATCTCGGCGTCGCCAATCGGGCAGGGAGCCGCCCACCGGGCCCATCGGGCGGGATCGTCGACGGCCCATTGAGCGATGTCGAGGTAGAACGCTCGCACCCGGAGTAGTTCGTCTTTGGCGTTGAGTCGCGGGGTTGCGACCTCGATCTGCTCACCGGCGGCGTTGGTGATCGTTCGCTTCTTGGTGGCCAGGTCGTCCTTCCAGGTCCGGATGACGTCCTGGGGCAGCTGCAGGGTGTCGATGCCCGGTGCGATGGCTTCGATGCGGGCCCAGAACAGCCCGGCCAGGCTGCGGGAGATCGCGTCGATGCTGGCGAAGTCCAGCGACGGCTGACGTTCCCGCAGGTAGTCGACAAGCAGGTCGCGAATGGGTCGGCAACGCAACGGATATCGATCCACTAATTCTTCGATCGTGAGTCGCCCGGTGGCTTGCCCGAATGCGCGAATCGTGTGCGGCGCATCGTCGGGGAAGATGCCAATCGCACGCAGGCGTAGGTAGAAGTCGACCTTCTTTTGTCCGCCGCGAGCGTGTACCTGGCGCAGGGTGTCGACCAGTTCGACACAGTCGCCGACAGTGATGTCGGCGACACGTCCGCCCTTGCACGCGAGGATGGTCGCGATCCTGGTCGCCGCGACCCGCGCGTCGACGGCGGAGCTGGCCGGTTGGGTCTCGGCGAGTCGCCGCAGCTGGGCGAACCCTTGCGGGTCTCTGATGTGCGCCATCGCACCGGCCAGCCGGGCGTGGGTGCGGGTAAGCATCCACGGCACACCCGGACGGATGACGTCGCCGCAGATCAACACGAGCAGGCCCGAGGCCAGATCGTCGACGTCGTACGACGCGTCCTGACCGCGCTCCTGCAGCCACCTCAGTGAGAGCCCGGTCCAGGTCTTGCCGGGATGCTGCTCGACGCCACTGAGTTCCCAACGCTGTTGCCAGGTGTCGCCCGGAAACGTCGCCAGCCAGTCCAGCAGCTTGGTCACACCGCGTCGTCGACCCGCCTGGGTCCCCTTGACATCCGAGGTAAACAATCCGGAGGTCAGCCTGACCATGGTGTCCTGGGCGGTTCCGGCCGTGGCTGCCCCACAATGCTCGGGCTGACGGGCGGGGAACCGTTCGCGCAGCTGCTTGTTCCGCCCGCTGATCTGAGTCTTGGTCGCATTCGCCACGGCAAGTGGTTTGCGCGCAACGTGTTTGGCGATCGTGGTCACATCGACCTCCCGAACAGGACGCTCAGCGACTGCGGGTCGTAGCCCGGCGCCGGCGGCGGTGGAACCGGATCTTCGCGCCGCGCCGCTTGCCGCGCGTGGTGAGCCAGCACACTCGCTACGACCTCCTCTTTGGAGGGCGTCAAATACAACTCGGTGGTGGTCAAGTGGGCGTGGCCCATCACCCACTGCACGTCGCTCAACGTCATCTGCGGATCCCGCGCCATCCGCATCGCGGCGCTGTGCCGCAGGTCGTGCAACGTCCAATCCGAGCCCAGGCAGGCATTGGCCCGCTCGAACATCCTGTGCGCGGCGTGATAGGTCAGCGGACGGTGTGGTCGGCGTAGTGTCCACCACAGCGGCCGGGTCCGGCCACGCGGCAACTTGGCCTGCAGGTCTTGCTGATACAGGCGGAGCCACACAAATGTCGGCTGCCAGGTGAAAGGGACCACTTCAGAGCTGGTTTTGCCATGAGCATGGGACCACCTGTTTGCCATTGATG
>NZ_MVIJ01000070.1 GCF_002086735.1 Mycobacterium scrofulaceum | reverse complement strand
ACTTGGACGTCGGGACATTGGGCCGAAGCGGTGGGGAGGACAGAACCAGCGAGCGCCGACCCGGCGAGGCCGGACGCTGCAACTACGGCGGGAGCGAGGGTACGGATGAGGTGACGTGCGATCATGCCGCCATTGATGCCCATAGGAGCGCCTCCCAAACTGTCAAATTTACGAAATCTTCGCCATCGTTTCCTGTATACCCAGGCGCGACGACAAGCGTCGGATGAGGCCCGCGTGTCGACGCACCGGATGAATCTATTTTGGCAGACCGAGCGCGAGGTCACCTCCCGAAACGCCCCGCAAGCCGTCGTTTGGCCTTGATGCCCCGGGGTAGCCGATCCGCGAACACGCTAGCGACACGGAGAGGTGACGACATGGCTACCGGTGAAACGGGTTTCGAGGACGTAACTTTCGACCTCATCTCGGTGCAGTACCACGCGCTGAAGGCCGGGCACGACTACGGCCAGTACGTGCGCGACGCGAAGAACGCGGGCATGGACGACGTCGCATCGTTCTTCGGCGAAGTGATGGAGCAAGACTCGGAACGCGCGCGACGATGCCACGAATTCCTGGGCCGCCTGCAGGGGACGGCCGCGGCCGGGCCGGGCGCCCGCTGACATCGTCCGTCGCAGATTCGGCTCCGGGACAGCGGCTTTGGCCCCGGGGGCGGTCGTTAGCTCGAAGGCGACTGCCGTCCCCGGGGCGTTTGCCCGTGGGGCCGTTCCCGTCCACGCCAGGGATGGTTAACCGCATGGGTGCGGCCATGATTGGGGCGATCGAGCACGGCTCCGGGAAGGTTGCCAGGCTCGCGCGCTGATGTCGGCAAGGTCACATGCTGGCAAACACGGATGCGTCGTACCGCGCTCTTTATTAGAATTACGTAAGGTAAGTCCAAGCATTCGTTAAGCAAGTCGGGGTTTGGAAGCACGGAGCACGGAGCATGTTATGAACCGATACGACGCCGTCATCGTAGGCGCGGGCTTCGGCGGCATCGGCGCCGCGATCCAGCTCAAGCGTCTCGGCTATGACAACTTCGTCATCCTCGACCGCGAGGACGACCTCGGCGGCACCTGGCACGTCAACCACTACCCGGGCATCGCCGTCGACATCCCGTCGACCACCTACTCGTACTGGTTCGAGCCCAATCCGACCTGGTCACGGCTGTTCGCGCCGGGCGCCGAGGTCAAGCAGTACGCCACCGACGTCGCCGACAAGTACGACGTGCGCCGGCACATGCGGTTCAACACGACCGTGGAGGGCGCCCAGTGGGACGAGGACGCCGCGGTGTGGCGGGTAACGCTGGCCGGCGGTGACACGCTGACGACCCGCTTCTTGATCACCGCGACGGGCTTTTTGTCCCAGCCGCGCCTGCCGGATATCGCCGGGATCGCGAGCTTCGAGGGCAAGGTCGTCCACACCACCGCGTGGGATCACCAGTACGACTACGCGGGGCGCCGGATCGCCGTCATCGGGACGGGCGCGTCGGCGGTTCAGCTCATCCCGGAGCTGGCAAAAGAGGCCGGCGAACTGACCGTCTACCAGCGCACCGCCACCCACGTGATGCCCAAGCCCGACTTCGAGTTCCCGCCGGCGGTGCGCCGCCTGTTCGGCAGGCTGCCGGTGGCGCAGCGCGCGCTGCGGTGGGTGACCGACGTGATCTTGGAGATGATCATGGTCGTCCTGGCGCTGCACTTCAAGGAGTCCCGGGGGCGCGGCAACATCTCCGCCGCCGACCTGGCCAAGATCAACCGATTCGGGTGGATCCGGGACAAGGAACTGCGCGACCGGTTCACGCCGGACTACGACTGCGGCTGCAAGCGGCCCACCATGTCCAACACCTTCTATCGCGCGTTCCGCAAGCCGCACGTGCGCCTGGAGACCACGTCGATCGCGCGGATCGAGGCGGACGGCATCGTCACCACCGACGGGCGCAAGGCCGTCATCGACACGCTGGTGCTGGCGACCGGGTTCGACCTGTGGGAGGCCAACTTCCCGGCCATCGAGGTGGTCGGCCGCAAGGGCCGCAACCTCGGAAAGTGGTGGCGCGAGACCCGGTTCCAGTCCTACCAGGGCGTCACGATGCCGTACTTCCCCAATTACTTCAGCCTGGCCAGCCCGTTCGCCTTCTCCGGGCTGTCCTTCTTCCACACCATCGAATACCAGATGCGGCACATGGACCGGCTGCTCGGCGAGGTCAAGCGCCGCGGTGCCACCACCTTCGAGGTGACCGAAGAGGCCACCGACGGGTTCATGGCGCGGATGACAAAACGGCTGGACAATTCGGTGTTCTACGCCGGCAACTGCGCGACGTCGCGCTCGTACTACTTCAGCCCCAGCGGTGAGGCGTCGCTGCTGCGGCCGACGTCGACGCTGAACTCGGTGCGGGAAGCCTCGACGTTCCCGCTCACCGACTACGTGATCGCCTAACGCCACAGCCGGCCCGCGGCCCCCGCGGCCCCCGCGGCCGGCGGCAAAAGAGCCATCGCCTTTCCTCTCGGACGGTGTGTGCCGGCGGAATTACCACCCGTGCTGTTTGCGCGGGCCGCGGCGGGGTAACCGGCTCTGAAGCACAGAGGCGGACTTCGTCCGCATTCGATGCGAAAGATGATGTGACCCAATGGAAACCCTGTGCCGAGGATGCGCATGCCTGGCGATCACCTTTGCCTTCATGTTGGGGGGCCTCGACGCGCCCGCGCATTCCGTCGCCGATTCGAACACCCAGCAGGTGCTGCCCAGCGCCATGCGGACGCACTGCCCGGAAGGAACACTTTGACCATCGCCCCGGGGCTCGACCAGCCCACCACGTTGTCGGCGCTGTTGCGGCTGCTGGGCGTCCAGCACGACTCCGCGTACCAGCAACGCCCGGCCCTGACCAAGTGGCTCGAACACAACACCCCCGGCCCGGACCTGCGAGTCAGCCTGCGCGCCAACGGCTACGGGGTGCTCTTCCTGTCGTCGCTGCGTCCGATGCGCTCGACGGTGTCGGGGCTGCGTGCCATCGCCTAGCTTCGGCCGTCCGATGGGATGACTACGCCGGCGGCATCAGCACCGTGTCGATCATGTACACCGTCGCGTTGGCGGTCGGCACGCCACCACAGACCAGTCCCGCGTTGTTGACCCGGAGACCATCGCCCTGGCCGGTGACCGTCACATTCGCGCCCTGAACCGTCTTGTGGGCGCCGGCCACCCTGGCCGGGCTCAACTGACCCGGCACCACGTGATAGGTCAGGATGCTGGTCAGCAGGTTGGAATCCGTCTTCAGTTGGTCGACCGTCTGCGCCGGCAGCTTGTTGAACGCGGCGTCGGTCGGCGCGAAGACCGTGTACTGGCCGTTGTTCAGTGTGTCAACGAGGTTGACGTTCGGGTTCAGCTTGCCCGACAGCGCCGAGGTCAGGGTGGTCAGCATCGGATTGTTGGCGGCCGCTTGCGCCACCGGCACCTGCGACATCCCGGTCACCGACGCCGGGCCGCTGGAGTTGGCAGCCGCGTAATCGGAGCACCCCGTACCCACCAGGTCGGCCGCCGCCGCGTTCGGGGCGGCCACGACGCCCAGACTCACCATCGCCGCCGCCGCGAAGCCCTTCGCCGCGGCCGCAGTCTTGTGCACCTTCATCGCGTTGTCCTCCATCGGTTGGTCTGACACCTTCGCTCAGTGATTCGGAGCCCCGCCCCGTGCGGATGGGTGGGTCGACGGCGATCAGCCGTACGTGAACGAATAGACCTGAAGTCCCCGATCGGCGCGCACCTCGAGGGCGCCCGCCTGCAGGCGGGCGCCGGAGACGATCTGGTGCGAGGTCGGCGGTCCGCTGATCGGCACCGCGACGGATCGTCCGTCCCGAACGACCGTGAGCGTCCCGGTGCCGCCGGCGACGATGTAGACGTTCTTGGCGTGGTAATTCAGCTCGATGCCGGACTGGTCGCCGGCGGCGGTTGCGCCCTGGTAGTCCAGCGACCACGGGCCCGTCAGGGCGAAGCTGTCACCGCCCAGCGTGGGCGGGTAGCCGAAAGTGGTTGTGCCCTCGTCGTATAGCCCGCCACCCCCATAGTTGACGACCTTGCCGACGCCCAAGTAGGTCTCAGGCGTGGTCTCGGCCGGTGGCGTCGAGGGGCTCGCATCCGACGGGGGCGGCAGCTCGAGCCCCGGACGCGCCGCCACGAGCAACTGCCTGATCAGATCCTCGGTCACGTGGTAGTCGCCCTCGCCGAATTTGATGTGGCGCACGCGGCCGGTGGCGTCGATCAGATACTCCGCGGGCCAGTAACGGTTGCGGTAGTTCGTCCAGGTGGAGTAGCCGTTGTCCAGGGCGATCGGGTAGGTGATCCCCAGGTCGGCGGCGCCTTTGGCGACGTTGCCCGGTACCTTCTCGAACGCGTACTCCGGGGTGTGCACCCCGACGACCTCGAGTCCGTCGTCCCTATAGGCGTCATACCAGCCGGCGACGTGCTGGATGGCGCGTTGACAGTTGATGCAGGAGTACGCCCAGAAGTCGACCAGGACGACCTTACCCCGCAGGGAGGCGAGCGTGAGCGGTTGGCCCCCGGGCGTGTTCAACCAGCCGACGATGCCCTTGAGATCGGGTGCCGGGCCGCAGTTTTCGAGCTGCCGGCCGCCGTCGCTGCAATTGGACAGCTGCGCGTTCTGCTCGTTGACGATGCCACCCAGGTTCAGCTTGGCGCGGACCGTCCGGTCGGTGGCCAGCCGTTGTTGCAGCCCGCCGGTGTAGTCGGGGAGTTCCCGCTGGACAAGCGCGGGAAGGTCGAACACCAATCCCACCGCCAGCACGATCATCACGATCCCGGCCGCGACCCGCACCCGCCGCTGCCGCCGCCGGAATGCTCCCACCCGTTGGGCGACCCGATGGCCCGCCACCGCAAAGGCCAACAAGGGCAGTGCGGCGCCCACCGCGAAGGCCAACGTCAGCACCACGGTCCGCGGGCCGAGGGGAGCGGTGGCGCCGGCCACCACGATCGCGGCCAGAATCGGTCCGGCGCACGGGACGTAGAGCGCGCCCAGCGCTAACCCGAGCCCGAACCCGCCGCCGCCGAAACCCCACTGCTTCTGCGGGATGCGGGAAAACGGCCGTTCCAGCAGCCGTTCGATCCGCGGGAAGATCAGGCCGAGACCGATGGCGACCAGGGCGACCAGAGCGACCCAGCGGATGGCGTCCTGCGGCAGGTGCGCGAACGACAGCAGCGTCGAGCCGGTCAACGTGACCGCGCTGAAGCTGAGCACCAGCCCGCCGATCACCAGGAAGGGGTGCGCGCCGCGCTTCGGCTCGACCGCGACGTCTGCGCCCGAAACGGGTTGAGCGGCGGCGTCATTGCGGCCGCTTCGAGCGCCGGCGAGAAAAATCACCGGCAATACCGGCAGGATGCAGGGCGATACGCCGGTGAGCAGGCCCCCGACAAGGCCGATCAGCGCAATGGTCAGCACGGAAGGCATTCGCTGCCAAAGGCGTTGCGGATCGGTGCGGCGATCAAAAAGAACAGCCCGGCCGAAGCCGGGCTGTTCCTCTGCGATCCGCGGGCGGGCTCACTGGCCCGGCGGCATCAGCACCGTGTCGATCATGTACACCGTCGCGTTGGCGGTGTGCGCCCCGCCGCACACCAAGCCCGCATCGTTGACCTTGAGGTCGTTGCCCTGGCCGGTCACGGTCAGCTTGGCGCCCTGCAGGGTCGTGTGGTCGCCGTCGACCTTCGCGGGGCTCGCCTGACCCTGCACCACGTGATAGGTCAAGATGCTCTTCAGCAGCGGCGAATCCGTCTTGAGCTTGTCGATGGTGGCCGCCGGCAGCTTGTCGAAGGCGGCGTTGGTCGGCGCGAAGACCGTGTACTGGCCGCTGTTCAGCGTGTCGACCAGGTTGACGTTCGGGTTCAGCTTGCCCGACAGCGCCGACGTCAGGGTGGTCAGCATCGGGTTGTTGGAGGCGGCAGTGGCGACCGGGTCTTGAGCCATCCCCGCGACCGAGCCGGGCCCGGTGGGATTCTGCTTGGCGTAGTCGCTGCAGCCCGTCCCGATCAAATCCGCCGCCGGATCGGCCGCGGCCGACGTCGTCGCCGGCGCCGTCATGCTGCTCTCCGCGCTGCTGGTGGCCGTGCTGCTGCTCGTCATCGGCCCAGACGCCGACTTGTTGTTCGAACAGGCGGAGACGCCGACTAGCGCAATCGCCGCGAGGCCTGCGGCAGCGATCGATTTAGCCCGAGCATTGTTCATCGCGTGTACCCCTTCATCATGGACGGCCCGGCTTGGGCGCGTTCTGATCGGACGCGAGTCATTCGGAGCCGCTGCGACGACGGACGGGTGCCGTCCGGGAAAAAGATCCGAGCCGCTCAGCCCAGGGGCAATTCGGCCAGGATCGTCCCGGTCGGTTGGGGCGACCCGGTACCCGGTTCGACGGTGAACGCCAGGGCTTTCGAGGATCCGAGGTTGGTGAGCGTCGCGGTCGTCGACGGCGCCACGGCCGCGGTGTTCATCGTTCCCGCCGAGGTCGCGCCCTTGTCGCCGAGCAACCACATCTGGTAGACGGTCCCGGGCTTGGGCGGCGGGACATTGTTCATCACCAGCACGCCCGCGTTGCGGTCGTGGGAGAAGACGACCGTGGCGGTACCCGTGCCGAGCGGGCCGGAAACGGTGCGCACGTCCGGGGCCGCCAGGACCTGCTCGCCGATGCTCGACGGCGCGTGCGGCCGCATGAGTGTGCCGACGCCGAACGCGGCGGCACCAACCACCACTGCAGCGGCCGCCGCCGCCAAGACCGCTGTGCGCCAACCGTATCTGCGTCCGTCGCCGGAGCGGATCGCCCGCAACGTCGCGTCCCGCAGGTGCGCCGGCGGTTCGACGGCCGTGCTCGCCGAAACGGCCGCCATCGTCTCGCGGACGGCACGGACCTCGTCGTGGAAGGCGGCCGCGACCGACCGGGGGGCGGCCGCCACCCGGCGTTCGATCTCGGAGCGCTCCTGCTGCGAGACCGCATCCAACGCGTACGGCGTTGCGAGCTCGAGAATTTCGAATTCGTTGGGCTCGGTCATGGCACTTCCAGGCAGTTACGCAGGGCGCGCAGCGCGTCGCGCATGCGCGACTTGATCGTCGACAGATTCGCGGCCAACCGCTCCGACACTTGGCTGTAGGAGAGGCCGTCGTAATACGCCAACTGGATACACTCCCGCTGCGTATCGGTCAACGCGCCCAGGCATTCGACCACGCGGCGACGCTCGTCACCGGCGATCGCCGCTTCGGAGACGACGTCGCTGGCCGGGTCGGCGCTCGTGGCGGCGTAGCGGGACTCCCGCCTGCCGAACGCCTCTTCGCTGCGGACCCGGTCGACGGCCCGCCGGTGCGCGATGGTCAGCAGCCACGACAGGGCCGACCCCTTGCTGGAGTCGTAGTCGCGCGCGGACCGCCAAATCTCGCAGTAGATCTCCTGGGTGGTCTCCTCGCTGTAACCGGAATCGCGCAGCACCCGCATCACCATCCCGTACACCCGGCTCTTAGTGAGGTCATAGACGGCCGCGAACGCGGCGCTGTCCCCGCGCGCGACCTTGTGCAGCAGGGCGTCCAGCTCGGTGCCGGACGGTGGCGGTCCCGTCATCGATCGGTAGCCTAGCGCCCGCCCGGCGCCCGCAAGACCCGATCCGAGACCCTGCTGGGGCGTTGTACCGACAGGTGTCCACCCCCGTTATTCGTAGCCGGGGTCCGGGTGGACGATTTCCGTCGCCGCGTCCGATGCGCTCGACGGTTTCCGGGCCGCGGCCTAGGCTTCGGCCGGCCAATCGGCCAGGGTGTCCAGATACCGTTGGCGCACACCCGCGATGCGATCGGTCAACGTGTCGAGCGTCCAGTCCTCCACCGGGATCGGCGGAAGCACGGCGACATCCACGGTGCCGGGGTGGATCTCCATGGAATCCCGCGCGGCGATGATCTCCGCGTTGCGGATCACGATCGGCACGATCGGGACGCCCGCCGCCATGGCGATGCGGAACGCCCCCTTCTTGAACGGGCCCACCTCGGTGGTGTCCACCGCGGTGCCCTCCGGGGCGATCAGGATGGACAGGCCGTCCTTCGCCCGCTGCTCCACCTCGCGCAATGTCTCCACCGCCGCGGCGGTGTCATCCCGGTCGATGAACACGCCGTCGTTCAGCTTCAGCAGCGTCCCGATGATGGGATCGCGCGCGAGCTCCTTCTTGGCGATCTTGATCCAGTTGTCGCGCAACAGCGCGGCCGCGATGAACGGGTCGACCCGGTTGCGGTGGTTGTAGAGGAACACGGCCGGCCGCTGCGCCGTCAGGTTCTGCGTGCCGACGACCGTGAACCGGATGCCGTTGGTGGACAGCAGCGCCCGGGGCCACGTGGAGGCGAAGAAGTTGAGGCCGCGCCGCCGGCTGCCGCTGAGCAGGCCGAGACCCGCCGCGCCGGCGGCGAGCGGGACGGCCAGTCCGAACCCGGCCACCAGCGCCGCCTGCCTGCGGGCGCCGGCGATGGGGCCACCGGGCGACGAAACCGGCGCGGGCGGCCCGGGGCGGCCGACCGGCGCCGGTTCCGCGAGTTCACCTCCGGCGGTCATTGCCGTCACGCGCCTCGCAGCTTGCCCCGCAACTTCGACGAGGTGAACCGCCGGTTCTCCACGTCGTAGAAGAACCGCATCGCGCGGAAGGGAAAGTACAGCAGCAGCAGGGTGGTGATCGCCGTGTACGCGGCCGGGCTCGTGATGCCGTGCAGGTCGGTAGTCCGCGTGTAGCGCGTGACGTACCGGTAGAAATCGCGCGGCGACGATTCCACCCGGCGGGCGGACATGGCGGCGATCATGCCCGGCTCGTAGGCGATCTCGAAGTCGTTCTTGTACAAGGTCAGCGCCAGGTCGACGTCCTCGTGCAAGCGGTCTTCCAGGTCGAGCTGCGTCAGCTGACGCACCGACTTCCACGCCTGCGCGCGGATCGCCATGTTGGCCCCGATCAGGAACCGCTCGTTCTTGGCGTACTTGTGCACCTTGCCGCGCAGGGTGGAGTCGACCCAGAACAGGAAGCCGCGCAGCGGCATGTCGTGAAAGCCGATGGGGCCGCTGGCCGCGTCGACGGCCGGATCCTCGAACCGGCGGCGAATGGTCGCGACCCAGTCCCTGGCGATGACGGAGTCGGCGTCGGTGCGGGCGATGATGTCGCTGCGCGCGTGATCGAAACCGTGGTTGCGCGTCGGCGCGATGCCCTGGTGCTCGTTTTGCTCGAGCAGCTGAATGTCGATGTGCGGGTGCTCGGCCTGATACCGGCGCACGATGGATGCGGTGTTGTCGGTCGACTTGTTGCTGACGACGATGATCTCTTCGGGCGCCGACGTTTGGTCGATGCACGATTCCAGGCATTTGCCGATATAACATTCCTCGTTATAGGCGGGAATGACGATGGTGACGGACGGCTGTTGGGGCATTGCTCACAGACCAATCTGAGAAGGCGCAGAAACGGAATCTGGCATTGGCCCCGGCCCTGCACCGGCGGAACGTGCGCGCCGAATTGCCCCTAGCGGGAAAAATCACCACGCCCATTGATTTGGACCCTATGGCAACCTTGGCTCAGTCTGCCTCCGAATATCGTCGGTTTTCTCGAAACCTTAACCCCGGAAGGGTGCCTTGTTCAACACGTGTCTACGTTGAACACATGAGACAGCGGTGTAGTGCCGGTCATGGCAACCCGCGCGTCGGCGGCGACCGATCGCACCACCGTCCTGCCCGCGTCGTGAGGAGCGAAAGTGCCAGCAACGCAGCCGGACTGGTGACTTTGGCCAGCCTAACCTCGGCACTGCTCACGGCCGCAACGATGCCGGCCGGCGGCGGGGCGACCCGATTGGCGTCGTTGCGGGGCGCCTCCAGCGGGCGAAAGGCCGGCGATTATTCGATTTGCGAGTCGTCGCCTCACGCCTTAACGTACGTTCACGCACATAAGAAAACGTCGCCGAAGTCGACGTCCGCGCCGAGACGCATCGAATGCGTTACGAGAAGAGCCGTGGCAAAGGGCGATAAATGCCTTGACGTCGGTAAAGTCAAGGCGCAGGCAACCGGCGATGAGGCGTGCGTCTTCGCGGACGCTCCGTGAAATCCACGTGACCAAATATCGCACGGCCGCCACCCACCCGGAACGACCATTTCTCGCACGCGCCATCCGCACGCTTTCGCTGCCGATCATCTTGGGATGGCTGGCAATCTCCGTCCTGTTGACCCTCGCCGTCCCCTCGCTGGAAAAGGTGGGGCAGCAGCACTCGGTGTCGATGACGCCCGACGAGGCCCCGTCGATACAGGCGATGAAGCGGATGGGCAAAGTCTTCGGCGAATCCAATTCGGACAATGCGGCGATGATCGTCCTGGAGGGCGAGCACCCGCTCGGCGAACGAGCCCACCAGTACTACGCGACCTTGATCCGCAAGCTGACGGGCGACCCGCGCCACGTCCAGCACGTCCAGGACTTCTGGAGCGATCCGCTCACCGCGGCCGGCGCGCAAAGCGCCGACGGCAAGGCCACCTACGTGCAGCTCGACCTCGCGGGTAACCAGGGCGAGGCCCTGGCGGCCGAATCGATCGACGCGGTCCGCGACGTCGTCGCGCGAACGCCCCCGCCGAACGGGCTCACGGTCTACCTGACCGGGCCGTCGGTGCTGATCGCCGACATGCACGCGAGCGGTGACAAGTCACTCGTCCTGATCACGGCCACGACCGTCGCGGTGATCTTCGTCGTCCTACTCGCCGTCTACCGATCGATCGTCACCGTCGTCCTGCTGCTGGCCTTGGTCGGCGTCGAGTTCGTCGCCGCGCGCGGAACCGTCGCGTTGCTCGCGGACCTGGGCGTCATCGGGCTTTCCACCTTCGCCATCAACCTGCTCACCTCGCTGGGGCTCGCGGCGGGAACGGACTACGGGATATTTCTGCTCGGTCGCTACCAGGAGGCGCGTCAGGCCGGCGAGGACCGGGAGGCGGCCTACTACACCACCTACCGCGGGGTCGCCCACGTGATCCTGGGCTCCGGCCTGACGATCGCCGGCGCGACGTACTGCCTGAGCTTCACGCGGTTGCCCTACTTCCAGTCCCTGGGCATACCGTGCGCGGCGGGCATGTTGGTCGCGGTGGCGGCCGCGCTCACCCTGGGGCCGGCCGTCCTCACCGTCGGCAGTCGCTATCGCCTTTTCGACCCCAAGCGGATGATCAAGGTTCGTGGCTGGCGACGGGTGGGCGCCGTGGTCACCCGCTGGCCGGCGCCCGTCCTGGTGGCGACGTGCGGCATCGCGCTCGTCGGCCTGCTCGCCCTGCCGGGCTACCGGACCAGCTACAACGACCGGCAGTACGTCCCCGGCGACATCCCCGCCAACGCCGGATACGCCGCCGCCGACCGCCACTTCTCCCAGGCGCGGATGAAGCCGGAGATCATGCTGGTCGAGGCGGATCACGACATGCGCGACCCGGCGGACATGCTGGTGCTCAACAAGTTGGCCAAGGGCGTCCTGGCCGTACCGGGTGTCTCCAGGGTCCAGGCGATCACCCGCCCCGACGGCACCACGCTCCCGCACACGACGTTGCCGTTCATGATCAGCGCGCAAAGTGCCGCCCAGCTGCAAAACAGCTCCTTCGAAAGGCAACGCATGGACGACCTGGTCGACCAGGCCGGCGAGTTGGCGAAGATGATCGACGTCATGCGGCGCATGTACGGCGCGATGTCGCAGCTGGTCGCCACGACCCATCACCTGACCGGCGCAACCCACGACATGCGGGCGATCACCGCCGAATTGCGCGACCGCATCTCGGACTTCGAGGACTTCTTCCGGCCGGTCCGCAGCTACTTCTACTGGGAGCGGCACTGTTACGACATCCCCGCCTGCTGGTCGACGCGATCGGTCTTCGACGCGATCGACGGCGTCGACGAAATCAACGACGAGCTGGGCGATCTGGTCGGCGACCTCGACAACATCGACGTGCTCCTGCCCCAACTGCTCACGCAGATCCCGCCGATGATCGACAGCATGGCGAGCATGCGGACCATGATGCTGACGATGCACAGCACCATGTCCGGGATCATCGGGCAACTGGAGGCCGGCAGTACGGACACCGGCGCCATGGGGCAGGCCTTCGACGCCTCCAAGAACGACGATTCCTTCTACCTGCCCCCGGAAGTCTTCGACAACCGGGACTTCAAGCGCGGCATGGAAATGTTTTTGTCGCCGGACGGCAAAGCCGCTCGCATGTTCATCCTGCACCGGGGCGACCCCGCGACACCCGAGGGTTTCGCCCGGGTCGACGCCATCAAGGCCGCGGCCGAGGAAGCGCTGAAGACCACCCCGCTGGAGAACGCCAAGATCTCCCTGGGCGGCACCGCGGCGGTGTTCAAGGACATCTCCGACGGCGCCAGATACGACCTGATGATCGCGGCGATCTCCTCGCTCTGCCTCATTTTCATCATCATGCTGGTGATCACCCGCAGCCTCGCCGCGGCCGTGGTGATCGTCGGGACGGTGGCGCTTTCGCTGGGCGCTTCCTTCGGGCTCTCGGTGTTGTTGTGGCAGCACATCATTCGCATGGAACTGCACTGGCTCGTGCTCGCGATGTCGGTGATCATCCTGCTGGCCGTGGGATCCGACTACAACCTGCTGCTGGTCGCCCGGTTCAAACAGGAGATCGGCGCGGGGCTCAATACCGGGATCATCCGCGCGGTCGGCGGCACCGGCAAGGTCGTGACCAACGCGGGGCTGGTGTTCGCCTTCACGATGGCGTCGATGGCGGTCAGCGAGCTGCGGGTGCTCGGCCAGGTGGGCACGACGATCGGCCTGGGCCTGCTGTTCGACACCCTGGTGGTGCGCGCCTTCATGACCCCGTCCATCGCGGCGCTGCTGGGCCGCTGGTTCTGGTGGCCGATGACGGTGCGTCCGCGCCCCGCCAGCGCGCTGCTGCGGCCGACGGGGCCGCGCCCGGCGGTGCGGGCCCTGCTCGGCGAGCGGCTAGATCAGTTGGGACAGGGCCGTGACGACGATGAGGGCCAGCACGGCGGTCCCGATGACATGCACCTGGCGGCGGGGCGTTAGCCGCTTCGGCAGGGGCTGCCGCTGCAGGGTGTGCTGGCGGTGCACGGCGATCACGAACGTTCCCAACGCCACCGCGCCGGCCAGTCCGGCGGGAATCAAGTCGGCCGGGCGGACCGAGCCGTGCAGGTTCCGGATCATCAGCAGGGCGCCGTTGGCCAAGAACGCGAACGACGTCCGCGTCCAGGCCAGCGTCGTCCGCTCGGCCTGGCCCCCGCGATCGGCCGTCGTGCCGCTCACCCCAGCACCGCCTTGGCGATCACCAACGCGAGCGCGATGAGCCCGACCACCGTCAGGCCCACCGCCAGGTAGGTCGGCGAGGGATGCCGGGGCAGCGGGGTCCCGTGGCGCATGGCGCGGTCGGCCTGCTGCCAGCGCAGCAACCCCATCCCGCTGGTCAGAATCGCCAGCAGCGCGAGCCCCCCGCCGAGCAGACGCCGCGCGCCCGGGACCCCGAGCTCCGGGACCAGCTGCACGAGCGCGACCGCCGCGGCCAGCAGCCCCAGCGCGGTGCGCTGCCAGGCCAGAAAGGTCCGCTCGTTGGCGAAGGTGAATCGGTAGTCGGGCTCTTGCTCTTCGGCGCTGTCGGTGTCGGCCACGACGCACATCGTTGCATGATGAGGACTGTGGTGAAGGCGTTGCTGTTCGACGTGCAGGGCACGGCGACCGATTTCCATTCGACCGTGTGCGACGAGGCGGCGCGGATCGGCGCGGGCCGGCACCCGGGCGCCGACTGGCCCGACGTGGTGCGGCGTTGGCGCGCAGCGTATTTCGCGACGCTAGAGGAGGCGCGGGCCCGTGAGGGCGGCTGGGTGTCGGTGCACTCGGTGTATCGCCGGGCGCTCGACCGCGTCCTGCAGGAGAGCGGCATCGCGTTGGCGGACGCCGAGCGCGACGAGTTGACCCTGGCCTGGCGGCGGCTGCGGGCCTGGCCGGACGCGGTGCCGGGCCTGACACGGCTGCGGAGTGCCTACACGCTGGCCACCCTGTCGAACGCCGACGTGTCGGCGGTCATCGAGATCTCCAAGCGCGCGGGCCTGCCGTGGGACGCGATCTTTGCCGCCGAGATGGCCGGGGTGTTCAAGCCCGACCCGGCTATCTACCGGATGGCGGCCGCCTACCTGGGCCTGCCCCCCGGCGAGATCATGATGGTCGCCAGCCACAAGTACGACCTGCGCGCCGCGGCGGCGCTCGGATGCCGGACCGCCTTCGTCGCGCGCCCGCTGGAGTTCGGCGCCGGCGGCGACGCCGACATCGCCTACTCCGACGAGTTCGACGTCAACGCGTCCGACTTCCTCGACCTCGCAGCGCATCTCGGCTGCTGATCAGCGGCGGGCGGACCCGGTCAGCGGTTGCCCGTTGGCCGCCTGCAACAGGCAGATGACGGTGCTCGGGGCGGGATCGGCGCCGGTGCGATCCTGATTCGAGTCGATCAGGTAGGTGATCGAAAACGGGCTGCCCGCGACGGGCCGGCCGGTGTACGGGGCGAACCCGTCGTTGCAGTCCCGGTTGGCGACGATGGCGACGGCCTTGTCCACCGCCATCGGGGCGCGCAGGTACACCTCGGCCAAATGCGCCGTCGCGCAATCGACCACGGTGACCGTCACGCGGCTCAGGTCGGGTGGGGGCAGGTCGGTCACGCATTCGCCGGGCTTCAGATCGATCCACTTCTCGGTGTGCGTGCCCTGGGGCCAGGGGGCGGCGGTGGCCGTCGCGCAGGCACCCAGGATCGCCGCGGCGCTCAGGCCGCATACCGCATAACGGGCCCGCATGCAGTGCAGTCTAGGCAGGCAGGAAGCTCGGCGGCACCGTATTCGTCAGCGCGGGGTCGGGCTTTTCCGACGACATCGACAGGAAGCCGCGCGCGCAGCGCGCGGCCAGCAGCCAGTTCGCCGGCTTCTTCATGTCCAGCCCGCCGAGGAGCTGTTTGATCATGGTCAGCGTGTCGAAGTAGATACGTTCGCAGACAAGCGTTTCGGACCCGTCGAACACGAAGTAGGCGGTCATACGGACCCGGAACCGGCTGCCGGTGGGCGGCACCTTGCCCAGGTAGCCGCGATGCGTGCCCATCAACCAGAACTCGACGATCACCGCGTCGGCGCTGTGCCGCAGCGCGATGATCTCGTGGTCCTGGTCGGGGAAGGCGGTCCGCGTGTAGGCGTAGTAGTCGCGCACCGCGGTGGCACCGTCGTGCACGATCATCTGCGGGATCAGCTCGTAGCGCGGATGGGGGAAGGTCGACAGCACGTCGTCCCAGTCCTGGCGGACCTCGTCGTGGAAATGGTCGAGCACGAGCTTCTGGCGGGCGGCCAGCACCTCCGCGGAGGGGAACGCGGGAATCGTCATGCAGGTAACGATAAACCCGGCGAGCAGACGCAAACTCGCACAATCTGACGCTTCGGTGTGCTATTTTGTGTCTGCTCGCGGGAGAGGGGGGGTGGGTCCTAGCCGCGCGGGGGAGTCCAGGCGACCGGCAGGGTCTTGATGCCGTGGATGAACTGCGACAGCAGCCGCGCGGGTTCCCCGGTCGCGACGATGTCGGGGATCTCGCGGCGCAACTCGTCGAACACCACCCGGATCTCACGGCGGGCGAGGTTGGCGCCCAGGCAGAAATGCGCCCCGCCGCCGCCGAATCCGAAGTGCGGGTTGGGCGTTCGCGCCAGGTCGAAAAGCCACGGGTTGGCGAACGTCGCCTCGTCGCGGTTGGCCGAGTTGTACCACAGCACGGCCTTGTCTCCCTCGGCCATCTTGACGCCGCTCAGCTTGAAGTCGCGCGTCAGCGTCCGCCGCATGTAGACCACCGGCGAGGCCCACCGCACGATCTCCTCGACCGCCGTCGGCGCCAGCCGGTCGAAGTCGGCCCACCACTTGTCGCGTTCGTCGGGGTAGCGCGACAGGGCCAGCACCCCGTGGCTGATCGCGTTGCGCGTGGTCTCGTTGCCGGCCACCACCAGCAGGATGAAGAAGGACGCGATCTCGGCCGAGGACAGCCGCTCGCCGTCGACCTCGGCCTCCACCAGGCTGCTGGTCAGGTCGTCGTGGTGATTGACGCGGCGGTCCTCGGCGAGCTCCGTGGCGTAGGCGCCGATGTCCATCGAGATCTTGAGGAACTCCTCGAAGTCCGTGGTCAGGTCGGGGTCGCCGAACCCGAGAATCACGTTGGTCCAGTGGAAGATTCGCTGATGGTCGTCCTCCGGGATGCCCATCATGTCGCAGATGATCTGCAGCGGCAGCGGCCCCGCGAGCTCGGTGACCAGGTCGGCCTCCCCGTTGGGATGGTTGGCGATCAGCGACGCGACCAGCCGGCGGGCCCGCTCGCGCACCGACGCCTCGATGCGCGCCACCACCTTCGGGGTGAACGCCCGGCTGACGATCGAGCGCAGCCGCTGGTGTCGGGGGTCATCGAGCACGATCATCGAGCCGAAGTACTCGGCGATCTCGGGCGCGTTGTCGTTGACCGTGATGTTGGGGCTGGAGCTGAAAATCTCCGGATGGCGGCTGGCGAAGTGGACGTCGTCGTGCCGGGTGAGCGACCAATAGCCCTCGCCCGCCACGAATCCCTCCATCTCGATCGCCGGCCAGAACGAGAGCGGAGCCTCGCGGCGCAGCGTGGCGAAGGCGCCGTCGCGGAAGTCGTCGTCGAGGGCCCAGAAGTCCAGCGAATCGAGATGGATGTCGGCCAGGGGCACCTGCGGCGGTGGCGCCCCGTTGGTTCGCGTCGCGATGCCCGTCTTCAGACTCACCGAGGACCTCCGTTAGTGGTTGCAGACCGTCCGGCCGCCGGCCGACTGGGCGTCGGCGACGACGTTGCCGTCGAGCAGAATCCGGCAGCGCAGCGGGCCGACGCCCTGCGCGCTGACGACGAACACCTGCCCCCCGAACGAGGTGAACTCCGTCGACCAGGGCAGTGGCGCGTTGACCTGGTGCAGCTGGCCGGCGTCGGTCTGGTACGAGATGTACTGCGCGACGCCGGCACCGGTCACCTCGTAACGGGCCTTGGGCATCTGGGGGATCGCGTGGGCCACACCGGGGGCCGCCACGACGCCGACAGCGAACAGGATCGAAAGCCCGCGCACATGCTTCGTCATGATTTGCATCGTGTCACCCGCCGCGGGGCTAGGGGAAGCTTTCCGCCCAGACGAAGCCGCGCCGCTCTAGTGTGTAGTCCCACGGGGGCTGGGACGGGAAGGTGAGTATGTCGCAACACGGCTCGAAACGCGTGGTGATCTGGGGCACCGGGTTCGTCGGCAAGATGGTGATCGCCGAGATCGTCAAGCATCCGCTCTTCGAGCTGGTGGGCGTCGGCGTCAGCAACCCCGACAAGGTCGGCCGCGACGTCGGCGACATCTGCGGCCTGCCCGAGCCGGTGGGCATCGTCGCCACCGACGACGTCGACGCCCTGATCGCGCTCAAGCCGGACGCGCTGGTGCACTACGGCCCGACGGCGATGCACGCCAAGGACAACATCTCGCTGATCACCCGCTTCCTGCGCGCCGGCATCGACGTGTGCTCGACGGCGATGACCCCGTGGGTGTGGCCGACGATGCACCTCAACCCGCCGAACTGGATCGCGCCCATCACCGAGGCGTGCGAGCTGGGGCAATCGTCCTGCTTCACCACCGGCATCGACCCCGGGTTCGCCAACGACCTGTTCCCCATGACGCTGATGGGCCTGTGCTCGGAGGTGCGCCGGGTGCGCGCCTCGGAACTGCTCGACTACACCAACTACGAGGGCGACTACGAGGTCGAGATGGGCATCGGCCGCGAGCCGGAATACAGCCCGATGCTGGAAGACTCCAACATGCTGATCTTCGCGTGGGGCGCCACGGTCCCGATGATCGCGCACGCGGCCGGCATCATGCTCGACGAGATCACCACCACCTGGGACAAGTGGGTGACGCCCACCGAGCGCAACACCGTCAAGGGCGTGATCAAGCCCGGCCATGTGGCCGCCGTCCGGTTCACCATCAACGGGATCTACAAGGGCCAGACGCGGATTCAGCTCGAACACGTCAACCGCATCGGAATCGACGCCGCTCCCGACTGGCCCTCCGGCCACGACAACGACGTCTACCGGGTGGAGATCGAGGGCACGCCAAGCGTCTTCCAGGAGACCGCGTTCCGGTTCACCGACGGATCGGGCCGTGACGCGGCCACCGCCGGGTGCCTGGCGACCGGGATGCGGGCGCTGAACGCGGTGCCCGCCGTCAACGACCTGCGGCCGGGCTGGGTCACCCCGCTCGACCTGCCGCTGATCGCCGGGGCGGGCAACATTCGCTGACCGGCGCACAGCCGGCACCTAGGTACCGCAGAGACGCGATACAGGTTTCGGCGGCACAATGGCGGCTAGCCGGGTCGCTGTGCTGCTGGATGTGGGGTTGTGAAGATGGCCAAGGGAACTGGGACCGCGCTGGGCTTGTCGATCGGCGCCACCAACCTGGCGGCGGTCGCCGCCGACCGGGCCATCACCCGCAAGCCGGTCCTGACGCTCTACCCCGAGCGCGCACCCGAGGTCGGCATCCCCGCCGAGAACCCCCGGCTCGCCCAGCCGGGCCTGGTGCTGACCGGGTTCGTGAATCGCGTCGCCGACCCCCGGGGCGTGGTGGCCGCCGACGGCTCGGTGCGCCGCGCCGAGGAATTGATCGCCGACGCCATGCGCGCGCTGGCCCACGCCGTCACCGGCGGGCGGCCCCTGCCCGAGAGCGTCGCCGTGACCTACCCCGCCCACTGGGCGTCCCCGGTGGTCGACGCGGTGGGCACCGCGCTGAGTTCGGTGGCCGAATGGTCCAACCGCGCGCGGCCCCTGCTGCTCGTCCCGGACGCCGCGGCGACGCTGCTCGCCGTGCGGACCAACCCCGGCATACCGCCGCGCGGCACCGTGGCGGTATGCGACTTCGGCGGCACCGGCACCAGCATCACGTTCATGCGCGCCGACGGCGACTACCAGGCCCTGGCCCCGACCGTGCGGCTGCACGACTTCTCCGGCGACCTGATCGACCAGGCGCTGCTGAGCGCCGTCATCTCCGACATGCCCAGCACCGCCGGCTTCGACCCGGCGGGCACCGTGGCGATCGGCTCGCTGAGCCGGCTGCGGACCGCGTGCCGGACCGCCAAGGAGGAGCTGTCGTCGAGCATGGCGACGACGCTGACCGACGGGCTGACGGGCGAGGTCCGGGTCACCCGCGGCGAGCTCGACGGGGCGATCCGCACCCCGCTGGACAGGTTCGTGGCGGTGCTGGAAAACGCATTGGCGCGCAACGGGATTCATGACCTGGCGACCGTGGTCGCGGCCGGCGGAGGGGCGAACATCCCCGCGATCGCCACCACGCTGTCGCAGTACTTCCGCGTCCCGGTCGTCACCACCGCTCGCCCGGAACTGACCGCGGCCAGCGGGGCGGCAGTGCGGGCGGCGAACGGGCCTGGCGAGGCCGCGGCGACTTCGGCCGCGCCGGCGGCGCCGGTCACGGCGGCGGCTTCGGCGGCCGCGGCGCCCGCCACGGCCGCGGCGTCGACGGCCCAGGCGGCGCCGGCTGCGGGCGGCGTCTCCTTCCGGGCCTGGTCGCAGACCGGCAAGCAGGCGCGGATCGACCCCGCCGCCGGGGAGCCAGCCGCCGCAACGCCCGCCGCCGAGGAGCGGCCCGGCGATCCCCCGAGCGCGAAGCGCAGGCGCCGCCTGTTCCGGCTGCCGGTGCTGGCGGCGATCGTCGGCACGGCGGCCGCTGTGCTGCTGGTGGGGGCGGCGGTCGGCATCGGGCTGAACTCGGCGAACGAATCAGCGACGACGCCGGCCGTGACGAAGAACCCGGCGCCCGCGCCACCCGCCCACACCGCGAC
>NZ_MVIJ01000006.1 GCF_002086735.1 Mycobacterium scrofulaceum | reverse complement strand
ACTTGGACGTCGGGACATTGGGCCGAAGCGGTGGGGAGGACAGAACCAGCGAGCGCCGACCCGGCGAGGCCGGACGCCGCAACCACCGCTGGACTGAGGAATCGAGCTATTTGACGTGCGATCATGCCGCAATTGTGCCCAGTCGCCACTCCGCTTAAACGCGGAATTGGCCGAAATTACTGGGAATTCACACAGCCGCGCGCACCGGGCCGGGCGCTGGCCGAGAATCCTTGCGCGCGACCCGCATCCGCCGCCGCCGCGGACGCCGATCCAGCGCCCGCTCGGGGTGCGGTCGAGACCGGGCCGGGGCGCGGTCACGAACGGCCGTGTGGTCTGCTAGCTATGACGAGTCGAGCGCCCGGTGCAGCCAACCGCCGATCCTCGACACGCGGCTCGAGTGAATGCAGCGGCAAAGTTGAACGTAGTAGTGCAGACCCTCAACAAGGTCACGGACCGCCTGGCCAATCCGGCGCGCGAGTCCGATCCCGACAAGCTCCGCGGCGCCGTCGCCGGCACGACGGTGCTGGTGACCGGCGCCTCCTACGGTATCGGCGAGGCGACCGCCCGCAGGCTGGCGGCCGCGGGCGCCACCGTGCTGGCGGTCGCTCGCTCCGAGGAACGCCTGGGTGACCTCGCGGCGTCGATCAACGCGGCCGGTGGCCGTGCGGTCGCATACCCGACCGACCTCACCGACGAGGCCGCCGTCAGCGCGCTGACCAAGCAGGTCAACGAACAGCACGGCGCGCTCGACATCGTGGTCAGCAACGCCGGCAAGTCGTTGCGCCGCTCGCTGCATCACCAGTACGACCGGCCGCACGACTTCGAACGCACCATCGACATCAACTATCTCGGGCCCATCCGGCTGCTGCTGGGGCTCCTGCCGGCCATGCGCGAGAGCGGCCGCGGGCACATCGTCAACGTGTCCAGCGTCGGCGTGCGCGTGGTGCCGGGTCCGCAGTGGGGCGCGTACCAGGCGTCGAAGGGGGCCTTCGACCGCTGGCTGCGCAGCGTCGCCCCCGAACTGCACGCCGACGGTGTGGACGTCACCACGGTCTACTTCGCGCTGGTGCGCACCCGGATGATCGAGCCCACGCCCGTCCTGGGTCGGCTCCCCGGTATGTCGGCCGACGAGGCCGCCGATGCGATCGCCAAGGCCGTCATCGAGCGCCCCCGCAGCAACGAACCGCCGTGGGTGCTGCCGGCGGAGCTGGCCTCGGTCCTGTTGGCCGGACCGGCCGAACGCGCGGCCCGGCTCTGGTACCGGCGGTTCTTCTCGGATTCCAGCGCCCCCGAGGCCCGGCCGTGACGTCCGAAGGGGTGATCGGTACCGCGGCCAGGGCGCTGCTGCGTTCGCGACTGCTCGCCCCGCCCTCGCCGCTCGCGACCGTGCGGCTGCTGCGTGAGGCGCGCCGGGGCGGCACCAACCCCTACACCCTGCTGGCGGTCACCGCGGCGCGGTGGCCGCAGCGGGCCGCGATCGTCGATGACGACGGTGTCTGGAACTACCGGCGGTTGCGGGCGGTGACGGACGCGGTGGCGTGCCGGCTCGCCCGCCAGGGCGTCGGACCCGGTGACGCGGTGGGCATCATGTGCCGCAACGGACGCGGCTTCATCGCCGGAGTGTTCGGCGCCGCGCTGGTCGGGGCGGACGTGGTCCTGGTCAACACGGACTTTCGCAGCGACGCCCTGGGCTCCGCGATGACCGCCCACCGGATCACCACGATGATCGCCGACGACGAATTCGGCGAACGCGTCCGAGCGGCCGACGATTCGGTCGCCATGATCGACCCGGCAGAGGTCGCCCCTCACCAGGGCGAGCCGCGCCCCGACGCGGCCACGCCGGGCCGGATCGTCCTGCTCACCTCGGGCACCACCGGCACGCCCAAGGGCGTGCCCCGCTCACCGCAATTGCGTTCCGCGGTGGGTGTGTGGGTGACGATCCTGGACCGCACCGGCCTGCGCACCGGGTCGCGAGTGTCGGTGGCAATGCCCATGTTTCACGGGCTCGGGCTGGGCATGCTGATGCTCACGGTCGCCCTCGGCGGCACGGTGCTCACCCATCGCCACTTCGACGCCGAAGCCGCGCTCGCCCAGGCGTCGCTGCACCGCGCCGACGCGTTCACCGCGGTGCCGGTCGTGCTGGCGCGCATCCTCGCCCTGCCCGAGCGGGTGCGCGCCCGCAACCCCGTGCCCTACCTGCGGGTCGTGATGTCGAGCGGGGACCGGCTGGACCCCACCCTGGGCCAGCGGTTCATGGACGCCTACGGCGACATCCTCTACAACGGTTACGGTTCCACCGAGGTCGGCATCGGCGCGCTGGCCACGCCCGCGGACCTGCGGGAGGCGCCCGAGACCGTCGGCAAACCGGTCGCCGGCTGCCCGGTGCGCATCTTCGACAAGCACGACCGGCCCGTCGGGCCGCGCGTCACCGGGCGCATCTTCGTCGGCGGCGAGCTGGCGAGCGAGGGCTACACCGGTGGCGGCTCGAAGGCCGTCATCGACGGCATGACCAGCACCGGGGACATGGGCTACCTCGACAACGCGGGCCGGCTGTACATCGTCGGCCGCGAGGACGACATGATCATCTCCGGCGGTGAGAACGTCTACCCGCGGGCGGTCGAGAACGCGCTCGCCCAGCACCCCGCGATCGCCGACAACGCCGTCATCGGTGTGCCCGACGAGAAGTTCGGTCATCGATTGGCCGCGTTCGTGGTGCTGCAGCCGGGCAGCGACACCGACGAGGCGGCGCTGCGGGAGTACCTCCAGGGCAGGGTCTCCCGGTTCGAGCAGCCCCGGGACATCACCGTCGTCGCCAGCATCCCGCGCAACCCGGCGGGCAAGGTCCTGCGCAAGGAACTCTCCGGCTAGCGGCGAAAGCCTCAGTCCTGCTTGGGTTCCAGGGCGGCCACCTGCTTGCCCAGCCAGTTGGGCGCCAGGACCGAGACGACGGTGGCGCCCGCGGTGGCACCGATGACTCCGCTCCAGGCGACCGGACCCAGCGGAGTGCAGCCGAAGAAGTGGCTGACGCCGGGGGTTTGGACGATCGCGACCAGCACACCGGCGCTGCCCAACGCGGTGCCGAGGACGAGCGGGCTGTGGCGCCGCGTCAGCAGCGTCTGGGCCAGTTGCGTGGTGACCAGCGCGGTGAGTCCCATTGTCGACGTGCGGCGTTCGGTGCCAGGCGTCCAGCGACCGATGGCCCAGGCCGCCGTCGCGCCGGCCGCCGTGACGGCGCCCCGGGTGACGATCTGCCGCATCAGCGGCGCGTCGAGGGACGGCGAGGGACCCGACAGGGTGGCCAACTGGAACGCGCGATGCAGTTCCTCGGCGTCGCGGTCGACCCCGTCCTCGGCCTCCTCCGGCTCGCGGTATTGCGGGGTGACGGCGACCGCGAGCGCGGGGAACATGTCGGTCAGCAGGTTCACCAGCAACAGCTGACGGGTGCCCACCGGGGCCCGGCCGGTGCCCAGGGCGGTGCCGATCAGGGTGAACAGCACCTCGCCGACGTTGCCGCCGACCAGGATGCTCACCGCGTCGCGGACCCCGCCCCACATCCCGCGCCCCTCGACCAGCGCGTCGAGCAGCACGCCCAGGTCGTTGTCGGTCAGCACGATGTCCGCCGCGCCGCGCGCCGCCGACGAGCCGCGGCCGCTCACGCCGATGCCCACATCGGCCATCCGGATGGCGGCGGCGTCGTTGGCGCCGTCGCCGACCATGGCGACCGCCTGCCCGCCGGCCTGCAGCGCCGCCACGATCTGCACCTTCTGTTCCGGGCTGACGCGGGCGAAGACCTGGATGTCTGCGGCGACCTTGGCGCGGTCCTCCTCGCCGAACGCGACGAGTTCGGCTCCCGTGATCTCGCGCGCGTCTTCCGGCAGCCCCAGCTGACGGGCGATCGCCCGCGCGGTCACCGGGTGGTCGCCGGTGATCAGCACGACCCGGCGGCCGGCTTCCACCAGCGCCTCGATCAACGGCCGCGCCGACGCGCGGGCGGTGTCGGCCAAACCGACGTAGCCGATCAACTCGAGATCGTGCGCGGCGGCGTCGACGGCGTCGGCGTCGGTGTCCTCCTCGCCGGTCCCGTGCTCCCAGGGGCGCTGCGCCACCGCGAGCACCCGCAGGCCCTGCTCGGCCAACCGCATCACCAGCACCTCCGCGCGGTCGTGCTCGGCGCCCGAATCGGCGAAGCGGCACCGCGGCAGGACTTCTTCCGGTGCGCCTTTGACCATCAGCATCGGCGCGCCGGCGGGAGCCTCTCCGGCCGCCGTGCCGATCGCGGCGGAGTAACCACGACTGGACTCGAACGGAACTTCGGCGAGCACGGTCCAGTCCGAGGCCCATTGACCGTCAATCGAATTCGCCGCCGTGAGGATCGCCTCGTCGGTGGCGTGCGCGTGGCCGCCCCCGTTGTGGGGCTGCGTGCTGCTGCGCGCCGCGGCCCGCAGCACCGCCGCGGACGCCGGGTCGGTCAGCTCGGGGAAGGGCGCGTCGGTGCCGGTCTCGTAGGGGACGCCGCGGACGACGCGCAGCCGGTTCTCGGTCAGAGTGCCGGTCTTGTCGAAACACACCGTCTCGACCCGGCCCAGCGCCTCGACGGCCCGCGGGGTGCGGACCAGGACTCCGCTCCGCGACAACCGCTGGGCCGCGGCCAGCTGGGCCAGGGTGGCCACCAACGGCAGGCCCTCGGGGACGGCGGCCACGGCGATGGCCACCCCGTCGGCGACCGCCTGACGCAACGTTCCCTGATGCAGCAGCGCCAACGCAGTCACCGCCGCGCCGCCGGCCAGCGTCAGCGGCAGCACCTTGCTGGTCAACTCGCGCAGCCGGGCCTGCACTCCGGCCGCCGACTCGACGTCGGCGATCGCCGAGATCGCGCGCTGCGCGGCGGTGCCCGCGCCCGTCGCCACGACGATCGCGCGGGCGTGCCCGGCGACGATGGTGCTGCCCTCGAAGAGCATGCTGGCGCGGTCGGAGTCCGCGACCGCCACGGGCTCGACCTGCTTGTCCACCGGCAGCGACTCGCCCGTGAGGAAGGACTCGTCGACCTCGAGGTCCTCGGCCACCAGCAGTCGCGCGTCGGCCGGCACCACCTCGGGGGCGGCGAGGTCGATGATGTCGCCGGGTCGCAGCGACTTGGCGTTCACCGACACCGTCCGTTCGGCGGTGCGGGCCGCCTCCAGCCTGCGGTGCGCGGTGGCCACCGCGGGTAGAACGACGCGGCGCGCGTACTGGTCCTGCTCGGCGAACAGCTCGGCGACCGCCGCCTCGGCCCGCAACCGCTGCACCCCGCCGGCGACCGCGTTGGCGGTCATCACACCCGCCACCAGCAGCGCGTCCACGCTGCTGCCGACGATCGCCGAGGCCGCAGCCCCCACGGCAAGGATGGGCGTCAGCGGATCGGCGAGTTCGGCACGGGTCGCGGACAGCAGCCGCCCCACCTGGCCCGCCGGGCCGCGCAGCGGCGCGAGCAGCGGGTTGTAGGACAGGTCGTCGAGTAGCTGGCGCCACGGCGCGACGCCGGGTTCGACGGCCAGGGGCCGCGTTCGGCTGGCCAACCGCGAATAGACGATCTCCGGGTCCAGTGCATGCCAGGCGGTCAGCGGCTGAGGCGTCGGATCGGGCAGCCGCAGCACCCTGGAGGCCGCGAAGCTGCCCTGCATCAGCGCGGCCGCGGCGGCGGCGTTGACCGGGTTGAGCCAGCGCTGCACCGCGAACGGGCTCAGCGTGCGGGGGTCGCCGGTGACCAGCAACAGCCCGGCCAACGTGCTCCCGCCCTTGGCCAGGCGCACCGCCGACTCGGTCGCCTCGCGGGCCACCGGCAGCGCCGACAGGATGCGCACCGCCGCGGCCAGGTCGGTGCCCGTGATGATGTCGGCCGTCCATGGCGTGGCGGCCTGCGGGTCGTCCAGCGCCACGCCGACGTCGGCGATGGCCAGCGCGGCCAGCGTGTCGGTCGAAGCGAAGTCGCGGTGCAGCGCGGTGATCAGCAGCACGGGCCCGCGGTCGGTGCGCAGGTCGCGCACCAGTTGCAGCAGCGGCGTGCCCGCCGGGTGACTCACGGCGACGCTGGCGGTCAGGTCCTCGGTGCCGGCCACGTGGCGCAGCACCACCCGGCCGCCGGTCCGGTGCGCGATCTGCAGCAGCGGGATCGCGAACGGGTCGACCTCCCAGCCGACGTCGACGCTGCCCACGCGCTCCCCGTCGACGATGAGGTCGGCGTGTTCGAGGCCCTGCGCCGGGGTCGCCGAGGATCCCTGCGCCCGGACCCAGCGCAGGCGGGCGCCGGTGGCCGGCAACTCGTCGGGGTCCGGTTCGGGCGCCTCCTCGCCGTGCAGCAGGGCGTCGGCGACCTCGTAGACGCGGTCCTCGTCCCACCCGGGGACATCGCCCCGCGCGTGCAGCACGGCGCGGTTGTCGCCGCGCAGCGCGGCGCCGTCGATGACGACGACCTTGACCCGGTCCAGCCGCCGCAGGGCGCCCGGGTCGAGGAAGAGTTGCCCGGCGTTGGCCAGTCCGCGGCCCAGGACCGCCGCGAACGTCTGGCGGCCCACGTGCGCCGCCCGGGGCACCCCGGCCAGCAGCGCGCCGGCCGCGTCCTCGGTGCCACCGCCGGCCAGCAGCGCGCCCGCCGCGGCCACCAGGGAGGCGTTCGCGGCTTGGTCCGCGTATTCCTCCACCGGCCCGGCCATCGATCCCTTCGCGGTGTCGATGGCGGCATCGATGGCGCCGCCGACCACCACGTGGGACGCTTCGCCCGCGGCGGCGGCCGCCCAATTGTGCCGGGGCGCTTGAGATTTGGGCCCGGCCGATGAAATGACCGGAACCACGGGGGCCTGCGGCCGCTTGGGCGAGGCCAGTTCCGGTTCCCGGTCCCGCCATCGCTGCCGGTGCGCCGCGGCCTCGGAGACCTGCAGGCTTCGCTGCGCCAGGTCCAGCAGCGGTGTGCCCACCGCCTGCGTCAGCCCGTTCGCCAGCGCGGTCGACGCGCTCAGGGCGATGTCGGTGCCGACACGGCCCAGCCGCGACTCCAGCACGGCGACCACCCGGGGCTGATGGTTCAACAGGGCGGCGGCCGCGCGGGCGCTGCGCGGCGCGACGGGGAGCCGCCCCAGCCAGCCGGTGACCGCGGCGCCGATGGCCGCCGCATCCATGGCGGCGGCGCTGAACGGGACCAGGATCGCCAGCGGGTTGCCGGGGTCGGCGAACGGCGCGGTTCGGGGCGCCTCCCGGGGGGCGACCAGAGTCAAGTCCGCCGCGACGTGGCAGACCGTTTCTCGCACGCGGTCCAGCAGGGCGTCGCCGTCGGGTTCGGTCTCGAATTCGATCACCAGCCGACCGAGCGCACCTTCCACGTGGGCCGAGGCCACCCCCGGAATCCTGCGGACCGGTTCCTCGACCGCAGGCGCGTGCTCGTGCCAGCCGGGAAACGGCAGCAACGGGTCCAGGTCCAGGTGCACCCGCCGCCCGCTCTGCCAGCGGATCGGCGGCGTGACGCCGGGCCCGGATCCGTTGGTGGCACTGCTCAATCCGATGGCCCGGGTCGTGGTCTGGGCCATCGACTGCACCACCGGAACGGCCAATTCGGCGACCGGGCTGGCGAATGCCTGCAGGGCGCCCGCCGCGCCGGCCGCGGTGGACACGCTCGCGCGCACCACCTGCGCGGCCCCGTCGGTCATACCGGCGACGACGATGGCAACGCCCGGAATCCTCACTCGGTCACCCTTCGATTACGTCTACCGCGCTAATGATCCTGGGGGGCTGGGGACCTGTCCACAGGTGCGGCCGTGGACTCTGCGACGGCACCGGATGACTCCGGTGGGTCGGGCCTTCCCTCGGTGACCGGCGGTGCAGTCGCTTCCCTGCGGACAGGTTACCGGCTGGATGGGAAACCGAACGTGCTGAACAGGCCGGGGTCGAGGAAGACGGTGATGGTGGCGACCCCGACGTCGCCCGGGGTGAGGACGTGGATCGAATGGGCCCGCATCACCCCGCCGGCGTCGCGGCGGTATTCGGCGACCGCGGGTTGCGCGTTCGCGCCCGTCGGGATCATCGCGATGTCACCGGCCTTCGCGAGAGCACGCGTGGCGAGGAACCGCAGTACCGGGTCGCGCCCGGTGAACCAGACAGGCAGGGGCGGCATTTCGAGTTTCACGTCCGCCTGCAGCAGTGCGGTCAGCGCCGCCATGTCCGCGTTCTCGAATGCGGCGCAGTAGCGGTCCAGCAGGGCACGGCGCTCGGCGTCGTCGGGCTCGGACAGGCTGTCCTCGGTGGGGGAGAGCTCGGCGAGGCGGGCCCGGGCCCGTTGCAGCGAGCTGTTGACCGCGGCCGGCGTGGTCTCGAGCAGCTCGGCCACCTCGGCGGCGCTGAACTGCACGACGTCGCGCAGGATGAGGACCGCCCGCTGGCGGGCGGGAAGTTCCTGCAGCGCCGTCATCACGGCCAGCCGCAGGCTTTGTCGCGCGGTGACGTTGTCCTCCGGCGTTCGGAACGTCAGCGAGTCGGGAATGGGCTCCAGCCACTCGTGGGGGCCGGCGATCGCGTCGAGGTCGGTGTCCGGGTCGACGGATCCTTCGATCGCCCCGGCCGGCAGCACCCGCCGGGCGCGGTGCTGCAGGGCGCGCAGGCACGCGGTGGTCGCGATCCGATACAGCCATGTTCGCAACGCCGCGCGCTCCTCGAACGCCTGGTAGCCGCGCCAGCCGTTGAGATAGGTCTCCTGGACCAGATCCTCGGCGTCGTGCACCGACCCGAGCATCCGGTAGCAGTGCGCGATCAGCTCGGCACGAAACGGTGCCGCCTGCGCGATGAAATCCTCTCTCGCCGGCACGGCTTCTCCTATCTCGGCTGCGACCGAACGCTACTCCAGTACAGAGACGGCGGGCCGCCGAAATTCATCGGCCCGCGGGCGATGAATTCGCGTGCCGCGCCGCATCTCAATGAGTGGACGCACGTTTCCCACGGAGAGCGGAGTACGACATGAACGAGCTGGATGGTCTGGCGGGCAGCACGGCGATCGTGACCGGGGCGAGCCGCGGATTCGGCCGCGCCATCGCCGGCGCGCTCGCGGGGGCTGGTGCGCGGGTGGTCGGTGTGGCGCGCACCCGGTCGGTCCTCGAGGAGGCGCACGACCAGCTCGGTGGCGGCTTCGTTCCGGTGGCCGCCGACGCCGCCGACCCCGCGACCGCGCAGCGGCTCATGGACGAATATCGTCCGCGCACACTGGTGTTGGGCGCCGGGGCGGCACCCCGGATGAGCCCGTTGCAGGATCAGAGCTGGGACAGCTTCAGCCAGAACTGGAATGTCGACGTCGCGCAGGCCTTTCATTGGACCCGCCACGCGCTGCGACGTCCGCTGGCGCCGGGCAGCTCGGTGATCTTCATGTCCAGCGGCGCCGCGGTGGCCGGTTCGCCGCTGAGTGGCGGGTACGCGGGGGCCAAGGCGGCGGTCAGGTTCATCGCCAGCTACGCCGCCGCCGAATCGCAGCGGGCCGGGCTCGGGATCCGCTTCGTGGCCGTCCTGCCCCGGCTGACGCCGGCCACCGATTTGGGCGCCAAGGCCGTCGCGGCCTACGCCCGACGGCAAGGGGTGGACGTCGAGGCCTTCGTGCGGGCCGGCGGGCCCCCGCTCACCGCGGAGCAGGTGGGCCGGGCGGTGCTGGGGATCGCCTCCGGCGCCCCCGCGAGCGGCGACGCCTACCTGTTGACGTCGAGCGGCCTGGCGGCCGTGGCCTGAGACGACGAAACGGTAAGGAGGACGATTCCATGAACACACCCCCCGTCGTGTCGGCGCCGGAATGGGCGGCCGCGCGTGACCGACTCCTCGTGCGGGAGAAGGAAGTGCTCAGAGCCCACGACGCCCTCGCCGCGGCGCGCCGGCGGATGCCCTGGCTGGCCGTCGACAAAAAATACGCGTTCGAGGGGCCCGAGGGCAGGGTGAACCTGCTGGAGCTGTTCGCGGGCCGGCGTCAGCTGATCGTCTACCGCGCCTTCTTCGAGCCCGGCGTGGACGGCTGGCCCGACCATGCCTGCCGCGGCTGCTCGATGATCGCCGACCACGTCGGACACCTCGCCCACCTCAACGCCCGCGACACCACCCTGGTGTTCGCCTCGCGGGCACCCCAGCCCGACATCGTGCGACTGAAGGCGCAAATGGGTTGGCAGATGCCGTGGTACACGCTCACCGACGAGTTCGATGCCGACTTCGGCGTGGACCAGTGGCACGGCACGAACGCGTTCATCCATGACGGCGACCGCGTGTTCCGGACCTATTTCATCAACAATCGCGGCGACGAAGCGCTGGGCAACACGTGGAGCTACCTCGACATGACCGCGCTGGGACGCCAGGAGAACTGGGAGGACTCACCGGACGGGTATCCGCAAACCGCGCCCTACGAGTGGTGGGAATGGCACGACGCATACGGCGAGCGCCCGCCGTCGCGGTGGTTCGGTGAGCCCGACCCGGACGATCCGAACGACCCGCGCCCGGCACGCGGCGGCTAAATCCTGCCACCCCGCATTTCGCGTTTCCGGCCCGAATAACACGAATGCGCGGTAGCCGTCCGACGGCTACGCGCGCAATATTCGGCTGAGTGAATTCGCCCTATAAAATTCGGTGGTTCGCCCTGTTGACGTGGTAGCCGGCCGGGAAGGACTTCTCGATGACCTGCAGCTGGTGGTCCACCCGGGACTCGAGCTCGAGGACCACGCAGCTGTCGCCGACGGCCTTCGATTCGAGCACTATGTACCGGTGGCCGCAATCCATGATGGGATCACCCGAGTGCAATGTTTCCACGGGCACCAATTCCGGGGTTCCGTTTGATTCCACCCGTCACAGGCTAGGTCAAATTCGCGATTCAGGGAATAGCTTCGCGCCCGCCCGCGACGGATCACGTCGCCGCGGGCTGCTTGAAGAACACGCTGACGTGACGGATGCGCCCGTCGTCGCCCCGCCCGAACAAAATGCATTCGGGCCAGCGCCTGGTGACGCCGTCGATCTCGAAGGCCTCGGTCAACTCGACGTAGGACAGGCGGGCGTCGACATGCGAAACCCGCTGGACGTCCAGCCGATGACCCGACAAGTTGGTGAGGACTTTGCGTAGGTAGGCGACGTAGCGTTGCTTGCCCTCGACGACGTCGCAGAACGGGCCCTCGCGGACCAACCCGTCGTCGGCGATTGTCGCGGCGAGACCGTCCCAGTCGTGCGCGGCCAGGCACTCCAGATATCGCTCGACCACACCCACTTCGGTCACGTCTTCTCCACCCACCACACAGTAGGGGAGGGCAGTGGGTAGTGAAACGGGTTCGCTGAAGCGCTGCGCCCGGGCCGGGGATGCGGGAAAGAATGGGGCGATGAGTGGACCCCCTTCCCCGCCGACGGCGCCGACTTGCTACCGGCACCCGGGGCGCCCGACGTATGTCCGCTGCAATCGTTGCGAGCGGTACATCTGCGGGGACTGCATGCGCGGCGCGGCAGTCGGGCACCAGTGCCCGGAGTGCGTCCGGGCGGGCGCCCGGACCATCCGGTCGCCGCGCACCCGCTTCGGCGGGCGGCAGCGGTCGGCCACCCCGGTGCTCACCTACACGCTGATCGCGATCAACGTGCTGGCGTTCGTGCTGCAAATGGCGGCGGGGAATCTGGAAAGGCAGCTCGCGCTGTGGCCGCCGGGCGTCGCCGACGGCCAGTACTACCGCCTGGTGACGTCGGCGTTCCTGCATTACGGGGCGACGCATCTGGTGTTCAACATGTGGGCGCTGTACGTGGTGGGCCCGCCACTCGAAAGCTGGCTGGGCCGTTTGCGTTTCGGCGCGTTGTACGCGTTGAGCGGATTGGGCGGCTCGGTCCTGGTGTACCTGGTCTCGCCGCTCGACACGGCGACCGCGGGTGCCTCGGGCGCGATCTTCGGCCTGTTCGGCGCCATCTTCGTGGTGGGCAAGCGGCTGGCGGTCGACGTCCGCTGGGTCGTCGCGGTGATCGGGATCAACCTGGTCTTCACTTTCCTCGTCCCCCTGCTGAGTTCGCAGCGCATCAGCTGGCAGGCGCACGTCGGCGGGCTGGTCACGGGTGGGCTGGTCGCCGCGGCGTACGTCTACCCGCCAAGGCAGCGCCGGAACACGATCCAGGCCGCGGTGACGCTCACCTTGGTCGTGCTGTTCGCGGTGCTGGTCCGGTGGCGCACCGCGCAGCTGCTCGCGGAGTTCTCCGCATGAGCTGGTGGACCGCCCGCTCCGAGCACACGCTGTCCGAGGACGTGCCCGCGCCGCCGGACGCGGTCCGCGACTTCTACGTGGATCTGGACAACATCAAGCTGGTGCACCCGTTGATCGTGTCCGTGGAGACGTTGTCCCGCACCGAAACGCCGGACGGATACGAACACTGTTATCGCGTACGGGACCGGATTCCGTTGGGCCCGTTGACCATCAAGGTCGCCTATCGGGCCCGATTGCGGGTGCCGGCGGTGGGTGACGTGCTGACCGAGGCCGACCAGTCGCCGGGGGTTCGGCTGCGCGGAACGGTGAGCTTCGAGCCGATCGCCGCGGGCACCCGGGTGACCGAGCGGATCCGCGTCGCGGCGCCCCGGCCGCTCGCCGCGACGACGACACGCGAAGCGGTCAAGGCGCACATCGCGATGCTGGCCGGCATCCGGAGGCACTTCGAGGCCGGATGATCAGCGCGGCCGCCACTCCGACGTCAACGCCGACTCCGAGAGATACTTGGTCGAACTCCACCCGCCGTCGACGACGATCGTCTGGCCGTTGATGAAGGCGCCGCCGGGGGAGCACAGGAACGCCACGGTGCTCGCCACGTCGTCGACCGTGCCCAGGCGCTGATGCGGGGTCATCTCGGTGTTGATGCGCCGGAACCGCTCGTCGTGCAGGCGATGCTCGGTCATGGGGGTTTGAATCACCCCGGGCGCCACCGCATTACAGCGAATCCCCTGCGCGCCGTACTGGCAGGCGACGTGGGTGGTCAGCGCCGTCAGGCCGCCCTTGGCGGCCGAATACGCGCCGCCGCGCAGGCCGCCGACCACGGCGAACGTCGACGTGACGTTGACGATCGCCGACCCCGGCGGCATGTGCGGCAGCACCTCGCGGATCAGACGGAACGGCGCCCGCAGCATCAACCCGAGGAAATGGTCCAGCGATTCGTCGTCCGTCTCGTGCACCGGCTTGGGGCTGCCCACCCCGGCGATGTTGACCAGGAAGTCGACGTGCCCCCATCTGTCCAGGGCGGCACCCGTGATCCGCCCGGGTGCGTCGTCGTCGGTGAGGTCGACGGCCACCGTGGCCACCCGGTCGGGATCGCCGACGTGCCGCGCCAACTCGGCGAGCTTCTCGTCGTTGCGCCCGGTCGCCAGGATGGCCATGCCCGCCTCGGCGAGCTTTGTCGCGCAGCCGAAGCCGATCCCACCGCTCGCCCCGGTCACCACCGCTACCTGCATCTCACCGCTCCGCCTTCATGAGTGCCGCCCTGATCTGATGCTTCAAAACCTTGCCCGCGTCGTTCTTGGGCAGCACATCCCAAAGCACAAGCTGCTCAGGGGCTTTGAACCGTGCCACGCCCGAGTGCTCCAGGAAGTCGCGCAGGCTCGCCACATCGAGGCCGCTGCCGGCCGTGGGCACCACGACGGCGCAGGCCCGTTCCCCGGTGCGGGCGTCGGGTAGCCCGACGACGGCGATTTCCGCGATGCCGGGGTGACCGGCGAGGACGTCCTCGACCTCCTTTGGCGAGATGTTCTCGCCGTTGCGGATGATGATGTCTTTGGCCCGGCCGGTGACGACGAGATAGCCGTCGTCGAGCCGGCGCGCCAGATCGCCGGTGCGGAAGTAGCCCTCGTCGTCGAAGGCGTCCGCCTCGTCCTCGGGATGCTGGTAGCCGGCCAGCATCTGCGGCCCGCGCGCGTGCAGCTGCCCGCCGACCAGCTTCACCTCCGCCAGGCCGACGCGGCCGTCGGTGTCGGCGGCGAGGTCGGTGTCCCGCAGCGACCCGACCGTGGTCACCGGCACTTCCGTCGATCCGTAGACGCGGGTGACGACCGCCGATTCGAAATAGGCCGCGGCCCTGCGGATCAGCGCGGGCGGCACCGACGCACCGCCACAGACGAACAGCTTCAGATCCGGCAGGCGGGTGCCGCCGCGCTCCGCGGCGCCCAGCAGGTGTTCGAGAAACGGTGTCGCCCCGGCCATGTGCGTGCACCGCTCGGCCCGCATGAGCGCGACCGCGTCGTCGCCATTCCACCGGTCCATCAGCACCGCGGTGGTGCCCAGCAGCAGCGGGCATTCGAACGCGTAGATGGAACCGCCGATGTGCGCGATCGGCGACGCGACCAGGAACCCGTCGCCCGGTTCGACGAACCAGTTCTCGCGCAGCTGGCAGATCAGGGCGTGGATCGAGTTGTGGGTGTGCAGCACGCCTTTCGGCCGCCCCGTGGTTCCGGAGGTGTAGAGGATCATGTGCACGGCATCCGGTTCCAGCGCGGGCAGCACCGTGGCCGGCGCCTGCTCGGTGAGCAGCGCGGCGAACGGGATGCCGATCCCGTCTTCCGCCCCGCGCACCAGCACGACCGCGGGTGGCGACTCCAGCTGCGCGGCCACCCGACCCAGCATCGCGGCGTAGTCGTGCCGGCCGAATTCGGCCGGGGCGAAAACCATTCTGCTGTCGGCGTCTTCGAGGATGAACCGGAGTTCTCGGTCCCGCATCGACGGCAGGACGGGGTTGGCCACCATTCCCGCCAGCGTGGTGGCCAGGTAGATCACCGCGGCCTCGTGCCAGTTGGGCAGCATGAAGGACACCACGCTGCCCGGTGGGATCCGCGCGAGCAACGCGTGCGCCAGCGCCGTCGCCTCCCGGTGCAGGGTCAGGCAGTTCAGCCGCCGATCGCCGTCGACCAGGGCCACCCGTCGCGGCGTGCGCTCGGCGGCCTCGCGCAGCGCATCGGCCAGCGTGGCGTGGACCCACCAGCCGCGCGCGTAGGCTTCGGCGGCGCGTTCGTCGTCCCATCGAACCCACCGCCCGCCGATCAGCTTGCGGGTGGACGCCATTGCGGCAGCTTAGCCACGGACCCGCCGCATCGTCATCGAGTGCCGAAACCGCGACGCGGGATGGGTGTTGATGGTGACCTGGGCGACCCGCCCGTCGGACGCCGTGTAGGTGCGCTGTATCTGCAAAGCCGGTGTCCCCGAATCGATTTCTAGACCGGTCGCCAGTTCCGGGGTGATGAGTACCGCGGCAATCTCCTGCTGGACCTCGATGATGCTCAGCCCGAACAGGTCCTCGATCAGCGGGAAGATGGGGCCTTCGTGGCGCTGCAACAACCGGCCGACCCCGGCGAACGCCCGGTTGATGTAGTACTCGGCGCGGCAGAGCGCGGGCCCGGGCGGGTCGGTGGCGACGGCCCGCCGGAAACCGCGCACCGTCAGCCATTGTTCGCCGGCCGCCAGCCCGGTGCGGGTGGCCAGTTCGTCGTCGATGGTCACCATGGCGACGGAGTCGACGGCGAATCGGGTGTCGGTCGCGAACGCCAGCAGGTCGTTGATCGACATCACGTGCTGCACATAGGAGTCCGACGACGGCCGCGGCACCACGAGGGTCCCGGTCCGCGGGCGCGAAGACACCAGGTTGTCCTCGCGCAGCCGGCGCAGCGCCTCGCGAATGGTGTAGCGGCTCACCGCAAACCGTTCGCACAGTTCGTGTTCGGTAGGCAACTGCGACCCCACCGGATAGACGCCCTCCACGATCTCCTTCCGCAGCGTGCGGGCCACCTGCTGGTATCGGTGATCGACGACTCTGGCCTCGGACATGTCGCCCTCAGCCTTCCCGCCGCAACGCCAGGACGCTGCCGTCGGCGTCGGCCGACACGTACAGCGTGCCGTCGCGCCCCGCGGCGATGCCGGCGAACGGTCCCTGCGGCCCGGAGAACGGTGGCATGCCGCGCAGCGGCTTGGGCGTCACGCCCGGCGGCGCCCCGACCGGCAGGTCGGAGGCGATCGTGCGGCGCGTACCGGCGCCCAGGTCGAAGGCGACCACCTCCTTGGCGCCCGCGTCGACGACATACAGCTGCCCGCCGTGCACCAGGATGCCCTGGGGGCGTTGCAGGCCGTCGAACACCGCGCCGCCCAGTTGGGCCACTCGTCCGGCGCCCGCCTCCGAAACCAGGCAGGCCCCGTCGGGGGCGATGGCCACGCCGACCGGTTCGCTGAGGCCGGTCGCCAGCGCCTCGACCGCGCCCGCGCTGACGGACAGCACCCGTCCCGCGCCCAGTTCGGCCGCCACCACCGCGCCGCCGGGAGCGACGGCGACGCCGTAAAGCTGGTCGAAACCCTCTGCCAGGACGTCACTTTCGTGGCGGCCCGGTCGATAGCGGGCCACCTGCCCGTTGGACGTGGTGACGACGAACTCGCCGTCGCCCGCGGCGGCCAGCCCGCGCAGGAAGCCGGGGTAGCCCGGGCTGAACAGCATTCCGGCGGTCGTCATCGTGCCGTCGGGCGGCAGGACATAGAAGAAGGTCCCGTCGGCGATGTACAGGTTGCCGTCGGCGCCGACCGCCAGGTCCAGCGGCCAATTGAGCCCGCCGGGCAGCACGGTCCGGGTCCCGCCGTCGCCGAGGATCTCGGTGATCTCGCCGGTGAAATTGGAGACGAACAGCCGCTCACCGACGAACGTCAGGTTGTCCAGGCCGGGGTTCAGCGTGGCCAACACGGTCCGATCGCCGCTGCGGGGGTCGATGCGCAGCACCTGGCCGGTGTGCACCTGGGTCGACACGATGCGCCCGCGGGGATCGAATTTCACCGCGTCGGGGACGCCCAGGTCGCCGGCCACGCGTTCGGGTTCGCCGCCGTCGGGGTCGATGCGCCAGATCTCGTTGGCGCCCATCAGCGGGAAGTACAGCATGCCGTCGGGCCCGACCTCCATGGCGTTGGGAGAGGGGGCGCCCTCCAGCAGCAGTCGCGCCGCGCCGCCGGCCGGGTCGAGCTCCAGCAGGCGGCCGCCCTCGCGGCATTCGCCGACGAACAGCCGCCCCCGGTGGAACGTGATGCCGTTGGCCGACGGCAGGTCGTCGCGCAGCACCCGGGTGCGGCCCGCCGAATCGCGCACGCTCACCCGGCCGTCCATCACCTCGGTGGCGAACAGGTCGCCCTTCGGGTCGAAGGCCACGTCGTCGGGCGCGACGATGTCGCCGCCCTTGGCGCTGACGACGTCCACCCGGCCACTCGCCGGGTCGAGCGCGCTGATCTGGCTGCCGGTCACCTGGGCGATGTAGATCCGGCCGTCTGGGCCGGTCCGCAGGCCGTTCGCGCCGAACAGCCGGCTGGGGGGAGTCAGGCGGGTGAGGCTCCAGCCGTCGGCGACGCTCGGAGCCGGCTCGGCGGCGTAGCGGCACTGCGACTGGGACAATCCGGCCATCACCGCTCGCACGTTAGCAACGACCAATGGTCCAGACAATAGGCGGCGACGGATCTAGGCGACACTTGACGACCCGGCGGACAGAAGAGAATCATGCTCTCCAATGAGTGCACATCGTTATCTTGTCCGGACAATTCGTCTAGCCCGATGGTAGCCGACCTCCTGAGCCTGGAGGGGCGCGTCGTCGTGGTTTCGGGCGCCGCGGGCGGCGGCATCGGGACCACGATCGCCCGCATGGTGGCCGAGGCCGGCGCGACGGTGGTCGCGGTGAGCCGCGGCCAGGACAACCTCGACCGGCACCTGGTGCCCCTGCGCGCCGCGGGCCTTGCGATCGTGCCCGTCGCCGCCGACGCCTCCACCGACGACGGCGTGCGAGCGACCATGGACGCCGTGCGCCGCGCCGACGGCGAACTGCACGGGCTGGTCAACGTGGCCGGCGGCGCGGAGCCGTCCACGTGGATGCCGTCTACCCGGGTAGCGCGCGCCGACTGGCGCGACCTGTTCACCCGCAACCTCGAAACGATGTTCTTCATGAGCCAGGCGGTGGCCGCGGAACTGAGGCACCGGGACCGCCCGGGGTCCATCGTGTCGATCTCGTCGATCAGCGGGATGAACACGGCGCCCTTTCACATCGCCTACGGCACGGCGAAAGCCGCGATCGTCGCGGCGACCCGCACCATGGCGCTGGAACTGGCGGACCGGGCGATCCGGGTGAACGCCGTCGCGCCGGGGGTCACCGAGACGCCGGCGTCGGGAACCTACGTCGACGCCGATCCCGAACGCGACCGGCGCGCCGTCGCGATGGGTCGCCGCGGGCGGCCCGAGGAGGTGGCCGGGGCGGTCCTGTTTCTGCTGTCGGACCTGTCCAGCTACGTCACCGGCCAAACGCTGTTGGTGGACGGCGGATTGAACCTCAAGTGGGGGCACCTGGGCGCCGACAACACCTCCTTGTTCCTCGAGGACGAATCATTCCGCGCGGCGATCACGCGCTGGAACGGGTAGAAAGCGAGGGACCCGATGACACAGAACGGGGCGGCCGCGCCCGAGGAGCTGACGGGGCCGGTCACCATCCCGGTGGAGGCTTATCTCTCCGAGGAATACGCGCGCGCCGAGCGCGACAAGCTGTGGCGCAAGGTGTGGCAGCAGGTCGGGCGAGTGGAGGATCTGCCCAAGGTCGGTAGCTACCTCACCTACGACATCCTCGACGACTCCGTCGTCGTGATCCGTACCGGGCCCGACACGCTCAAGGCCCACCACAACGTGTGCATGCACCGCGGCCGCCGGCTGGTCGACACCCCGGCCGGCGCGAGAAACGCCTGCGGCCAGAAGAAGTCGTTCGTGTGCGGGTTCCACGGCTGGACCTACGACCGGGACGGCCAGTGCACCCACGTGCCCGAGCAGCAGGACTGGCAGGGCGCCCTGACCCCGGAGAACACCCACCTGGCCGCGGTCAACGTCGACACCTGGGGCGGCTGGATCTGGATCAACATGGACCCGGCGTGCGAGCCGCTGCGGGACTACCTCGAGCCCGCCGCCACCATGCTCGATCCGTTCCGGTTGCAGGACATGCGCTGCAAATGGCGGAAATGGCTGCATTTCGAATGCAATTGGAAGGTCGCCATGGAGGCCTTCAACGAGACCTACCACGTCGCCACCACCCACCCGCAGTTCAACAAATTCGGCAACTTCCGCGGCTGGGCGATGGCGCAGGGCAAGCACAGCAACATCGGCTACGACGCGCCCAAGGGTCTGGAGGAGACCAAATCGAAGATCCGCCTGGGAACCGGTGCGGACCCGCGGGTTTCGACGGCGGAGATGCAGATCTACACGTTGGAGGAGACCAACGCCACCACGACCGCGACGCTGGTCGAAGCGGCGCGCCGGCTGGTCGATGAGTTGCCGGCGGACACCCCGGCGGGTCGGGTGCTCGAGCACTGGCTGTCCTCGGCGCGGCGCGACGACGCGGCGCGCGGGGTCGAGTGGCCGACCATCGATCCCGAACACCTGGCCAAGAGCGGCACCGCCTGGCAGATATTCCCGAACTTCCAGATCGGGCAGGGCCTTACCACCGCGCTGTGCTACAGCGCCAGGCCATTCGGCTACCACCCGGACAAGTGCATCTTCGAAGCGTCGTGCTACGAGCTCTACCCCAAAGGCGAAGAGCCGCGGACCGAATGGGTGTACGCGCCGCCGGATGACCCGAACTGGCGCAGCGTCCTGCCGCAGGACTTCTCCAACATGGCCGCCGTCCAGCAGGGCATGAAGTCCTATGGCTTCCGCGGCCCCAAACCCAACCCCTACATGGAACGCAGCACCGCCAATTTGCACCGCAACCTCGCCCAGTACCTGGGCACCGGTGCCCCGAAGGAACTAGCGACGGAGATACAACGATGAAGGTCAATCTTGGGTTCGGCGCGCACAACTCCCACGACTGGGAGCGGGTGCTGGCCGAGGACTTCAGCCGCCCGCCGGCGACGCCGGACTTCGAGTGCGTCCAGTCGACGCTCGGCATCGCCGATCTGGCCGAGCCGCTCGGGTTCGACGGCATCTGGATGCCCGAGCACTGCGGGACGCCATATGGCATGACGCCCAACCCGATTCAGGCGCTGAGCTATTTCGCCGGCCGCACCGAGCGGGTCGGCCTGGGCACCTTCGTCGTCGTCGCGCCGTGGTGGCACCCGGTCCGGCTCGCGCACCAGATCGCCTACCTCGACATCCTCTCCAACGGCCGCTACACCACGATCGGGATCGGCCGCGGGGTGTCGAAGGGCGAGTTCGACGCGGTCGGTGTGCCGCGCGAGGAGAGCAGGCAGCGGTTCAACGAAACGCTCGACATCTTGCAGCTGGCCCTGTCCGGCGAGCGGTTCTCCTACGAAGGGGAGATTTTCACGGTCCCCGAGATGTCGTTGCGCCCCGAACCGCGCAGCAGCGACCTCTTTTCGCGAATCTACAGCTCGTCGTCGACCGCCGAGTCGCTGGAGATCCTGGCGCGGCGCGGCATGGTGCCGCTCTTCGTGGGCAACAAACCGATCGAGGACGCCGGACGAGAAGTGCAGAAGGTCAACACCTTCCGCAAGGAAGAAGGGCTGCCGCCCTGCCAGCCGAAGAACGTCATGTTCATGTACTGCACGACTGGAGACCCCGCCCGGTCCGAGGAGTGGATCTGGACGGCGAACCGCGACGTCACCGTGCACTACGGGTTCGCCGACGCCTCGAACTTCAAGGGCGTCAAGGGCTACGAGGCGTACGCGGCCAGGGAGGCCACCGCGACGGCGGTGCTCGCCTCGTCGGTCACCGGCGACGCCAAGGCCGGTCCGTCCAAGACCCCGGGCTACCACGCCTCCAACCTGCTCATCGGGACACCGGAGGAGATCTTCGAGCGCATCAAGGCCGCGCAGGAGGCGTGCTCGTTCTGCGAACTGACGATCGTCCCCCAGTTCGGCACCATGCCGTATCCCGAGGCGATGGCCAGCACCGAGTTGTTCGCCAAGGAGGTGCTGCCCGCCGTTCAGGAAATGGCGGCACCCCTGCACGCCGCGGCGCTGCCGGAGAACGCCCTGGCATGACGAACCCGGACTGCCCCCCATCGCAGACGCCGGACGACGTCGACTTCGGAGCCCTGCGTGAAAGGTACCGGCGCGAGCGCGAGAAGCGCTTGCGGCCCGAGGGATCCAAGCAGTACGTCGAGCTGGTCGACGACTTCGCGGGTTACTACGAGACCGATCCGTACTCACCGCCGTTGGTGCGCGATCCGATATCGGCGGACATCGACGTCGTCGTGATCGGCGGTGGTTTCGGCGGACTGCTGTGCGGCGCGTACCTGAAGAAGGCGGGCGTCGACGACGTCCGGATCATCGAGCTGGGCGGCGACTTCGGCGGGGTGTGGTATTGGAACCGCTACCCGGGAATCCAATGCGACAACGAATCCTATTGCTATGTACCGCTGCTCGAGGAGCTCAACTTCATCCCCTCGAAGAAGTTCGCCGACGGCGCCGAGATCTACGACCACTGCCGGCGCATCGGGAAGCACTATGGGCTCTACGACTCGGCCATCTTCTCTACCCAGGTGCGCGAACTGCACTGGGACGAGCCCGCCGCGCGGTGGCGCATCGCCACCGACCGCGGCGACGACATCCGGGCCCGCTTCGTGGTGATGGCTTCCGGCCCGTTCCACCGGCCCAAACTGCCCGGCATCCCCGGAATCAAGGACTTCCGGGGGCACAGCTTTCACTCCTCGCGCTGGGACTACGACTACACCGGCGGCGACACCTCCGGTGGGCTGGACAAGCTCGCCGACAAGCGCGTCGCGGTGGTGGGCACCGGCGCGACGGGCATCCAGATCGTGCCGTTCCTCGGCCGGTATGCCAAGCAGCTCTATGTCTTCCAGCGCACGCCGTCCTCGGTCGGTGCCCGCAACAACGCGCCCACCGATCCCGAGTGGGTCAAGACGCTCAAGCCCGGCTGGCAAAAGGAGCGGCAGCGCAACTTCCATGCCTGGACCTTCGAGGGGATGGCGCTGGGCCAGCCGGACCTGGTCTGCGACTTCTGGACCGAGCTGGGCCGCAACACCGCGGCGCGGGTCCTCGCGCTGGAAGACCCGGCCTCCATGACGCCCGACCAGTTCATGGCGATCCGCGACGAGGAAGACTTCAAGGTGATGGAGCGGCTGCGGCGCCGGGTCGAGAGCCTGGTCGATGACCCCGTGACCGCGGAGGCCCTCAAGCCCTACTACCGGTTCTTGTGCAAGAGGCCGACCACCAACGACGACTACCTGCAGACCTTCAACCGCCCCAACGTGACCCTGGTCGACGTGTCGGCGAGCAAGGGCGTCGAGCGCGCGACGGCAAAAGGCCTGGTGGCCAACGGAATCGAATACGAGGTCGACTGCATCGTCTATGCCAGCGGCTTCGAGATCACGACGGAGATCAGCCGCCGGTATTCCATCGACACGATCGAGGGCCGCGGTGGGGTGTCGCTGTTCGACCATTGGCGCGACGGTTACAAGACGCTGCACGGAATGACCAGCCGTGGCTTTCCCAACCAGTTCTTCACCGGGTTCACGCAGGTCGGCATCTCAGCGAACATCGCCGCGAACTACGAACTGCAGGGCGAGCACATCGCCTACATCGTCGCGCAGGCCCTGGCCCGCGGCGCACGCACCGTCGAACCCACCGAGGCCGCCCAGGGCCAGTGGTGCGAGACCATCCGGGATACCGCTGTCGACACCGGTCAGTTCGACTCCGAATGCACGCCGGGCTACTACAACAACGAAGGCGGTGGCGGCGGCGAGGGCATCCGCTCCCACCTCGGTGAGCCCTACGGGCCGGGGTTCTACGCCTTCGGCGACCTGCTGGCCGACTGGCGTGAGCGGGGCGACCTCGACGGTCTAGTGCTGGGATGGTGATGGCGCAGCTGAGATTCGACGATCGGGTGGCGGTGGTGACCGGCGCCGGGCGCGGGCTGGGCCGCGAGTACGCGTTGCTGTTGGCCGCCCGGGGCGCCAAGGTCGTGGTCAACGACACCGGCGGCGCGCTGACCGGCGCGGGCGCCGACGCCGCCCCGGCCCACGAGGTGGTGCGCGAGATCCGGGCGGCCGGTGGGGACGCGGTCGCCTGCACCGAGTCGGTCACGACGCCGCGGGGCGGTCAGGCGATCATCCAGGCGGCGCTGGACAACTACGGTCGGATCGACATCCTGATCCACAACGCCGGCAACGTCCGGCGGGGCTCGCTGAGGGAGATGAGCTACGAGGACTTCGACGCCGTCATCGACGTCCACCTGCGTGGCGCGTTTCACGTCGTGCGGCCGGCTTTCCCGCTGATGTGCGACGCCCACTACGGTCGTATCGTGTTGACCTCATCGATCGGCGGCCTGTACGGCAACCACGGCGTGGCGAACTATGCCGCCGCCAAGGCGGGCCTGGTCGGCCTGTCCAACGTCGTCGCGCTCGAGGGCGCGGCGAACGGGGTGCTGTGCAACGCCATCGTTCCCTCGGCCGTGACGAGAATGGCCGAGGGACTGGACATCTCGGCCTATCCGTCGATGGGCACCGAGCTGGTGGCGCCCGTCGTGGGATTGCTGGCCCACGAAACCTGCCCGGTCAGCGGGGAAATCCTGGTTGCCATCGCCGGCCGGGTGGCCCGCGCGGTGATGGCCGAGACCCCCGGCGTGCACCGCCCGGCATGGTCGATCGAGGACGTTTCCGAGCAGCTCGACGCGGTGCGTTATCTGGCCGCCCCCTTGGTGTTTCCCGTCGTGCCGGACGGCCACGGCGACCACATCCGCTACAGCTTCGACACCGCGGCGCGCAAGGAAGGCGTGCGGAATGTCTAGCCGAGGGAGCGGCCCGCTGGCGGGTGTACGCGTCGTCGACCTGACGGCGATGGTGATGGGCCCGTACTGCACGCAGATCATGGCCGACATGGGCGCCGACGTGATCAAGGTCGAACCCCCGCAGGGCGACGACACGCGGTACGTGTCGGTGGGGCCCGTCCGTGGGATGGGCGGGGTGTTCGTCAACGTCAACCGCGGCAAGCGGGGGATCACCGTCGACCTGCGGTCGGACTCGGGCAAGGCCGTCCTGCGGGCGCTGATCGAGCGGGCCGACGTCTTCATCCACTCGATGCGCTCCAAAGCGGTTGCCCGGCTCGGGTTCAGCTACGACGAGGTGGCGGCGATCAACCCGGGCATCGTCTACACGAACTGCTACGGCTACGGCCGCCGCGGCCCCAACCGGGATCTGCCCGCCTACGACGACACCATCCAGGCCGCCTGCGGGTTGCCGTTCGTCCAGGAGCAGCTGACCGGCGAACCCAACTACGTCGGCACGATCATGGCGGACAAGGTCGCCGGCCTGACCGCGCTTTACGCCACCATGATGGCGCTGTTCCACCGCGAGCGCACCGGTGAGGGCCAAGAGGTCGAGGTCGCCATGTTCGAGACGATGGCGTCGTTCATGCTCGTCGAACACGCGAACGGCGCCATGTTCGATCCGCCGTTGGGCCCCGCGGTTTACCCCCGCACGGTGGCGCCGAACCGGCGGCCGTATCGCACCAGTGACGGCTACATCGCCGCGCTGATCTACAACGACAAGCACTGGGCCGCCTTCATGGAGGCGGTGCGGCCCCCGTGGCGCAGCGATCTGTACGCCACACTCGAGCGGCGGGCCCGCCAGATCGACACCGTGTACGCGTTGCTGGCCGACACGCTGGCCCAGCGGACCACCGCGGAGTGGCTGGATTTGTTCCGCGAGCTGGAGATACCGGCCGCGTCGCTGTCCAGCCCGGCGATGCTGTTCGACGACGAGCACCTCGATGCCGTCGGCTTCTTCGAGACGGTGGAGACGCCGCACGGCCCGGTGCGGTTCCCCGGGGTGCCCACCTGGTTTTCCCGGACGCCGGGCCGCGTCGCCGGGCCGGCCCCCGAACTCGGCGCCGACACCGACGAGGTCCTCGACGAGCTCGGCCTGGCCCTGGTCGAGGTGAACGCCGACACGGAACGCGCGGGCCCCGTATAGCACGCGCAGCAGTCGCGAAAAGCGAAGCGGGTCTTCGCGTGTCTCCGATCGATCAGGCCGCGCCGCCTTTAAGCTGGCTCCGATCAACAGGAGGGGCAGCGACGTATCGGCATCAACCATGGCGCCGGGCGACCAGGTGGTCAGGGCGCGCTAACCGCGAGCGCTGAGCCGGGCGGGATCGATCCCGCGCCGGCTCGTCGTGCTCGGCGCGCCCGGTGGGTGGCTCCCGTGCGCCGGGCCGGCCGGCTGGCGATCTGGGATAAACCGGAGCGGCGCAGCGGGATCCCGGCGCTCGACGGGTTGCGCGCGATCGCGGTTGCGCTGGTGCTGGTGGGACACGGCGGCATCCCCGGGGTAGGCGGCGGATTCATCGGCGTCGACGTGTTCTTCGTGCTGAGTGGATTCCTGATCACCTCACTGCTCCTCGACGAGCTGGGCCGAACCGGGCGTATCGAGCTGACCGGGTTCTGGATTCGCCGCGCGCGCCGGCTGCTGCCGGCCCTGGTCCTGATGGTCATGACGGTGGCCGCGGCCCGCCAACTCCTCCCGGACCGGTCCATCACCGGCCTGCGCGACGACGCGGTCGCGGCGTTCGTCTGGATGGCCAACTGGCGGTTCGTCGCCCAGAAGACCGACTACTTCACCCAAGGCGCGCCGCCCTCGCCGCTGCAGCACACCTGGTCGCTCGGGGTGGAGGAGCAGTACTACTTCGTCTGGCCGGTGCTGCTGATCGCGGTGACCCTGCTGTTGGCCGCGCGCGCGAGGCGCCGCTGCACCCGCGCCACCGTCGGGGGCGTCCGCTTCGCGACGTTCGTGATCGCCACCGTGGGCGCCGTCGCCTCGGCCGCGGCCGCGATCGTGATGGTGTCCGACACCACCCGGGACCGCGTCTATTTCGGCACCGATACCCGCGCGCAGGCCCTCCTCATCGGCGCCGCCGCGGCCGCTCTGCTGGTCCGCGACTGGCCCTCGTTGAACCGCGGCTGGTGCCTGATCCGGACCCGGTGGGCCCGGCGCGTGGCCCGCACCCTGCCGCTGGTCGGCCTCGGTGGACTCGCGGCGGCGACGCACTACGCCACCGGCAGCAGCGGCGAGTTCCGGCACGGTTTGCTCATCGGGGTCGCGATCGCCGCGGCTTTCGTGGTGGCGCCGGTGGCGCTGGAGCAGCGCGGGGCCGTCGCCCGCGTCCTGGCCGCGCCGCCCCTGGTGTGGCTGGGCACCATCTCCTACGGCGTCTACCTGTGGCATTGGCCAATCTTTCTGGTGCTCAACGGCGAACGCACCGGATGGACCGGGCTGCCGTTGTTCGCCGCGCGCTGCGGCGCGACCGTGGCCCTGGCCGCGCTGTCCTGGTGGTTGCTCGAGCAACCCATCCGGCGCTGGCGGCCGGCGCGGGTTCCGCTGCTGCCGTTGGCCGCGGCGACGGTGGCCAGCGCGGCCGCGGTGACCCTGCTCGTGGTTCCGGTCGGGGCAGGCCCCGCCCTGCGTGAGGCCGGCCTGCCGCCGGGGGTCTCGGCGGTCGCCGCCGTGTCCCCCTCGCCGCCGGGCACCGGCCGGCCGGCCGGGCCCCGCGATCCCAACCGGCCCTTCACCGTTTCGGTGTTCGGCGATTCGATCGGCTGGACCTGGATGCACTACCTGCCACCGACGCCGGGATTCGCGTTCCTCGACCACACCGTCATCGGCTGCAGCCTGGTGCGCGGCACGCCGTATCGGTACATCGGACAGACCCTGGAGCAGCGACCGGCGTGTGACGGCTGGCCGATCAGATGGTCGACGCAGGTCAGCCAGGACCAGCCGGACGTCGCACTGCTTATCATCGGCCGGTGGGAAACCGTCGACCGCGTGAACGAGGGGCAGTGGACCCACATCGGTGATCCGACCTTCGACGCGTACCTCAACAACGAGCTGGAGCGTGCACTGAACATCGTGAGCGCCAACGGTGTTCGGGTGGTCGTCGCCACCGTGCCCTACAGCAGGGGTGGTGAGAAGCCGGACGGCCGGCTCTATCCGGAGGACCAGCCCGACCGGGTCAACCTGTGGAACACGATGCTGCGCAAGACCGTCAGCCATCACCCGGGCGTGCAAATCCTGGACCTGAATAAAAAGCTATGCCCCGACGGTGTTTACACCGCCAAGGTCGACGGCATCAAGGTGCGCAGCGACGGAGTCCACCTCACCCCCGAAGGGGTGAAGTGGTTGACGCCCTGGCTCGAGGAATCCTTGCGGTAGGCCTAATCGCCGGTCCGGCAGCTGATCTCCATGCTGTCGCTCTCCCTGACCTGGAAGTTGAAGCTGACGTAGCCATTTCCCGGATCGCGCACCCGGTCGAGATACGGCTGCGTGTCCGCCGCGCTGGTGTTGTCGGCGACCACCAACGCTCCCGTCGACAACCGCGGTTCGAGCAGCTCGATCACGGGCAGATACAGGTCCTTCCAACCGTCGAGCAGGACGAAGTCCACCGGACCGTCCAAGCCGGCCAGTGTGGACAGCGCGTCCCCTTCCAGGATGGTGATCACGTCGTCGAGGCCGGTCTGCGCGAACGTTCGTCGCGCGGCGGCGATCTTGGCTTCGTTGAGCTCGGTGGTCAGCACCCGGCCGGCGCCGTTGTCCCGCACCGCCGAGGCCAGGTGGACGGCGGAGATGCCGAACGACATGCCGAACTCGACGACCGTCGCCGGCCGGGTCGCGCGCACCAGGGCATAGAGCAGCCGGCCGGCTTCCGGTGTGACCGGGATGTAGAACTCGCTCATCGCGTCGGCGCGCTCCCGCGCCGTCATCGGCCGGTCGAAATCGCCATGCCGCTGGCGCAGCAGCGACATCTGGTTATTCGCCTCGGCGTACATGCGGTCGAGCACCGTCGCGACCTTCGGATCCTGCAGGGTGTTGGCCATGCCATCGAGGGTAGGCCGCCCGGGCCGGTGAGCGGCTGCCCGACGGGGGGCGGCGAGCTGCGATAACGGTTACGCAAACCAGTTTGACGGGCCCCGGGGCGGGGTGTACAAAGGGTTTCGCAAGCACCTCGGTAGGTGAGGCGTCTGCATGGACACAGGCCACTGACCCCGAACGTCGAGAGACGCCCCGGGTCAGGACAGCTCTTCCCGGACCCAAGGGTTGAGCCCAAGTGGCTTTCGGAACATGGGCGATCGTCGGCTAGGTTCCGGATACGCCGTGCAGTGCCGAAGCTCCGACGAGAGGGGTGCGACCGGCGGTGCGCCGCCGGCATTCGCTGCTCTCCCGTTCAGGTGACATGTGATGACACCCCCGTGTGTCATGGCCGTGAGGAGGTGAGGGCGAGATGAGTCCAGGCGAAAGTCCCTATCCGAATTCCGTCTTGTCCCGATCCGGTTCCGGCATTCCTTCTGCCGCCTGAGCTTTCACGGGCACCCGGTGGGCGGCGTGCGCCGAGTCGGCGCGGTCGCCCGGGTGTGCCCCGGCGCCGAGCCGATCGGGCCTCCCGCAAGGAGAAGATCATGGCTTTTGTTGTCGCACACCGTCGTACCGGCGGCGGGCGCGGACGTGCGTTGCTGCGGTCGGCGCGGCTGCTGGCCACCAAGGTGCACGCCCGGACCACCCTGACTCCCCAGGAACGGGCAAACATGTACGTGTCGCGGATGCCGATCGCGGTCGTCACGGCCTCGCTGGGCGGGCACCCCTCGACCGGCAACCGCCGGTGACCGGTACCGGCACCCCATGACGCCCGTGTCGTCCGTCGGCGCCGTCAACGCCGCCGCGCCGACGCATCCCGGTGGTGACCACGCCGGCGACATCGTCGGCGCGTTCGGTCGCATTCGGCGTGACGGCGCGTCGGGTGCCTTCGACGGCCGCTGGCGCCGGTTGCGCACCCTGCTGGTCATCAGCGGTCCCGGGCTGATCGTGATGGTGGGGGACAACGACGCCGGCGGTGTCGCGACCTACGCGCAGGCCGGGCAGAACAACGGGATGGCGGTGCTGTGGACGCTCGCGTTGCTGATCCCGGTGCTCTACGTGAACCAGGAGATGGTGCTCAGGCTCGGCGCGGTCACCCGAGTCGGGCACGCGCGGTTGATCTTCGAACGCTTCGGCAAGTTCTGGGGCGCGTTCAGCGTCGGTGACCTGCTGGTCCTGAACGCCTTGACGATCGTCACCGAATTCATCGGGGTGGCGCTGGCGCTCGGATTCCTGGGGTGCCCGAAGGTGATTGCGATCCCGGCCTCCGCCGTGTTGCTGTTCGCGGTGGTGGCCGGGGGGTCGTTTCGCCGGTGGGAGGGGCTGATGTTTCTGCTCATCGCGGTGAACGTGCTGGTCATCCCGATGACAGTGTTGGTGCACCCGACGGCGAAAGGGATTGCCGGCGGGCTCATCCCGCGGTTCGCGGGCGGGGTCGACTCCACCGTGCTGCTGTTGATCATCGCGATCGTGGGCACCACCGTCGCCCCTTGGCAACTGTTCTTCCAGCAGTCCAACGTGGTGGACAAGCGCATCACCGCGCGCTGGATGCCCTACGCCCGGGCCGATTTGGTGATCGGCATCGTCGTCGTCATGGTCGGCGCGACGGCCCTGATGGCGGTCACCGCGTTCGGTCTGGCCGGCACGCCCGGCATGGGTCACTTCACGGACGCCGGCGCGGTCGCGGCCGGGTTGTCCCAGCACGTCGGCCGCACGGTCGGGACGCTCTTCGCGATCATCCTGCTCGACGCCTCGCTGATCGGGGCCAACGCCATCGGGTTGGCCACCACCTATGCCCTCGGGGACGCGATGGGCAGGCGGCACTCGCTGCATTGGAAGATCGGCGAAGCACCCTTGTTCTACGGCGGCTATGCCCTGCTGCTCGCGGTGTCGGCGGCGGTGGCGTTCAGCCCCGACCACATCCTTGGTCTGGTGACGCAGGGCGTGCAGGCGCTCGCCGGCGTCCTGCTGCCCTCGGCGACCGTTTTCCTGGTGCTGCTGTGCAATGACCGGGCGCTGCTGGGCCCGTGGGCCAACTGCGTGCGGCAGAACATCGTCGCGTGGACCATCGTCTGGTCGCTTGTGCTGCTATCGCTGGCCTTGACGGCGACGACGTTCTTTCCCGGCCTGTCGACGTCCGCCATCGAGACGGGCCTGGCCGTCGGCGCGGCGTTCGGCGTGATCGGCGGCGCCGCGGTCATCGTCGCGGGCCGACGGTACACCGAGATGCGTGACGCGGAAGCCGTCGTGCGGACGCTCGGGGGCGGCCTGGATCCCGGGCAGGTCGACGAGCTCGACGACGCCCCGACGCTCACCCGGTCGGAACGTCGCGCCCTCCGCCGGCAGGACCGGATGAACTGGCAGACCCCGAGCCTGGCCGGGCTGGGGCGCCCGGCCATGTCGCCCATTCGCCGTGCCGGGCTGCTCACCCTGCGGGCCTACCTGGTCGTGGCGGTCGCGTTGGTCGTCGTCAAGATCGTCCAGGCCGGCGTCGTGAGCCCCGCGGCTTCGTTGTCAATGATTCGGTAGCAGAACGATTTTCCCGCGGGTGTGTCGCTTCTCCAATTCTTCGTAGGCGTCGGCGACGCGGTCCAGCGGATAGGTGGCGGCGACCTCGAAATCGATGGCGCCGCCAACGACCAGGCCGGCCATCTCCGCCAGCACCTCCGGCGTCGACGCCTCGGCGCTGCCTTCCGTCTTGGCGCCAACTTCGCCGGCCTTCTGAAACGAGATGATGGTGTCGATTCGCTCGGGTGCGACGCCGAGATCGACGGCGAGCTGAACGTACTCGGGACCGAAAAGATCGATGAACGCGTCGATCCCGTGTGGTGCCGCCTCGCGGAGCCGGTCGGCCAGTCCGTCGCCGTGGGGGACCGGGGTGACGCCATGGGCGCGCAGCCAGTCGGCGTTGCCCGGCCCGGCGATGCCGAGCACCCGCGCCTCCCGTAGCACCAGAAGTTGGACGACGAGGCTGCCGACCCCGCCCGCGGCGGCGGAGACCGTGACCGTCTCACCGGGTTGCGCAGCCACCGCCCGGACGGCGGCGTAGGCGGTCACGCCGACCACATAGAGGGAACCCGCCACCTCCCAACTCAACCGGGGCGGCTTGTGGATCAGCTGCCCGACCGGGACCGCGACATGCGTGGCATGGCTGGACCGGCGGAAGCTGAACCCCAAAACCTCGTCGCCGAGGGCGAATTCGGTGACTCCGGCGCCCACCGCGGTGACGACGCCGGCGAGGTCGCTGCCCTCGCCCGACGGAAACGTCGCGGGGAACATCTCACGCATCGCCCCGGACCGGATGGCGGCCTCGCCCGGGTTGATCCCCGCGGCGCGCACCTCGACGACCACCTCGCCCGGCCCGGGAGCGGGCATGTCGACCTCCGCGATGTACAGCACCTCGCGGCCCCCGTACCGGTCGAACCGCACGGCGCGCGCCGCCGCAGCCGACATGTCGATCTCCTCTCTCGTCGTCAACGTGCCGACCCCACGCCGGCAAGCTACAGCAGGCCGAGCAGCCGCAGGTCGAAGACGTACTTGGCGATCAGGTCCGCCGACAGGTGCGGAATGTCGTTGTCCGCACCGAGTTTGGCCGCCCGAACCGCATGGCGGAAGACATCGGTCGGGGCCGGCGCACCGCGCAGCGGCCTTTCCGGCTTCCGGTAGGCGTCCAGCAACGGGAGCACGGACTGTTGGCGCTGCCTGTCCGGCAGGGCGCGCAGCGCGGTGCCGAACCGCCCGAGCCACTCGTCGTAGTCGTCGATGCGCGCGATGTCGTGCCCGCCGGCGATCAACCAGTCCACAAACACATCCAGCGAGATGCCGTCGTCGTGCGGGTTCATCACATCGAAGGAGCGAAACGTCCTGGACGGCTCGGATTCTTCGGCGCCCGTGGCGATCTGCTCGCCGAGGGCGGTGACGGCTTCGGCGATGAAGTCGGCGGGCAGCCCGTCGTAGTGGGCTATGGCCCGACCACCGCTGTCGGTGGCTTCGTAGAAGGACGACGGCGCGATGCCGGTGACGAGCAGGCTGAAGATCAGCCGCGTGAACGCGTCGGGCACGTTCAACTGCCCCGCGTAGCGGCTGTGCGCCAGGATCATGTCGGACCGGAAGACGGCGACGGGCAGTTCGCACAGGTCGTGCGCCTCGCGCAGCAGCACCTCGCCGGCCCACTTGCTGTTCGCGTATCCATTGGCGTAGCTGTCCTCGATCGGCCGGACCGGGCTGATCGCGCGGATGTCGCCGTCTTCGGCGAAGTCGGCCGGATCGACCGACATGGCGACCGCGACGGTGGACAGGTAGGTCACCGGCTTGATGCGGTCGGTGATCGCCAGGCGGACAATCTCGGCGGTGCCAACGACGTTGGGCCCGAACAGCTGGTCATAGGGCAGGACGTGGTTGACAAGCGCCGCCGGGTGAACGATCAGGTCCACGCTGTGGGCCAGCCCGGCCCAGGTCGCGCCGTCCAGCCCGAGGTTCGGCTCGCCGATGTCGCCGGCGACGACCTCGAGATGATCGGCCGCCAGCTCGCGGAACCGCTCGAGCAGGCGTGGATCGCCGCTACGGTAGACGTGCTCCAGCCGCCCGGTCGCCGCCGCGGCGTCGGCGCCGCGCACCACGCAGACCAGCTTTCCGCCGGTCTCGGCCAGCCGCTCCAGCCATTCCAGGCACAGGAAGCGGCCGAGATAACCGTTGGCGCCGGTCAACAGGACCGTGCGCGGGGTGCCGGTGGCCCGCGGCAGGGTCGGCGCGCCGGCCAGGGTTTTCGCGTCGATGAACTTGTCCAGCGTGAGGTCGGCCGCGCGGACCTCGCTGGCGCCGCGCCCGTGCACCGTCGCGAACGTCGGCCGCCGCGAGCCCGATTTCCGTTCGGAGTCAACGTAATCCGCGAGCTGGCGCAGGTCGGTGGCCGGCCCGATGATCATGCCCACCGGCACCTCGACGTCGAAGATGTCCTGCAGCAGGTTGGAGAAGGTCAGGGCGGAGGGAATCTCCGCCGAGCTCGATGAACAGCGCGTCGGGCTCGGGCGGGCCGCCGGCCAGCCCGAGCAGCGCTTCGGCGGCCCGCCCCACCGTGTCGATGACCGGGCGGTCGGCCGCACCGTCGCGCAGCGCGCGCAGCTCGGTCACCCGGTTGGCGGCCAGCTCCGCGTACAACTGCTCGAGCCGGTCGCCGTAGTGCTCCTTGAGCTTGGGCCGGAGCAACTTGCCCACCCCGGACAGCAGCCCGTTGTCTTCGCTGAACGCCTCGGTCTCGACGAGAAAGTCGACCGGCACCTCGTAGGACTGCAACTCGGCGAGTTTGCCTGCCTGGCGCAGTGATTCACGAAGGACGGCCTTGAGCCCGTCGTGATCGTCGCCGAACCTGTCCAGCGCGTCGACGGTCGGCACGATGACGGCCAGCAGATAGGGGCGTTCGCTGTTGCCGTAGACGAAGACCTGGCGGATCAGGGCCGCGCTGCTGAACACGGCCTCCAGGCGCGCGACGGCGACGAATTCGCCTTGGGCGAGCTTCAATACGTTGTTGCGCCGGTCGACGTAGGCCAGCCGATCCGGCTCCAGCTCGGCCATCACGTCCCCGGTCCGGTAGTAGCCGTCCGGATCGAAGGCGTTGGCCGTGACATCCGGGCGTTTGAAGTACCCGGGCGTGGCGGTCAGCGACTTGACCAGCAGCTCGCCGCGCGGGAACGGTTTGTCGGTAAGGAAATAACCCAACTCGGGAACATCGACCAGCTTGTAGCCGAGGACCGGGGGCCGGGTGATCCGGCCGTCCTTGGTCACCATCCCGACCTCGGTCAAGCCGTAGCCGTCGAGCACGTGCACATCCAGGCAGGTCTCCACGAAACCGCGCATCTCCGCGGCCAGCGGCGCCGTGCCGCAGAAGGCTGTCACGACGCGGCCACCCAGGACCTGCTCGCGCAACTCCGTCCGCGCCCCGGCCTCGGCGGTGTGCGGGTCTGCTCCCTGGGAGACCCGCCGGTCGACGGCGCTCTGGTAGCGCTGGTACAGCATCTCCGCCACCCGGGGCACCAACCCCATTTCGGTGGGGCGCACCAGGTTCCAGTCGTCGAACAGCGTGGACAAGTCGCTCTCGGGAACGAAGTAGCTGGTGCCCCCCGCCTGGAACGCGGTCGACAGCGGTATCCGGCCGCCGAGGTGATTGAGGGGCATGAAATTGACGTTCAGCACGGGGGTGTCCGCGAAGTCGGGCATCAGTTCGTTGGTCCACAGCTTGCAGAGCATGCGCTCGGTGTACATCGCCCCCTTGGGCAGTCCGGTGCTGCCCGACGTGTACATGATCATCGCCAGGCGCTCGTCGATGTCACCGGTGTACGCCGGCTCCGGTGGCAACCCGCGACCGCGCTCGACCAGTTCGTCGAAGGTCTCGATCGTCACCGCCATCCCGGCTGCCGACAGCGTGGTCCGCGCCCGCTCCAAAGCCTCACGCTGATCATCGATTTGGGGCGAGTAGTCGAAGACCACCAACCGGCGCAGCGACGCGCTGCCCAGCGCCGCCTCGACGGCGAGGTCAAGGTAGCCGGCGCCCGCCGCCAGCACCCGCGGCTCGACCTCGGCGACGATCGGCTGCAATCGTGACGCCGCCGCGTTGTGCTGCAACGGCACCGCCACCAGGCCCAGGTAGCCGCACACGAGATCGACGGTGAGGTACTCGGCGCTCGCGAAACCGACTGTGGCGACGAAGTCTCCGGGCGTGACCGGATTCACGGCGTCGTGTCGCCACGCGCCGGCGATCGCTCCCACGTTGGCCCACAGGTCGCGGTAGCTGATGGTGTCGAAGCGGGGGAGTAGCCGCGCGGTGGTGCGGCCGGTCGCGGGATCGGTGACCAACGAGCGTGCGCGCCAGCCGAGTGCCGGGCGATCGGCGTAGCCCTCGACGAAGGTCTGCAGGATCTGGGTGAGGCGAAGCCCCGGCCGGCGTGCCGCCCGTTGCAGCGCCGCATCGGGCTTGGCGCTGCGGAACTGTTCGTCCGCGGCGTCCAGTTGGCGAATCCGGTCGGCCACCCGCGCCCGCGCCGTACCGCTCGGACCCACGACGGTCGATTCCCCCTGCTTCGCGTCACCGGTCATGGCCAGCCTCCCGTTCGGATCCTCGTCTACCGAGAACTCACTGTCACGGGCCGGTCTTCCGTTCGATGGTTGTGACGGTCGTCACAACGACGGCACGGCGCGCATCGAGCCGCGCCGAACGTTTGCCGGCGCGACCGGCGTCAGGCGACGACTTGGATGGGGTCGCCGACGTTCACCTGGTTGAAGTACCAGGCGGCGTTGTCGGGACTGAGGTTGATGCAGCCATGACTCACGTTGGCATAGCCCTGCGAGTCGACCGACCAGGGTGCCGAGTGCACGTAGACGCCGCTCCAGGTGACGCGAACCGCATAACTGGCGGTGATCTTGTACCCCTCGGGCGAGCTGAGCGGGATGCCGATGGTCCGGGAGTCCATGACGACGGTGCGCTGCTTCTCGAGGGCGGTGAAGTTGCCGATCGGCGTGGGCCTGCTGGGCTTGCCCATCGACGCCGGCATGGTGCGCAGCACCTCGCCGTTCCGGCTGACGGTGAAGGTGTGCGCGGAGATGCTGGCGACACCGAGCAGGGCGTCTCCGGTGTCGAAACCAGTGGTCAGGGCCTGAATGCCGACCGAAACGTGGGTGTGGGCGGGCCAGTACTGGTTGGGCACCCACTGCACGACGTTGTCCTTGACCCACTCGAAGTGCCCGGTGGTGTTGCTCGGCGAGGTCACGCGGATGGACCGCTCGACGGCCGCGCGGTCGTCGACCGGCGCGGTGAAGGTCACGACCACCGGGTGCGCAACGCCCACCACGGCGCCGTTAGCCGGCAAAACCGAGGCAACGGCCGGGACGGGTTGCGGGAGCGGCAGCGACGCGTGGGCGCGGGCGGGGGATGCGACCAGGCCCATCGCCGTGATCGCGACCATAACAAATAGATAACGAACACCTCGACGCATAGCGCCCGCCCTTCGAGATGGTGCGATTGACGAGACTCTATTCTACCGGCTGTTCCCGCAGTGCCACTTTCAGCAAACAACTGGGGGCTCGCCGGCCGCCGTCCGCCGGCCGGACTGGCTGGTGTGCGGGCGACGCGTTAGCCTCAGCAAAACTCCGTCGGGCCGAGGAGGCACGGGTGCTCTTCCGTCAGCTGGAGTACTTCGTGGCGGTCGCGCAGGAGCGTCACTTCGCCCGGGCGGCCGAGAAGTGCTTCGTGTCCCAACCCGCGCTGTCCGCCGCGATCGCCAAGCTGGAACGCGAGCTCAACGTCACGCTGATCAATCGCGGACACAGCTTCGAGGGCCTGACCCCGGAAGGCGAGCGGTTGGTGGTGTGGGCCAGGCGGATTCTCGCCGAGCACGACGCTTTCAAGGCGGAGGTCCATGCGGTGCGGTCGGGCATCACGGGCATGCTGCGGCTGGGCACGGTCCCCACCGCCTCGATGACCGCCTCCCTGGTGCTCTCGGCGTTCTGTTCGGCGCACCCGCTGGCCAAGGTGCACATCCTTTCCCGGTTGGCGGGCACCGAATTGTACCGGCGGCTGCGCGAATTCGAACTGGACGCCGCGATCGTGCACGCGGCGCCGGATGAGGCCCACGACGTCAACCTGGTGCCGCTGTACGAAGAGCACTACGTGCTGCTGTCACCCGCGGACATGTTGGGGTCCGCCGCGGCGACCACGACCTGGCCGGAGGCGGCGCAGTTGCCGCTGGCGCTCCTCACCCCCGACATGCGGGACCGCCAAATCATCGACAAGGCCTTCGCCGATCATGACATCGAAGTGATCCCACAGGTCGAAACCGACTCCGTCGCTTCGCTATTCGCTCAGGTGGCAGCGGGGAACTGGGCCTGCATCGTGCCGCACACCTGGCTGTGGACGTCGCCGCTGGGCCCCGAAGTCCGTGCGGTGGAGATGGTCGATCCGGTGCTCAAGGCCGAGATCGCCCTGGCGACCAATTCCGCCGGACCCGGTTCGCCGATCGCCCGCGCGCTCGCCGCTTCCGCGGCGGGGCTGTCGCTCGACGAGTTCTTCGACGCGCAGCTGCAGCAGATCACCCACCGGCGCTGACCGCCGCCGCGCTCGTCGGGTTCAGGCCCGCCAGATGCCCGCTTTCCACCCCCGCCGCCGGGTCGAGCTCGCAGTCGATGATCGACGGTGTCCGCGCCGCGATGGAATCGGACAGCGCCGACCGCAGCTCGGCCGGGGTGGTGACGTGATACCCCTTGCCGCCGAAGGCTTCCGCGAGCAGCTCGTGATGCGCCCGCGCATTCAGGACGGTGGGTGCCGGGTCCGTACCATCGGCGGCCTCGTCGCCGCGGTAGACGCCGCCGTTGTTGAGAATCACGACGGTCACCGGAAGCCGGTAGCGGCAGATGGTCTCGATCTCCATGCCGCTGAAGCCGAATGCGCTGTCACCCTCGATGGCCACCACGGGTTGGCCCGTCTCGACGGCGGCGGCGATGGCGTAGCCCATGCCGATGCCCATCGTGCCCCAGGTCCCGGTGTCGAGCCGGTGTCGCGGCACCTCCATGCCGATCACGTTGCGCGCCAGGTCGAGCGCGTTGGCCCCCTCGTTGACCACATATGCGTCCGGGTTCGCTTGCAGCACGGTGCGAATCGCGCCCAGCGCGTTGTAGAAGCGCATCGGGCGCGGGTCTTCGGCCAGTCGCTCGCGCATCTTGGCGTCGTTGCGTTCGGTGCGGGCGGCCAACTCCTTGGTCCATTCCTCGGGCACGGTGAGGGGGTGGGCGGCCACGCCGTCGCGCAGCGCCGCCATCACCGAGCCGATGTCGCCGGCCAGGGGGGCCGCGATCGGCTGATTGCTGTCGAACTCCGACGGGGCGATGTCGACCTGCACGAACCGGGCGTCGGCGGACCACTGCGGCGACTCCCCGTGTCCGAGTAGCCAATTCAGGCGGGCGCCGACCAACACCACCACGTCGGCGCGGCCGAGCGCGAGCGAACGCGCGGCGGCCGCCGACTGCGGGTGGGAATCCGGCAGCAGCCCCTTGGCCATCGACATCGGCAGGAACGGAATTCCGGAGGCCTCGACGAATTCGCGAATCAGGTTGTCGGCCTGCGCGTATGCGGCGCCCTTGCCCAACACGATCAACGGTCGCTGCGCCTGTGCGAGCAGCTGCAGCGCGCGCTCGACCGCCTCGGGCGCCGGCAGTTGGCGCGGCGCGGGGTCGACGATCCGCCAGACCGTGGCCGCGGCGTCGTCGGCATTCATCGCCTGGCCCAACACCTCCCCGGGGATGTCGAGGTAGACGCCGCCGGGACGCCCGGAGATCGCGGTGCGCACGGCGCGCGCGACACCGCGGCCGATGTCCTCGACGCGGCCGATCCGGTAGGCCGCCTTCGCGAACGGCCGCGCCGCGTCGAGCTGGTCGATGTCCTGGTAGTCACCGCGTTGCAGATCGACCAGCGCCCGATTGCTGGAGCCCGAGATCTGGATCATCGGGAAGCAGTTCGCGGTGGCGTTGGCCAGAGCGGGCAGGCCGTTGAGGAAGCCGGGCCCGGACGTCGTGAGGCACACGCCCGGTCGGCGGTTGAGGAATCCCGCGGCCGCCGCGGCGTTGCCCGCCGAGCTCTCCTGGCGGAAGCCGATGTAACGGATGCCGGAGGCCTGCGCGACGCGGGCGAGGTCGGTGATGGGAATGCCCACGATCCCGTAGATCGTGTCGACGTCGTTGGCCTTGAGCGCCTCCACCACCAGGTGGAAGCCGTCGATCAAACGCGCGGGCCCCTGCGCTTGGCCGGGAGATGCCGAAAGTGCGGTCATGGTGGCGACTCCTCGTGTGTGGTCTCGGTGGGGTAAAGCCTCGGCCATACTCTGGCCCGGCGGCCAGGCGGGTGTCCAAGACCGGGCCGCTATGCAGCGATTCACAGCGTTTATCGGTGCTGGCAAGCCGCCTTCTGTGAGTCAATAGTCAACGGTTATCGGTCGTGAGCGGATCGGTATTGGACGGACGGACGGCCACCCGGCAATCTTCGAGCGGATTGACGACGAAGCGAAAGGGAGTGCGGCGATGAAACCTGAGGCGGTCATCGGCGGCGAGGCCATGGGGACGGAGACGCGGGGCCCACGCCTCGCCGATCTGGTCGAGGAGGCGGCACGGCGGTCCCCCGACGCGCCCGCGCTGGTCGTCACCGCCGATCGGACACCGATCGGCTACCGCGATCTGCTGCGGCTGGTCGACGACCTGGCCGAGGCGCTGAAGGGGCACGGGCTGCGGCCGGGTGACCGCGTCGCGCTGCGCTCCGGAAGCAACCCGGAATTCGTCGTGGCGCTGCTGGCCGCGTCGCGCGCCGACCTGGTCGCGGTTCCGTTGGACCCGGCGCTGCCGGTCGGTGAGCAGCGTGCCCGCAGCGAAGCCGTCGGGGCCCGGACGGTGCTCATCGACGGCGAGGCGCCTGACGAGGGCCAAGGAGTGCCGTGGTGGCCGCTGGCGGTGAAGGCCGCCCCGGCGCCGGGCGCACCGACGGTGGAACTCGAGGCCGGAGGCGATGGGGCACAGAGTTTTTCGACGCCCGAAGGGCTGTGCGACGACGACGCCATGATCATGTTCACCGGGGGAACTACCGGGACGCCGAAAATGGTGCCCTGGACCCGCGGCAACGTCGCCGGCTCGGTGCGGGCCATCATCGCCGGATACGGCCTGGGCCCCGAAGACGCCACGGTGGCCGTGATGCCGCTTTACCACGGCCACGGGCTGCTCGCCGCGCTGCTGGCCACCCTGGTGTCCGGGGGCGCGGTGTTGCTGCCCGCGCGCGGGCGGTTCTCGGCGCACACCTTCTGGGACGACATCGACGCCGTCGGCGCCACCTGGTACACGGCCGTCCCCACGATTCACCAGATCCTGTTGGAGCGGGCAGCAACCCACCGGCACGGCGGCACGGCGTTGCGGTTCATCCGCAGTTGCAGCGCCCCGCTCACCGCCGAAACGGCGCAGGCGCTGCAGGACACCTTCTCCGCGCCGGTGGTGTGCGCCTTCGGCATGACCGAAGCCACCCACCAGGTGGCGACGACTGGAATCGGCAACACCGAAAACCCTGCTGCCACACAGGGTCTCGTCGGCCGTTCGACCGGGCCGGAAATCAGGATCGCCGGGTCCGGCGGCCGGCCGGCGCCGGCGGGGGAGGTCGGCGAGGTCTGGTTGCGCGGGCCCACCGTGGTCCGCGGGTACCTCGGCGACCCGGCGATCACCGCCGCCAACTTCACCGACGGTTGGCTGCGCACCGGTGACTTGGGAACGCTGTCGGCGGCGGGCGACCTGGTCATCCGGGGCCGGATCAAGGAACTCATCAACCGGGGCGGGGAGAAGATCTCACCCGAGCGCGTCGAGGGCGTGCTGGCCAGCCACCCCGACGTCCTGGAGGTGGCCGTCTTCGGGGTGCCCGACAAGCTGTACGGCGAGACGGTGGCCGCGGTGATCGTTCCGCGGGGATCCGCGGGGCCGACCGCGGACGAACTCGCGGCGTTCGGCCGCGACCGGCTGGCCCCCTTCGAGGTGCCGGCCAGCTTCCAGCAGGCGGCCGAGCTGCCGCACACCGCGAAAGGCTCCCTGGACCGCCGCGCCGTCGCCCGGCAATTCGGCCGGGGCGGCTAGGGCTCGAAGCGACGGCTCAGGCGGTGGCCTTCACCCGGGTGGCCGCGGCCTCCGGCATGGGTTCGTAGCGGACGAAGGTACGGGTGAACGACGCGGCGCCGTGGGCCAGTGAACGCAAGTCGATCGCGTACCGCGTCAACTCCACCTGGGGCACCTCGGCCCTGACCAGCGTGCGTTCGTTGCCCGCGGTGTCGGTGCCGAGCAGCCGGCCACGCCGGCCCGACAGGTCACCCATCACCGCACCCACGAAGTCGTCGGGCACCAGCACCGCCACCTCGTCGATGGGCTCGAGCAGGCTCACCTTCGTCGCCGCGGCCGCCTCGCGCAGCGCCAGGGAGCCCGCCATCTGGAAAGCGAAATCCGAGGAGTCGACGCTGTGGGCCTTGCCGTCGAGCAGCGTGACCCGGACGTCGACCACCGGGTAGCCGGCGTGCACGCCCTTCTCCATCTGCGCGCGCACCCCCTTTTCCACGCTCGGGATGAACTGCCGCGGAACCGCCCCGCCGACCACCTTGTCCAGGAACTCGAATCCCGAACCCTCCGGTAGCGGCTCCACCTCGATGTCACACACCGCGTATTGACCGTGCCCCCCGGATTGCTTGACGTGCCGGCCGTGGCCTTTTGCCTTGCCGGCGAACGTTTCTCGCAGCGGCACGCGAAGCTCGACGGTGTCGACCGTGACGCCGTATCGGTTGGCCAGCGCGTCGAGGACGACGCCGGCGTGGGCCTCGCCCATGCACCACAACACGATCTGGTGGGTTTCGGGGTTCTGCTCGATGCGCAGCGTCGGGTCCTCGGCGGCCAGCCGGCCCAGCCCGACGGACAGCTTGTCCTCGTCGGTCTTCGCGTGCGCCTGGATCGCGACCGGCAGCAGGGGTTCGGGCATCGTCCACGGTTTGAGCACGAGCGGCTCCGCCTTGTCCGAGAGGGTGTCACCCGTCTCGGCCCGGCTCAGCTTGCCGATCGCGCAGATGTCACCCGCCACCACGACCGGGGCGGGGCGCTGCTGCTTTCCCAGCGGAAACGACAGGGCGCCGACGCGTTCGTCTTCGTCGTGATCGGGGTGCGTGCCGCCGTTCCCGTTGACCGCCCCGAAAAACGATGCGAAATGGCCCGACACATGAACCGTCGTGTCGGGCCTGATGGTCCCGGAGAACACCCGGACCAGGCTGAGCCGTCCGACGTAGGGGTCCGACGTCGTCTTCACCACCTCGGCCAGCAGCGGTGCGGCGGGGTCGCAGGTCAGCGTCGCGTGCGGGGCGCCCTGCGGCGTGAAGACCTCGGGGAGGGGATGTTCCATCGGGGACGGGAATCCGCGCGTGGTGACCTCCAGCAGCTCCTGGGTGCCGACGCCGGTGCTGCTGCAGACCGGGATCACCGGGAAGAACGACCCGCGGGCGACGGCCCGCTCCAGGTCCTCGATGAGCACGGCTTCGTCGATGGACTCGCCGCCGAGGTAGCGATCCATCAGCGACTCGTCCTCGGATTCCTCGATGATGCCCTCGATGAGGGTGCCGCGCGCCTCCTCGATGCGCTCGGCGTCGGAAGGCTCGGGCGGCTGCGCGGTCCTCCGTCCGTCGGCGTACCGGTAGCGGGTCTGCGACAGCAGGCCGATCAGGCCTTCGCAGGACGGCAGGCCGGTCGGCAGGTAGAGCGGTAACACCTTGTCGCCGAACGCGTTCTGCGCGGAGGTCAGCGCCTCGGCGTAGTTGGCGCGGGTGTGGTCGAGCTTGGTGATCACCACGGCGCGGGGCATGCCGACCCGATCGCATTCCTGCCACAGCGATTTGGTGGGTTCGTCGACGCCCTCGTTGGCGGCGATCACGAACAGCGCGCAGTCCGCGGCGCGCAGGCCGGCGCGTAGCTCACCGACGAAATCGGCGTACCCGGGCGTGTCCACCAGGTTGATCTTGATGCCGTCGTGCGCCAAGGACGCCACGGCGAGGCCGACGGACCGCTGTTGGCGGATCTCGGCCTCGTCGTAGTCGCATACCGTGCTGCCGTCGGTGACCGAACCCGCTCTGCTCAGCACCCCGCCGGCGAGCAGCAGCGCCTCGACCAGGGTGGTCTTGCCGGCACCCGACGGTCCGACCAGGACGATGTTGCGCACATCGCGTGGGCCGGCAGGGGTGGCAGCGGCCGCCGCGCCCTGGGAAGCATTCGCCTTGTCCGCCATGAGGTTCCTCCAGTTCTCTCCGGCCGCATCGCCGGGGTGCGCCAGCGTCGTGTGTCCTAGCTCACAGAGTCCATAAGCAACTGTTCCCCCAACGGGGGCCCAACACAAGGCCACGTAGCGGCCACGATTGCCCCGGCCCGGTGGGAGGCCCGCGCCACCCGTCAGGCGTGCCAGCTCGACCAGCGGCGCACCGCGATCGCGATCACCGGTCCGTCCAGCGGAACCGATTGATACTGAGGGTATTTGGCGCGCAGCAGCCGGTATGCCGACTCCAGCACGGCGTTGTCGGTGTGAATGGTGGCCGTGCCGTCGACCCGTACCCACCACAACCGCGTCCAGTCGTCGGCGTATTGGTCGACGAGCAGGCTCACGTGGCCGTTGTGCTCGATGTTGGCCAGCCGCCGCAGCCGGCGCGTCGTCTTGGGTTTCGCGTCGACGGCGGTGTACACCACGTCGGCGGAGTCCTCGCCGACCGCGAAGACCACCGGGACCAGGTGGGGGAGGCCGTCGGGCGTGACCGTGGCCATCCGGGCCACCGGGGACCGGCTGAAGCCGGCCTTGGGGTCGAATTCGGCCACCTTGTCAGCCTAGGCGCGCGTCACGGAGCCGGGCGGGATGACGTCGCGGCTGATCAGAGCCTCGCCACTGCCGCGAATAGCTACCTGCATTACGGTTATATACACAATATTGTGCCGCCCCGAACTGCACGGCCGGGACAGTTTGTGTTTGCCGCGACTCAGGAAGGGTGACGGGATGAGCAAATCGCACCACCGCTCGGTTTGGTGGTCATGGGTGGTCAGCGTGCTGGCGGTGGTCGGTCTGGGCCTGGGCCTGGGCATCGCCCCGGCGGCCGCCTCGCCGTTCACCCAGCCGCGGGCGCCCCTCGACCCGGCGGCGCTGGTCGGCCAGGTGGGGCCGCAGGTCGTCAACATCAACACGAAGTTCGGCTACAACAATGCGGTGGGCGCCGGTACGGGCATCGTCATCGACCCCAACGGCGTCGTGCTGACCAACAATCACGTGATCTCCGGCGCGACGGACATCAGCGCGTTCGACGTCGGCAACGGGCAGACCTACGCCGTCGACGTGGTCGGTTACGACCGCACCCAGGACGTCGCGGTGCTGCAGCTCCGCGGCGGGGCCGGGCTTCCGACCGCCGCGATCGGCGGCGGCGTCTCGGTCGGCGAGCCGGTCGTCGCGATGGGCAATGCCGGCGGCCAGGGCGGAACACCCAGCGCGGTGTCCGGCAAGGTCATCGCCCTCAACCAGACCGTCTCGGCGACCGACACCCTGACCGGTGCGAACGAGTCGCTGGGCGGGCTGATCCAGGCCGACACGCCCATCAGGCCCGGTGACTCCGGCGGTCCGCTGGTCAACAACCAGGGCCAGGTGGTCGGCGTGAACACGGCCGCCACCGACAACTACAAGATGTCCGGCGGCGGGCAGGGCTTCGCCATTCCGATCGGCCGGGCGATGGGCGTGGCCGGCCAGATCCGGTCCGGCGCCGGCTCCAACACCGTGCACGTCGGCCCGACCGCGTTCCTCGGCCTGGGCGTCACCGACAGCGACGGCAACGGCGCGCGCGTCGAACGGGTGGTCACCAGCGGCCCCGCGGCGGGGGCCGGGATCTCCCCGGGTGACGTCATCACCGCCGTCGACAACGTCCCGATCAACGGCGCGACCTCGATGACGGACGTGCTCGTCCCGCACCACCCCGGTGACACCATCGCGGTGCATTACCGCTCCGCCGGGGGCGGCGACCGCACCGCCAACGTGACCCTGGCGGAAGGACCGCCGGCCTGACGCCCGCGCCGATGATCCCCTGCCACTCGCCAATTCCGTTGGCGCCGGGCATTTCTCGTCGCGCATCGACGGGTGTGATTCCGAATGTCGCGGCTCGGGTACCCGTGGCATCGTGGATTTGATGAACGACGCACGAGACGCAGTCGAGCACCATCCCGCAGGGGGCAGTCACGTCCAGGACGGTGTGGTCGAGCACCCCGACTCCGACGACTTCGACAACGCCGCCGCGCTGCCCACCGACCCGACGTGGTTCAAGCACGCCGTGTTCTACGAGGTGCTGGTCCGGGCGTTCTTCGACGCCAACGCGGACGGGGCGGGAGACCTGCGGGGGCTGCTGGGGCGCCTGGACTACCTGCAATGGCTGGGCATCGACTGCATCTGGCTGCCGCCCTTCTACGATTCGCCGCTGCGCGACGGCGGGTACGACATCCGGGATTTCTACAAGGTGCTGCCGGAGTTCGGCACCGTCGAGGATTTCGTCGCGCTGCTCAACGCCGCGCACGAGCGGGGCATCCGGGTCATCACCGACCTGGTGATGAACCACACGTCGGATTCGCACCCGTGGTTCCAGGAGTCGCGGCACGACCCGGACGGCCCGTACGGCGACTTCTACGTGTGGAGCGATACCAGCGAGCGCTACACCGACGCGCGGATCATCTTCGTCGACACCGAGGAGTCCAACTGGACCTTCGACCCGGTGCGCAAGCAGTTCTACTGGCACCGGTTCTTCTCGCACCAGCCGGACCTGAACTACGACAACCCGGCCGTGCAGGACGCCATGATCGACGTCATCCGCTTCTGGCTGGGCCTGGGAATTGACGGGTTCCGCCTGGACGCGGTGCCCTACCTGTTCGAGCGCGAGGGCACCAACTGCGAGAACCTGCCCGAGACGCACGCCTTCTTGAGGCGCGTGCGCAAGGTCGTCGACGACGAATTTCCCGGGCGGGTGCTGCTGGCCGAGGCGAACCAGTGGCCGGCCGACGTGGTGGAGTACTTCGGCGACCCCACCACCGGCGGCGACGAGTGCCACATGGCGTTCCACTTCCCGCTGATGCCGCGCATCTTCATGGCGGTTCGCCGCGAGTCGCGCATCCCGATCTCGGAGATCCTGGCGCAAACGCCGGAGATCCCCGACATGGCCCAGTGGGGCATCTTCCTGCGCAACCACGACGAGTTGACGCTCGAGATGGTCACCGACGAAGAGCGTGACTACATGTACTCCGAGTACGCCAAGGACCCGCGGATGAAGGCGAACGTCGGGATCCGGCGCCGGCTGGCGCCGTTGCTGGACAACGACCGCAACCAGATCGAGCTGTTCACCGCGCTGCTCCTGTCGCTGCCGGGCTCGCCGGTGCTGTACTACGGCGACGAGATCGGCATGGGCGACGTGATCTGGCTGGGGGACCGCGACGGGGTGCGCACGCCGATGCAGTGGACCCCGGACCGCAATGCCGGGTTTTCCAAGGCCAACCCGGGCCGGCTCTACCTGCCAGCCAGCCAGGACTCCGTCTATGGCTATCAGGCGGTCAACGTCGAGGCCCAGCGCGACACCTCGACGTCGTTGCTGAACTTCACCCGCATGATGCTGGCCGTGCGGCGCCGGCACGAGGCATTCGCGGTCGGCTCGTTCGAGGAACTGGGCGGATCCAACCCGTCGGTGCTGGCGTTCGTGCGCCAGGCGCCCGGCGGCGGCGACACGGTGTTGTGTGTCAACAACCTGTCGCGCTTCCCGCAGCCGATCGAACTGAATCTGCAGCACTGGAGCGGTTGCACGCCGGTGGAACTGACCGGGCATGTCGAATTTCCGCGGATCGGGCACCTGCCCTACCTGCTGACATTGCCGGGGCACGGGTTCTACTGGTTCCAGCTGACCGCATGTGAGGAGGACTCATGATCGCGCCGCTGACGATGCAGAACGAGTTGAGTAGGAGCGGCGCACATGACTGATCCAGCCAAGTTGCCCTGGTCGGACTGGCTCCCCCAGCAGCGGTGGTATGCCGGACGCAACCGGGAGCTCACCTCGGCCGAGGCCGCCGTCGTCGTCCCGCTGCGGGACGACCTCGACCTGGTTCTGGTCGACGCCCGCTACGCCGACGGCGCGTCCGAGCGCTACCAGGTCATCGTGCGGTGGGACACCGCGCCGGTCTCCGAGTACAGCAGCGTGGCCACTATCGGCGCCGCCGGTGACCGCACCGGCTTCGACGGCCTGTACGACACCGACGCGCCGCAGTTGCTGCTGTCCTTGATCGACGAGTCCGCCGTGCGGGCGGCGTCGGGCACCGAGGTGAGGTTCGTCAAGGAGCCCGGCGTGGAGCTGCCGCTCGAGGCGCTGCCGCACGTCTCCGACGCCGAACAGAGCAACACCAGCGTGATCTTCGACCGGGCCGCGATCTTCAAGGCGTTCCGCCGGGTGAGCAGCGGCATCAACCCGGACATCGAACTCAACCGGGTGCTGGGCCGCGCCGGCAACCCGCACGTGGCGCGCCTGCTGGGCACCTACGAGATGGCCGCCCCGGACGGCACGACCGACGCGGCCTGGCCGCTCGGGATGGTGACCGAGTTCGCGGCCAACGCCGCGGAGGGGTGGGCGATGGCAACCGCGAGCGTGCGCGACCTGTTCGCCGAGGGCGACTTGTACGCGCACGAAGTCGGCGGCGACTTCGCCGGTGAATCCTGCCGGCTGGGCGAGGCGGTGGCGTCCGTGCACGCGACGCTGGCGGAATCCCTCGGGACGGCGCAGTCGTCGTTCCCGGTCGAGACCGTGCTGGCGCGGCTGACGTCGACCGTGGCGAAGGTGCCCCAGCTGCAGGAGTACGCGGCGACCATCGAAGAGCGATTCCAGAAGCTGTCGGGCGAGTCGATCACGGTCCAGCGCGTGCACGGCGACCTGCACCTCGGTCAGGTGCTGCGGACCCCCGAGAGCTGGTTGCTGATCGACTTCGAGGGGGAACCGGGACAGCCGGTCGACGAGCGCCGGGCGCCGGACTCACCGTTGCGCGACGTGGCCGGCGTGCTCCGGTCGTTCGAATACGCCGCGTACGGACCGCTGGTGGATCAGGCGACCGACAAGCAGCTGGCCGCCCGCGCCCGGGAATGGGTCGAGCGCAACCGGACCGCGTTCTGCGAGGGCTACGCCGCCGCGTCGGGGATCGACCCGCGCGATTCGGCCGAACTGCTGGCGGCCTACGAGCTCGACAAGGCGGTGTACGAGGCCGGTTACGAAGCGCGGCACCGGCCGAGCTGGCTGCCCATCCCGCTGCGTTCCATCGCCCGGCTCATCGCCGCATAGGCGCGGGATAGGAGTTCGGTATGCGTCGCCTGCGGGGGCGGCGTGCGTCTGACAGCATGTCAGCGTGGCGAGCGAAACATTCAATAGCGAAGCCCGATTGTCGTGGGTGCTGGCGGTGCTGGCCGGTGTGGTCGGCGCGATCTCCTTCACCCACTCCGCGGGCTACTTCGTGGTGTTCATCACCGGCAACGCCCAACGCGCCGTGCTCGGGTACTTCACCGGGGAAGGGTGGCTGGCCGTAAGTGCCGGGCTGCTCATTGTGGCGTTCGTCGCCGGCGTCGTCGTCGCGTCACTGTGCCGGCGCTTTTTCTGGGTGGACCATCCGCACGGCCCGACGGTGCTGACCACCTTCAGTTTGGCGGCCGCGACGGTGGTCGACGTCCTCGATGAGGGATGGGCGCAGAATTTCGTCGATTTCGCACCGATGATGTTGCTTGCATTCGGTACCGGGGCGTTGAACACGTCTTTTGTCAAGAATGGCGAGGTGTCGGTGCCGTTGAGCTATGTGACCGGCACGACCGTCAAGATGGGCCAGGGCATCGAGCGCCACATCGCCGGCGGTGGGGACGTCTCGGACTGGCTGGGTTACTTTTTGCTGCTGGCGAGCTTTGTCGTGGGCGCGGCGGTCGGCGGCTTCATCAGCGTGGTCGTCAACGGGACCTGGATGCTGGTGATGGCCACGTCTGTGTGTGCGGTGACGACCGGATACACCTATTTCCACCAGGACCGGCGCGCTCTGTTGATGGAACGGTCCGAGAAAAAGCATCGGCAGCAGCGCTGACCGGTGCGCTGCTGCCGATGCTGGCTTGGCGGGTTTTCAGGCGGCCGGCTGTGCCGGTGCCGCCGGCGCCGGTTGTGCCGGTTGTGCCGGCTGGGCCGTGGTGTTGCTGGCCAGCAGCACCTGCTGGATGTCGGGCTTCATCGCGACCAGTTGCTGGTTCCAGTAGGGCCACGAGTGCGTGCCGTTGGCGGGGAAGTTGAACGTCCCGTTGCGCCCGCCCGCGGCCACGTAGGTGTTCTGGAACTGCTGGTTGGTGCGCAGCGTGAGGCCTTCCAGGAACTTGGCCGGCATGTTGTCACCGCCGAGGTCGCTCGGGGTTCCGTTGCCGCAGTAGACCCAGATCCGGGTGTTGTTGGCGACCAGCCGCGGGATCTGGACCATGGGGTCGTTGCGCTTCCACGCCGGGTCGGTGGACGGGCCCCACATGCTGTTGGCGCTGTAGCCACCCGAGTCGCTCATCGCCAGCCCGATCAGCGTCGGCCACCAGCCCTCGGAAGGGTTCAGGAAGCCCGACAGCGAGGCGGCGTAGGGGAACTGCTGCGGGTAGTACGAAGCCAGGATCAGGGCGGAGCCACCGGACATCGACAGGCCCACCACGGCGTTGCCTGCCGGTGAGATCTGCTTGTTGGCCTGCAGCCACAGCGGCATTTCCTGGGTCAGGAACGTCTCCCACTTGTAGGTGTAGTTCTGGCCGTTGCTCGCCGACGGTTGGTACCAGTTGCTGTAGAAGCTGGACTGGCCGCCGACCGGCATCACCACGGACAGGCCGGACTGGTAGAACTCCTCGAAGGCCGGGGTGTTGATGTCCCAGCCGTTGTAGTCGTCCTGGGCGCGCAGGCCGTCGAGCAGGTACACGGCGTGCGGTCCGCCGCCCTCGAACTGAACCTTGATGTTGCGGCCCATCGACGGCGACGGCACCTCCAGGTATTCCACCGGAAGCCCCGGCTTCGAGAATGCCCCCGCGGTAGCCGAGACGCCGGCGGCGGTTACGAGGCCGGACATCAGGGCAGCCCCCATGGCCGCGACCGCCAGTTGCCGCGGCATGGTTGCCGCGGCGCCACGCAACTTCCGCAACTCTTCGAAGAACCTCATAGCTCTCTACCCATCCCAACTTTTCACTGCCGCGTTCGGCGGTCGAATCTGTTCGCTGGGCAGTCAAACACGGAGGGAGGGCGCAAATCGCCTGTCACGGCCGGAGCTTCAGATCGCGGTTGGCTAACGATTGGGCTTCGGCCCGGAATCGTCACTGCCAGGTCACGATTGGGCGTCGAAACCGTGCCGCTCTTCCGGCCGCCGGGACGCCGGCCGTCGCGCTAGCCGACGAGCCGGTGCAACAGTGTTGCGGCAGAGGCGATTCCGGGCACGTTCGCCACGATCAGCACGACCACGTCGATCGGGCCGGGGGGGCGCCGATGATGTAGGTGCTACCGCGGCAGGCGATGCAGGGCGACGTCGGTCAGGGCCCCGTCGCCGATCCGGGCGACCATGTAGGTGCAGTGCGGTTGGCGGCGCCGATCGGTCGGCGAGCCCGGATTGAGCAGGCGTAACCCGGACTCGCTGGTGGTGTCCCAGGGGATGTGGCTGTGCCCGAAGACCAGCACCTGGGTGTCCGGATACAGCCGCGACATCCGCGCCTCGCGGCCCGTCGCCGCGCCGGTCTCGTGCACGACCGTGAACCGCACCCCCGCCAGGGTGACGTCCGCCCGTTCGGGCAGCCGCGCCCGCAATGCGGGGCCGTCGTTGTTTCCCCAGCAGGCGACCAACCGGGCCGACCGGCTTTCGAGTTGGTCGAGCAGTTCGGGCACCACCCAGTCGCCGGCGTGTACGACGACGTCGGCCGCCTCCACCTCGTCCCAGACCCGGGCGGGCAGGTCGCGGGCGCGGTTGGGGACGTGGGTGTCGGAGATCAGCAGCAGCCGCACAGGGCCCATCTTGCCCGCCGGTTTCACCGGGACGTCGAGGCCATCGCTTTCTCCGGCTTGGTGGCGGGCGCGTCGGCGGCCTCACCCAGGAAGAGGGACCGAACGAGGCTGCGTGGGCCGAAGGGCCGCAGCATCTCGCTGGCGGGGCGCGGGCGCACCCGGATCGGCCACCAGAACCACCGCCCCAGCAGCGCGGCGATCGACGGCGTCATCAGCGAGCGCACGATCAGCGTGTCGAACAGCAGGCCGAGCCCGATCGTGCTGCCGGCCTGGCCGATCGAGCGCAGGTCGCTGGCGACCATCGACATCATGGTGAAGGCGAAGACGAGTCCCGCGGTGGTGACGACGCCACCGGTCTCGCCCATGGATCGGATGATGCCGGTCTTCAACCCGGCGCCGATCTCCTCCTGGAACCGCGACACCAGCAGCAGGTTGTAGTCCGAGCCGACGGCCAGCAGGATGATCAACCCGAACACCGGTGCGATCCAGTTCAGGTCCAGGCCCAACAGGTGTTGCCAGACCAGGACGGAGAGCCCGAAGGCGGCGCCCAGCGACAACAGCACCGTGCCGACGATCACCAGGGACGCGACCAGCGCGCGCGTGATGATCACCATGACGACGAAGATCAGCGTCAGCGCCGCGAGTCCCACGATCAGCAGGTCGTAATGCGACCCCGACTGGATGTCGCGATAGATGGCCGCCGTTCCGGCGAGGTAGAACTTGGCGCCGGTCAGGGTCGTTCCCTTGACCGCTTGATGCGCGGCCGCCAGTTCCGGCATGACGGCGGAAATGCCCGCCGGGGTCGCCGGGTCGGCGTCGTGGGTGATGATGAAGCGCGCGGCCTTTCCGTCCGGGGACAGGAAGAGCTTCAGTCCGCGCTGAAAGTCGGCATTCTGAAAGGCTTCCGGGGGCAGGTAGAAGTAGTCACCACTGCGGGAGGCGTCGAACGCCTGCCCCATCGCGCTGGCCGTGTCGGTCATCTGCGCCATCTGGGTGACCAGGTTCGAGAAGCTGCTGTGCATCGTGAGCAGGGTTCCCTGCATGGATTTGGCGACGGCGATCATCGGCGAGAACTGCGCGAGCATCTGCGGGATGATCGCGTCGACGTTGTTGACGTCCTTGATCAGCGTGCTCATGTTCTCGCTGAACTTGTCGACACCGTCGATCGCCTCGAACACCGACCTGGTGGCCCAGCAGACGGGGATGTTGTAGCAGTGCTGTTCCCAGTAGAGATAGCTACGGAGCGGTCGGGCGAAGTCGTCGAAATCCGCCAGGTGGTCCCGCATCTCGTCCAGCGTGGCCTGCATCTCGTGCATATCGCCGACCATGTGGTGGGTGGCGTCGCTCATCTGCCCGAGCAGGCCCTGCATGCGCTGCATCGAGACGATCATGGCGCCGAGGTCGTCGCTCATCTTGAGCATGTCGTTCGTGCGGTCCCGCATGAACTGCAGGTTCTGCTGGATCGGGATCGACTGCGCACTGATCTGGAACGGTATGGAGGTGTGCTCGATCGGGCCGCCCAGCGGCCGGGTGATGCTCTGCACCATCGCGATTCCCGGTGACCGGAAGATGTCTTTGGCGAGCCTGTCCAGGATGATCATGTCGCCGCTGTTCCGCATGTCGTGATCGCTCTCGATCATGAGGATGTCGGGGTTCATGGTGGCGGCGCTGAAGTGGCGTTCGGCGGCCGCGTATCCGATGTTCGACGGAACGCCCGGGGGGGTGTAGAAGCGGTCGTTGTAGCTGATCTTCATGCTCGGCATGATCAGGATGCCGACGATGGCGATGACCAGCGAGGCCGCGAACACCGGGCCGGGCCAGCGCACGGTCGCGGTGCCGATGCGCCGCCACCCGCGCGTCTTGATCATTCGTCTCGGGTCGAGCAGGCCGAAGCGGGTGGCCACCGCGACGACGGCGGGTGCCGCGGTCATCGCTCCCGCCACGACGACCAGCAGGCCCAGCGCGGACGGGATGCCGAGTGCCTTGAAATACGACAGGCGCGCCAGGTGGAGGCAGAACGTGGCCCCGGCGATGGTCAACCCCGAGCCCAAAATGATGTGCGAGGTGCCGCGAAACATCGTGTAGTACGCGGTTTCTCGATCCTGGCCGGCCTGGCGCGCCTCCTGATAGCGCCCGATCAGGAAGATCGCGTAGTCGGTCCCCGCCGCAATCGCCAACGAGGACAGCATCGCCACGACGAACGTCGAGAACCCCAAGAGTTCGTAATTGCCGAGAAGCGCGACAAGCCCTCTGGCCGTGCCCATCTCGAAGCCGACCATGACCAGGACCAGCAGCACCGTGCTGACGGATCGATAGGCGATGAACAGCATGATCATGATGACCACGCCCGTGACGCCCATCATCTTGAACATGCTCTTGTCGGCCGCTTCGTTCATGTCCGTGGTCAGCGGGGCGGGGCCGGTGACGTAGACCTTGAGCCCCTTGGGGGGCTCCGACTTGTCGACGATCTTGCGCACGGCGTCGACGGATTCGTTGCCCAGGGTGCTGCCCTGATTGCCGGCCAGGTTGAGCTCGACGTAGGCCGCCTTGCCGTCCTTGCTTTGGACACCGGCGGCGGTCAGCGGGTCGCCCCACACGTTCTGGACGTGCTGCACGTGCTTGGGGTCGGCCTGCAGCTTTTGCACCAGGCCGTCGTAGTAGCGGTGCGCCTCGTCTCCGAGTTGTTTATCGCTTTCCAGGACGATCATGGCGATGCTGTCGGAATCCGACTCGTGGAACGTCGCACCCATGCGCTTGGCGGCGATCATCGCCGGCGCATCCTGGGGTGACATCGTGACCGCGTGCTTGCGTGCCACCGACTCGATCGGCGGGACAAGCACATTCAGCGCGACGGTGAGCAGCAGCCAGCCGATGATGATGGGCCACGCGAACGTTCGGACGAACCGCATGAACCTCGGACGGGTTTCGTTGTCGGTGTTCATCCGGCTTTCACCAGACAGGACGTTTGAGCGTGGCGCCCGGCCGAGGATCGCTCGTCCTTGACTTCGCCGTTGACGCTGATGCGGCAGCCGATGTCATCGCTGTCGCCCTGCGCCACCACGCTGGCGATCACGGCGGGCACGGTCGTGGTGATCGTGAAAGTCCAGGGCAGCGTGCTGAAGTCGGCCTGCTCCGGCTGTGCGTTCTTGTTCAAGTAGCTCACGCTTCCCGTCGTGCCGCTGGGTCCGTAGACCTCGTAGGTGACCCGCTTGATGTGCGAGGCAACGAGCGGTTCCGCGGTGCTGCCGGTCGCCGTGAAGATCGGGTCGGACCCGAAGACGCCGCGCAGTTGGTCGACGGCCATCCCGCCGAGGGCCACGGCCGCCACGACGACCAGTGGCACCCAGGCCCGTCTGAGAAACGTGGACACGGACGTTCCTTTCCCTCGTGACCTGGTGTTACTGGTACGGAGTCTCAGCCCCGCGCCGCGCGGCCAATAGGGCCATTTGGCCCGCACCTGAGGGCCGGCAGGCACACATCACCCGTCATCGCGTGCCTGCGTACCCGCACATGGTGACTCCAACCCCGGAACCAGTCTTACCATACCCCCCAGGGTATTGCCAGCCTGCGGACGATACCCCGCCGGGTATGGTATGAAGGAGTCATGGCAAACGAAGTTCCCGGTGGTTGGCCGCTTGCGGCCGACGTCACCGGACACGACCCGGGCGACATGGACGCGGTCCTCGCCCGGCTGCGCCGGGCCCACGGTCAGCTCGGTGGGGTCATCGCGATGATCGAGCAGGGGCGCAACTGCAAAGACGTCATCACACAGTTGGCCGCGGTGTCGCGGGCGCTGGATCGCGCCGGTTTCAAGATCATCGCCTCGGGGCTGCGCGAGTGCATCGTACGGCCGGAGGGCGGGTCCGACGAGAGGCCGGCCGTCTCGATGGAGGAACTGGAAAAGCTGTTCCTGAGCCTGGCGTAATCGCCGGCGACCACGAAAGGGGAATGGGCAATGCCGCCCGATCAAACTGATCGAACCGCAGCCAAAGTCACACTCTGGCTCGATCCGGTGTGCCCGTTCTCGTGGAACACCGCGCAGTGGCTACGCGCCGTGGCCGAGCAGGCCGGGTTCGATGTCGACTGGCAGCTGATGAGTCTCGCCGTGCTCAACGAGGGGCGGGAACTCCTGCCCCCTCAGCAAGCCCGCATGCGCGACTCGCAACGCGCCGGCCGGCTGATGGCCGCCATCGCTCAGCAAAACGGCGCCGGCGGGTGGTCGGACGCGTACTTTGCCTTCGGCGAGCGGTACTTCGACCGCTCCGAGCCCCTCGACGACGATCTCGTCGCGCACGTTCTGAGCGCGGCGGGCGCGGCCGACAGCGCGGCGAAGGCCGGGGCGGAGGCCGCCCTCGACGAGGCCGTCCGGAAGGCGCACCGGGCGGGACAGGATGCGCTCGGCGAAACCGGTGGCAGTCCGATTCTGCGGATCGACGGGCGCGCTTTCTTCGGGCCGGTCCTCACCGCGCCGCCGGACGCGGACGCCGCGCTCGCCCTGTTCGACGCGGTCGCGACGTTGGCCGCGGTTCCGCAGTTCTCCCAGCTGCAGCGCCCCCGCGCCGCGGCCTAACGGGGGGCGAGCCCGCGCCGAAGCGAGTTGCGTTCGTGCCGGCCGAGATTTCGGGTAGATCGAGACAGAGGAGAAGAAATGACATCAGGATTGAACGCGACCTTGCACACGTCGTTCGACGACGCGGTGGAGCGGACCACCAAGGCGCTGGCCGAGCAGGGATTCGGTGTGCTGACAACGATCGACGTCAAAGCCACCCTCAAGCAGAAGCTCGGGGAGGACATGGAGGACTACGTCATCCTTGGTGCCTGCAACCCGACCCTCGCCCATCGCGCGCTGGGCATTCACCGCCAGATCGGCCAGTTGCTGCCGTGCAACGTCGTGGTGCGAACCGACCCCGCCGAAGCCGATGCCGTCCTCGTCGAGGCGATGGATCCGCAACTCATGGTCAAGGTGACCGGCGAGCAGGGGGCCTTGCAGGACGTCGCGGACCAGGCCACCGCCAAGCTGCAGGCCGCGATCGGCGCGCTCGGCTGACCACGCACTGACCACCGGTCCTCGGGGCCGGGCCGCCGCCCGATGCGGCGCCTTGCGCGTGTGAAAGGTATTGGTGTGTCGGTCTTCTCGGGATTGGTGTTGGCGAAATTGACCGCACCGGCACTGGTGGTGGCGATTTCACCCGTACCGATCGTGGTGTCGTTGGTGCTGCTCATCCACAACGATCGGCCCTACTCGTCCAGCCTTGCGTACTTGCTGGGCCGGTTGGTGTCGCTGACTGTGCTCACGACGGCGTTCATGCACGCCCCGCGATTGTTCGATGATCTGGTGGGACCCGCGCCCCCATGGGGCGATTGGGTGGTCGTGGGTGTGGGTGCCGGACTGGTGGCATTCGGTGCGTGGCTGTGGTGGCGGCGCGCCCACGCGACGGCCCGCACGGGGTGGGACGGCGGCGTCGGGACGATCACGCCCACCGTGGCGGCCGCGATCGGGATGCTTCCGATGCTCGCCAATCCCAAGGTGTTGGCCGCCAGCGCGGCCGTCGGAACCCAGATCGCCACTTCACGATTGACGGCGGTCGACGCCGTCGTCGCCGTGGCTTACTACGCCGTCCTGGCGACTTCGACGGTCGCGGCACCCGTGGTGGCCTACCTCGTCGTCGGGCCACGGATCGATCCGCACCTCGAACGGATCAGGTGCTGGATCCAAGACCGGCACCGGGCACTCGCGGCCATCACCGTGGTGCTGGTCGGGTTCGCCGTGGTCCTGTATGGCTTTTCGTAACTGGCCGCCTGGTGACGGAGAGGGTTGGAGCGCCGTCAGCCTTGCCGGCTTCGCGCCTCGGCTCCCGTCTCCCCGGCGTCGAAGGAATCGTCGGAGCCGGCCGCCCCGACGTACGAGCCGTCGGCCTCTCCGGCCGCGGCGCGCGACCGGGACTCGTGAGCCTCCGGTTCGACGTCGGACTCTGTCTTGTGGCCTTTCGGGTCTGCCATGTGCTTCCTTCCGGTGCGGCTCTTGACTGCTGACGGGTTCCCCGGGCCTGCGCCGCCAAACCGGACCGCGGATGTTGGCGCCGCGGTGGCTGCGCCGCAGCCGGCGCACGCTCGATCAAACCTCGGTCAACGCATCCCCGAACCCGCGGACCACGCGGTCGTGCTGGCTTTCGGCCAGCGCCTGGCCGGCCCCCAGCACCAGGACCATGGGCCATTCCAGAATCTGAAGCGCCGCCAGCGCGGCCAGTACGCCGTAGAAGGCGAGATGGTCGACGTGCGGAACGCGTACCCGTCCGACGAGCGGGACGTCCAGGCGCACGGTCCGCGCTTCGCGGACTTGTTCCGACGGGCGCCGACGCGTCGGCGCGGTGTGCGCGTCCGGTTCGGTCGTGGGGCGCTTGCGATCAGGCATGTGGTTCCCTCCGTGCGGTTCGCGTCCAGCAGGGCTTCCCCGGGTGGCGGCGGCCAAACGAAATGCGGATCCGTCCGGGCGCGCTCTCGCGAGCGGGGCGGGCCGGGGAGGCCCCCATGACGTCGGCGCTATTGTTACCACCCGGAGTCAAGGAGGACCTTCGATGCGCACCTTCGAATCAGTGGCCGATCTCGCGGCCGCCACCGGCGAGACGATCGGGCACAGCGACTGGGTGACCATCACCCAGCAAGACGTCAACCTGTTCGCCGACGCGACCGGCGACCACCAGTGGATCCATGTCGACCCGGAACGGGCGGCCGCGGGCCCGTTCGGCGGGACGATCGCCCACGGCTTCATGACCCTCGCGCTGCTGCCGCGCCTGCAGCACCAGATCTACACGGTCAACGGCATCAAGCTCGCAATCAACTACGGCCTCAACAAGGTTCGTTTTCCCGCCCCGGTGCCGGTCGGCTCGCGGGTGCGCGCACAGACCTCGCTGGTCAGCGTCGACGATGTCGGCAACGGCGCCGTCCAGGCCACCATGTCGACCACGGTCGAAATCGACGGCTCGCCCAAGCCGGCGTGTGTCGCTGAGAGCATCGTCCGCTACATCTCCTGAAAGCGCGCCTGAAAGCGCGCCTGAAAGCGCGAGCAGACACAAAATCGCATCACGGCGGCTGGGTGGGTGCGATTCTGCGTCTGCTCCGCGGTTAAAACTCGGCGATGGAATGCTCGAGTCGGTCGGCCAGCCGCGCCTGCGCCTCCGCGCGCCGGGTCGGTATGTGCGCGGACGGGAAAGGCGTTGTCACCGCCTGGTATTCACGCAGGGTGCGGCGCGCCACCGTCATCTTGTGCAGCTCGGTGGCGCCGTCGGCGATACCCAGCGACTCGGCGGCCACCAGCATCTTGACGAACGGCATCTCGTCGGAGACACCGAGCGCGCCGTGCAGGTGCATGGCCCGCTGCACGACGTCGTGCAGCACCTGGGGCATCGCGACCTTCACCGCCGCGATGTCGCGGCGCACCTTCTGGTAGTCGTGGTGCTTGTCGATCAGCCACGCGGTGCGCAACACCAGCAGCCGGAACTGCTCGATCTGGATCCAGCTGTCGGCGATCTTCTCCTGGGTCATCTGGAAATCGGATAACCGCCCGTGCCGCGTCTTGCGCGACACCGCGCGCTCGCACATCATGTCGAACGCGCTGCGCGCCAACGCGATTGTGCGCATGGCGTGGTGGATGCGGCCACCGCCGAGCCGGGTCTGGGCGATCATGAACGCCTGGCCCTCGCCGCCCAGCACGTGATCGGCCGGGACGCGGACGTGGTTGTACCGGACGTAGCCGTGGCTGGCGCGCTTCGACGATTCGGCTCCCACGCCCACGTTGCGGACGATCTCGATGCCGGGCGTCTCGGCCGGAACGATGAACAGCGACATCTTGTCGTACGTGCGCGACTCGGGGTTGGTGACGGCCATGACGATGAAGAACGAGGCGTGCTTGGCGTTGGTGGAGAACCACTTCTCCCCGTTGATCACCCAATCGTCGCCGTCACGGGTCGCGGCGGTGACGAATTGGCCGGGGTCCGAACCGCCCTGCGGTTCGGTCATCGAGTAGCACGAGGTGATCTCGCCGTCGAGCAGCGGTTGCAGGTAGCGGGCCTTCTGCTCGTCGGTGCCGAACATCGCCAGGATCTCGGCGTTGCCCGAATCCGGCGCCTGGCAGCCGAACACCGAGGGCGCCCAGCGGGAGCGGCCGAGGATCTCGTTGAGCAGAGCGAGTTTGACCTGACCGAAGCCCTGGCCGCCGAGCTCCGGCCGCAGATGCGCGGCCCACAGCCCCTGGTCCTTGACCTGCTGCTGCAACGGTCGCAGGATCGCCATCATCTCGGCGTTCTTCTTGTCATAGGGGTCGAGAGCGACCAGATCGAGCGGTTCTAGCTCGTCGGCCATGAACTTTTCGACCCAGTCGAGCTCTGCCTGGTATTCGGGGTCTGTTTCGAAATCCCACACGGTGGCCACCCGTTCCCCGGCGCCGCGGCGCGCCGGACTCATCGATGAAGCCACCCCATCGTAGAGGGCGGCGACGAAGGATCAGTTGTCGCCGCGGGTATCGATGACGCGCTGCGCGATGTCGATGAGCTTGACCTGACTCTCCTGGGACAGGCGGCGGAGCAGGTCGAACGCGCGCAGCTCGTCCACGCCGTAACGCTCCATGATGATGCCCTTGGCCTGGCCGATCCGGTCGCGCGTCGACAGCGCCGATTGCATCTGCTGGCCGTGGCGGCTCGCCATGATGGCCGCGGCGGCATGCGCGGCGAACACCGTGCCGACGGTCTCCGCCTCGGTGTCCCATGCGCCTGGCTGGAAGCTGAACAGGTTCAGCGCCCCCGCCGTGCGTTCCGCGGTGTACAGCTTGAACGAGAGGCTGCTCAACACACCGCGTTCCACCGCGGCCGGCCCGTATTGGGGCCAGCGGGGTTCGTCGCGCAGGTCGTCGGTGCGCACGATCGTCTGCTTGAGGGCGGCATCGTGGCAGGGACCCTCGCTGAAGTCGTGCTGCAGCTTGTCCAGCTGCGCAACCAGGCTGTCGGTGTCCGCCAACGATTCGAACTCCCCGGCCCCCTTGATCAGCAGCACCCCCGCGATGTCCGCCGCCGGTATCAGCTGCACCGCGGCGGTGGTCACGTCGGCGAGCACCTGATCGAGCGAGCGTGGGGCGGCGATGTCGCGGGCGAGCTCGGCCATGCGCTGCGCCAGCCCGTGCCGGGAACTCGGGTCCGATAAGTCCATAGAGGCGGATTCTCCACGATCGCGCACGACGTGCAACCGTCCGGTCCCGATCGTCGGTGGGCGTGGCGGCGGAGGCCGGCGGGTGGCGGCCGGCAACGTTTGTTCACATCGCCCCCGGGTACCCGCCGTCGACCAGCTCGATCTCAACCCCCCGGGGAGGCCCAGTGTTCATCCATAACAAAGCTCTTCAATTCGAGGTCCGGGTCAGCGAGCCCGATGCACGGTTTGCGACCCTGCTGCAGGAGCAATTCGGCGGCGCCAACGGCGAACTCAAGGCCGCCATGCAGTACTTCACCCAGGCGTTCGTCCTGCGCGACAAGAACCCCAAGATGTACGACCTGTTCATGGACATCGCCACCGAGGAACTCAGCCACCTCGAGATGGTCGGCTCGATGATCACCATGTTGCTGGACGGCCTCAACGACAACCTGAAGATGGCCAACGAGACGTGCGACTGGATGCCCGCGGTGGCCAGCGGCGACGGTCGCGACCAGATCATTCATCAAGTCGCGGTCAACCCGCTGTATCTGGCGCTGAACGGGGGCAGCCCGGACGTGAGCAACTCCCAGGGCGTGCCGTGGATGGGCTCCTACGTCAACGCCAACGGCGACCCGACGGTGGATCTGCGCAGCAACCTGGCCGCCGAGTCCCGGGCGAAGATCGTCTACGAATACCTCAAGCAGTTCACCGACGATCCGGGTGTGCAAGACACCCTGAACTTCTTGATGACCCGTGAAGTGGCCCACTATCAGCAATTCACCGCGGCGCTCAACGAGCTTCCGGTGAACTTCCCGCCGGGGCAGCTGGCCGCCGACCCGCGCTTCCAGAACGTCGCGTTCAACATGTCCGACGGTGGCGGCGAATCGATCCGCGGCCCGTGGAACCAGGGTCAGGGACCGTGGCCGGAGGGCATGGAATGGGAGTACGTGGAGAAGCCGCAGGAGCAGTGGTTGGGCGGTGACACCCGGCAGAACAAGGGCGCCGAACAGAACCCGCAGGGATCCCCGGCCATCAAGGCCGAGAAGCCCTTCACGCACGAACAACGGCTGCCCACAAGCTGATTGGAGACGAGAAGGCCGGGTGCTGAGATATCCAGCACCCGGCCTTCGCGTTGCCTACTTGATCTGCGGATCGGGCGGGTTGTCCGCCCCGCGGCCGGTCACCGCGTCGCGCACGTGGTCGACGACCGCCGCGCCCATCCCCATCGTCTTGAGCACCGTCGGGTTGGGCGGGGTGTCCGGGTGGGGCCGGGTGGGAGCGATTTTCTTTGCCTGTTCCAGCTTTTCGCCGATCTTCTCCAGCTCTTCCCGGCCGATCGCCAGCTCCACCTGCGGCCAGACCACGTCCTGCTCGTAGGCGATGTGTTCGCGCCCCGCCCGGACGAACTCCTGCAACGCCTCGTGGTAGTCGGGCTCGCCGGGCTTGCCGTCCTCGAGCCGCTGCAACAGCTGCTTTCCCGCCTGCTCCTGCTCGATCGCCTTGTCGACGAGCCCGTCGCCGAGCGCCCTGCGCACCGCCGGCCAGAAGAACTGCTCCTCGATGGCCTCGTGCTGCGACTCGGCGATGATGAGATTGTTCACCACCGTTTCCAGGCCGCTGGCTTCGGCGCCCGCCCCCGACGGCGCCCCGTCGAGCGTCTCGAACAACCCGAGAACGCTCTTATGGTCGTGGCGAAGAAAAGTGATTGCGTCCATGCCTTGCCTTCCAGTTGGGCTTGTCACTCGAAGTGGCCTGCGGGTACCCGGGCCCGCGGGGCGCAAACTCCGCGCCGGCGCCGGAAGCCGGGGCGCGGTCGTGGCAAGACTGGGGTCGTTTCGGCCGGCCGTGTCGGGGGTAGCTCTAGGCGATGGCGGCCGACGGTACAACGAAGTCCGTCGTCGTGGCCTTCGCCGCCAACGCCGGGATCGCGGCGGCGAAGTTCGTCGGCTTCCTGGTCACCGGAAGCTCGGCCATGCTCGCGGAATCGGTGCACTCCCTCGCCGACACCATCAACGAAGTGCTGTTGATGGTCGGCAAGCACGAGGCGCTCAGGCGTCCAGATGCCCTGCACCAGTTCGGGTATGGCCGCAGCCGGTATTTCTATTCGTTCGTCGTGGCCCTGTTGGTGTTCGTGCTCGGTGCGGTCGCCGCGATGTACGAGGGATACCGCAAACTCTCCCACCCCGAGCAATTGACCGACCCCGGCGTCGCCATTGTGATCCTCGTCGTCGCCGCCGTCTTGGAGGGCATCAGCCTGCGGACGGTGCTCAGGGAGTCCAAGCGGCTCAAGGGCTCCGACAATTGGTGGCGTTTCATCCGCAATTCACGCATCCCCGAACCGCCGGTGGTGCTGCTGGAAGACAGCGCCGCGTTGCTCGGTCTGAGCGTGGCGTTCGCCGGTGTGACGTTGACGGCCGCCACCAGAAACCCGTTGTGGGATGCGGTCAGCACGCTGGGCATCGGCGCGCTGCTCGCGGTGATCGCCGTCGTCCTGATCGTCGAGACGCACAGCCTGCTGATCGGCGAGGGCGCAACGATGCACCAATGCATGATGATTCGGTCCGCCCTGCAGGCGGCCGAGCATGTCGACTCCGTGGTGGAGTTGCGCACCGAATACCTCGCCCCGGACCAGATGGTGGTCGCCGCCAAGGTCGTCTTCGGGCCCGAACAGGAGTTCGCCACGGCCGCCGACGTGATCAAGAACGCCGAGGCGCGCGTTCGGCAGACGGTGCCCGCGGTGCGCGTCGTCTACATCCAGCCCGAGGTCGAGCGCAAGCCGAACTAGCGCACCTTGGGCAACACGTTGGCGCGGTAGAACGCGATGGCCGTCACCGGATTGCTTTGGGGGAAGTGCAGGAACGGCACAGCGCCGGCGTCGACGACCTCCTGCACCGCCGTGATGTGCGGGGCCGGGTCGGTGCCCACGGTCCAGTTCGCCAGCACCTTGTCGATGGGGTTGACCTCGGCGGCGCGCTGGATCTCGACCGGATTCGGCTGGTCGACGGCGCCGGCGGTGAAGCGCCACAGCCCGGCGGCGGTGGCGGCCTCGGCGGCGTCGCCGACCACGGCGAACAGCTCGGCGCGCTTGCCCAGGCCGGCGGGGTCGCGGCCGGCGGCCCGGGCGCCGCTCTCGAATGCGGCCACCAGGGTGGGGTTGGTGATGTCGCGGGCCTGACCGATCCAGCCGTCGCCGTATTGACCGGCCAGTGTCGCGCTCTTGGGTCCGCTGGCCGCCACGAAGATCGGCGGGGGCGTCGGCGGCGTGTCGTACAGCTTCAACGCGTCGGTCTGAAAGTAGCGGCCGGCGAACGACGTTCGCGCTCCGGACCACAGCCCCCGGATGAGGGTGATGGCCTCGATCAGGCGATCGTGGCGTTCGGCGTACGTGCCGAACCTGTCGGTCGCCGCCTGCTCGTTGAGCCGTTCCCCGGTGCCCACGCCGAGGAACACCCGTCCGGGGCTGAGGATCGCCAGCGAGGCGAAGGCCTGGGCCACCACGGCCGGGTGGTACCGGTACGTGGGGCAGGTGACCCCGGTGCCGAACGAGATGTGGTCGGTGGCGTTGCCCACCAAAGCCAGCGTCAGCCATGGAAACATCGAATGGCCCTCGTTGTCCTGCCAGGGCTGGATGTGGTCGCTGGCCCAGACATGCCCGAAGCCGGCCTGTTCGGCGGCCCGCGCCTGCGCCACCAGCTGGTCGGTGCGGAACTGCTCGTGGGAGAGCACGACACCCACCGCCTTGGCGGCGGGCGGCGGCGGGGCGGCGGGCGTGGCGCGGTCGCTGCCAGGCCGCCCACAGCCGGCGGCGCCGAACATGCCCGCACCGGCGGCCATCCGCCCGAACGCGCGCCGCGAAACGCCGGTCACCGTCGTAACGTACCCCCGGAGCCGGCGATGACACCCGGGCTGCGGTTGACCCGTTAGCCTGCTGGGATGACTCCCCAGGCAAGCCCCGCACGGAAGGCCGACGTCCGCGAGCTGTGCCGCACCCTGGCCCGCGCGTTCTCCGACGACCCGGTGATGACCTGGTTGCTGCCCGACGAGGGGACGAGGACGGCGAACCTGTACCGGGTGTTCGCGACGATGACGCGCCACCATCATCTGGGGTGCGGCGGCGTCGAGGTGGCCCGCGGCGGCCCGGACATCGGCGCGGCGGCCCTGTGGGACCCGCCGAACCGGTGGCGCGAGACACGGCTGGGCGAACTGGCGATGACCCCGACGTTTCTGCGGGTGTTCGGCCTGCGCGCGACCAAGGCGCGCGCCGTGCAGGAGCTGATGAAGCGCACGCATCCCGAGGAGCCGCACTGGTATCTCGCGGCGATCGGCAGCGACCCCTCGGTCCGCGGGCAGGGCTTCGGGCAGGCGCTGATGCGGTCGCGGCTGGACCGCTGCGACGCGGAGTACTGCCCGGCCTACCTCGAGTCCAGCAAGCCCGAAAATGTGCCGTATTACGAGCGTTTCGGATTCGTCGTCACCCGCGAGATCGTGTTGCCCGAGGGCGGCCCGTCGATGTGGGCGATGTGGCGCGCGCCGCGGTAGCGTTTAGCCCCCCGACCCGGCGGGCAACCGTCCTCGCATGAGCGAAAACCCGCAAGGCGACGAGTCGGTGGACCCCGCGGACTTCCCCGAGGAAGGCGGACCCGGGGACACCCTGAACGCCAGCGAAGGCACCGATTCCGACGAAGTGCACAACGACGACGGCGACATCGTCGTCGATCCCCCCGAGGGCTGGAGCGAGGCGAACAAGTTCGGCATGACGGCGCGGGAGGAGCGCGAGGGCGAATCGCTCGATGCCCGGCTCGCCGAGGAGGAGCCGGACGTCTCCGCCGACGACGTCGCGGAGGTGGGTGCCGACGGTCCGCCCGGGCGGGCGCACCGCGGCCAGATCGACGGGGCCCCCGAGGACGGGCAGTCGCTGTACGAGGTCGTCGACGAGAACGCGGCGCCGGACTTCACTCAGACGACGGAGTGACGCGGCCAGTGTTCGACTGTTCACTCCGACCGGGGCGCGCGAACCGCCGTTAAGGCGTGCTCTTCCAGCCCGCGATCCCGATCGCGATCATCCGTAGCTGCTTGACGGCGATCCGCCGGATGTCTTCCAGCGCCTCGGTGCTTTGCGCGTCCTCGATCGCTTCGGCGATGACGATCATCGCGTTGACGAACAGCGTCGCCAGTACGTTGAGGTCCTCGGTCGTCCACTCGTGCAGGCGCGGAAAGCGGGCCAGGTCGGTGGCCAGCTCGGACGTGATCAACCGGATCTCGGTGCGGATGGCGTAGCGCAGCACGCTGAGCCCGCTGTTGCGTTCGCGAGCGATGAATCGCCAATGTTCCCGTCGCTGGGCGACACTGGCGACCAGGATTTCGACGGACGATTCGATCACCCGGTTGGGATCGAGCTTGCCGGCGCGGGCGTCGCGCAGCGTGTCGCGCAGGCTGCGGAACGACTCGTCGATCAGGACCAGCCCCAGGGCCTCCATCGACTCGAAGTGGCGGTAGAAGGCGGCGGGCACGATCCCGACTTCGCGGGTGACCTCCCGCAGGCTCAGACTGGAAAAGCTGCGGTCCTGCAAGAGCTTGAGCGCCGCGGCGATGATGGCGCGACGGGTCGCCTCCTTGCGCTCCTCGCGCGACCGGCTTTCGCGTGAGCGCTCGCGACCAGAACCGCGCACCCGTGAGCTAGGAGTACGGCTGTTCACTATGTGAACCCTACCACAGACCTGCAGTAAACCCTTGACTGACCGGGTGGTATGGCGGCACGGTGTACATATGTTCACTCAAACCGTTCAGACTTCTCGTCGGGCCCTCGCTCGGACTTTTCGGAAGCGAGTGTTGGGTTCAGACCTCCTCGATCTGCTCACCGGTCCCCATGGCGTCGACCGGTACACCGAGCTGGTGGCGCCGACCTGGACGCTGGGCGAAGCCCGCGCCAAGGTGGTCGACGTGCGCCGCACCACCGCCCGCAGCGTCACCCTCACCCTCGCCCCCAACGAAAGTTTCACGGCCTCCGTCAAGGCCGGCCAGTACGTCAACCTCACCGTCGAGATCGACGGCCGGCGGTTCACCCGCTGCTATTCACCGGCCAATGCCGAGGGCGCCGGCCGCCTCGAGCTGACCATCGGCCGCCACGACGGCGGCCTGGTCTCCAACCACCTGTACGAGCACGCCCGCCGCGGCATGGTCGTCGGTTTGGCGGGCGTCGGCGGCGACTTCGTGTTGCCGGAGCAGCGGCCGCGGCGGATCCTGTTTGTCTCCGGCGGCAGCGGCATCACCCCGGTGATGGCGATGCTGCGCACGCTGGTCGCCGAGGGGCACCCGGGTGAGATCGCGTTCATCCACTACGCCCGCACCGCCGACGAGGCCTGCTACCGCGCCGAGCTCGCCGGCCTGCCCGGCGTCCGCGTGCTGCACGGCTACACCCGATCCGGCGGCGGCGACCTGGTCGGCCGATTCGACGCCGCGCACCTGGCCGCCGCGATGCCGTCGCCCGACGCGGTGTTCGTCTGCGGGCCAACGGCTCTGGTCGACGCAGTCCGGAGTCACTGCGACAACGTCTACACGGAGAGCTTCGTGCCCCCGTCGTTCGAGGCGCCGGCCAACCCGTCGGGCGGACGGGTCACCTTCTCCGACAGCGGGATCGACGTCGTCGATGACGGCCGCCCCCTGCTGGAACAGGCCGAATCGGCCGGCCTGTCACCGGAAAACGGCTGCCGGATGGGAATCTGCCACACCTGCACCCGGCGCAAGACCGCCGGAACGGTGCGCAACCTGATCACCGGCGCGGTGTCGACCGGGCCCGACGAGGACGTGCAGATCTGCGTGTCCGTCCCGGTCGGCGATGTCGATCTCTCGCTCTAACGCCAACGAAAGCCTTGGAGGAAAAGCCATGACACAGAACAAGATCACCCTGACCCCCGAACAGGCCGAGGAGTTCGGCCGTGAGCTGGACGCCATCCGGGAACGCGTGTTGGCCGGCCTGGGTGCGGAGGACGCCGACTACATCCGCCGCGTCATCAAGGCGCAGCGCGCGCTCGAGGTGGGCGGCCGTGCGCTGCTCTTCCTGCCGCCCGCGTGGCCGCTGGGCACCGCGATGCTGGGCCTGTCCAAGATCCTGGACAACATGGAGATCGGCCACAACATCATGCACGGCCAGTACGACTGGATGCGCGACCCGGCGATCTCCGGCCGGTCCTTCGAGTGGGACACCGCGTGCCCGGCCGATCAATGGCGTCATTCGCACAACTACATGCACCACACGCACACCAACATCGTGGGGATGGACCGCGACATCGGCTACGGCATCCTGCGGATGAGCGAGGACCAGAAGTGGCACCCCTACTACCTGGGCAACCCGCTCTACGCCTTCCTGCTGATGGTGCTGTTCCAGTACGGCGTCGCGCTGCACGAGCTGGAAACCGAACGCATCCGCGCGGGCGAGATCCGGCTCGCCGACAAGCGTGAGGTGCTGCGCGAGATCTGGAAGAAGACCCGCCGGCAGACCCTCAAGGACTACGTCGCCTTCCCGCTGCTGGCCGGGCCGTTCGCCCCGTTCGTCTTCGCGGGCAACCTCTCGGCCAACCTGATGCGCAACGTGTGGTCGTACATGATCATCTTCTGCGGACACTTCCCGGACGGCACCCAGGAGTTCACCGTCGAGGAGACCAAGGACGAGTCCCGCGGCATGTGGTACTTCCGCCAGGTGCTCGGTTCGGCGAATCTCACCGGCGGCAAGCTGTTTCACCTGCTGTCGGGCAACCTGTCCCACCAGATCGAACACCACCTGTTCCCGGACATGCCGGCGCGCCGCTACGCCGAGATCGCACCGGAGGTGCAGGCGATCTGCGAACGTTATGGCATCCCCTACAACCGCGGCCCGCTGCTGCGGCAGTTCGGCACCGTCGTCCGCAAGATCGTCCGGCTGACCTTCCCGGACTCGGTGCTGCAGAAGGTCTCCGCCGACCGGCCGGCCGAGCCGGTCCCCGCGGCCGCCTGACTGTTCGCCCACGTCCCCCACGCGCAAACCGGGCATTGCGCGCGGGGGACAATGGGCTGCGTGGAGTGGACCGGCGCGCGCTACGCGGACAAACCGACGGTGGAGGCATCGACGTGGATCGATGCGGATCCCGCCCGGGTATGGAGCCTGGTCTCCGACATCAAGCTGATGCCCACGCTGAGCAACGAGCTGCAGGCCGTGGAGTGGGCCGAGGGCGCCGACGCGCCGCGCGTCGGCGCCCGCTTCGTCGGGCACAACCATAACGAGGCCTTCGGGCAGTGGAGCAGCACCTCGCAGATCGTCGCGTGCGACGAGCCACGCGAGTTCGCCTGGGCGGTCGGCAAGCCGGAAAGGCCCGCGGCGGCATGGCGATTCCGGCTGACGCCGCGAGACGGCGGCACCGACCTGAGCTATTGGATGCAGATGGGGCCTGGACGGTCGGGGTTGTCCGTGGCGATCGAGGCGATGCCGGACAAGGAACAGAAGATCGTGTTCGTGCGGCTCCGCGAGATCGAGGCCGCGATCGGCAAGACACTGGCGACGATCAAGAGGCTGGCCGAACACGGGGTGCGCTGATGCGGAGCGCCACCACGGTCGAGGTGTCGACCGCCGGCCGGGAAACCACGGCCTTCGTCGTCGAGGCGGAAAAGCTGGGCCTCGACGTGTGCTGGGTGGCCGAGGCCTGGGGTTCCGACGCCCCGTCCGCGCTGGGCTACCTCGCGGCGCGGACCGAGCGGATCCTGCTGGGCTCGGGCGTCTTGCAGGTCGGCGTTCGCTCGCCCGTCATGGTCGCCCAGACCGCCATCACGCTGTCCAACCTGTCGGGCGGGCGGTTCCTGCTCGGGCTGGGCGCCTCAGGCCCGCAGGTGATCGAGGGCCTGCACGGTGTCGCGTTCAGCCGGCCTCTGGCGCGCATCTCCGAAACCGTCGCCATCGTGCGCCAGGCGTTCACCGGGGCCAAAATCTCGCACTCCGGCAGGCAGTTTCAGATCCCCCTTCCCGGCGGTGAAGCGGTGCCGATGCGATTGTCGACGCGGCCCGAGCATCCGATCCCGATCTACCTGGCCGCGCTGTCACCGGCGATGCTGCGGCTGACGGGGCAGGTCGCCGACGGCTGGCTGGGCACCAGCTTCGTCCCGGAGGGCGCCGGCGCCGCGTACTTCGCCCACCTCGACGAGGGCCTGACCGCGGCCGGCCGCACGCGCGCCGACGTCGACATCTGCCAGGGCGCCGAGGTCGCCTTCGCCTCCGACGAGGAGGAACTGCGCGGCATGGTCGCGGGCCGCAAGAAGGAGCTCGCGTTCAGCCTCGGCGGGATGGGGTCGTCGAACACGAACTACTACAACCAGGCCTATAGCCGGCAGGGCTGGGCCGACATCGCCGCCGAGGTGCGCGAGCGCTGGCAACGGGGTGACCGCGACGGAGCGGCCGCGTTGGTCACCGACGAGATGGTGTTGGCCACCACGCTGATCGGCACCGAGGAGATGGTCCGCGCCCGGCTCGCCGTGTGGCGGAAGGCCGGCGTGAACACCGTGCGGCTGTATCCCGCCGGCGACACGCCGGCGGCGAAGCTGCACACGCTCGGCCGGGCCATCGAGCTGGTTGCGGCGGCTTGATGCCGAGTGTGGGGACTATGGACGAATTCAAGGCCTTTCGCGTGCGTAGGCCCCAGCTTCGACGGGCTAGGTGGTAGCGGTCGGCGCCTCGGTCGCCTTCATCAGCTTCACCCGTGGCCGCTCCGGCACCCCGTCGGCCAAAAACCACCGGAAGGCGAGGTTGCCGCGCGGATAGCCCACCGTGGTCAGCGAATTCGGGTGGCCGGTCGGTTCCGGGGACAGGACGATCGTCACCGAGCCGTCGCTGTTCGGCGCGGCGCTGTGGCCGTTGATCGAGCAGCGGACGTCGGGGCCCTCCGAGGCGCCGAAGGTGGCCATGAACTGGTTCCACACCACCAGGTTCCAGAACCGGCACGACGGTGGCCGGTGCGTGATGACCAGGGCTTCGTCGTCGTCGAGCACAAAGCTGCCATAGGAGTAGCAGGCGTCGCGGGCCGACCAACCGAAGTTGGCGTCGGGCACCTGATAGGGATCGGCGAATTCGTTTGCGGCATGGGCGGTTCGATGGCCGAGGGCGTGCTCGTCGTCGGCGCGCGTCCCGACGGCGAGCGGCACGATCGCGAACATGGTGCGCATCCAGGTCGTGATCGCCCGCAGCCGCGCCGCGGTTTCGGCGTCGCCGTGCCGGATCGGTTCCGGCTCGTCGAGCGCCTCGATCCGCCAGGTGACGGGGCGGCCGGTCAGCGGGTCGGCCTGGTAGTCGCGGGTCATCAGCACCGCGGCCTCGGGGGTGGGGCCGAGTTCGAAGGTGAAGTCTCCCTTGGTGTCGACGTCGAGGTCGGTGTCGCGGACGATCGCGACTACCCGGTCGGACCACGCTCCCGGTGACGGCTCGTTGTAGGCGGTCACCGAAAAGTACATGCTGTCACCGCGATTGCCGCTGATCCGGTAGCGCCGCCGCGGATCGACCGGGCAGACGAAGTAGTAGGCGTCGGTGTTGTCGCCGCCCCAGCGACGGTCCCGCCGAAACGGTGTGTTCACCGCGACGAATTGGGGCCGCCCCGGCTCGGTGAACAGGTAGGTGTCGAAGGCCACGCCGAGCGTGCTGGCGAGCATGCGGTAGCCGTCGGCGACGTGCCGGTCGTCGGTCACCGCGCGGTCGCCTTCGGTGAAGGAGCGGTCGAGGGCTGCGAGGGTACCGAGCAGGTCCTGCCACGCGGCCGTCGTTTCGTGCGTCATGCGCTGATTCCCTTCAGGAGCAACGTGGTGGTGCGATCGACCCAGGCGTCCCCGAGTCCGGAGTCGGGTGCGGTGAAGCGGGTGAGCAATCCCATCAACGTGATGCCGGCGATGGCATCGGTGAGTTCGGTGGCCGTCACGTCGGGCCGGACCTCGCCGCGCGCCGCGGCCCGGTCCAGCAACTCGGTAAGGCCGCCGCCGATGACGCCGGCGAAGCGCTCCAGCAGCGCCGAATGCAGGGTCGGGTCCGCGGCCATCTCGCCGACCAGTCCCGGCAGGGCCGCCCTGGCGGCCGGTGTGGTCAGGAAAACCATTGAGCGGCGGACCATTTCGCGTAGGTCGTGGGGCAGCGACCCGGTGTCGGGCAGCTCGGTCGCGGCGCCGATCGGGAACACCGCCTCGTGCACGAGGTGCGCCTTGCTGGGCCAGCGCCGGTAGATCGCGGGCTTGCTGGTCCCGGCGCGTTCGGCGATCGCGGAGACCAACAGCCCGACATAGCCCGTCTCGGCGAGCAGTTCGACCGTCGCGCTCAGCACCGCACCGTCGATGCGCGGGTCACGGGGTCGGCCAAAATCCACAACCATTACGAAACCGAAAGTAACATAAGTCGCCGTGACCGACGCCGTTCGCCTCGACGACCTCGCCCAGCCGCGCTTCAGCGCCGAGGCGCAGCAACTCCTCGACATGATGGCCACGCTGGCCCCGGACTGCCCCTTGGATGCCGACGCGCTGCGCGCCCGGGCCGCCGCCGACACCGGCCTGGACGACTTCGGCGCGCCGGACTATCGCGAGCGGCTCGACGTCTACCTCGCCGCGCTGCGCGAGATCGACGGGCTGCACGCGGCCGGGGTGGTGAACTTCTTCGGGCAGCTGCTGCAACTGCTCAAGAATCGGCTGTTGCTGACCGACCTGCTGAGCCGGCACCCCGAGATCGACGACATCGCGCTGCAACCTCCGGTGGTGATCGCCGGATTGCCCCGCACCGGCACCACGCACCTGCACAACCTGCTGGCCGCGCCGCCCACCTTCCGCACCATGCCCTATTGGGAAAGCGTCGAGCCGTTCCCCCTGCCGACCGAGGCCGGCGTCGAGCCCGACCCGCGGCGGGCCCGGATGGACGTCGCGGTCGCGGTGATCAACACCGTGATGCCCCATTTCCCGCTGATGCACGAGATGACCACCGACCACGTGCACGAAGAGATCCAGCTGCTCGCCAACGACCTCTCGACCATGCTGTTCGAGACCCTGGCCGACGTGCCGCGCTGGCGCGACTACTACCAGGCCCACGACCAGACGCCGCACTACCAGCACCTCGCCCGCCAGCTCAAGGCCATGCAGTTTTTGCGGGGCGGCCGGCGCTGGCTGCTCAAGTCGCCCCAGCACCTCGAGCAGGTGCCGGTGCTGGCGCGCGTATTCCCCGGCAGCATCGTGGTTTTCACGCACCGCGATCCGGTGCCGGTGGCGCTGTCCATGATCGCGATGATCACTTACTCGGCGCGCATGCACCGTTCGCCGGTGCCGGTGGAGCGGATCGCGGCGTCGTGGATCGACCGCCTCGACGACATGCTGTCCGCACTGGTCCGCGACCGCGACGCGATCGGCCCGGACCGCTCGATCGACGTCCGGTTCGACGACTTCATGACCGACGAAATCGGTGTGGCCGAGCGGGTATACGCCCTGGCCGGTGAGCCGTTCACCGCGCAGGCCCGAACGGCGGTGGAGGGCTACCTGGCGGCGCACCGGCGCGGCCGGCTGGGCGCCGTCGCGACGTCCTGCGAGATGTTCGGGCTGAAGGAGAGCGACTTGCGTCGCCGCTTCGCGCCGTATGCCGAGCGGTTTCTGGCCTAACCCGGGGCGGGCCGCTACGTTCTCAAGGCATGGTCACTATGCCGGAGCTGGACGGTGTCGAACACAGGTATGTGGACGTGGGAAGCGGTGTGACGATCCATGTCGCGGACGCGGGTCCGGCCGACGGGCCGGCGGTGATGCTGGTGCACGGATTCCCGCAGAACTGGTGGGAGTGGCACCACCAGATCGGCCCGCTGGCCGCCGACGGCTACCGGGTGCTGTGCCCGGACCTGCGGGGCGCCGGGTGGAGTTCGGCGCCGCGCTCGAGCTACACCAAGGCCGAGATGGCCGAGGACCTGGCCGCCGTCCTGGATCGCCTCGATGTTCAAACGGTCAAGCTGGTCGCCCACGACTGGGGCGGGCCGGTCGCGTTCATCATGATGCTGCGCCACCCGGAAAAGGTGACCGGGTTCTTCGGCGTGAACACTGTGGCGCCGTGGGTGAAGCGCGATCTGCGGGCGGTGCGCAATATCTGGCGGTTCTGGTATCAGATCCCGATCTCGTTGCCGGTCATCGGCCCGCGGATGATCAGCGATCTCGACTCCCGGATCGGCCGGTGGATGGGCTCCTGGGTCGGCGGCGGGTACGCGCTGCCGGAGGAGGACACCCGCCTCTACATCGAGTGCATGCGGCAGCCCGGGCACGCGGAGGCGGGTTCGCGGTGGTATCGCAGCTTTCAAACCGGCGAGATGATGCGCTGGATGCGCGGCGAGTACGACGACGCCCGCGTCGAGGTGCCGGTGCGCTGGCTGACCGGCACCCAAGACCCGGTGATCACGCCCGACCTGACCGACGGATATGCCGACCACATCAGCGATTTCAAGGTGGAGCTGGTCGACGGCGTCGGCCACTGGATCGTCGACCAGCGCCCGGAGCTGGTGCTGGACCGGGTCCGGGCCTTCCTGCGCGACGAAACATAAACCTTTGCGCGGCGTTTCGGCGTGTCGTCGCAACCGGTTATGTGTCGCGGCGGGGCCGGCGCCCTCAGGGCCGGACGAGGATGCGGATGGGGTTGCCGTCTTGGCGCTCGAGCATCTCGATCCCGTGCGGCAGGTCCTCCAAGGTGATGATCTCGCTGATCGACCGTGAAATGTCAAGGCGTCCGGCAGAAACCAGCCTCGCCAGGGTCTCGATGTCGACGTTCTGGTAGCCCAGGTGCCCGAGCACTTGCTTGCGGGTCAAACCGAACAGCGAGGTGGGTCCGACGGTCGGCGCCTCGGCGCTCATCCCGACGCCCACCAGCCGGCCGCCGGGGGTGAGGCAGTCGAGCCCCTGCTCGAAAGTCGCCTTCAGGCCAACGGCGTCGAAGGCCACATCGAGCAGCCGGCCGCCGGTGACCCCGGCGATCTTGTCGTGAAGGTCGTCGTCGCGGGAGTCGAACGCGTAGTCCGCGCCGAGGGCCAAGGCCCGCTCCAACACCGCGGGGTTGATGTCGACGGCGATAATCGGCACCGCGCCGACCAACCGCGCCAGTTGGACGATGTGGGTGCCGACACCGCCGACGCCCCACACCCCGACCGACTCGCCCACCGCGACTTTCCCGGTCCGCACGACGGCTCCGAACGGCGTGGACACCGCGTCGGCCAGGATCGCGGCTTGCTCCAGCGGAACGTTGTCGGGGACCCGGGTCAGACCCGCCGCCTGCGCCACGGTGTATTCCGCCCACGCGCCGTCGTAGGCGAACGCCATCAACTGGATCCGCAGACAGTTCACCACGTCGCCGCGCCGACAGTTCGCGCAGCGTTGGCAGGGCCGGCCGGCGGCGACCACGACGCGGTCGCCCTCGTCCCAGCCGGTCACCTCCGGGCCCAACTTCGCGATGGTGCCCGACGCCTCATGGCCCTGGGTCACGACGGGCTGCTGCGCCGGGAAGGTGCCGTTGATGAGGCTCAGGTCCGAGTGGCAGATCCCGCAGAAGGCGACCTTGACCAGGACCTCGCCGGGACCGGGCTCCGGTATCGGAACATCCTCGAGCGCAACCCTTTTGGTGTCCGCGTAGAAGCGCTCGGCGCGCATCGTGTTGGCCATGCGCTAGTCGACGCCGATGGTGACTTCCGTGGACTTGATGAACACGGTCGCGGGCTGGCCGACCGTGAGCCCGAGTTCGGTGGCCGCGTCCTTGGTGACGGAGGAGGTGACGACCTGGTCACCGCCGTCGAGCTTGACCTTCACGATTGCCATGACGCTGCCGAGGTCGACCTCGGTGATGGTCCCTTTGAGCTGGTTTCGGGTCGATAGCCGCATCGGGAGGTCCTCCGTCGGGTTGAGGGGTCTGCGGTTGACTCTAGTGTCGCGGGCCGAGCAGGGCTATGGAGGCGTCGACGGCGGGTTCGACGATCTCCCGCACCGGCCGCCCGTCCTCGACGGCGAGGGCGGTGAGTTCGCGCAAACCCCCCAGCAGGATGACGGCCAGGGGGGCGGTCAGCGGGGGCAGCTCGGCCCGTCGAAAGCCGGGGCTGGCGCTCAGGTCGACCAGCAGGCCGGACAGCAGCTGCAGCCCGCGGCGCTGTACCGGGCGGGCCGCGGCACCGAGAGAGGGGAGTTCGCGGATCCAGCTCAGCGTGATGGCCGGCCGGGCCTCGATGTAGCCGACGTACGCCTCGACGGCCTGACGGATCTGCCGGTGCCAATCGGCCTCGGGATCGACCGCCGCCGCGATGTACTCGCCCAGCTTCTCGTTGTCGGATCCGAGCAGCTCCAGGAAGCACTCTTCCTTGCTCGCGAAATGGTCGTAGAAGGTGCGTTTGGACGTGCGGGCGTGACGGACGACGTCGGCGACGGTGCTGGCGCGGTAGCCGCGCTCGGTGATCGAGGCGGCGAGGCCGTCGAGCAACCTGACCCGGAACGGGTCGCCGAGGACCGCTTCGTCAGCCGTTGGTGTCGCCATCGGGCTCACGGCGGCCCCTTTCGATAGGTACGGCACCCTTGTCACGCCGCGGTACCACAGAGTACCGTAGCTCCCAACGTTCTGGTACACCGCAGTACCACCCCGGCGTCCGGGGTCAGATACGGGGGAGTAGCCCGCCATGAGTGAAGTGACCACCGCCCCACCGGCAACCGCCGCCGTCAGGTTGCCCCCCGCGACCCGGCTCCCGAAGCTGTTGCAGGGGCTGGGCTTTGCGGTGTCGCGGCGGGCGATGATCCAGCGGTTGGCCCGTCGGCACGGCGACGTCTTCACCCTCAACCTGCCGATCTACGGCCGCGTCGTGGTGGTCGGCGACCCGCAGCTGGCCAAGCAGATCTTCACGACCAGCCCGGACGAGCTCGGCAACATCCAGCCCAACCTGAGCCGGCTGTTCGGCTCGGGGTCGGTGTTCGCCCTCGACGGGGAGGACCATCGCCGCCGGCGGCGATTGCTGGCACCGCCGTTCCACGGCAAGAGCATGAAGAAGTACGAGGCGATCATCGAGGAGGAGACGCTGCGCGAGACCGCCGGCTGGCCGGAGGGGGAGCCCTTCGCGACGCTCCCGTCGATGATGCGCATCACGCTCAACGCGATCCTGCGCGCCGTCTTCGGGGCCGAGGGAGCCGAACTCGACGAGCTGCGCCGGCTCATCCCGCCGTGGGTGACGCTCGGCTCGCGGATGGCGACGATGCCCAAGCCGCAACGCAATTACGGGCGCTTCAGCCCGTGGGGGCGCCTGGACGAGTGGCGCCGACAGTACGACACCATCATCGACAGGCTCATCGAAATCGAGCGGGCCGATCCGAACTTCGACGAGCGCACCGACGTGCTCGCACTGATGTTGCGCAGCACCTACGACGACGGTTCGGCCATGTCGCGCAAGGACATCGGCGACGAGCTGCTCACGCTGCTGGCCGCCGGTCACGAAACGACGGCGTCCACGCTGGCCTGGGCGTTCGAGCGGCTGACGCGTCACCCGGATGTGCTGGCGGCCCTGGTGGAGGAGGCCGACAATGCCGGTCAGGATGGCGGCCAGGAGCTGCGTCAGGCGACTATCCTGGAAGTCCAGCGGGCCCGGACCGTCATCGATTTCGCCGCCCGGCGCGTCTACCTACCGCGGTATCGACTCGGCGAGTGGGTCATTCCGCGCGGGGAGTCAATCCTGGTGAGCATTGCCCAGATCCACGAAAACCCGGCTGTTTTTCCGAGCCCCGAGCGCTTCGATCCGCAGCGGTACGTCGGGACCAAGCCGTCGGCCTTCGCGTGGATACCGTTCGGCGGCGGCACCCGCCGCTGCGTCGGCGCGGCCTTCGCCAACATGGAGATGGATGTCGTGCTGCGAACGGTGCTGCGCCACTTCACGATCGAGACCACGACGGCACCCGGGGAGAAGTGGCACGGCCGGGGCGTCGCCTACACGCCGAAAGACGGCGGTCGGATCGTGGCGCACCGGCGCTGAGCCGGGCGTCGTCAGCGAATCGCCGGGCCGGTGACCTGTTTCGCGCCGCGGCGTACCGCTTCCAGCGCGATGCACAGCTCCGCGGCGGCGCGGGGCTCGGTCACCGCGCGCCCGGTTCGCTGCTCGAGCTTGCGCAGGCGTTGGCGCACCGTGTTGGGATGGACGAACAGCGCCTGTGCGGCGCGCTCAGCGGAGCCCCCGTTGTCCAGCCACGCCTCCAGGGTGTCGAGTAGCGCCTCCCGGTCGTGGTCGGGCAGATCATCAAGGGGGCGAAGGACGTTGGCCGCGACGCGGTCCATCACATCGGGGGCGGCCGCGGCCGTCACCGCCAGCAGGTCTCGGTCGAAGACGGTGACGGGTGAGCGGTCGGGCCGGCACCCCGTCATCGCGATGCGTGCGTGGCGCAATGCGGTGGCGGTATCCGCGAGGTCATCGATCGGGGGGCTGACGCCGATTCGGGTGGCCGGATATTCGCGGAGCCGATCGACCACGAGGTCCAGCTTTGCGGACGGACCGAGGCGCACGATGCCGATCTCGACGTCGGGCTGCAGCCGCCAGGCGGAGGAAATTCCGAGGGCAGACAGGTGGTCCTCGACGTCGGGCAACACCGACCGGCCGACGCTGGCCAATTCCGCGCACACGACCACATACGGCCCGTGCACCGAGATTCGCAAGGCGTCGGCGGCATTCCACAGCTCCACGGTGTCGGGCAGCCGGCCGTCGATCAGCGCCTGCACCATTGCCGAGCGTTCCCGTTGGCGGCCGACGAGTCGGCGTGCCACCTCGTCCTGGTATCCCGTGACCATCGCGGTGGTGAACTCGTCGAGTGCCATCCACATCGCCGACGCGGCGCGCACCAATCCGGCGTCGGTCACCGTCGCCGAACGGATGGCCTCCGAGCGCAATTCGTCCCACAGGAATCGGGCGCAGATCCGGTAGGAGTCCATCACCGCGGGCAGGGGTACCCCGGCCACGGCCCGGTTGCGACCGGTCATCGCGGCCGCGGTGGTGTCATAGGTGCGCTCCGGCTCACCGAATACGCCGAGGATGAAATCGAGGTGGTTGCGCACCGTGCTCCGCAACTGGTCGTCGCTCACCAGCGCCACTGACCGGTGAAAACCGACATCGCTTCGCATGAGCCCCAGCATGGTGTCGGCCAGTTCGTCGGCGCGGGACAGCAGCGTCACACCGAGCTCGGCGAGTTGCGCGTCGGCGGAATCGGCTGTCATAGCGGCAGCCTAATCGGTGCCGCGTGCCCCGGGGCGGCTGTGTCAGGGGATCAAGACCGTCGACCCGTGGGTCTTTCGCGCCTCCAGGTCGCGATGGGCGTCGGCGGCATCGGAAAGGCTGTACTTGGTTCCGGTGGTCACGCTGACGTCGCCGGACAGGATGGCATCGAATAACTCGCTTGAGCGCCAGGCGAACTCATCGTATGTTCGATTGAAGTGGGTGCGCATCCGGCGGGGCAGGTACACCGACACGGCGGCGTTGAGCCGCTGCGGGTCCACGGGCGGGACCGGTCCGACGGCATCGGACGTGGCCACCCGATCGCCGACCCGCACCCGGTCCGTCCGGCCACCGATGCCGGCCACCGTCCCGCAGACCTCGCTGTCCACGACGAACGGCAATGGCTGCTGGTACAGCCCGGCGCGAAAGTAGGTGTCGATGAAGTTGACGCCGATCGCCTCGGCCTTGATCAGCACCTGCCCCTGCGCTTTTCGGGCACCGGTCTGTCAACGCAGTCCAGTACCTCCGGGCCGCCGGTTCCGGTGACCTCGATGGCTCGCATCCGGTGTCAGCCCAGGTGCGCGAGTTGCGGTTTGGTGGGGACCACGATGACGGTGGGCCCGTTCGCGCCGAGCGCGGCTTCGAACTCCTTGACCAATTCCTCGGTACCGCCCACCGTCACGGCCCGGCACCCGAACCCGGTCGCCAGCGACTGGATATCGAGGCCGGGCAGATCCAGCCCGGGTACCCCGGGCGTCTTTTCCAGCAACGCAAACGACTTCAAGACGGAGTACTCGCCGTTGCGCATCACGACGAACACGATCGGCAACTTGTGTCGCGCCGCCGTCCAGATCGCCTGGATCGAATACTGGAACGACCCGTCGCCGATGGTCGCGACGACCGCGCGTTTGCGGCCGCGGGCGCGGTCACCCAGCGCTACACCGACCGCGCCCGGCACTCCCCACCCGATCCCGCCGCTGCCGGTGGCGAAGAAGGAATGCGTCTGCAGGGTGGGCAGCCAGCGGGCCTGCTCGGCCATGGTCGACGTCGATTCGTTGACCAGCGCGGCCTCTGCGGGTTTGACCGTGCTCAGCGCGGAGTACACCTGAGCCGGGGTCAACGGCGCGCTGGCGGCTTCGACGGTGCCCGGGCCGCGGTCCAGCGGGGTGGGTGTAGGCCGGTCGGACTTGGACTCGATCAGCGGGTCCAGCTGCCGCAGCGCCAGCAGGGTGTCGCCGAGCAGGCTGTCACCCACCGGCGCGGCCCCCGCCAGCCACGGGTCCGCGGTGATGTGCAGCAACTCGGTGCCCGCGGGCAGATGGTCGCCGGCAACGTACGGGTAGTAGCGAAAAACCTGGGCGCCGACCACGATGGCCAGATCGTGGCCGCGCAGCACCGCGTTCACCTCCGCGATCGTCATCGGCAGCATGCCCTGATACAGGGGATGGTCCTCGGGGAACGATACCCGGTCGGGCAGCGCGCTCGCGTAAACCGGCGCGTGCACCTTCTCGGCGACCGCGATGGCGGCGCCCCACGCCCCGGCCCGATCGACTTCGGGGCCGAAGACCAACAGGGGGCGGCGGGCCCTGTTGATGCGGTCGGCGAATTCACCGAGGCGGGACGCGTCCGGGGCGCTGCGCCGGCTGGCCGAGCGGACCACCGCCGGCCCGAGCGCCGGCTTGTCCCAATCATCAAGGGGGATGGACAGATACACCGGACCGGCCGGGGGTTGCACCGCGACGGTGTAGGCCCGCATGAACGCCGCGGGCACGTCTTCTGCGCGGGCGGGTTGATACGCCCACTTCACCCATGGCAGGGGGAGGAGCGATTCGCTGGTGTTGGTCAGATACGGCTCGGACAAGATCATCTCCCGGGTTTGCTGTCCGGCCGTGACGATCAGCGGGGTGTTGCTCTTGTACGCGGCGATCAAGCTGCCCATCGCGTTGCCGGTCCCCGCGGCGGTGTGCAGGTTCACCAGGGCCGGCTCGCCCGTCGACTGCGCGAAGCCGTCCGCCATGGCCAGCACCGACGCCTCCTGCAGGCCCAGCACGTAGGTGAAGTCGTCGGGGAAGTTCTTGAGGAACGTCTGCTCGGTCGACCCCGGATTGCCGAACACCGTCGTCAAACCCAGTGTGCGCAACAGATCGTAGGTGGCATCCCAGACGGTGGGTTGAGACGACATGACCCCGAGACTCCCTTCGGCAACGGACGTTCCGCGCATGTGAAGGGCGCACCCAGCAGGGAGCGCCTCTCACATCCGTTGCGTTAGATTCTCGGTCCCGCCGGGCCGCCATGTCGATGTTGTGGCCGACAACATCCGGTGGCCGCCGCGGTGCGGGCCCACACTGCCGTCACGGAAGCGGGAGCGCCTACTGGCCGGCGGTGGCCCGGCGGGGCAGCTTCCAGCCCGGGCGGATGTAGTGGCAGGTGTACCCGTTGGGGTAGTGCTGCAGGTAATCCTGGTGCTCGGGCTCGGCCTCCCAGAAGTCCCCGGCGGGGCTGACCTCGGTCACCACCCTGCCGGGCCACAACCCGGACGCTTCGACATCGGCGATGGTGTCGAGCGCGATCCGCTTCTGCTCCTCGTCGAGGTAGAAGATGGCCGACCGGTAACTGGGGCCGCGGTCGTTGCCCTGGCGGTCTTTCGTTGTCGGGTCGTGGATCTGGAAGAAGAATTCCAGCACGGTGCGATAGTCGGTGACCGCCGGATCGTAGACGATCTCGACGGCCTCGGCATGCGTGCCGTGGTTGCGGTAGGTCGCGTTCGGGACGTCGCCGCCGGTGTAACCGACCCGGGTCGAAACCACACCCGGCTGCTTGCGGATGAGTTCTTGCATCCCCCAGAAACAGCCGCCGGCAAGGATCGCCTTTTGGGTTGCCATGCTCGTCCTCCCTGACCGGCGCTCGTCCTCCTGACCGGCCGCAGTGCTGCCCAGGCTACACTCCGCCGATGAGCCGCAACGTCGCGACGATTTCGGGAAGTGCCGCATCATGATCACGCAAGATTTCTCCCGCAGCGAGCTGTCCGACGCGTTCGAGAAATTCGAGCAGACGGTGGCCCGGGCCGCCGAAACGCACGACTGGGACGCCTGGGTCGAGCAGTACACGCCCGACGTCGAATACGTCGAACACGCCGCCGGCACGATGCGGGGCCGCGACGAGGTCCGCCAGTGGATCACGCGGACGATGACGACCTACCCCGGCAGCCACATGGTGGCGTTCCCCTCGCTGTGGTCGGTCATCGACGAGTCCACCGGGCGGGTCATCTGCGAACTGGACAACCCCATGCGCGACCCGGGCGACGGAAGCGTGATCAGCGCGACGAACATCTCGATCGTCACCTACGCGGGCGACGGCCTGTGGCGCCGTCAGGAAGACATCTACAACCCGCTGCGTTTCCTGCGGGCCGGAATGAAGTGGTGCCGCAAGGCACAGGAACTCGGCACGCTCGACGAAGACGCCGCGCGCTGGATGCGGGAGAACGGCGGCGGACAACCGTGACAGAAGGGGAATCGGTGGGCGTCAAACCCAAACTCGTCATCGGCGCCAACGGCTTTCTGGGTTCGCACGTCACCCGCCAGCTGGTATCCGACGGCGTGCCGGTGCGGGCGATGGTGCGCCCCAACGCGAACACCCGCTCGATCGACGACCTCGAGCTGACCCGCTTTCACGGCGACGTCTTCGACGACGCCACACTGCGCGAGGCGATGGACGGCGTCGACGACGTCTATTACTGCGTCGTCGACACCCGCGCGTGGTTGCGTGACCCGGCGCCGCTGTTTCGCACCAACGTCGAGGGTCTGCGCAACGTCCTCGACGTCGCCGTCAACCAACCCGACCTGCGCCGGTTCGTCTTCACCAGCACCTACGCGACGGTGGGCCGGCGACGGGGGCACGTGGCGACCGAAGACGACGTGATCAGCCCGCGCGGCCAGACCCCTTACGTCCAATCCCGGGTGCAGGCCGAAGACCTGGTGATGCGCTACGTGGCCGAGGCCGGGCTGCCCGCCGTCGCGATGTGCGTGTCGACCACCTATGGCAGCGGTGACTGGGGCGGCACCCCGCACGGTGCCTTCATCGCCGGCGCGGTGTTCGGCAAGCTGCCCTTCGGAATGAACGGCATCCAGCTGGAGGTCGTCGGCGTCGACGACGCCGCGCGGGCCATGATCCTGGCCGCCGAGCGGGGCCGCATCGGCGAGCGATACCTGGTCTCCGAGCGGATGATCGCGTTGAACGACGTCGTACGCATCGCCGCCGACGAGGCCGGGGTGTCGCCGCCGCAGCGCTCGATTTCGGTGCCGATGCTGTACGCCCTTTCCGCCCTGGGCAGCCTGAAGGCCCGGCTCACCGGCAAGGATTCCGAGCTCAGCCTCGCGTCGGTGCGCATGATGCGGTCCGAAGCCGACGTCGACAGCACCAAGGCCAGGCGCGAATTGGGCTGGCAGCCACGCCCGGTCGAGGAATCGATCCGCGAGGCTGCCCGGTTCTGGGCGGCCATGCGGACCCCCCGAAAGAACACACCGGCCACGCAACCCGAATAGGCGCCGCCCGTGGACCGCATACGCGTCGACCTCGAGGGGCCGCCGCAGACGATGCTGGCGACGCTGTATGCCAAGGCGCTGGACGCGGACCTGCCAAACGCGATCCTGGGTGACCGTTACGCCAAGGAGGCCGTCGGGCGGATCGAGTACGACTGGGTCAAGACCACAATCACCCCGCGCAAATCAGCATCGGTGACGACCCGCACCGCGCACTTGGACATCTGGGCTCGCCAATTCCTTGACGCGCATCCGAGCGCCGTTGTGCTGCATATGGGTTGCGGACTGGACGGCCGGTACTTCAGGCTCCAACCCGGCCCGCTGGTGGAGTGGTACGACATCGACTACCCCGACGTCGCCGACCTGCGCACCCGGCTCTACCCCGCCGCCGAGCACTGCCACGTCGTCGCGGCTTCGGTAACCGATCCGGCCTGGCTGGCGAAGATACCCACTGGCCGGCCCGCGCTGATGATCGCCGAAGGCCTGACCATGTATCTGCGCGAACAGGACGGCATCACGCTGCTGCGAAGGGTCGTAGACCGCTTCGGCCGCGGCGAGCTGCAATTCGACGCGTTCAACCGGGTAGGGATCAAGTCTCAGTGGATGAACGCCGTGGTGCGCCGGTCGGGATCGAGGTTGAGCTGGGGCATCGACGGCCCGGGCGAGATACTCGCGGCGGTGCCCGGCACTCGACTGCTCTCCTGGGTGCGGTGGTTTGAATCCGACACCTTCGAGCGACTTCCGCGCGCCTACCACGTGATGGGCCGGGTCATGTCGCTGGTTCCAGCCATGGCCAACATGGCGCAGTACCACCGCTACGCGTTCGGACCGCCGTGATCGGGAAGTCTCGCGGTCCGACCCGTGTTGCACTGGCTATCGGCGTCTAGGAGGAGACCATGAGCCACCCCGAAATCAAAGAGCCCAGTGCCGGACACCCGATCACCATCGAGCCGACGAAGGGGCGGGTGCAGGTTCGCGTCCACGGCGAGCTGGTCGCCGACACGACGGCGGCCCTCGAATTGCGCGAAGCGACTCTGCCTGCGGTGCAGTACATCCCGATGAGCGACGTGGTGCAAGACCGGCTGACCCGAACGGACACCAGCAGCTATTGCCCCTTCAAGGGTGAGGCCAGCTATTACAGCGTGACCAGTTCGGCCGGCGACACCGTCGAGGACGCGATCTGGACCTACGAGCACCCCTATCCCGCGGTCGCGGCGATCGCCGGGCATGTCGCGTTCTACCCGAACAAGGCCGACATCAGCGTCTCGGCGTCCTAACAGATCCACCCCGGGAGCGCGGCCTCGTGCGCCCGGGTGTCGCTGTACAGCCGCATCGAGACGATCAGCCCGTCGCGCGTGTCGAAGATGCAGACGAACGGGCTGTCGTATTCGACGCCGCTGGTGGTGGTGCCGTTGGCCTGCGCCTCGACCACCACGGTCTCTCCTTCGTTGACACAGCGCACCAGGTCGATGGTCAGCTCCAGGTCCTGCTTGCGCCGCTCGACCGTGCGGCGGAAGGCCTGCTTGTCGCAGGAGGAGCGGGTGACCAGTGACCAGTAGGTGAAGTCGTCGCTGAGCAGCGCGAAACCCTCGTCGAGGTCGCCCCCTTCGCTCGTACTCTGCAGGAACATCCAGGCCAGTTCGCCCTGCGGATCATCGAACGGCGTCATCACATCGCAATATTGACTTGGCACATCGTTAACGGTCAATCGGAGAATGGGTCGGTGGAAAGCGCGCGCACTGTCACGTTCCCCGGGCCGGCCAGCTTCGGGCACACGTTGGCGCCGCTGCGGCGCGGGCTCGGCGATCCCTGTTTCCACGCGCCCGGTGACGGCGCCATCTGGCGGACCAGCCTGTTGCCCACCGGTCCCGTCACCGCCCGGATCAGCCGCGCTGCCGCCAACGCCGCACATTGCGTGGCGTGGGGCGGCGGGGCGCCGGAGTTCGTCGACAGGCTTCCCGGGATGCTCGGCCTGGACGACGATGCCACGGATTTCGTTCCCTCGGACCCAACCGTTGCCGCCGCGCACCGGCGCGTTCCGCACCTGCGCCTGGGCCGCACCGGCCTGGTGCTGGAGGCGCTGATTCCCGCGATCATCGAGCAGCGGGTGCCCGGGGCCGACGCGTTCCGGTCGTGGCGCCTGCTGGTGTCCAGGTACGGCTCGCCGGCCCCGGGACCGGCGCCGGACAGGATGCGCGTGCCCCCATCGGCCGAGGCATGGCGCCACATCCCGTCGTGGGAGTTTCACCGCGCCAATGTCGACCCGAGGCGTGCGCAGACCGTGGTGGCGTGTGCGCGACGGGCGGCCGCACTGGAGCGGCTGGTCTCCCGCCCGGCCGGACAGGCCCGCGCGGCGTTGACGTCGTTGCCGGGGGTGGGGGAGTGGACCGCCGCCGAGACGGCGCAACGGGCGTTCGGGGACGCCGACGCCCTCTCGGTCGGCGACTACCACGTTCCCAAGATGATCGGCTGGACGCTGGTCGGCCACCCGGTCGACGACGCGGGCATGCTCGAACTGCTCGAACCGATGCGGCCGCACCGCCACCGAGTGGTGCGGCTTCTCGAGGCCAGCGGCCTGGCCTACGAACCGAGGCGGGGGGCCCGGCTGCCGGTTCAGCAGATCAGCGAACTCTAAACGTGGTCATGGCCTCGCCCGGGCCGGGTTTTCCGCCACCACCTCCGGGTAACCCCCTTTGAGCACGTGACCGTGTGCGAAACGGAGGCAAATCGATGACACAGTTCACCATCCCGGGGCTCACCGACAAGCAGGGCGCCCGGTTGACCGAACTGCTGCAGAAGCAATTGAGCACCTACAACGATCTTCACCTGACGCTCAAGCACGTCCACTGGAATGTGGTGGGGCCCAACTTCATTGGCGTGCACGAGATGATCGACCCGCAGGTCGAGGCGGTCCGTGGTTTCGCCGACGACGTCGCCGAGCGGATTGCCGCCCTCGGCGGATCGCCGCAGGGCACGCCCGGAGCGATCATCAAAGACCGCACCTGGGACGACTATTCCGTCGGGCGCGACTGCGTCCAGGCGCACCTGGCCGCGCTGGATCTCGTCTACACCGGGATCGTCGAGGACATCCGCAAGTACATCGGGGAGACCGAGGAACTCGACCCGGTCACCCAGGACCTGTTGATCGACCAGGCCGGAAACCTGGAGAAGTTCCAGTGGTTCGTCCGGGCGCACCTGGAGAACGCGGGCGGGAAGCTGACCCACGAGGGCTCGTCCACGGAGAAGGACGCCGCGAGCAGTGCGCGTAGCGCGTCCTAGCCGGACGCCGAATCCGCTTGGTGCCCATTGTGTTTGGGCGCGAGCACGTTGACCCGGTCGCCCGAGGCGAGCCGTAGGGAGGCCTCGGGCTCGACGAGCTGCCGGTGGTGCACCACCGAGACCGGGAAGTGGCCCGCCGGCCAGTCCAGGTCGCCGAGGCTTCGGCCGACGGCGACCGAGTCACCGTCCAGCGTGTGTTCGACGATGCAATAGCCCTCGAGCTGGCTGTGTGGGTCGTGTTCGGGGGTCGCCGATGGGGGGCCGGCGGGCTCGGCGGCCTGGTGGCCGGCGACGGCGTCGGGCTGGACGTCGGTGAAGTAGGCGCCGACCGCCCGCAACACGTTCTGATTGGTCAGCCAACCCTGGACGGAGCGCGCCTCGGTGTCGATGACCGGCAGCCCGTCGCGCCCGTAGAGCACGAGCTGGCGCAACGCCTGGGCGAGGCTGTCGTTGGCGAAGAGCGCCTGTGGTTCGCGGACGCGCGTAACCGGGCCCAGCAAGCCCGTCAAGTCGCGATGGCCGTCGCCGCCGGGGTGCGCGAGATCGAGGGGAACCGCGAATCGGTGCATGGCGTCGGCCGCGGTGAGGTCCGCAAAGGCGTGGGTCGGAGTCGGGCGGTCGATGTCGATGCCCCGGCGCAGCAGCTTGGTGGTGTAGATGGTGCCGTAGGAGACACCGCGGGAGACGGTCGTGCCGACGGCGACGGCCAGCATGACCGGCAGGGTGAGGGTGAAGTCGCCGGTCATCTCGACGGTGCTCGCCAGCGCCGTGAGCGGGGCGCGCGTGGCCGAGGCGAATACGGCGCCCATGCCGACTATCGCGTAGAGCGCGGGATGCCCGACGGCCGTGCCGATCGTGTGCTGGACGAACAGTCCGAAGGCCATACCCGAGGTGGCCCCGACGAACAGCGAGGGCGCGAACACGCCGCCGGAGCCGCCGATCCCGATGGTCAGGCTGCAGGCCAGCATCTTGCCGGCCGCGAGGAGCACCAGGAACCAGATCGCGTAGTGGTGGGCGAAGGCGGCGTACATCACCGGATAGCCGACCCCGTAGAGCTGCGGCAGCGCGAGCAGGAGTAGACCCAGCACCACCCCGCCGACCGCGGGCCGCGCCCAATCGGGGCGCCCGCCCCACACGCGGTCGCACAGGTCCTCGGTCTTGTAGAGGACGTTCTTGAACAGGATCCCGATCAGCCCGGCGATCGCCGCGAGCAGCGCCACCAGCAGGTAGTTGGCGATGTGGTTCAGCTCGATGCCTTCCGGCAGCTGGGTGAGGAAGGGGTCCGAGCCGAAAAACACGCGGGCGACCACGTCGGCGACCATCGACGACAGCATGATCGTGAAGATCCCCTCGACGGAGAGTTCGCGCAGGATCAGCTCGACGGCGAAGAAGACCCCGGTGATCGGGGCGTTGAAGGTGGCCGAGATGCCCCCGGCGGCGCCGCAGGCCACCAGCACCCGCAGCCGGTTTTCCGGCATGCGCACCCACTGGCCGAAGCCGGACGCCAGCGCCGCGCCGATCTGCACGATCGGCCCCTCCCGGCCGACCGACCCGCCCGTACCGATGCACAGCGCGGAGGCCAGGGCTTTCACCACGGTCACCTGCGGGCGGATGCGCCCCCCGTTCTCCGCCACCGCGATCATGACTTCCGGGACGCCATGGCCGCGGGCCTCGCGGGCGAACCGGGAGATCAGCGGCCCGTAGAGCAAGCCACCGACGACGGGGATGACGACGAAGAAGCCGAGACCCAGCCAGGGCAGGTGGTCACTGCCCACCCAACCGTCCTGGCCGAACTCGTCGTGCCCGGTCGCCAGCCAGGTGAAGCCGTAGATCAGGTAGCGGAACGCCACGGCGCCAAGCCCGGCGCCGAGGCCGACGAGGATTGCCACGCAGAACAATCCGAGCCGGTTCGCGCGCATCCAGCCGGCAAATCGGCCCGCCGCGTCCGAGACTGTCCGGCTCGTGCGTGCCGGAGCGACGGCCGTCGTTTTTTGCCCCATGCACGCATCCTTCCCCCGGTGACCGCCGTGCGCCCGCTGAACGGGCCGGCGGTCGCGATGACCATCCGCCTACAGCAAATATTGCACTACGCAATAGTTTCTCGCGCGGAGGGTGTGGGGGAATAACTGGACTGCGGTCCGGTTATATGGGTAGTTCTGGATATGGAGGACACATGCCCGCTATCACGGCAAACACGCTGGCGCTGCCCCGCGTCGGCACCGCCGGCCCCGCCGACACCGAGCGCCCGATCCGGTCGATCACCACCGGCCCGCGCGGCTACGAAGGCGAGGGATTCCCCGTCGTCCGGGCCTTCGGTGGGGTCAGCGCCGCCGCGCTGGACCCGTTCGTGCACATGGACCAGATGGGCGAGGTGGAGTACCAGCCAGGCGAGCCGAGGGGGACCGATTGGCATCCGCACCGCGGGTTCGAGACCGTCACCTACATGATCGACGGCAGGTTCGCCCACCAGGACTCCCACGGCGGCGGCGGCCTCATCACCGACGGCGCGACGCAGTGGATGACCGCGGGTTCGGGCATCCTGCACATCGAGACGCCGCCCGCCGAACTGGTCGAGAGCGGGGGCCTCTTTCACGGCGTCCAGTTGTGGGTGAACCTGCCGAAGAGCGACAAGTTCGCCCCACCCCGGTACCAGGCCATCGACGGGGGCGACGCGACGTTGGTCGCCTCGGCCGACGGCGGGGCGCTGGTCCGCATCATCGCCGGCGAGGTGGACGGCCACCGGGGGCCCGGCGTCACCCACACGCCCATCACGCTCGCGCACGCCACGATCGAAAACGGCGCCCGGCTGAACCTGCCGTGGCGGCGCGACTTCAATGCGCTGGTTTACGTGCTGTCCGGGAGCGGATATGTCGGTCCCGTCGCCCACCCCATTCGCCAGGGGCAATTGGCGGTACTCGGACCCGGTGATCGCATCACCGTGGGCGCCGACCGGGCGCAGGAATCGACGCGCACGACCGCGATGGATCTGCTGCTTCTGGGCGGCCGGCCCATTCGGGAGCCGGTATTCCATTACGGGCCTTTCGTGATGAACTCGCGGTCGGAATTGATCGAGGCGCTGGAGGACTACCGGGCCGGCAAATTTGGCAGCATTCCGCCAAATGCCCTGATGCCGCACCACGGCGGTGGCACACTCTAACGGTGTCTTCAGGGGTGAGCCGTCGGCCGGGACGGCCACCTGCCGCGAAGGCGGACGAGACGCGACAGCGCATCATGCGGGCCGCTCGGCTGGTGTTCAGCGAACGCGGGTACGACGGCGCGACCTTCCAGGCCATCGCGGCTCGCGCCGACCTCACGCGGCCGGCGATCAACCATTACTTCTCCAGCAAGCGGGTCCTGTATCGGGAGGTGCTGGAGCAAACCAATCAAGCCGTCATCGGAACCGGCATCGAACAGGCCGAGCGTGAAACCACGCTGCCGGCGCAGCTCGCCGCGTTCATTTCCGTTGCGGTGCGCGCCAATTCCGAAAATCCCGCCGGATCGGCCCTGATAATCACCGGGGTACTCGAATCGCAGCGCCATCCGGAATGGAGCACGACCGAAAACGATTCCGTGCGAATCGTCCGCGAATTTCTGGTCCGGGCCGTCGATGACGCGATCGGGCGCGGCGAGGTCGCGGCCGACATCGACGCGGCGGCGTTGGTCGAGGCGCTGCTGGTCCTGATGTGCGGGGTGGGCCTGTACGCCGGCTTCGTCCAGAGCCCGGAGGACCTCCTGGGCATCACCGGGACGATGCAGCGGCTGCTGGAAGGGGCGCTCCGCGGACCCGGGGGAGCCAGCGGGCTGGCGCCCACCCGGGCGCAGTGAGGTTGCGCACAAAGCGTATAGGCTAACTAACTTATCCCGGTACGATGGACCGGTCATGACTGATCTGGACGCGTCGTTACCGCCTTCCCTGAGATCTGCCGGCGACAGCTGGGCCATCACCGAACTCGTCGGTGCCACCGCGCTGGGCGTCGCCGCGTCGCGGGCGGCGGAGACCGCCGGGAGCAATCCACTGATCCGTGACGAGTTCGCCCGCGTCCTCGTCTCGTCGGCCGGTCCGGCATGGGCCCGGCTCACCGATCCGGAGTTGGCCTGGCTCGACGGCGACGAGGACGGTCGCCGCGCGCATCGCATCGGCATCGACTACCAGGCCGTGCGCACGCATTTCTTCGACGAGTACTTCGCCGACGCCGTCGAGGCCGGGATCCGGCAGGTGGTCATCCTGGCCGCCGGTCTGGACTCGCGGGCCTACCGCCTGAATTGGCCGGACGGCACCGCGGTGTACGAGATCGACCAGCCCAAAGTGCTGGAGTACAAGGCCGCGGTGCTGCAACAGCATGGCGCCGCCCCCACCGCGAGCCGCCGACCGGTCCCCGTCGACCTGCGCGACGACTGGCCGGCCGCGTTGGCCGCGGCGGGATTCGACCGCACCCGACCGACCGCCTGGCTGGCCGAGGGCCTGCTGCCGTACCTGCCGAGCGACGCCCAAGACCGCCTGTTCGAGATGTTCACTGCGCTGAGCGCACCGGGCAGCCAGGTCGCGATCGAGGCGTTCGGCATGAACTCGCGGAGCAATTCGCAGCGCTGGCTGCGGATGCGCGAACGCCTCGGCCTCGACGTCAACGTGCAGGCGCTGACCTATCACGAGCCGGACCGATCGGATGCGGCCCAATGGCTGACCGACCACGGCTGGCAGGTGCGGACCGTGGACAACCGCGAGGAAATGGCCCGGCTGGGCCGCCCAGTACCCGAAGACCTGGCCGAGGACGCGGTCCGCAGCACGCTGCTGCGGGCCCGTCTCGGCCAACCGACAGCCTGACGTCCACCCCCAGACCCGAGGAGCAACTCGATGAGCTCACTGCGCACCCACGACGACACCTGGGACATCAAGACCAGTGTCGGCAGCACCGCGGTGATGGTCGCCGCCGCGCGGGCCATCGAAACCGAGCAGCCCGACCCGCTGATCCGCGACCCCTATGCCCGGCTGCTGGTCAACAACGCCGGTGCCGCGGTCCTGTGGGAGGCCATGCTGGACCCGAAGGTCGTGGCCAAGATCGAGGCCATCGACGAAGAATCCGCCGCACGGATCCAACACATGCGCGGCTACCAGGCGGTGCGGACCCACTTCTTCGACTCCTACTTCGCCGACGCCGTCGCCGCCGGGATCCGGCAGGTGGTGATCCTCGCGTCGGGGCTGGACTCCCGGGCCTACCGGCTGGACTGGCCCGCCGGCACCGTCGTCTACGAGATCGACCAGCCGCAGGTGCTGGACTACAAGTCGGCCACGCTGGCCGAAAGCGGCGCAACCCCGTCCGCCGAGCGCCGTGAGGTCGCGATCGACCTGCGTGAAGACTGGCCGGCCGCGCTGCGCGCCGCCGGCTTCGACCCGACCAAGCCGACCGCCTGGCTGGCCGAGGGATTGCTGATGTACCTCCCCGCCGAGGCCCAGGACAAGCTGTTCACCCAGATCGGCGAGCTGAGCCCGGCCGGCAGCCGCGTCTCGGCCGAAACCGCCCCCATGCACGCCGAGGAGCGTCGCCAGAAGATGCGGGAACGGTTCAAGAAGGTCGCCGACGAGTTGGGCCTGGAGGAGACCGTCGACGTCGGCGAGCTGATGTACCGCGACGAGCACCGTGCCGACCTCACCCAGTGGCTCAACGAGCACGGCTGGCGCGCGACGGCGCAGAATTCGATCGACGAGATGCACCGCCTCAACCGCAGGGTGCAAAGCGTCGAGCTGGACGACGACAAGGACGCCTTCTCCGACTTCGTCATCGCCGAACGGCTCTGATCGTCAGCGCGATCGAACCCTGACGGCGGCTCCAGCGCACCCCGCAGGATCTTCCTTACTGCTCTCCCAACCGGATGGTTAGGATCGCGGTTATCACCCACGAGCGCTCGTGCGACGAGCAACGGGCGCGTCCGGGATGAACCGAAGCAGGGGAAGGACAACGATGACCACCGAATCGGTTACACCCAAGGCATCAGTCGCCAACGGCGCCGCATCTGCGCCGGCGAACATTCCCGCGACGGTGGAGCGGCTGCGCAAGACCTATGCCACCGGGCGCACCCGGGACGTCGAATGGCGCAGACGGCAGTTGTTGCAGCTCGCCAAGCTGATGGAAGAGAACGAGGCCGCGATCGCGGCCGCTCTCGCCGAGGATTTGGACCGCAGCCCCTTCGAGGCGTTCATCGCCGATATCGCAACCACGGCGGGTGAAGCGAAGTACGCGGCCAAGCGGGTGCGCAAATGGACGCGCCGCAAATATCAGTTGCTCGAGGTGCCGCAGCTGCCCGGGCGCGGGTGGATCGAATACGAGCCGTACGGCACCGTGCTGATCATCGGCGCGTGGAACTACCCGTTCTACCTCACGCTGGGCCCGGCGGTCGGTGCGATCGCGGCCGGCAACGCCGTCATCCTCAAGCCGTCGGAGATCGCCGCGGCGTCCGCCCACCTGATGGCCGAGCTGGTGCCCAAATACCTCGACAGCGACGCGATCGCCGTGGTGGAGGGCGACGGTGCGGTGAGCCAGGAACTCATCGCGCAGGGGCTGGACCGGGTGCTGTTCACCGGCGGCACCGAGATCGGCCGCAAGGTGTACGAGGGCGCCGCGCCGCACCTGACCCCGTGCACGCTGGAGCTCGGCGGCAAGAGCCCGGTGATCGTCGCGGCCGACGCGGACGTGGACGTGGCGGCCAAGCGGATCGCCTGGATGAAACTGCTCAACGCCGGGCAGACCTGCGTCGCCCCCGACTACGTGTTGGCGGACGTCAAGATTCGCGACGAGCTGGTCAGCAAGATCGGCGCGGCGATCACCAAGTTCACGTCGGACAAGCCCGACGGGATGCGGATCGTCAACCAGCGTCAGTTCGACCGGATCAGCGGCTACCTCGCCGGTGGGGACGGCAAGGTCATCGTCGGCGGCAAATGCGACCCGTCGACCCTGCGCATCCAGCCCGCGGTCGTGGTCGACCCCGACCCGGACGGCCCGTTGATGCAGAACGAGATCTTCGGGCCGGTGCTGCCGGTGATCACCGTCCAATCCCTGGACGACGCGATACGTTTCGTCAACTCGCGGCCCAAGCCGCTGTCCGCCTACCTGTTCACCAAGACGCGCGGGACCCGCGAGCGGGTGATCAAGGAGGTGCCGGCCGGCGGCATGCTGGTCAACCACCTGGCCTTCCAGGTGTCGACGGCCAAGCTGCCGTTCGGCGGTGTCGGCGCCTCCGGGATGGGCGCCTATCACGGCCGCTACGGCTTCGAGGAGTTCAGCCACCGCAAGTCGGTGTTGACCAAGCCGACCCGGCCCGACCTGTCGAGCTTCATCTACCCGCCGTACACGGCGCGGGCATTCAAGATGGCCCGCCGGATGTTCTGAACCGCCACAGCAAATCGCTTGCCAGAAAGCAGTTTTCACCCGAGAGAGGAACCTGATGCCCGGAGTGCAGGATCGCGTCATCGTCGTCACCGGAGCCGGCGGGGGACTGGGGCGTGAATACGCCCTGACCCTGGCCCGCGAGGGCGCCAGCGTCGTCGTCAACGACCTCGGTGGGTCCCGCGACGGCACCGGGGCCGGCCACAACATGGCCGACCAGGTCGTCAACGAGATCAAGGACGCGGGCGGCCGGGCGGTGGCCAACTACGACAGCGTCGCCGAACCGGAGGGCGCCGCCAACATCATCAAGACGGCGCTCGACGAGTTCGGGGCCGTGCACGGGGTGGTGAGCAACGCCGGCATCCTGCGCGACGGCACCTTCCACAAGATGACGTTCGAGAACTGGGACGCCGTGCTCAAGGTGCACCTCTACGGCGGGTACAACGTGCTGCGCGCCGCCTGGCCGCATTTCCGGGAGCAGAGCTACGGTCGCATCGTGGTCGCCACCTCCACCAGCGGCCTGTTCGGCAACTTCGGGCAGACCAACTACGGCGCGGCCAAGCTCGGCCTGGTCGGCATGATCAACACGCTGGCGCAGGAGGGGGCGAAGTACAACATCCACGCCAACGCCATCGCGCCGATCGCCGCGACCCGCATGACCGAGGACATCCTGCCCAAGGAGGTGCTCGAGAAGCTGACGCCCGAGTACGTCGCGCCGGTGGTGGCCTACCTGTGCACCGAGGAAAACCCCAATACCGCTTCCGTTTTCGTCGTCGGCGGCGGCAAGGTGCAGCGGGTGGCGCTGTTCCAGAACGAGGGCGCCAACTTCGACACGCCGCCGTCGGTGCAGGATGTGGCCGCGCACTGGTCGGAGATCGACGACCTCTCCGCGGCCAAGCAGGCCAACTTCAAGCTGTAGCCGGCCGGATCAGACGAGCAGTTCGTTGCGCAGGCGGTCGACGTCCGCCTGCGCGACGCCTGCGTCGCGCAGGTAGGCGTCCAGTGAGCCGTACGCCTCGTCGATGGCTTGACGCGCGGCGGCCAGATACTCCGGGCGGACACCGAGGACACCGTCGGCCAGCCGCGCCTTGGTGAACGTGACGACCTCCGGGGTCAGTTCGACGTCGGAACGCTGTTGGATCATCTCGTAGATGTGGTCGCGCAGTTGCGGTACCGCGGCGTTGCTGCGCAGGTAGTCGGCGACGATGGTGTCGCGGTCGACGCCCACCGTCTCCAGCACCGTGGCGATCACAAAGCCGGTGCGGTCCTTGCCCGCGAAGCAGTGCGTGAGCACCGAACGCCCGGCTGCCAGCAGCGAAAAGACGTGCCGCACAGCGCGTTGCGCTCCGTTGCGCGACGGGAATTGCCGGTATTCGTCGATCATGTGGCGCACGGCGGCCTCGTTGACGGCCTCGTCGGATTGGTCGGGATCGCCCTGGAACAGCCGGCGAAACGCGGTTTCATGCGGCGCGTCGTCTTCGGTCTGTTCCTCGTCGCCCAGGTCGGGGAAGGGCAGCAGGTGGATGTCGACGCCGTCGGGAACCAGTCCCGGACCGCGGCGGGCAACCTCGCGTACGGCGCGCAGGTCGGCGACGTCGGTGATACCCAGCCCGCGCAGCGTCGCGCGGCCCTCGTCGTCGAGGCGGCTCAGTTCACCGGACCGGAACAGCCGTCCGGGCCGGAGCCCGGGCGTCTCGTCGGCGACATCACGAAAGTTCCATGCGCCGGACAGCTCCCGCAGCGTCTCAGTCATGCGACGTGACCGCCGCGGCGAGGGGAGACTTCTCCCGGCCGAGTTCGGCGCGGGCAATGGTCCGCATGTGCACCTCGTCGGGGCCGTCGAACAAGCGCATGGCCCGATGCCACCCGTACGAGCGGGCCAGCACGGTGTCCTCGCTGACCCCGGCGGCGCCGTGCACCTGGATCGCGCGGTCGATCACGTTGCAGGCCACCTGCGGCGCCACCGCCTTGATCTGCGAGACCAGCGTGTGGGCGGCCTTGTTGCCGTGCTGGTCGATGGTCCACGCCGCCTTGTGGCAGAGCAGCCGGGCCTGATCGATCTCGTTGCGCGACTTGGCGATCGCCTCCCGCACCACGCCCTGCTCGGCCAGCGGGCGGCCGAACGCCACCCGGTTCTGCACCCGGTCCACCATGAGGGCCAGCGCGCGTTCGGCCCCGCCGAGCGCGCGCATGCAGTGGTGGATGCGGCCGGGGCCCAGCCGGGCCTGGGCGATCGCGAAGCCGCCGCCCTCCTCGCCGAGCAGGTTGGTCGCGGGCACCCGGACGTTGTCGTAGATGATCTCGCAGTGCCCGGGCTGGTCCTGGTAGCCGAAGACCGTGGTGGAGCGGACCACCGTCACGCCCGGGGTGTCGATCGGCACCAGGACCATCGACTGCTGCTGGTGGCTCGCCGCCTCGGGGTTGGTGCGGCCCATCACGATGAGGATCTTGCAGCGCGGATCCGACGCCCCCGAGGTCCACCACTTGCGGCCGTTGATCACGTAGTCGCCGCCGTCGCGCACGATGGAGGTCTCGATGTTGCGCGCGTCGCTGCTCGCGACCGCGGGCTCGGTCATCGAGAACGCGCTGCGGATCTCGCCGTTGAGCAACGGCTCCAGCCATTGCTTGCGCTGCTCCTCGGTGGCGAACAGGTGCAGGGTCTCCATGTTGCCGGTGTCGGGGGCCGCGCAATTGAGCGCCTCGGGCGCGATCTCGAGGCTCCAGCCGGTCAACTCGGCCAGCGGGGCGTACTCGAGGTTGGTCAGGCCCGACTCCGCCGGCAGGAACAAGTTCCACAGGCCGCGCTCTTTGGCCTTGGCCTTCAGTTCCTCGATGATCGGCGGGACGGTGTGATCGTTCGGGCCGGCTTCGTCCCGGTACTTGTCGTATTCGGCCTCGGCTCCGAAGACGTACTCGGTCATGAAGTCGGACAGTCGCTCGTGGTAGTCGTTGGCTTTGGCCGACATCGCGAAGTCCATGCCGTCACGATAGGACACGTGCCCGTCGTGGCCACGAGCAGACGCAAAGTCACCTGCCGCCGGGCGGATTAGTGCGATTTTGTGTCTGCTCGCGGTAGATATGGACGCCATGAGCGAATCCCGCCCCCCGTTCCCCCCGTTCACCCGCGAGACGGCCCTGCAGAAGGTGCAGGCCGCCGAGGACGCCTGGAACACCTGCGACCCGCGGCGGGTCAGCCTGGCCTACACGCCCGACTCGCAATGGCGAAACCGCGACGAACACGTCGTCGGCCGCGACGACATCGTGGCCTTCCTGACCCGCAAGTGGCAGCGCGAACTCGACTACGCGTTGCGAAAAAGCCTGTGGGACTTCCACGACAACCGCATCGCCGTGCGGTTCCAGTACGAGTGCCACGACGCGAGCGGGCAGTGGTACCGCAGCTACGGCAACGAGCTGTGGGAATTCTCCCCGTCGGGGTTGATGGCCCGGCGCGAGGCCAGCATCAACGACGTGCCGATCGACGAGTCCGAGCGCCGGTATTTCGGGCCCCGACCCGCGGGGGAACACGGCCGGGACATCCCGCTCTGGTAGTCGCCGGCCACAACGCCGTCTTGTGACTCCACAACGGTGCGGGCGCTACTGCTCGCGCTCCGGGTGACGAACCATCGACGGGAGTCGATCGGCAGCTGACGAGGTATCCGGGCCCGGGCGATCGCACGGCGGGGGTGAAACCCGGCAGGCGTTAAGGTAGCGAAGCGTGCGGCCAGCCAGCGGCACATTCACACGGCAGGAAAGTGCGGGAAAGCAGATGTACGCGCCATGACAGATGCGCAGACGACGGTAGGGGTGGTCGCCGAGTCGGGCGCCGACGAACGGCGGGTCGCGCTGGTGCCCAAGGCGGTGGCGTCGCTGATCAACAGCGGTGTGGCGGTAACGGTGGAGTCCGGAGCGGGTGAAGGCGCGTTGCTGCCCGACCAGCTCTACACCGAGGCCGGCGCCGGCATCGGGGACGCCTGGGCCGCCGACATCGTGGTCAAGGTGGCACCGCCGACCAAGGAAGAGGTCGCCAGGCTGCGCCGTGGGCAGACCCTGATCGGGTTCCTGGCGCCGCGCAACGCGGACAACTCGATCGGCGCGCTCACCGAGGCCGGCGTGCAGGCGTTCGCCCTCGAGGCCATTCCGCGGATCTCGCGGGCCCAGGTGATGGATGCGCTGTCGTCGCAGGCCAACGTGGCCGGCTACAAGGCCGTCCTGCTGGCCGCCTCGGAGTCGACCCGCTTCTTCCCCATGCTGACGACGGCGGCCGGCACGGTGAAGCCCGCCAGCGTCCTGGTGCTCGGCGTCGGCGTGGCCGGGCTGCAGGCGCTGGCGACCGCCAAACGGCTGGGCGCGCGCACCTCCGGCTACGACGTGCGCCCGGAGGTGGCCGACCAGGTGCGATCGGTGGGAGCGCAGTGGCTCGACATCGGGATCGACGCGGCCGGTGAGGGCGGGTACGCCCGCGAGCTCACCGAGGAGGAACGCGCCCAGCAGCAGAAGTCGCTGGAGAAGGCGATCGCCGGGTTCGACGTGGTCATCACCACGGCGCTGGTCCCGGGGCGGCCCGCGCCGCGCCTGGTGACCGCCGCGGCGGTGGAGTCGATGAAGCCCGGCAGCGTGGTCGTGGACCTCGCCGGCGAGACGGGCGGCAACTGCGAGCTGACCGAGCCGGGGCGGACGGTCGTCAAGCACGACGTCACCATCGCCTCGCCGCTCAACCTGCCCGCGACGATGCCCGAGCACGCCAGCGAGCTCTACAGCAAGAACATCACGGCGCTGCTGGACCTGCTGATCACCGACGGCAAGCTGGCCCCCGACTTCGACGACGAGGTCGTCGCGGCGGCGTGCGTGACCCGGGCCAAGTGACCCGGTAAGAGAGGACTACATGTACGACGAGCTATTGGCCAATCTGGCGATCCTGGTGCTGTCCGGGTTCGTCGGGTTCGCGGTCATCTCCAAGGTGCCCAACACGCTGCACACGCCGCTGATGTCGGGTACGAACGCGATCCACGGCATCGTGGTGCTGGGCGCGCTGGTGGTCTTCGGCGAGGTCGAGCATCCGTCGCTCGCGGTGCAGATCATCCTCTTCGTCGCGGTGGTGTTCGGGACGCTGAACGTCATCGGCGGCTTCATCGTCACCGACCGGATGCTGGGCATGTTCAAGGGCAAGAAGAAAGCCGCGCCCGTCAAGACGGAGGATCTGGCCGCCAAATGAACTACCTCGTCACCGTCCTCTACGTCATCTCGTTCGCCCTCTTCATCTACGGCTTGATGGGCCTCACCGGCCCGAAGACCGCGGTGCGGGGGAACCTGATCGCGGCCGTCGGCATGGCCCTCGCGGTGGCGGCGACGCTGATCAAGATCCGCCACACCGAGTCGTGGGTGCTGATCATCGCGGGCCTGGTCGTGGGTGTCGTGCTCGGCGTGCCCCCGGCGCGGCTGACCAAGATGACCGCCATGCCGCAGCTGGTGGCGTTCTTCAACGGCGTCGGCGGCGGCACCGTCGCGCTGATCGCCCTGTCCGAATTCATGGAGACCAAGGGCTTTTCGGCCTTCCAGCATGGCGAGTCGCCGACCGTGCACATCGTGGTGGCCTCGCTGTTCGCCGCGATCATCGGCTCGATCTCGTTCTGGGGATCGATCGTCGCGTTCGGCAAGCTGCAGGAAATCATCTCCGGTGCGCCGATCGGCTTCGGCAAGGCCCAGCAACCGATCAACCTGCTGCTGTTGACCGGCGCCGTGGCCGCGGCGATCGTCGTCGGCATCCATGCCCATCCCGGCACCGGTGGGGCGTCGCTGTGGTGGATGATCGGCCTGCTCGTCGCCGCCGGCGTGCTCGGCCTGATGGTGGTGCTGCCCATCGGCGGCGCCGACATGCCGGTGGTCATCTCGCTGCTCAACGCGATGACCGGGCTGTCGGCCGCGGCCGCCGGCCTGGCGCTGAACAACACCGCGATGATCGTGGCCGGCATGATCGTCGGCGCGTCCGGTTCGATCCTGACCAACCTCATGGCCAAGGCGATGAACCGCTCGATCCCGGCGATCGTCGCCGGTGGCTTCGGCGGCGGGGGCGTGGCCCCGGGCGCCGGCGGGGACGGCGGCGACAAACACGTCAAGGCGACCTCGGCCGCCGACGCCGCGATCCAGATGGCCTACGCCAACCAGGTGATCGTGGTCCCGGGCTACGGGCTGGCCGTCGCGCAGGCCCAGCACGCCGTCAAGGACATGGCCAGCCTGCTCGAGGAGAAGGGCGTGCCGGTGAAGTACGCGATCCACCCGGTCGCGGGCCGGATGCCCGGGCACATGAACGTGCTGCTGGCCGAGGCCGAGGTGGACTACGACGCGATGAAGGACATGGACGACATCAACGACGAGTTCGGCCGGACCGACGTCGCGATCGTCATCGGCGCCAACGACGTCACCAACCCCGCCGCCCGCAACGAACAGTCCAGCCCGATCTACGGCATGCCCATCCTCAACGTGGACAAGGCCAAATCGGTGATCGTGCTCAAGCGGTCGATGAACTCCGGCTTCGCCGGCATCGACAACCCGCTGTTCTACGCCGACGGGACGACGATGCTGTTCGGGGATGCGAAGAAGTCGGTGACCGAGGTCGCCGAGGAGTTGAAGGCCCTGTAGGGCCGGATGTCAGCCTAAACCGGGGGGTAGGCGGGCGGCGGGTAGCCGTTGCCGTCGACGACACCGCGCAGGCCCCACGGGACGTAGCGGAAGAAGAACTCGATTTCGTCGCTAGCGTCGTAGTCCGGGCTCGGATCCATCAGGCCACCCCTCCAGTCGCGACTTGAGCTTTCTGAACGGGAGTCTAGTCCCATCCTGGTCGGGGCGACACCCGGCGTTTGCCTAAACTGTCCAACCAGTTGATTGATAATTGGCCTTGCCCGGCACACCACCGTCCCGCCCGGCACTGACGATAGCGAGTACAGATGCCATCCGAGAACGGACGAACGCGGCGCGAGGAGTTGTTGGCGGTCGCCACCAAGCTGTTCGCCGCCCGCGGCTACCACGGCACCCGGATGGACGACGTCGCCGACGTGATCGGACTGAACAAGGCGACCGTCTACCACTACTACGCCAGCAAGTCGCTGATTCTCTACGACATCTACCAGCAGGCCGCCGAGCGCACGCTGGCCGCCGTGCACGACGATCCCTCGATGACCGCGCGGGAGGCGTTGTACCAGTACACCGTCCGCCTGCTCGACCAGATCGCCGCCAATCCCGAAGGTGCCGCCGTGTACTTCCAGGAGCAGCCGTACATCGCCGAGTGGTTCACCGAGGAGCAGGTCGCCGCGGTGCGGGAGAAGGAAACCCAGGTCTACGAGCACGTCCACGGCCTCATCGACCGAGGGATCGCCAGCGGCGAGTTCTACCAGTGCGACTCCCACGTCCTGGCGCTCGGATACATCGGCATGACGCTGGGCGCCTACCGGTGGTTGCGCCCGAGTGGACGCCGCAGCGCCAAGGAGATCGCCGCGGAATTCAGCACCGCGCTGCTGCGCGGGCTGATCCGCGACGAAGGGATCCGCACGAGTTCCCCGCTCGGTCCTTGAGTTCCTAGCCGGCTAGGCGCCCTTGAGGTGCTTGTCGAGGAAGGCGAGCTGGTCTTCGACGACGCGGTCGAACGCCTCGTCGACGTAGATCGCGAAATGGCCCTCGGGGTAGAGCTTCACCTCGCCGCGTGGGGCCTTGGCCGCGTAGCGCAGCGTCGGCCCCGCCGGCGCCACCGAGTCGGCCTCGCACACACAGAACAGGATCGGGCAGGTGACCTTGGCGGCCAGGCGGCCCGGCCGATACGCGGTGATCTTCAGGGCGATCCGGGCGGCCACCTCCTCGGGGACGTGCACACCCTCGGGAACCAGCCTCAGGTAGCCCGGATAGGCGTCCGGCGCGTTCATCAGGGCGACCTCGCCCGGCCGGCCCACCGTGCGAACCATCACCGGCGAGCGTCCGAAGCGGGCGGCGATCAGGTCGCGGGCGGCCAGCGCGCCGACCCGGGAGAAGATCCATGGGCTCAGCGTGCGCGCCGACGCGACGCCGTCGGTGAACGGGCATTGCGAGACGACGGCCGCGATGCCGGGCAGCCGGGCCGCCGTGGCGATCACATGCCCGCCCGCAAAAGAGGTGCCCCACAGGGCGATTCGACGAGGGTCGATACCCGGCAGCGTGCGGGCGTAGGCGACCGCGGCGGCCCAGTCGGCAAGCTGCATGCCGATGTCGAGCAGCTGACGCGGTCGGCCCTCGCTGTCGCCGAAGTTGCGGTAATCGAACACCAGGCAGGCGTAACCGGCCGCGCTGAACCGCTGCGCGTAGGCGTCGAGCCGCATGCTGCGCACCGCGCCCAGGCCGTGCGCCATCACCAGCAGCGGCGCTGGCCCGCCGCCCGGCGGCCGGTAGAGCCAGGCGCTGATCAGATCGCCACCGGAGGGAAACCGGACATCTTCGCGCGGTGTCATCAGCGAGTCATTCTGCCCGGCGGAGTGTGAGGAGTCCGCCGGTATGCGCCACAAATTTAATGGACTACTGTCTAGAAAAGTTTTGGGCGCTCAAAGGACGGAGACTCTCATGGCGATCCGCGTCGGCCACGTCGGTACCGGAAACGTCGGAGGGTTGGCCCTGGCCGAGCTCATCACCAACCCGCAGTTCGAGCTGACGGGGGTGTGCGTGTCCACCCCGGAGAAGGTGGGCAAGGACGCCGGTGAACTGTGCGGCGTCGGCCTCGAGCCCGGCGTCGTCACCGGCGTGGCGGCCGTCTCGGACCTCGACGCCCTGCTGGCCACCCGGCCGGAGTGCGTCGTGTACTGCGCCATGGGCGACACCCGGTTGCCCGAGGCGATGGCCGACGTCATGCGCATCCTGGCCGCCGGCGTCAACGTCGTCGGGTCCTCGCCCGGGCTGCTGCAATACCCGTGGGGCGTCATGCCCGACAAGTACATCGACCGCGTCGAAGAGGCCGCCCGGCAGGGCAATTCGAGCATTTTCATCAGCGGAGTCGACCCGGGATTCGCCAACGACCTGATCCCGTTCGCGCTCGCCGGGACCTGCCAGCGCATCGAGCAGGTGCGCTGCATGGAGATTCACGACTACGCGAGTTACGACGGCGCGGAGGTGATGCACTACATGGGATTTGCCCGCCCCATGGACGAGATCCCGATGTTGTTGCAACCGGGCATCCTCAGCATCGCCTGGGGTACCGCCATCCGTCAGCTGGCCGCCGGCCTGGGCATCGAGGTCGACGAGATCAGCGAGTCTTATCAGCGCGAGCCGGCGCCGGAGGATTTCGACATCGCGGTGGGTCGGGTCGCCAAGGGCACCGTGGCCGTGCTGCAGTTCGAGATCCGGGGCATGGTCAGGGGTCACCCCGCGGTCGTCATCGAACACGTCACCCGTCTGCGGCCCGACCTGCGACCGGACTTGCCCCAGCCCGCCGCCGGCGACGGCTCCTACCGCGTCGAGATCACCGGCGAGCCGTCGTACGCCGTCGACATCATCCCGAGCAGTCGCAAGGGCGACCACAACCACGCCGCGATCGCGGGTGCCGCGGGCCGCATCGTCAACGCCATCCCCGCGGTCATCGCCGCGCCGCCCGGCATCCGGACCACGCTCGACCTGCCGCTGGTCACCGGGAAAGGTCTTTACGCACCAACCACTTTGGTGAACACCTAAAACGAAAGGAGTCCCTGTGGGACGGGTAGAAGGCAAAGTCGCACTCATCAGTGGCGGCGCTCGCGGGATGGGCGCCGAGCACGCGCGGCTGCTGGTGTCCGAAGGCGCCAAGGTGGTGATCGGCGACATCCTCGACGACGAGGGCAAGGCGGTGGCCGACGAAATTGGTGACGCCGTCCGCTATGTCCACCTCGACGTCACCCAGCCCGACCAGTGGGACGCCGCGGTCGAGACCGCGATCGGCGAATTCGGCAAGCTCAACGTGTTGGTCAACAACGCCGGCACCGTCGCGCTCGGCCCGCTGCGGAGTTTCGATCTGGCCAAGTGGCAGAAGGTGATCGACGTCAACCTGACCGGTACGTTCCTGGGCATGCGGGTGGCCGTCGACCCGATGATCGCCGCGGGGGGCGGGTCGATCATCAACATCTCCTCGATCGAGGGCCTCCGGGGCGCCCCCATGGTGCACCCCTACGTCGCGTCCAAGTGGGCGGTGCGCGGTCTGGCGAAGTCCGCGGCCTTGGAGCTTGCGCCGCACAACATTCGGGTCAACTCCGTCCACCCCGGCTTCATCCGCACCCCGATGACCCAGCACCTGCCCGACGACATGGTCACCATTCCGCTCGGCCGCCCGGCCGAGTCCCGCGAGGTCTCGACCTTCGTCCTGTTCCTGGCCAGCGACGAGTCGTCCTACGCCACCGGCAGCGAGTTCGTGATGGACGGCGGACTGGTGACCGACGTGCCGCACAAGCAGTTCTAGCGTTCGGTTCGTCGCCGAACGTGCACTCACTGCGAGAATTGGGCTTATTTTTCGCCGTCAGTGCACGTTCGGCGTAGGGGATGGTGTCGATGCTGCGTAGCCTGGCCGAGGTCGTGGGATCGAAGCACGTGGTGACCGACCCCGACGTGCTGGACGGCCGTAGCGTCGACCACACCGGCCGCTATCGGGGTCGGGCCAGCGTGCTGGTGCGGCCCGGGTCCCCCGAGGAAGTGGCCGGGGTGCTGCGGGTGTGCCGGGACGCCGGGGCGCACGTGACGGTGCAGGGCGGCCGCACCTCGCTGGTGGCCGGCACCGTACCCGAACACGACGACGTGCTGCTGTCCACCGAGCGGCTGCACGCCCTCGACGAGGTCGACACCGTGGAGCGCCGCGTGCGGGCCGGCGCCGGCACCGCCCTCGCGGCGGTGCAACGCGCGGCGGCCGGGGCGCGGCTGCTGTTCGGGGTGGACCTGGCCGCACGGGACACCGCGACCGTCGGGGGGATGGCGTCGACGAACGCCGGCGGCCTGCGCACCGTCCGCTACGGCAACATGGGCGAACAGGTGCTCGGCTTGCAGGTCGCGCTGCCCGACGGGTCGCTGCTGTCCCGGCACAGCAGCGTGCGCCGGGACAACACCGGCTACGACCTGCCGTCGCTGTTCGTCGGCGCCGAGGGCACCCTGGGCGTCATCACCGCGCTGGAGCTGCGGCTGCACCCGATTCCGGCGCGGCGGGTCACGGCGATCTGCGGTTTCGATGAGCTGGACGCGCTGGTGGACGCCGGCCGGACGTTCCGGGATACCGACGGCATCGCGGCGCTCGAGCTGATCGACGGCCGGGCCGCCGCGCTGACCCGCGAGCACCTGGGGATTGGTTCACCGGTCGAGGGCGACTGGCTGCTGCTGGTGGAGCTGGCCGCCGATCACGACCAGACCGACCGGCTCGCCGACCTGCTCGACGGCGCGCGCACCCGCTCGGAACCCGCGGTCGGGGTGGATGTTGTTGCGCAACAACGGTTGTGGCAGGTTCGCGAGGCGCTCGCCGACGTGCTCGGCGTGTACGGGCCGCCGCTGAAGTTCGACGTCTCCCTGCCGCTGTCGTCGGTCGGCGAATTCGCCCGGGCCGCAGTCGATTTGGTCGGGGCACACGCACCCGAGGCGCTGCCCGTGCTGTTCGGCCACATCGGCGAGGGCAACCTGCACCTCAACGTGCTGCGCTGCCCCGTCGAGCGCGAGCGGGCGCTGTACGAGCCGATGATGGAACTCATCGCGCGATCCGGCGGCAACGTCAGCTCCGAACACGGCGTCGGGACCCGCAAGCGGCGTTACCTGGGCATGTCGCGGGAGCCGGCGGACATCGCGGCGATGCGGACCATCAAAGCCGCGCTGGACCCGACCGGCTATCTCAACGCGGCGGTGCTGTTCGACTGATCGTTCTTGTGCCGTCTGGCATACGCTGGGCTCCATGGCATCCGGGATCTTCGACACGCCCCTCGTCGGAATCGTCAACAACTTGTTCGGTGGCATGATCGACGCGCCCGTCGTCGGGCGACTGGTACGACACGGGCTGATCAAGATTCGCTACGTCGGCAGGCGTTCGGGCAAGACGATCCAGACCCCGGTGGGGTACCGCCGCTCCGCCGACGGCGTCGTCATCAACGTCATGTCGCCCGACAGCAAGACCTGGTGGCGAAACTTTCTCGGCGAGGGCGGTCCGATTACGCTGCTCAACTTCGATGGCGCGGACCGCACCGGACACGCGATCGCCAGCCGCGACGAGAAGGGCCGCGTCAGGGTTGCGGTGCAGCTCGACTGATCAGGAACTGCCCTTGATGCCCACCGCGTGCCGCAGCTGCGCCAGGAACTGGTCGGCGTCGTCGCTGGGGACGATGTAGTGCGAGATCGCGATACGGATGACGGTCGCCGCCTTCACCGCGGCGTTGGGCCCGGGCAGGTGGCGCTGCAGGCCCTCACGCATCTGCGGGATGACCCCGGAGAACTGGGCGATGGTGTGCTCGGGCTCGACGTCGACCATTCGCACGCCGGAATACGAGTGCTGGTACTCGACGATGAACCGCAGCACGGCGTCGAGCTTGTCGACCCCCTTCAGGCCGGCCGTCGCCCTGACCAGGCCGCTCTCGAAGATCTGCCGCTCGTAGTTCGAAAAGGCGGACAGCAGTTCCTCTTTCGACGCGAACCAGCGGTACAGCGTCGGGCGGGACACCCCGGCCTGGGCGGCGACGTCGGACAGGCTGAGCTTGGTCTTGCCGTTGCGCCCGAGCACCTCGGCGGTGGCGTCCAGGATGCGCTGACGCGTCGAGGTGTCAGGCTCTGTGGTCTGGGCCGGACTGCTCATGTCTGCAACTCTACGAAGTCGTCCGCGGTCATTTCGCCTCCCGGCCGGACTTGGGCGGGCGCGGGCGCACCAGCACCGACTGCTGGATGGCGGCGACCGCGCCCTCTTCGTCGAACAGCGTGCCGATCGTGGTCCCGATGCCGTCTGGGCCGTAGCTGGTCTCGGCGCGAATGCCGATCCACTCACCGTCGGGAACCCGGAACACGTGCACGGCCAGGTCGGTGTTGAGGAACGTCCACCGGGTGATGTCCAGCTTGCTGCCGATGCCGTTGGCGCAGTCGGCCACCGCGAACAGGCGCTCCAGCGGCGTCATGGTCTCGCCGGTGACCAGGTCCACCGTGGGGTGGATCCACGATTCGCCCGGGCCCTCGCTCAGCGGCTCCGTCAGCCACAGCCAGTCGAGGCTGTGCACGTAGTTGCGATCCCATTCCCGGGCTTTGAGGTTGCGGTTGCGGGCCTCGCTGCGCGGTCCGGGCATCGGCGCGGCGGCGTGGGCCACGGCCCGGGTGTCCAGGGTTTGCAGCCGCCATCCGCTGGCGCGCGCCACCGGCCGGGGTTCGCCGTCGGGACCGGGCGCCAGCATCTCGGCGCCGACCAGTTCGATCTGCTTCCCGCCGCGCTGCACCCGCGAGGCGACCCACAGGTCGCCCTCGGCGGGGACCCCGCCCAGCAGGTCGATGACGACGCGGGACAGGCGGGTCTCGTCGCGCTGTTCGCACCGTTCCAGGGCGCGGACCAGCAGCGCCGACACCGGTCCGCCGTGCTGGATCGCGGCCGACCAGGTGCCGCGCGCCAGGTCGGTGGCCCGGAACTTCTCGCCCAACGCGTCCGCGCCGTCGACGAGCTCGTAGTAGGAGTCGGTCATCGTCACCTCTCGTCAGGGCAGGCCGGCGCCGGGCGTGGTCACCGTGACGGCGTCCAGCCGGGACAGGCGCGTGCCGATCAGGCGCTGGGGGTAGGCCTCCGTACTCGACAACAGAAACAGTGTCCGGCGCTCCGGGCCGCCGAGCGCGCAGGCGACGGCGACGCGCTCGCCCATGTCGATGCGGTCGGTCACCGCGCCGCCCTCGACGATCCGCTCGAATTGGTGGGCCAGCGTCATCGAGGCCCACACCGCGCCGTCCGCGTCGAGCGCGATGCCGTCCGGCGGCCCGTCGAGTCCCTCGGCGAACGCGCGGCGGTCGGACAGCCCGCCGTCGGGATCGATACTGAACGCGGTCAGCCGCCGGCCGACCGACTCGGCGACGATCAGGGTCCGGCGGTCCGGGGTGATCACCATGCCGTTGGGGAAGTCGAGGTCCCCGGCGACCACGGTCGCGCTGCCGTCCGGGTCGAGCCGGATGATCACGCCGCCGCTGAATGCCTGAGAGCCGATGTAGGCGCGCCCGGTGTCGTCGATGACCATGTCGCCGAGGTTGGCCGGGGCCAGGTCGGCGAGATCGGCGATGGGGTCGACGGTTTCACCGTCGTAGCGCAACACCGTCCGGTCTTCGGCCGAGACGATCAGCAGCGACCCGTCGGGGCGGAAACCCAGGCCCGACGGGGTGCGCCCGGGCAGCGGCAACGTGGTCAGCGAGCCACCGACGGTCGAGGTGTGCACCGCCTCGCCCAGCATGTCGGAGAACCACAGCAGTCCCTCGAACCAGCGTGGCCCCTCGCCGAAGCAGAAGCCGTTGGCCAGCGGTTCGGGAATCATCCGCGCGCACCCTGTACCGCATTACAAAACACGGCCAAAGTGTCATGCACCGCGGGTGCCGGTGTCAATCTCGCGACTTGGCGAGTTCGCGCGCGACGGCCTCGTGGTAGGCATCGATTCTCGCGGGATTGACCTGCAGAAAAAGTTGATCCGGCAGCGGAGCGTCCTTGAACGCTTCGATCGTCATGGTCCGGGAAAACAGCGTGATGTCCTGTCCCGGCCTGGTGAACCGGTACGCCACCGTGATCCGGCCCGCCATTCCACCTTCCCCGTCCCGGGCGTGGCCCAGCCGCCCGATCGAGGTGAACACGAAGAGCGTCGGGCGCACGGCGGCCGCCAATTGCCACGTGAAGACCCGGTCCCCGTCGGGCCCCGCCTCCTCCCAGGTGTCGCCGACCCGCAGCGGCAGTTCCGGCAGCTTGCCGATGTGCGCGCTGCCGGGGTAGGTCTTCGTCCAGTTCTGCGGGTTGGTGACGAAGTCGTAGACGGTCTCGGCGGACTGGGTGAATGCGGTCTCCGAAGTGCTGGTCACGATGCCCAATTATGTTGCCTCCATGTATTTTCCGTCGTTCGACCGATGTGCCGGCCCGCGGCCTTGTTAGCCAAGCTTTACAAATCCTACTCAAAGTGTCACGCTGAGCCGAAAGCTGCTAGCGCGAGAGGCGGAGTGGGACTTGACCACGGAATCTGAGCAGACTGAGTGGACGGTGCAGGGCCTGCTGGATCTGTTCGACGTGCGGGGCGACGGGCAGGACCGGTTCACCGGTGACACCGGTATCGCCGGCGGCGACGAACGGCAGGTGGTGGAGGGCACGCAGGTGCTTGCCCAGGCGATTGTCGCGGTGGCCAAGCGATTTCCGGACAAGTCGGTGCGCTCGGCGCACGCGGTGTTCTCCCGCGCCGTGACCGTCGGCCCGCCGATCGAGCTCGTGCTCGACGTCGTCGCCGAGGGCCGGTCCACCGCCACCGCCGTGGTCGCCGTGCACCAGAACGGCCGGCGCTGCCTGAGCATCACGGTGCTGGCCGACGTCCCGACGGGCGACGTCATCCGCCACCACCTGCCGCGTCCCGACGTGGCCGGGCCCGCCGCCGCCAACCACTCGCCGATGCCGATGGTCGGCCGCGAACTGCGCCTGGTCGACGTCGTCGACGTCAACAGCCCCGACGAGGTGGGGCCGCCGGAGCTGTACGCGTGGCTGCACTACGACCCGATCCCGGAGCGGGACGATCTGGCCAAGGCGCTCGTCGCGTATTTCACCGGCCACCTGGGCATCTCCACCACGATGCGGGCGCACCCGGGCATCGGCACCGCCCAGGCGCACCTGACGGTGTCCACCGCACCGATGAGCATCTCCGTGGCGTTTCACGAACCGGTGCGCTGGGACGGCTGGCTGCTCTACACCCACGAGAGCACGCAGGTCGGGGCGGGCATGTCGTATGTGCGCGGCACCGTGCATTCCGAGGAGGGCGAGTTGCTCTGCTCGTTTGCCCAGGAGGCGCTGATCCGGCCGCTGCGCACCACTGACACGTCGATCGACGCCCGCGCGCGCTTCTGAGGGCGGTTCGATGCGCTTCACCATCACCCACCCGATGCACAGCCACCCGTACAACCGGGAGCTGGTGAGCGGGGACGGCATCGGAAGGATGGCGGCGGCCGCCGAGGCGGCCGGCATTCACGGGTTCGGCTTCACCGACCACCCGGCGCCCTCGCAGCGGTGGCTGGAAGCCGGCGGTCACGACGCGCTGGATCCCTTCGTCGCACTGGGTTTCGCGGCGGCGACGACGACTGCGCTGCGGCTGATCCCCAACATCGTGGTGTTGCCGTATCGAAACCCGTTCGTGGTGGCCAAGTCCGGTGCCACGCTGGACCTGCTCTCCGGCGGCCGGTTCACGCTCGCGGTGGGTGTCGGCTACCTCAAGCGGGAGTTCGCCGCGCTCGGGGTCGACTACGACGAGCGCGCCGAGCTGTTCGAGGAGGCCCTGCAGGTGATCCGGGCCGTCTGGACCGGCGACGACATCACCTTCGAGGGAAGGCATTTCAGCGCCCGCGGGATCACCGCGCACCCCCGCCCGGTGAGCGATCCGCACCCGCCCATCTGGATCGGCGGCAACACCTCCTCGGCGCGGCAGCGGGTGGCGCAGTACGGCGACGGGTGGTGCCCCTTCCCGGCGCCGCCCCAACTGGCCCAGACGGCGGGCACGGCGGTGATCGACTCGGTGGCGCGTCTCACCGACGGCATCGACGACCTGCGGCGGCGGTGCGACGCCGTCGGCCGGGACTGGTCGGCGATCGACATCACCTTCACCAACTTCGAGGGCGGCAGCCCGGCCGGCGACGACTTCGCCGCCGACGCGTACCTCGACGGCCTGGAGAGGCTGGCCAAACTGGGCGTGACGTGGGTGAGCGTCCACCTCCCGGGTGACAGCATGGCGCACGCGCTCGAGACCCTCGACCGTTTCCGCACGCTCGTGATCGACGCCGCCTGATGGACTTCTCCCGCGTCGAACTCTCCCCCGAGGACCGGGCCTTTCGTGACGAGATCCGGGCGTTCATCGCCAAGATCGTCACCGACGAAGTGCTGCACCGGCAGTTGGAGTTGGGCGAAAACTTCGACGAGCGAGTGCATCTGGCGCTGGGGGAGACCGGCTACCTGGCATCGGATTGGAAGCTGGAGTCCGAGGGCGGCTTCAGCCCGGTTCGCCGGCGCATCTTTCAACTCGAGGTCGCCCGGGCCCATACACCGTGGTATCACTGGGGCACCACGTCCGTCGTCGCCCGGCTGGTGCGGCAATTCGGGGCGCCGGAGCTCGCCGGGGAGGTCATTCCAGGCGTGTTGTCCGGCGAGATCCGGCTGTGCCTGGGCTACACCGAACCCGAAGGTGGCTCCGATGTCGCCACCTGCAAGACCCGCGCGGTGCGCGACGGCGACGGCTGGATCATCAACGGCTCCAAGATGTTCACGTCGAACGCGCAGAACGCAAGGTACGTCTTCCTGCTCACCAACACCGACCCGCAGGGCCGCAAACACAAGAACCTGACCATGTTTTTGGTGCCGCTGGACTCACCCGGGATCGAGATCCAGGGCATCCGCACCGTGGACGGCGACCGCACCAACATCGTCTACTACAGCGACGTCCGCGTCGACGACCGCTACCGCATCGGCGAGGTGAACGGCGGCTGGACGGTGATGCGCGCGGCGCTGGACTCCGAGCACGGCATCGTCGACCCGGAAGACCATGGCCTGCAATACATTGCCGCGATGTCGGCGCACGGTGACCTGATGGCCGAGGTCGTCGACACCGTCGCGGCGGCCGCCGGCCAACCCGGCCCCGACGGCCGGCGGCCAATGGACGACGACTCGGTGAAATACCGGCTCGGGCGCGACGTCGCGCGGATGGAGGCGGCGCTGTCCGCGCCCGGGATGTTCGGACGGGTCGCGATCGCGCAGACGATGCGCGACATCACCCCCGATCTGATGGACATCCTGGGGGCCGCGTCGGCGCTGCCCACCGACACTGCGGATTCGGCCACCGACGGTGCGGCGGAACACCTTTACCGGCTGGCGCTGCCGCTGGGGATCTACGGCGGCACCCTGGAAGTGTTCCGCAACATGATCGCCCAGCACGAGCTCAATCTGGGCCGCCCCGGTTACGGCGGATGACTCCGGCTGCACACCAACGGCTTCCGCGATAGGTTCTCACTCACTACCGGTCGCAGAGAGGTGGGCCCGCCGTGGTTGTTCTCGTGGCCCTGGGTTCGTTCGTCACCACGCTGCTGGGCGGGTACGCGGCGCTGCGCATCGGGTCTTACCGCTACCTGGTGCTCGGGTTGGCCGCCGGACTGATGCTCGGCGCCGTGGCCTTCGACCTCCTCCCGGAGTCGCTGAGCCAGCGGCCGTGGAGCATCTTCGGCGTCCCGGCTCCGCTGGTGGCGTTCCTTCTCGGCTTTCTGGTCCTGCACGTCATCGAACACACCGTGGGCATCCACCGCGGCCACGGAGCGGACGATGCCGTTGATTCCGGCGCTCCCGGCGTCGGAATCCTCGCCGCATTCGGGCTGATCGGACACAGCGTCATGGACGGGTTCGCCATCGGGGCCGCCTTCCAGGCGGGAGCCGCAGCGGGTGCGGTGGTGGCCGTCGCGGTGATCGGCCACGACTTCGCGGACGGCTTCAACACCTACACCATCACCTCGCTGTACGGAAACGACCGGCGGAGGGCGTTGACGCTGCTGGGCGCCGACGCCGTCGCGCCCGTGGCCGGTGCGGCTCTCACGCTGGCCGTGACGATTCCCCATCGCGTCCTCGAGCTGTATCTGGGGTTCTTCGCCGGTTTTCTGATGTATCTGGCGGGCGCCGACATCCTGCCGAGGGCACACGCCGGCCACCGGACCCCGGTGACCCTGGCATGCACCATCGGCGGGGTCCTGTTCATGCTGGCGATCGTCGGGCTGGCGAATTAGGCGCCGGTGTGCGGCAGTTCGGCCACCACGTCGGCGCGGGCAAGGTCGAAGCTCAGAAATCCCTTGATGGGCAGGCTTTCCGGTGGGGGATCCGCATAGCTCCACGCGACGTCGTCGACCACGCGGCCGCCCACGTCGGCCGACCAGTAGGTGGCGAAGCCCTTGTAGTTGCAGTAGGTCAACGTGTCCGAGCGGTGCAGCAGGTCGGTGCGCACGTGGGCGGGATCGACGTAAAGTCTTGGTTCGAGCGAGGTTTCGAACAGGATCACGGTGTCGTCGGTGTCCACCAGCATGGTGCCGGCGACGGAGGCGTGCAGGCGGCGACGCGTCGGGCGGCAGTCGACGCGGTGGTAGGGGTTGGGCGGGTAGTGGACGAGTTCGCGCCCCTCCTCCAGCCACGTGTCCACGGCGTCCCAGGGCACGTGCACGAAGCCCGGCGCCTCCGGCTCGGGTTCGGTGGGCAGGTCGCCGACCTCGTCGGCGCGGAAGGCGTAGCTGAGCGGGCGGCCCCGGCGGTGCACCAGCAGCGCCCGCTCGGTGTCGATCACCAGGCGGCCGTCCCGGAGCGCCTGCACGCGGCGCGGGTGCGGCTCGATGAAGACGACGTCGCCGGGGATCGCCGGCGAGAACCGCCCGGCCGGATGACTGCTGAGCGGACCGCGTCCGGCAACCAGGCTCATGGTGTCCTCTCCTTCGGCGCATACCCCACCGAATGTCACGCTAGCGTGGCACTCACGGTGCAACGTCACGCTGGCGTGTCCCCCGCAAGCGGGTGGTGACCCAGCTCGAACGGCAGAGAGTGGGAACGCAGCCATGGCGGGACCAATGGAGGGCGTCAAGGTCGTCGAGCTCGGAGTCTGGGTGGCCGGACCGGCCGCCGGTGGCATCCTGGCCGACTGGGGCGCCGACGTCGTCAAGATCGAACCGCCGGGCGGTGACCCCGGGCGCCTGTTCGGCCGGATGCTGGGTTGCGACCTCGGCGTCAACCCGCCGTTCGAAATGGACAACCGCTCCAAGCGCAGCATCGTGCTGGACCTCGCGGACGCGTCCGGTCGCGACACCGCGTTCGAATTGCTCGCCGACGCGGACGTTTTCATCACCAACGTGCGGCCCGGCGCGCTGCGCCGCCTGGGGTTCGACTTCGAATCGGTATCGGCGCGCAACCCCCGGCTGGTCTACGGCCTGATCACCGGCTACGGCGAAACCGGGCCCGACGCCGACCGGGCGGCCTACGACGTCGCCGCCTTCTGGTCGCGCGCCGGGGTGGCGCACCTGCTCACCCGGCCCGGCGCCACCCCGCCGTTTCAGCGCGGCGGCATGGGCGACCATTCGGCCGGCATGACGCTGGCCGCGGCCGTCTGCGCGGCGCTGGTGGCCCGTCACCGCACCGGGACCGGCCAGCTGGTCACCACCTCGCTGTACCGGCAGGGCGCCTACACCGTGAGCTTCGACCTGAACACCTACCTGCTGACCGGCCAGCCGATCGCGATCGGGCAGCGCGAATCCATGGGCAACCCGTGCATGAACAACTACGCCACCGCCGACGGGCGGCGGTTTTGGATCGTCGGGCTCGAGGGCGACCGGCACTGGCCCCCGCTGTGTCGCGCCGTGGGGCATCCGGAGTGGCTGGACGACCCGCGGTTCGCCGACGCCTACGCGCGCTTCGTCAACGCGGCGGAGTTGATCCGGGAGTTGGACGCGGTCTTCGCCACCCGGACCCTGGACGAGTGGGCCGAGATTTTCGCCACCGAGCCGGACTTCTTCTGGTCGCCGGTGAACAGCCTCGAGGACGTCGTCGCCGATGAGCAGTTCCACGCCGCGGGCGGCATCGTCGACGTGCCGGACGGGGAGGCCGGCATCGCGATGGTCGCCACGCCGGCGGATTTCCACGGCACGCCCTGGTCGCCGCGTTCGCCGGCACCGCAACTCGGGCAGCACACCGACGAAATCCTCGCCGAAGTGAAGGCGCGCCGCGGCTCGTGACCACCGGCCGGACCTTTACAAATTTTCTCTCAAGTGTCACGCTGTCCGGTGGGTCGCCTCAGGCGGCTCCAGCCCAGGACAAGCGTTGCGGCAAACGCCGATGCACGAATTCGGTGCGGCGGAGGAACGGATTGAATGGTCACGTCAACGTTCGACATCAGGAACGGCGGCCGGGTCGACGCCACCCGGGCACGCGGTACGGACCGGGAATGCCTGCGGTATCGGCTCGACGTCGTCGCCGCGAGCGCCCTCGACGTCGTCCAATCGGCCGGCGGGTGGCTCTATGACCGGGCGATGGCCGGCTGGCAGGTGACGGTGTTGCTCCCGCGCGGCGGCGACACCCGACCGCTGCGGATCCTCGGGGTGCAGGCGCTGGACCTGGAGGAGCGTTTCGCCGCGGCGGGCCCCGGCCCGGCGTGCGAGAGCCTGGCGGTCAGCGCCGAGGCGTTCACCGCGGACGCGCGCGTGCGCGACCGGGTGCTCGCTTCGCTGGACGACCGGCTGACCGAAGTCGCGTTGTGGGGCCGGGCGCCGTCCGGCTGGCCGTTACGGGTGGATCGCGGGACGGCCCTGGCGCAGTACGCGCTCAGCGCGGCCGCGCGCAGGTTCAAGGGACATGCGCTGGCTGCTGCCGGGAGCGATTGCCCCGCAGTCTATTCCACCGAGACGTTGCTGTGGGATTTGGCGACCTGCGGCCGGGGCGACTCTGGGCTGGTCCGGCTCGACCGATGAAGAAGTACTACCGCCACACCCTGCTCTACCTGCACGAGACCATCGCGCTGGGGTCCGGGCGCAGCGACGACTTCACCGAGGTGTTCTCCGCCACCTACCGGCCGATGATGGACGAGCTCGGCGCGCGGCTCTTCGCCATCTGGGAGACCACGCCCTACAACGGTCACTGGCCGCAGGTGACGATCATCTGGGAGATCGACGGATTCGCCGACTACGCGCGGATCGGCGCAGCCCAGGCCCGGGGTGGCAGCCACGAGGCCGCGGCAGGCAAGTGGTCGGCCTTTCTGGCCGATGTCGGCGCCGCGGGCGAGGGCCGGATCATGTACCCCGGACCCAGCAACAAGACGCTCGCCCAGCTGCGCGACGCCAATATCACTGCGCCGCTGGTGATCCAGGAGATCATGCAGACCAAGCCGGGCCGTCAGGACGACTACATCCGCGAACTGGAGCGCCTCTACGTCCCGTGGTCGGAACGTACCGGCAAACGTTGGCTGGGCTCGTTCACCACGACCTTCCGCTACAACGAGGTCATCCACTACTGGGCGCTGGACGGCGGCTGGGAGTGCTTCGCCAACCACTACCCCTCCTGGAAAGACAGCCCACCCGCCGAGATCGTCACCTGGATGAGCGTGGCGCCCGCGCTACGCGACGGCTGGGAGGACTCGATCCTGCAAGCCCTACCGCCGTCCCCGCTGCAGTGATGAATCAGCCGGGCTTCGCCTACGATCCGTTCGACGCACAGGTGATGGCGAATCCGCTGCCGTACTACCGGATCCTGCGCGACCACCATCCCCTCTACTACATGCCGCAATGGGACACCTTCGCGCTGTCCCGCTTCGAGGACATCTGGGAGGTGCTGGAAGTCAACGACGGGACATTCGTCGCGTCGGAAGGGACACTGCCGGCGGCGTCGGTGCTGGCCAAGCACAACACCGGACCGGTGGGCGATCCGCCGCTGCACCCGCTGCCGTTCCACGCGGTGTTCGACACGGACCTCTACGCGGACATCCGGCGCGCGCACTCCCAGCCGCTGCGCCCCCGGTCGGTCACCGGGTGGGAGGCCAGAATTCGCCGGCTGGCCAACGAACGGCTCGACGAGCTGCTGCCACGGGGCTCGTTCGACCTGACCCAGGAGTACGGCGGCGTCGTCGTGGCGACCGTCGTGTGCGAATTGCTCGGAATCTCCACCGATCTCGCACCGCAGGTGTTGGCCGCGGTCAACGCCGGCAGCCTCGCCGAGCCCGGCGTGGGGGTGGACACCGCCGAGGCGCGGCCCAACTATTTCGAGTACCTGTTGCCGGCGGTCCGGCACCGCCGGGCCGACCAGTCCGGGGGTTCGCTCGCCGTCGTCGACGGCCTGCTCGGCTACCGCCTGCCCGACGGCAGCCCGCTCGACGACGTCGAAGTGGCCACCCAGATGCTCTGCATCTTCATCGGCGGCACCGAGACGGTGCCGAAGATCGTCGCCCATGGGCTGTGGGAATTGGGCCAGCGGCCCGACCAGCTGGCCGCGGTGCGCGCCGACCCGGAAAGCGCCGTGCCCGTCGCGCGTGAGGAGATGATCCGGTACTGCGCGCCGGCGCAATGGTTCGCCCGAACGGCGCGGAAGCCCTTCACCATTCACGGCCAGACCATCCGGCCCGGCCAGCGTGTCATCACCCTGCTCGCCTCGGCCAACCGCGACGAACGGGAATACCCCGAACCCGACGAATTCATCTGGGACAGGCCCATCCGTCGCTCGCTGGCCTTCGGCCGCGGGCAGCACTTCTGCATCGGCTACCACCTCGCCCGGCTGGAAGTCGCTGTGCTGCTGACCGAATGGCTGCGCCGGGTGCCCGACTACGCGATCCGGGCCGAAGGCGCCCGGCGGCTGCCCTCCAGCTTCCAATGGGGATGGAACAACATCCCGGTGGAGGTCTGACGTGTGGTCCTACCGGGTCGTCGCCCCGTACCTGTTCGAGCGCACAACGCTTGCAGAGAAGACGCCGGAATGCCTCGCCGACGGCCAGGTGCTGTTGCGCTTCCTGGCGGCCGGAGTCTGCGGCAGCGACCTGCCGGCCTTCCGCGGGGCCCGTGGCCGCCTTCCGGGCGACGACGGGACCAGCGCGGCCGAAAAGGACGGTTTCCCGATCCATGAGGTCGTCGGCGAGGTGATCGCCAGCCGGCATCCCGAGCACCGCACCGGCGACCGGGTCGTCGGCTGGGCCTCCGGATTCGACGGCATGATGGAGCGCGTGATCAGCAACGGCGACGGCCTGGCCCCGTACGACCCGGCGCTGACCCCGGCGCAGGCGGTCGGACTGCAACCGCTGGCCTGCGTGCTGTATGCCTGCGACCAACTCCCGGATCTCACCGGCAAACACGTGGCGATCATCGGCCAGGGCTCCATCGGGCTGCTGTTCTCCTACGTCGCCAAGGCCGCCGGCGCGCGGCGCGTCACCGGCGTCGACCCGGTCGACCGGTCAAGCGTCGCAACCGCATTCGGCGTCGACGACGCGGTGCGCGCCACCAGCGACCGGTGGGTGAGCCGGCTCGCCGCCCCCGACCGCGCCGACGTCGTCATCGAGGCGGTCGGTCACCAGGTCGCCACGCTCGGCCACGCCATCGACGCCGCCGCGCCCGGCGGCACCGTCTTCTACTTCGGCGTCGCCGACGACGACGCCTACCCGATCAACATGCGCGCCATGCTGCGCAACAACCTGACGCTGAAATCCGGTGTGACACTGGACCGGCGGCGGGTGCTCGAGCTTGCCGGCACGTTCGCCGCCGAACATCCGCGGCTGCTCGCCACCTACCTGACGCACACCTTCGCCGTCGGCGACGTGCAGGGGGCGTTCGAGCTGGCCTGCCGCCCGGTCCCCGAGCGCGTCAAGATCGCGATCGCGGAATGACCGACAACTCGCGGAGCGCTCTGCAGCGGGCACTGAACCGGGCGACCCCGATCTGGGGCGGCTGGATCACCGGGCCGAGCGTGCTCGGGCCGGACGAATTCGCCGGCGCCGGTTACGACTACGTGGGTTTCGACGCACAACACGGCTACCTCGACGACGCCGACATCGCCGGCATGCTGCGACGGACCGAGCACCTGCCCGTCGGCACCGTGGTGCGGTTGCCCAACGCCGACGCGGCACCGATCGGGCGCGTGCTCGACGCCGGTGCCGACGCCGTCGTCATCGCCATGATCGAGTCGGCGGACCAGGCCGCCGCCGCCGTCGCCGCCTCCCGCTACCAGCCCGGCGGGATTCGCAGCTTCGGCCCGCTGCGCGCCAGCCTGGGCCGCGACACCGCCGCGCTGGAATCCCGGGTCAGCGTCTTCGCGATGATCGAGACGGCCGCCGCGCTGTCCGACCTCGACAAGATCTGCGCCGTGGACGGGCTGACCGGCCTCTACGTCGGCCCCGCCGACCTGGCGCTCTCGTTGGGTGTGGACGTGGCGGGCGCGTCGAAGGATCCGGCCGTCCTGGACGCCATCGTGCGCATCCGCCGCGCGGCCAGCGCGGTCGGACTCGTGACCGGCATTCACGCCGGGGACGGCACGACGGGGCGCGCCATGGCCAAGCTGGGCTTCTCGATGATCACCCTGACCGCGGAAGCGCACGCCCTGCGCCGGGGAGCCGCGGAGCATCTGCGCGAGGCGACCGAACCATGACGGGCGATCGGTGCGCGATTCGCGAGTTGATCGCCGGTTACGCCCTCGCCCTCGATGCGGGCGACGCCGACCAGTGCCCGGGCCTGTTCACCCCCGAGGTCACGTCATCATGAATCCACGCGTTGCATTGGTAACCGGCGCGGCCGGCGGCCAGGGCTGGGCCATCGCCAAACGGTTGCGCGCCCAAGGCTATTCAGTGGCCGCATGCGACCGGCGTGCCCACGAACTGACCGCGGCGGTCGGCGAATTGGGCGACGACCGGGTGATCGCGATCGAACTCGACGTCACCTCGCAACCGCAATGGGAGTCGGCCGTCCGCGCGGTGATCGACCGATTGGGGGCGCTGACCACCCTGGTCAACAACGCCGGCGTGCTGCACCGGGCGTCCCTGGCCGACGAGACCGCCGGTGACTTCGAAAACTCCTGGCGGGTCAACTGCTTCGGCGCCTTCCTGGGCATCCACGTGACGCTGGAGCACCTGCGCGCGGCGGGGCAGGCCGCCATCGTCAACATTTGCAGCACGGGCGCCATCCGACCCTTCCCGCACCACGCCGCGTACGGTTCGGCGAAGTGGGCGCTGCGCGGGCTGACCCAGAACGCGGCCGCCGAACTGGCCCCCTTCGGAATCCGCGTCAACGCCGTGTTTCCCGGACCGATCGCGACCCCGATGCTCGACGACGCCACCCAATTGAGGCTGGCCGCGTCGTCGGCCTTCGGCCGGATCGGCCAACCGCGCGAGGTCGCCGACGCGGTCGCGTTCCTGGTCTCCGAGGAGGCGTCGTTCATCACGGGCGCCGAACTCGTGGTCGACGGCGGCCAATGCGTGCAGATCCGATGACCGGCCCGACGATCGGCATCATCGGCGCCGGGCCCGGCGGGCTGGCCCTCGGGATCCTGCTCTCGCGCGCGGGTTTTCGCGACTTCACCATCTTCGACCGGGAGGACGGCGTAGGCGGCACCTGGCGGGTCAACACGTATCCGGGGCTGGCGTGCGACGTCAAATCGCACCTGTACTCCTACTCGTTCGACCTCAACCCGAACTGGTCGCGGCTGTGGTCGGCGCAGCCCGAAATTCTGGCGTACTTCCAGCGCTGCGCCGACAGATACGGCTTGGCACCACACCTGAGGCTGCGCACCGATATCCGTTCCGCGCGGTGGGAGCAAGACGCGCAAAGGTGGTGTCTGACCACGGCCGAGGGGCGACAGCACCGATTCGACGTGGTGGTATCCGCCGTGGGCCTGTTCACCCGCCCGCTGCTGCCGGACCTCGTGGAGCAGGAGCCGTTCACCGGGACGGTGATGCACTCGGCCCGCTGGGACCACTCGATCCCACTGGGCGGCAAGCGGATCGCGGTGCTGGGCACGGGCTCGACGGCGTCGCAGCTCCTGCCCGAATTGGCCAAGGTGGCCGACCGGGTCTATTCGGTGCAAAGATCGCCGACCTGGATTCTGCCCAAGCCGGACCGGCGCTACACGCGACGCGAGCGCTGGGCTTTCGCGCACCTGCCGTGGGCCAAGAAGCTGTACCGCACCCGGCTGTGGTTGCGCAGCGAAGCCAACATCTCGGTGATCGAGCACGGCAGCGAAAAGACCCACCAATTCACCACGGTCGCGCTCGACCTGCTCGAAAAGACGGTTCCCGATCCGGAATTGCGCCGCAAGCTCACCCCGTCGCACCCCATGGGGTGCAAGCGGCTGGTGTTCTCGTCGGACTACCTGCCCGCGCTGACCCTGCCCAACGTGGAGGTGCTGACCAGCCCGGCCCGCTACCTGCGCGCGCGCTCCCTGGTCACCGAGGACGGCACCGAACGCGATGTGGACGTGGTGGTGTGCGCGACCGGCTACGCGGCCGCCGACTATCTGGGCGAGGTGGACGTTTCCGGGGAAGGCGGCACCACCCTGCGCGAGGCGTGGCGCGGCGGGGCGCACGCCTACCTCGGCATGGCCGTGCCGGGCTTCCCGAACTTCTTCATGCTGTACGGCCCGAACACCAACGTCGGCTCCAACAGCGTCATCTTCATGCTCGAGGCGCAGGCGCACTACATCGTGCGGGCGCTGAAACGCATGCGGCGCAAGGGCGGGACCTACATCGCGGTCCGCCCCGCCGCGTTGGCGGACTTCGTCGCCAAGGTCGACCGCTGGATGGTCGGCACCGTCTGGACCACCCAGTGCAGCAATTACTTCCGCGCCGCCAATGGGCGGGTGGTGACGCAGTGGCCGCGAAGCGCGCGCAGCTTCTGGGCAATGACGCGCAGGTTCAAGCCGGGCGACTTCGAGTTCGAACCCTCCGCCGCGCCGGTGCGCGACGCCCTGACGTCGTCGGACCGGGGAGCCCGATGACGGAATTGGACGGCGCCGAACGGCTGCACCCCGAACTGCGGGCCGCCGCGACCACTCGGACCGACTTCTCCTTCGACTCGATCCGACTCACCCGCGGCCCGTTCAACGAGCGGCGCCGTGACGCGGCCGAGCGCACCGACGCGCGGGGCGTGCAGATCACCGAGGGCAGCACGCCGGCGGAACCGGTGGTGCCGGTGCGGGTCTACCGCGGCGGTCCCGCGCCGGCGCCCGCGGTCGTCTACTGCCATGCCGGCGGGTTCGCGCTGGGAAACCTGGACACCGACCACCGCCAATGCGTGGAGCTGGCGCGCCGCGGCCGGTGCACGGTGGTGTCGGTGGACTACCGGCTGGCGCCGGAGCACCCCTTCCCGGCCGCGCTCGACGACGCCGCCGCCGTCCTGCGGTGGGTGGCGGCCGACGCGCGGCGACTCGGCGTCGACCCGGACAGGGTCGCACTCGCCGGCAGCAGCGCCGGGGCCACCCTGGCCGCCTGCCTGGCGCAGCGGGCGGCCGACGGGGCGCTGCCGCCGGTCGCCTATCAGTTGCTGCACCAGCCCGTGCTGGACGACCGAATCACCCCGTCCAAGAGGGAGTTTCGGGCTAGCCCGGCCTTCGACAGCGAGGCCGCGGACCTGATGTGGGGCCACTATCTCGGCGAACGGGCCGGATCGGATTCCGCGGTCCCGGCGCGGCGGACCCGGCTCGACGGTCTGCCCCCGGCGTTGATCACCTGCGCGGAGATCGACCCCTTCCGCGACGAAGCGGTCGACTATGCGCTGCGCCTGCTCCAAGCCGGAGTCTCGGCCGAGTTGCACGTGTTCGCGGGCGCCTGCCACGGTTTCGATTCGCTGCTGCCGGAGTGGACCGGGTCCGAGCGCCTGTTCGCGTTGCAGGCGGACGCCCTGCGGGCGGCGTGGGCATGACGGGTGCGGGACCTTCGCCTCTACTCTGACCGCACGGCCCGTCGGCAGAATCTGCTGCCATGAAGATCACCGGCCTCGAGGTGGTGCCGTTCGAGACATCGGTCGACCGAATCTCGTTCGGCCAGCTGATGACCGACCACCGCGTGGTGCAGACCGTGACCAAGGTGCTCACCGACGAGGGTATCGAGGGCTACTACTTCGGCGGCCACTTCCACGGCGACCAGGATGGGTTGCTGCCGGGGGACCGGGCCATCATCACCCAATTCCTCAGCCCGCTGCTGGCCGGTCAGGACCCGTTCGACCGGGCGGAGATCTGGCGCCAACTGTGGGCGGCGAAGCTACCCGAAAACGTCTGCAGCGTCATCGATCTGGCTCTGTGGGACCTGGCCGGCCGGGCCGCCGGGCTGCCGGTGCGCAAGTTGCTGGGTGGCGCCCGCGACCGGGTGAAGGCCTACGCCAGCAGCTTCAACAACCTCGGTTCACCCGACGACTACGCCGCCCATGCCGTCGAGTGTCAGCGCCAGGGCTACGGCGCCTACAAGATTCACCCCTACCACTACTGGAATCCCGCGACAGGCCAGTTCGCCCTGCCGCGGCCGTCCTACGTCGACTGGGACATCCGGGTGTGCCGCGAGGTGCGCGCCGCGGTGGGCGACGAGATGGTGCTGATGTTCGACCCCTGGGGCACCTACCTCACCTACGAGGACGCGCTGCGGGTCGGCCGCGAACTCGAGCGGCTGGGCTTCTACTGGTACGAGCACCCGATGCCGGAATATCGGGTGGAGTCCTACGCCAAACTCGCCCGCGAACTCGACATCCCGATCTGCTCGCCCGAGATCGCCGAGGGCGGCATCTACACCCGGGCCGACTGGATCCTGCGCCAGGCCTCCGACATCAGCCGCATCGACGTGCTGCGCGGGGGCATCACCGGGGTGATGAAACTCGCCGGAATGTGCGAGGCGGTCGGCATGCGGTGCGAGCTGCACATGAGCGGCTTCGGCAACCTGCAGGTGCTCGGCGCCACCAGCGAAGACGTCTGCGAATACTACGAGCGCGGCCTGCTCGGCCCGGGGGCTCGCTACGACACCGCGCCCCCCTATCTGCGCTCGCCGTGCGACCCGCTCTCGCCGGACGGATACGTCGAGATCCCGTCGGGTTCCGGGCTGGGCTACGAAATCCGTTGGGACTACATCGAAGAGCACCGCCTACCCGACGTTGCGGTGGAGCCCGTCGCGCCCCTGCACCCCCGATAGAGGCCCCGGGCGTCGCGCGTGAGGGTGCGCAGAATGCCGCTCGTGACGGCGTGTCGCCGTACAGACACGCGCGCTCGCCGGTGGAAGGGAGCCGGTGGTGAGGCGCCGGTGGCGGGAGCGAGGGGAAACTAGTCGAACCGGATGAGCTGGCGCACGGCGGTGCCGTCGGCCAGGTTGTCCATCGCCTCGTTGATCTGATCCAACCGGATCGACGACGACACCAGCGATTCCACCGGCAGCCGGCCCGCCTGCCACAGCGCGACGAACCGGGGAATGTCGCGGCTGGGCACCGCCGAGCCCAGGTAGCTGCCGATCAGCGAACGCCCTTGGGCCACGAACCCCAACGGCGACACGGTGATACGCGCGTCCGGTGGGGGCAGGCCGACGGTGATGGTGCGGCCGCCCGCCGCGGTCAGGGCGATGGCCGTCTCGAGCGCCGCGGGATGGCCGACGGCCTCGATGACCACGGCGGCCTTCACCCCGGCGTCGACGGCCTGCTGCGGGGTGTAGGCCTCGTGCGCGCCCTGGGCGCGGGCGGCGGCCAGTTTGTCGGGCAGCTGATCGACGGCGATCACGCGCACGCCGTCGTAGGTAAGCGCGGTGAGCACCGCCGCCATGCCGACACCGCCCAGGCCGACGACGGCGACCGACTGGCCCGGCTGCGGTTTGCCGACATTGAGCACGGCACCCCCGCCCGTCAGCACCGCGCACCCCAGCAGCGCGGCGACCTCGGGCGGCACGTCGGGCGGCACCGGAACCACGCTGGCCCGGTTGACCACCGCGTGGGTCGCGAAGCCCGAAACCCCGAGGTGGTGATACACGCGGTGGCCGGCCTGGCGGAGCCGGATGTCACCGCCCAACAACGTGCCGGCGGCGTTGGCCGCGCTGCCCCGTTCGCACGGTGTCAGCCCCTGAGTCGCGCAGGCCGCGCAATGCCCGCACCGCGGCAAGAACACCAGCACCACCCGCTGGCCGACGGTCAGGTCGGAAACGCCGTCACCGATCTGCTCGACGAGCCCGGCCGCCTCGTGGCCGAGCAGCATCGGGACCGGCCGCACCCGATTGCCGTCGACCACCGACAAATCGGAGTGGCACACCCCGGCCGCCTCGATGCGGATCATCACCTCGCCGTGGCCGGGCGGGTCCAGGTCGAGATCGACGACGCGGATCGGGCGAGACTCGCCGTAGGGGCGGGTCAGACCGATCCGGTCCAGCACGGCGCCCCGAATCTGAACCATGTTGGAATACAACCATGGCTTCCGAACCCCCGGTTTCGCCGGCTCCCGTGGTTCCGGGAGCACCGGACGGGCTCACCAGCGACGACTTTCCGGTGCTGTGGCCGGTGGGGACCCGGTGGGCCGACAACGACATGTTCGGCCACCTGAACAATGCGGTGTACTACCAACTGTTCGACACCGCCATCAACGCCTGGATCAACACCACCACCGGGCTGGACCCGCTCACCACCCCCGCCCTGGGCATCGTCGCCGAGTCGGGGTGCCGGTACTTCTCGGAACTGCACTTCCCCGAGGGCCTCGTCGTGGGCGTGGCGGTGACCCGGCTGGGCCGCAGCAGCGTCACCTACCGGCTCGGCGTGTTCCGGGCGGCGCCGGGGGAGCGGGCCCAGCCAGTCACCGCGCTGGGTCACTGGGTGCACGTCTACGTCGATCGAAGCAGCCGCAAGCCGGTCGAGATTCCCGCCGCCATCCGCGCGCTGCTGTCCACGGCGAGGGTGGACCGGTAGATCCAGAACGCCCGGCGCACCGGGACTTTCGCGACGACGAGTGAGCCGGGCTGCGCCGCCGGAGCGCGCCGCCGGCCCGGCTATGCTTCGCCAATGCCCGTCATGAGCAAGACCGTCGAGGTCAGCGCCGACGCGGCCACGATCATGTCGATCGTCGCCGACTTCGAGGCCTATCCGCAGTGGAACGAGGAGGTCAAGGGCCTCTGGGTGCTCGCCCGCTACGACGACGGCCGGCCCAGCCAGCTGCGGCTCGACACCGACTACCAGGGCATGCAGGGCGTATTCATCCAGGCCGTCTACTACCCGGGCGAGAACCAGATTCAGACCGTCCTGCAGCAGGGCGACCTGTTCACCAAGCAGGAGCAGTTGTTCAGCGTGGTGGAGATGGGCCCGTCGAGCCTGCTGACCGTGGATCTCGACGTCGAGACCTCGATGCCGGTCCCGGCGCCGATGGTCAAACAGCTCCTCAACAACGTCCTGGACCACCTCGCCGAAAAACTCAAGCAGCGCGCCGAACAGCTGACCGGTTAGTCGAAGATGCCCGTGCGGTCCCGCATCTCGGTCAGCCGGGCCGCCGCGTCGGTGAACTGCCACACGGTGTGTTCGATCACTGCGGCGGCGTCGCGCCTTCGCAGCGCCCCGATCAACTGGCGGTGATTCTCGACGGCGGCCGTGCCCCACCGCGGATCGGCGGCGTACACCAGCACCGGCATGTACCGCGCGGCGTTGAGCAGGAACCAGGCCAGTTTGATCCGACCGCTGGCTTGGTTGAAGACCCGGTGGAACGCGAACTCGATGCCCGCGATGGTCTCGGCGTCGCCGGATCCGACGGCCGCGGCGAGCGTCTCGTTGATGCGCTCGAGCTCGTCGATCTGGGCGTCGGTGATGTGGTCGGTGGCGGCGGCGGCCAACTCCCTGGCGATGGTGGCCTGCAACCAGAAGATGTCCTCGACGTCTTGCCGCGTCAACGGCAGCACCACGTGGCCGCGGTGCGGTTCGAGCTGCACCATGCCCTCACCGCGCAGCTTCAGCAGGGCTTCCCGCACCGGAGTGACGCTGACGCCCAGCTCGGCCGCGGTCTCGTCGAGGCGGATGAACGTCCCCGGCCGCAAGGCCCCGGACATGATCGCCGCCCGCAGATGGCCCGCGACCTCGTCGGACAACTGCGCCCGGCGCAGTGGCCGTCGGCTCCTCAGTCGCGCGGATATCGGTGCGTTCACGGGGGCTGCCAGGGCTTTCGTTGGCGTTAGGGAGGTTGGTTTGAAACTTTTGTCGGGGCTTGTCAGCAGGGCTCTAAAGCCATAATGTGACCCAGACAACACCATGTTTTATCAAATATCAACCTGGCGCAAGCGGTGCGGGAGTGAAGGGAAAGGGTGGGGTTGACCGCGCAATTGGCGAGCCATCTGACACAGCAGACCGACCAGCCGTACCTGGCCCGGCGGCAGAACTGGGTGAACCAGCTCGAACGGCACGCCCTGATGCAGCCGGGCGCGACGGCGCTGCGGTTTCTCGGCAAGACCGTGACGTGGGGCGAGCTGCGGCGCCGGGTGGCGGCGTTGGCCGACGCGTTGAGCCGTCGCGGAGTCGGCTTCGGCGACCGGGTCATGGTCTTGATGCTCAACCGCACCGAATTCGTCGAGTCGGTGCTGGCGGTCAACATGCTCGGCGGCATCGCCGTACCGCTGAACTTCCGGCTCACCGCCGCTGAAATCGCCTTTCTGGTCCAGGATTGCGAAGCCCGCGTGCTGATCACCGAATCGGTGCTGGCCCCGGTGGCAAATGGGGTCCGTGACGTCGAGCCGCTGCTTGCCACCGTCATCGTGGCCGGCGGCGCGGGCGACGACAGCGCGCTCGGCTACGAGGATCTGATCGAAGAACGCGGGGCGTCGCATGAGCCCGTCGACATCCCGAACGACTCGCCGGCGTTGATCATGTACACCTCGGGCACCACCGGCCGCCCGAAGGGCGCGGTGCTGACCCACACCAACCTGACCGGCCAGACCATGACGGGGCTGTACACCAACGGCGCCGACATCAACAGCGACGTCGGCTTCATCGGCGTCCCCTTCTTCCACATCGCCGGCATCGGCAACATGCTGACCGGGATGCTGCTGGGCACCCCCACGGTGATCTACCCGCTCGGCGCGTTCGAGCCGGGGCAACTGCTCGACGTGCTGGCCGAAGAGAAGGTGACCGGGATCTTCCTCGTGCCCGCGCAGTGGCAGGCGGTCTGCGCCGAGCAGCGGGCACGGCCCCGCGACCTCAGGTTGCGGGTCATCTCCTGGGGAGCCGCACCGGCGCCGGACGCGCTGCTGCGGGAGATGTCGGCGAACTTCCCCGGCGCCCAGATCCTGGCCGCATTCGGGCAGACCGAGATGTCGCCGGTCACCTGCATGCTGCTGGGCGAGGACGCGATCCGCAAACGCGGCTCGGTCGGCAAGGTGATCCCGACCGTCGCCGCCCGCGTGGTCGACGAAAACATGAACGACGTGCCGGTCGGCGAGGTCGGCGAAATCGTCTATCGCGCACCGACTTTGATGAGCGGCTACTGGAACAACCCGGAGGCCACCGCGGAAGCGTTCGCGGGCGGCTGGTTCCACTCCGGTGATCTCGTCCGAATGGACGCCGACGGTTACGTCTGGGTGGTGGACCGCAAGAAGGACATGATCATCTCGGGCGGCGAGAACATCTACTGCGCCGAGGTGGAAAACGTGCTGGCCAGCCATCCCAGCATCGTCGAGGTCGCGGTGATCGGGCGCCCCCACCACAAATGGGGCGAGGTGCCGATCGCGGTCGCGGCCGTCGCCGGGGAGCAGCTGCTGCTCGAGGAGTTGGACGAATTCCTGACCGAGCGGCTGGCGCGGTACAAGCATCCCAAGGCGCTCGAGATCGTGGACGCGCTGCCGCGCAACCCCGCCGGAAAGGTGCTCAAGACTGAGCTGCGGATCCGTTACGGGACCGCGAGTATCGACGAAAGTCATTCCACGGCAACGGAATTCACAATCAGAGAGGAAGGCTGACGGAAGCTGTAACGTTTGCCCGCTGTTGACGAAGGGTTAATTGTGCAGATGCAGTTCACACGTGCATGGCCATCGGGTACATTCCTGTGGTCTCCGTTACTACTTGCCAGTAGGGAGCCGATGGTCACACACGTTGGGTCGGGGCGAGGCGGGGGCGCTCCCGGCCGCCTAGCTGGCAGGGGGCGAGGCGTGCTACACGATCCGTCGCGGCGCCGGCAGGCACGCGCTATCAGCTGGAGGGGGCAGCGGTGACGTCAACGTCGACGAGTCGACAGGGCCCCTACCTGGTCGGTTATCTGCGCGATCAGCTGCAGACACCCCTGACGGTCATCGGGGGCTTCTTCCGGATGTGCGTGCTGACCGGAAGGGCGCTGTTCCGCTGGCCGTTCCAATGGCGCGAGTTCGTCCTGCAGTGCTGGTTCATCATGCGGGTGGCCTTCCTGCCGACCATCATGGTGTCGATCCCGCTGACCGTCCTGTTGATCTTCACCCTCAACGTGCTGTTGGCCCAGTTCGGAGCCGCCGACCTGTCCGGCGCGGGCGCGGCCATCGGCGCGGTCACGCAGCTGGGGCCGCTGACCACGGTGCTGGTGGTGGCCGGCGCCGGGTCGACGGCCATCTGCGCCGACCTGGGCGCGCGCACCATCCGCGAGGAGATCGACGCGATGGAGGTGCTCGGCATCGACCCGATCCACCGGCTGGTCGTGCCGCGAGTGATCGCCGCGACCCTGGTCGCCACCCTGCTCAACGGCCTGGTGATCACCGTCGGCCTGGTCGGCGGCTACCTGTTCGGCGTCTACCTGCAAAACGTCTCCGGCGGCGCCTACCTGGCGACCCTGACCACGATCACCGGCCTGCCCGAAGTGGTCATCGCCACCGTCAAGGCCGCGACGTTCGGCCTCATCGCCGGATTGGTCGGCTGCTACCGCGGGCTGACCGTGCGCGGCGGCTCCAAGGGGCTGGGCACCGCCGTCAACGAGACGGTCGTGCTCTGCGTCGTCGCGCTATACGCGGTCAACGTCGTCCTGACCACCATCGGCGTGCGATTCGGAACGGGCCACTGACATGTCGACAGCCGCCGTATTGCGCGCCCGGTTCCCCCGGGCAGTCGAGAACCTCAACCGCTACGGCGGTGCCGCCGGCCGGGGCCTGGACGACATCGGCCAGATGGCCTGGTTCGGAGCCGTGGCCCTCGGCCACATCCCGCACGCGCTGCGCAACTACCGCAAGGAAACCCTGCGGCTGATCGCCCAGATCGGCATGGGCACCGGCGCCATGGCCGTCATCGGCGGCACCGTCGCGATCGTCGGCTTCGTGACCCTCTCGGGTAGCTCGCTGGTCGCCATCCAGGGTTTCGCCTCGCTGGGCAACATCGGCGTCGAGGCGTTCACCGGCTTCTTCGCCGCACTGATCAACGTGCGCATCGCCGCCCCGGTGGTCACCGGCATCGCGATGGCCGCCACCGTCGGCGCCGGCGCCACGGCCGAGCTGGGCGCCATGCGCATCAGCGAGGAGATCGACGCCCTGGAAGTCATGGGCATCAAGTCGATTTCGTTCCTGGCGACCACCCGGATCATGGCCGGCCTGGTCGTCATCATCCCGCTCTACGCGCTGGCCATGATCATGTCGTTCCTGTCCCCGCAGATCACCACCACGGTGCTCTACGGGCAGTCCAACGGCACCTACGAGCACTACTTCCGCACATTCCTGCGGCCCGACGACGTGTTCTGGTCATTCCTCGAGGCCATCATCATCACGGCGGTCGTCATGATCACCCACTGCTTCTACGGATACAACGCCGGCGGCGGACCCGTCGGCGTCGGTGAGGCCGTCGGCCGATCCATGCGGTTCTCGCTGGTGTCGGTGCAGGTCGTCGTTCTGGCCGCCGCGTTGGCGCTCTATGGCGTCAACCCCAACTTCGCGCTCACGGTGTAGCCGCCATGTCGTCGCCAGTGAAGGTCAACGCCCCCCGGAAGCCGCCGTACAAGCTGGCCGGCGTCGCGGCGCTGATCATCGCCCTGGTGGCCCTGGTGTTGGTCTACGGGCAGTTCCGCGGCGACTTCACCCCCAAGACCAAGTTGACGATGCTGGCGTCGCGGGCCGGGCTGGTGATGGATCCGGGTTCGAAGGTCACCTACAACGGCGTGGAGATCGGCCGGGTGGGCAACATCTCGGAGACCGTGCGCGACGGCAAGCCCGCGGCGAAGTTCACCCTGGACGTCTATCCGCGGTACCTGTCGCTGATCCCGTCCAACGTCAACGCCGACATCAAGGCGACCACGGTGTTCGGCGGCAAGTACGTGTCGCTGACGACGCCGAAGAACCCGTCGCCGCAGAAGCTGAACCCGCACACCGTGATCGACGCGCGGTCGGTGACCACCGAGATCAACACTCTGTTCCAGACCGTCACCTCGATCGCGCAGAAGGTGGATCCGGTCAAGCTGAACCTGACGCTGAGCGCGGCCGCCCAGGCGCTGACCGGGTTGGGTGACAAGTTCGGCCAGTCGGTGGTCAACGCCAACGCGATCCTCGACGACGTCAACCCGCAGATGCCGCAGGCGCGGCGCGACATCCAGCTGCTGGCCGGGCTGGGCGACACCTACGCCAACGCGGCGCCCGACCTGCTGGACTTCCTGAACAACGCGGTGATCACGTCGCGCACCATCAACGCCCAGCAGAAGGATTTGGACCAGGCGTTGTTGGCGGCGGCCGGGTTCGGCAACACCGGCGCCGACGTCTTCAACAAGGGCGGCCCGTACCTGGCGCGCGGCGCCCAGGACCTGGTGCCCTCGGCCCAGCTGCTGGACACCTACAGCCCGGAGATCTTCTGCACGCTGCGCAACTACCACGACATCGAGCCCAAGGCCTCTTCGTTCCTGGGTGGCAACGGCTACTCGCTGAACGCCCACACCGAGGCGCTGTCGGGGCTGGGCCTGCTGGCCAACCCGGTATCGGCGGTGGTCACCATCGCCAGCCTGGTCGGGGGCCTGGCCGGGGTCGTCGGCGGGGCGCCGAACCCGTACACCTACCCGGAGAACCTGCCGCGGGTGAACGCACGCGGCGGGCCGGGAGGTGCCCCCGGGTGCTGGCAGCAGATCACCCACGACCTCTGGCCCGCACCCGAATTGGTGATCGACAGCGGCAACAGCCTCGCACCGTACAACCACCTGGACACCGGGTCCCCGTACGCGATCGAGTACGTCTGGGGCCGCCAAGTAGGGGATAACACGATCAACCCATGAAAATCACCGGAACCATCGTCAGGCTCAGCATCTTCTCGTTGGTGCTGTTGATCTTCACCGTGATGATCATCGTCGTGTTCGGTCAGATGCGCTTCGACCGCACGAACGGATACTCGGCCGAGTTCACCAACGTGAGCGGGCTGCGGGCCGGCCAGTTCGTCCGCGCCTCGGGCGTGGAGATCGGCAAGGTCAGTGCGGTGAAACTGATCGACGGCGGCAAGCGGGCGCGGGTGGATTTCAACATCGACCGTTCGGTGCCGCTCTACCAGTCGACGACCGCCCAGATCCGCTACCTGGACCTGATCGGCAACCGCTACCTCGAGCTCAAGCGCGGCGAGGGCGAGGGCGCCGAGCGCGTCCTGCCGCCGGGCGGCTTCATCCCGGCGTCGCGCACCTCGCCGGCGCTCGACCTCGACGCCCTGATCGGTGGCTTCAAACCGCTGTTCCGGGCGCTGGACCCCCAGAAGGTCAACACCATCGCGACCTCCCTGATCACCGTGTTCCAGGGTCAGGGCGGCACCATCAACGACATCCTCGACCAGACCGCGCAGCTGACCACGCAGCTCGGTGAGCGCGACCAGGCGATCGGCGAGGTCATCAAGAACCTGAACATCGTGCTGGACACCACGGTCCGCCACCGGCAGCAGTTCGACCAGACGGTCAACAACCTCGAGGTGCTCATCACCGGGTTGAAGGACCACGGCGACCAGCTGGCGGGCGGGACCGCGCACATCAGCAACGCCGCCGGGACGGTGGCCGACCTGCTCGCCGAGGACCGCGGCCTGCTGCACAAGACCCTCAACTACCTGGACGCCATCCAGCAGCCGCTCATCGACCAGCGCGATGGCCTCAACGACTACCTCAAGAAGGTGCCCACCGCGTTGAACATGATCGGGCGCGCCATCGGCTCCTACGGCGACTTCGTGAACTTCTACGCCTGCGACATCACGCTGAAGATCAACGGGTTGCAGGCCGGCGGCCCGGTCCGCACGGTCCGGCTCTTCCAGCAGCCGACGGGTAGGTGCACGCCGCAATGAGAACACTGGAACCGCCCAACCGGGTTCGCATCGGCCTCATGGGCATCCTGGTGACGGTGCTCGTCATCGGGGTCGGCCAGAGCTTCACCAGCGTCCCGATGATCTTCGCCAAGCCCAGTTATTACGGGCAGTTCACCGACACCGGGGGCATCAACTCGGGCGACAAGGTGCGCATCGCCGGCGTCGACGTCGGCAAGGTCGAGGGCCTCGAGATCGACGGCGACCACATTCGGCTGAAGTTCTCGATCGGCACCGCCAGCATCGGCACCGAGAGCCGGCTGGCGATCAAGACCGACACCATCCTGGGGAAGAAAATCCTGGACGTCGAGGCGAAGGGGGCCCAGCCGCTGCGGCCCGGGGCGACGCTGCCGATCGGGCAGAGCACGACCCCCTACCAGATCTACGACGCCTTCTTCGACGTCACGAAGGCCGCGCAGGGCTGGAACATCGACACGGTCAAGGAATCGCTGCACGTGTTGTCGCAGACCATCGACCAGACCTACCCGCACCTGAGCGCGGCGCTCGACGGCGTGGCGAAATTCTCCGACACGATCGGAAAGCGCGACGAGCAGGTCAAGCATCTGCTCGCCCAGGCCAACCAGGTGGCCAGCGTCCTCGGTGACCGCAGCGAACAGATCGACCGCCTGCTGGTCAACACGAAGACACTGCTGGCCGCCTTCAACGAACGCGGCCAGGCCATCAACGCGTTGCTGGCCAACGTCGCCGCCTTCTCCGAACAGGTCAAGGGCTTCATCAACGACAACCCGAACCTGAACCACGTGCTCGAGCAGCTGCGCCAGGTCAGCGACATCCTGAAGGAGCGCAAAGACGACGTCGCCGCGGGGCTGACCGAGGTCGGTAAGTTCCTGCCGTCCTTGAACGAGGCCATCGCGTCGGGGCCGTTCTTCAAGGTCGTGCTGCACAACCTCGCGCTCTACCAGATCATTCAGCCGTGGGTGGACGCCGCCTTCAAGAAGCGCGGCATCGACCCGGAGAACTTCTGGCGCAGCGCCGGGCTGCCCGAATTCCGCTGGCCCGACCCCAACGGCACCCGCTTCCCCAACGGTGCGCCGCCGCCGGCGCCCCCGGTGCTGGAGGGCACGCCCGAGCACCCGGGGCCGGCCGTCCCGCCGGGATCGCCCTGCTCCTACACGCCCGCCAACCCGGGCGGCAACGTCACCGTCGGCGACGAGGGGCTGCCGCGCCCGGGGAACCCGCTGCCGTGCGCCGGCGGGGGCGCCGGACCGTTCGGCGGCCCGGGCTTCCCCGCGCCCGTCGACGTGATGACCTCGCCGCCCAACCCCAACGGCCTGCCCCCGACGCCGGGCATCCCGATCGCCGGGCGTCCGGGCGACCCGCCGCCGGACGTGCCGGGCACACCCGTGCCCCTGCCGGCGCAGGCACCGCCCGGCGCGCGCACCGAGAACCTGGCGCCGGCCGGACCGACGCCGCCACCGTCGACGTTCGCGCCCGGTTTCCCGCCGGGACCGGCGGCACCACCGGGACCCGGCGAGCAACTGCCGGCGCCCTTCATCAACCCGGGTGGATCCGGAGGCAGCGGCGCTGCGGGGGGAGGTAGCCAGAATTGAGCACCGCCTTTGACATCCGCAGCATCCGGCTGCCGAAGCTGACCCGGGCGACCGTGATCCTCGGCTCGCTGGTGATCGTGCTGGCGCTCGTCGTCGGTTTCGTCGGCTGGCGGCTCTATCAGAAGCTGACCAACAACACGGTGGTGGCCTACTTCCCGGCGGCGAACGCGCTGTACCCGGGGGACAAGGTCCAGATCATGGGGTTGCGGGTGGGCGCGATCGACAAGATCGAGCCGGCCGGCGACAAGATGAAGGTCACCTTCCACTACCAGAACAAGTACCGGGTCCCCGCCAACGCCGACGCGGTGATCCTCAACCCGACGCTGGTCGCGTCGCGGGCCATCCAGTTGGAGCCGCCCTACAAGGGCGGGCCGGTGCTGGCCGACAACGCGGTGATCCCCGAGGAGCGCACCCAGGTCCCGGTGGAGTGGGACCAGCTGCGCAACAGCATCACCAACATCATCTCCAAGCTGGGCCCCACCAAGGAACAGCCGACGGGTCCGTTCGGTGAGGTGATCGAGTCCTACGCCAACGGCCTGGCCGGCAAGGGCAAGGAATTCAACACGACGCTGACCAACCTGTCGCAGGCGTTGACCGCGCTGAACGAGGGCCGCGGCGACTTCTTCGCGGTCGTGAAGAGCCTGGCGCTGTTCGTCAACGCGTTGCACTCCGACGACCAGCAGTTCGTCGCGCTGAACCAGAACCTGGCCGACTTCACCACGCGGCTCGCGCACAACGACAGCGACCTGTCGAACGCGATCGTGCAGTTCGACAGCCTGCTGTCCACCGTGCGCCCGTTCTTGGACAAGAACCGCGAGGTGTTGACCTACGACATCAACAACCTGGCCACCGTCACGAACACGATCCTGCAGCCGGACCCGCTCAACGGGCTGGAGACCGCGCTGCACGTGCTGCCGACGGCCGCGGCGAACATCAACCAGATCTACCACCCGTCGCACGGGTCGGTGGTCGCCATCCCGGCGATCACGAACTTCGCCAACCCGATGCAGTTCATCTGCAGCTCGATCCAGGCGGGCAGCCGGCTCGGGTATCAGGAATCGGCGGAGCTGTGTGCGCAGTACCTGGCTCCGATCCTGGATGCCATCAAGTTCAACTACCTGCCGTTCGGCGCGAACCTGTTCAGCACGGCGGAAACCCTGCCCAAGGAAGTGGCGTACTCGGAAGACCGGCTACACCCGCCGAACGGATACAAGGACACCACCGTGCCCGGCATCTGGGTCCCGGACACCCCGACGTCGCACCGCAACACCCAGCCCGGCTGGATCGTCGCGCCCGGGATGCAGGGCCAGCAGGTCGGCCCGATCACCGCTGGTTTGATGACCCCGGACTCGCTCGCCGAGCTCATGGGAGGCCCCAACATCGCGCCGGTCCAGTCCAACCTGCAGACGCCGCCGGGACCGCCGAACGCCTACGACGAGAACCCGATCGTGCCGCCGATCGGCCTGAACGCGCCGGTGCCCATCCAGCCGCCGCCGCCCGGGCCGAACGTGGCCCCGGGTCCGGTCGCCCCGACGCCGGCGCCGGTGGCGGCGCCCGCGCCGAACGCGGGCGGGCCGGCCGTCCCGACTGACTTCGGGGGTGGGCAGTGAGGCGCGAGACGAGCGCGGGACGCGCGAGGAACAAGCCGAACATTCTGGCGGTGAGGCGCGAGACGAGCGCGGGACGCGCGAGGAACAAGCCGAACATTCTGGCGGTGAGGCGCGAGACGAGCGCGGGACGCGCGAGGAACAAGCCGAACATTCTGGCGGTGAGGCGCGTGACGAGGCTGGTTCGCCGCCGGTCGTGGCAGGCGTTGGTCCTCCTGGCGGCCGCGCTGGTGCTGAGTTCGTGCGGCTGGCGCGGGATCTCCAACGTCGCGATCCCGGGTGGCCCGGGCAGCGGCTCCGGCGCGATGACGATCTACGTGCAGGTGCCGGACACCCTGGCGATCAACGGCAACAGCAAGGTGATGGTCGCCGACGTCTTCGTCGGGTCGATCAGGAAGATCGAGCTGAAGAACTGGATCGCCACCCTGACGCTGGGTGTCGACAAGAACGTCAAGCTGCCCAAGAACGCCACCGCGAAGATCGGCCAGACCTCGCTGCTGGGTTCCCAGCACGTCGAGCTCGCCGCGCCGCGGAACCCGTCGCCGCAATTGCTCAAGAACGGCGACATGATTCCGCTGAAGAATTCCTCGGCGTACCCCACCACCGAGCAGACCCTGGCCAGCCTGTCGCTGATCCTGCGGGGCGGCGGCATCCCCAACCTGGAAGTGCTGCAGAACGAGGTCTACAACATCTTCAACGGGCGGGGCGAGGCGATCCGGTCCTTCCTCGGCAAGCTGGACACCTTCACCGATCAGCTCAACCAGCAGCGCGACGACATCACCCACGCGATCGACTCGACCAACCGGCTGCTGACCTATGTGGGTGCCCGGGCCGACGTGCTCGACCGGGTGCTCACCGACATCCCGCCGCTGGTCAAGCACTTCGCCGACACCAAGAACCTGCTGATCAACGCCGTCGACGCGGTGGGCCGGCTCAGCCAGGCCGCCGACCAGTACCTGTCGGAGGCACGCGGGCCGCTGCACACCGACCTGCAGGCGCTGCAATGCCCGTTGAAGGAGCTGGGCCGCGCCTCGCCGTACCTGATCGGCGCGCTGAAGCTGATCCTCACCCAGCCGTTCGACATCGACACCGTGCCGAAGATCTTCCGCGGCGACTACATCAACATCTCGCTGACGCTGGACGTCACCTACAGTTCCGTCGACAACGCGTTCCTCACCGGTACCGGGTTGTCGGGGGCCCTGCGCGCGCTCGAGCAGTCGTTCGGGCGTGATCCCGAGACGATGATCCCCGACGTGCGTTACACGCCGAACCCGAACGACGCGCCCGGTGGGCCACTGGTGGAAAGGGGGGACAGGAATTGCTGACTCCTTTCATCAGACGGCAGCTGATCGCGTTCGGGATCCTGACGGTCATCTCGCTGCTCGTGCTCGGGGTGTACTACTTGCAGATCCCGAGCCTGGTGGGCATCGGCCGGTACACGCTCAAGGCCGAGCTGCCCGCGTCGGGTGGCCTCTACCCGACGGCGAACGTGACGTATCGCGGCATCACGATCGGCAAGGTCACCGACGTCGAGCCGACGGAGCGGGGCGCCGAAGCGACGATGAGCATCGACAGCCGCTACAAGATCCCGACCGACGCCACGGCCAACGTGCACTCGGTGTCGGCCGTCGGTGAGCAGTACCTGGACCTGGAGTCGACCGGGAACCCCGGCAAGTTCCTGTCGGACGGCCAGACGATCACCAAGGGCACGGTGCCCGCCGAGATCGGGCCGGCGTTGGACACGGCGAACCGCGGGCTCGCCGTGTTGCCCAAGGACAAGATCGCCCAATTGCTCGACGAGACGGCGCAATCCGTGGGCGGGCTGGGCCCCGCCCTGCAGCGGCTGGTGGATTCCACCCAGGCGATCGTCGGCGACTTCAAGACGAACATCACCGACGTCAACGACATCATCCAGAACTCGGGTGGGGTGCTGAACAGCCAGGTGAAGTCGGGTGACGCCATCGAGCGCTGGGCGCGCAACCTGAACAGGCTGGGCGCGCAGTCCGCGCGGGAGGACCAGCACGTCAAAAGCGTGCTGCGCCAGGCGGCGCCGACGGCCGACCAGGTCAACGAGGTGTTCAGCGACGTGCGGGACTCGCTGCCGCAGACGCTGGCGAATCTCGAGGTGGTGTTCAACCTGCTCAAGCGCTACCACACCGGTGTCGAGCAGGTCCTGGTGTTCCTGCCCCAAGGCGCGTCGATCGCCCAGACGGTCGCCGCGCCGTTCCCGAACATGGCGGCCCTGGACCTGGCGTTGTCGATCAACCAGCCGCCGCCGTGCCTGACCGGCTTCATCCCGGCGTCGGAATGGCGGTCGCCGGCCGACACCAGCATGCAGCCGCTGCCGTCGGGCACGTACTGCAAGATCCCGATGGACACCCCGGCCAACAGCGTGCGCGGATCGCGCAACATCCCCTGCACGGACGTCCCGGGCAAGCGGGCGGCCACCCCGACGGAATGCCGCGACCCCAAGCCGTACGTGCCGGCGGGGACCAACCCCTGGTACGGCGACCCCAACCAGATCCTGACCTGCCCCGCCCCCTCGGCGCGCTGTGACCAGCCGGTGAAACCGGGTCAGGTGATCCCGGCGCCGTCGATCGACAACGGCCTCAACCCGGCCCCCTCGGACCGGGTGGCGGGGACGCCCCCGCCGACCAGCGACCCGTTGTCGCGGCCGGGGTCGGGTACGGTGCAGTGCAACGGCCAGCAGCCCAACCCGTGTGTCTACACGCCCAGCGGGCCTCCAGTGGCGACCTACAGCCCCCAAAGCGGTGAACTGGTAGGGCCAGACGGTGTTAAATACTCCGTCGAGAACTCGGCCAGGACAGGAGACGACGGATGGAAGGAGATGCTGGCGCCAGCCGGCTGAACCCCCCACCGATGCCGAAGTTTCGTCGTCTGCGCAGACGGCGTCCGAAGAACCAGGACCCGGCGTTCGCCGCCGACCCGACAACTCCCGACGTGACGGACGAGGAGTCGGCGGAGCCCGAGGACGAAACCGGGTCCACCGATCCGGCGGTGCCGGCCGAGGAGCCGTCGGCCGAGGAGCCCGCGGGCGCGACCGAGGAGCCCGCGGGCGCGACTGAGGAGCCCGGCCCCGAGGCGGCCGCGGAGGAAGCGCCGGAATCCGGGGCCGGACCGGGTGCGGCCGAGCAGCGCCGCGCGTCCCGGTTGGGCCGCGGCTGGCTGGCCGGCATCGCGGCGGCGCTCGTGCTCTGCGCCGCGGCCATCGGCGCCGGCGGATACCTCGCGTTGCGCTACCACCACGAGAGCCAGGCGATAGCCCGCAACAACGCGGCGGCGCTCAAGGCGGCCGTCGACTGCGTATCGGCGACGCAGGCGCCCGACACCAATGCGATGGCCGCGAGTGAGCAGAAGATCATCGACTGCGGCACAGACGCTTTCCGCTCGCAAGCCCTGCTCTACACCAGCATGCTCGTTCAGGCGTACCAGGCGGCCAACGTGCACGTCCAGGTGTCCGACATGCGGGCGGCGGTCGAGCGCAACAACCCCGACGGCTCGATCGACGTGCTCGTCGCGGTTCGCGTCAAGGTCGCCAACGATCAGACGCAGAACGAAACCGGCTACCGTCTGCGGGTGAAAATGGCTATGGCCGAAGGGCAATACAAGATTGCCAAGCTCGACCAGGTGACGAAGTGACGGTGGTGGTCGAGCAGCCACCGGCTACGGCCGCCTCGGAATCCCCGCGGGATGCCTTGGCGCCCTGGCATCTTCGGGCCGCCGCGCTCACCGTCGACGTGCTGCCGGGCGCCGCGGTGGTGACCACGATGGCGTTGGCGGGTTTCACCGTTCCGCCCAGCGGCGTGTGGTGGTGGCTGTGCGTCGCGGTCATCGGGGCAACCGTCCTGCTGATGCTGGTCAACCGCCTGCTGTTGCCGACGGTCACCGGATGGAGCGTGGGGCGGGCCCTCTTCGGCGTCGCGGTGATGCGGCGCACCGGTGACCCCATCGGGCCGTGGGGACTGCTGCTGCGGGACCTGGCCCACCTCCTCGACACGGTCTCGGTGGTGGGATGGCTGTGGCCGCTGTGGGACTCGGGCCGCCGCACCTTCGCCGATCTGCTGCTGCGCACCGAGGTGCGCCGGCGCGAACCGGCCGAGCCGGAGTTCGGCGCGCGCCGGTGGGCCACGGTCGTGGTGGTCGCGGCGACGGCCTTGTGCGTGGCCGGTGCGGCGCTGAGCTATGCGGTGGTGTTCGGCCCGAATAGGGCCACCGACCGAACGCGGGCGCAGCTGGACATCCAGGGGCCGAAGATCGTCGCGCAGATGCTGACCTACGACCCCAAGTCGTTGCACGACGACTTCGCCCGCGCCTTGTCGCTGGCGACCCCCAAATACCGGACCCAGCTGGCCGCCCAGCAGGACGTGGTGGCGAAGGGCAACCCGGTCATCAACGAGTACTGGGTGACCGACCACGCGATCGAGTCGGCGGCGCCCGACCGGGCGACCATGCTGATGTTCATGCAGGGGCGGCGCGGCGCGGCGCCCGACGAGCGCTACATCTCCGCCACCGTCCGGGTGACGTTCGCCAAGGACGGCGACAACTGGCTCGTCGACGATCTGGCGGTGCTGACCAAGCCCAAACCGCCCGGGAACGGCAAATGAGCCCGCGCCGCAAGATCGCGCCGGGCGAGGAACCACTGCTGGTCCCGCACCCGGTGCCGCCGGGGCGGCCGTGGGGCCTGCCGCTGGCGAGCGCCATCGGGGCGATCTTCATGACGGCCGCGATCACGGCATGCGGCCTGATGCTGAGCGACCATGAGTCGCGTGAGCGCGCCGAGTCGAAGAATCGCGAGGTCCTCAGCTACGTGACCGGCTTCATGGCGCAGTTCACCTCCATCGATCCGTTCCACGCCAACGACTACGTGATGCGGGTGCTGGCCCAGGCGACGGGCGACTTCGCCAAGGAGTACCGCGAGAAGGCGAACGAGATCCTGCTGCAGGTGGCCCGCGCCGAGCCGGCCACCGGCACCGTCCTGGACGCCGGGGTGGAGCGATGGAACGACGATGGCAGCGCCACCGTCATCGTGGCCACCGCGGTCAGCTCGAAATCGCCGGACGGTAAACAAGTCTGGGAAAACGCCAATCGGTGGACGGCGACCGCCACGCAGGAAGGAAAGCAGTGGAAGATCAGCAGCCTGCAGCAGGTGATCTGACCGCCGACGAAGGCGCACCACCGGACGAGGCGGCCACCGAGGAGCGCGCCGAGGCCGGTGCCGCCGACGAAAGCGCTTCTGCGACGGAGGAATCCCCCGACGAGGCGGACGAGGCGGACGAGGCGGACGAGGCGACCGGTGACAAGCCGGCGGGCCGCAAGCGGCGCAAATGGCTGGCGGGTAAGCGGATGGCGATCACCGTCGCCGTGGCCGCCGCGCTCTTCGTCGGTTCCGCGGCGTTCGCCGGCGCGACCGTGCAGCCCTACCTGTCCGATCGTGCCGCGGCGGCAACGAAACTCAAGGTCGCACGGACCGCGGCCAACGCGATCACCACACTGTGGACCTACACGCCGGAGAACATGGACACCCTCGCCGACCGTGCATCCACCTACCTCAGTGGGGATTTCGAGGCGCAATACCGCAAGTTCGTCGACGCCATCGTGGCTCCCAACAAGCAGGCCAAGATCACCAACCGCACCGACGTGACCGGCGCGGCGGTCGAATCGATCGACGACAACAACGCCGTCGTCATCGTGTACACCAACACCACGTCCACCAGCCCGCTGACCAAGAACGTGCCCTCGCTGAAATACCTGTCCTACCGGCTGTTTCTGAAGCGCGCGGGAAACCGCTGGCTGGTGACCAGGATGACGACCATCACGTCGCTGGACTTGACGCCGCACGTCTGACGCGGTCTGCTACGCCCCATGGTCGTTACCTCGCCGGTGTCGCAGCGATCGACCGTGGCGGCATTGCTGTTGTTGACCTTCGCCACCGGCCTGGCCGACTCGATCAGCATCCTGGTGCTCGGCCACGTGTTCGTCGCCAACATGACGGGAAACGTGATCTTCCTGGGGTTTTGGCTGGCGCCCAGGACGAGCGTCGACCTGACCGCGGTCGTGGTGGCCCTGCCCACCTTCGTCTGCACCACGATCCTGAGCGGCCGGATGTCGCGGCATTTCGCCGACCGGACCCGGCCGTGGATCACCACCGTCTTGGGCGCCGAGATCGCCCTGCTGGTGGTGTTGGCGATCACGGCAGGTGCGGGAATCCTGCAGTACCACAACAACACCAAGCTGATCATCATCGGGGTGCTCGCGGTCACCTTCGGTCTGCAGCACTCGAGTGCACGCCAGTTCGGCATCCAGGAACTCTCCACCACGGTGCTGACGTCGACGATCGTCAGCCTCGGCCTGGACAGCCGCCTCGCCGGCGGCGCGGGTGGCCGTCAGGCGTTGCGTCTGGGCGTGGTGTCGACGATGTGCGCCGGCGCTTTCCTGGGCGCGACGATGTCGCGATTCGTCGTCGCGCCGGTGTTCGCCGTCGCCGCCGCGGTGGTAGCGGCCAGCCTGTTGATCTTCCGCTTCGGGCCGAGCTAGTTGAAGGCCAGCCAGCTGGGCAGCGCCCGTTCGTGGGAATCGCAGAGCACCTGCCGGGTGTCGCACGATCCCCGCGGCGAACCGGCGCCGGCCCACATGCCGCCGGTGTCGCGGCGCAACACGATGGCCGACGATCCGCCGCCGTCGAGCAGGATGGCGTTGTCGCTGCCCAGGCCGCGGAACAGGTCTTGCATGTTGTCCGGGGTGTAGCTGCCGCCCTCGAAGACGTACATCTCGTCCTTCTGCCTCGAATACGCCAAAGCCGTTCGCGCCGCACTGGGTCCACCGTCGCGCAGCTGCCCGGTGTTGCCGGGTGCCAGCAGCCCGATCCCGGACACCGCGACGAACCGCTCGTTCTTGTTCAGCAGGTCGGCGACGACGGGAGTCGCGGAGTCGTAGTCGCTCTTGGTCCTGGGCCACACCACGTACGGGGCGCCGCCGGACGGCAGGATCATCGTCGTCAGGGCGCTCCAGCTTTCCCCGCCGCCCGACAGGCCCTGCTTGCCGGGGTAGGCGACGGTGCCGGTGACGACCTGGTTCGCGCGGCCCTGCCCGTGGGTGTTGTCCACGAACGCGCCCAGCGGTGAGCTGCAGCCGGTCTGGCGCCACGAGCCGCCCTTCTGCCCGCGTACGTCGAAGAAGTTGGCGTTGATCGCGATCGTCGGTTGACCCATCCGCTGCCACGCCTGCAGCGGCGCGTAGAGTTCCGACGCCTGCCAGAGGCCCTCGCCGGTGCGGGCGCCCGGATTGTGCTCGCAGCGTGCCTGATCGCCCTGGTGGGTGTCGACCAGCAGGTGCGGCGCGAGCCGCCCCGCCGCGTTCTTGATGATCATCAGGTGGCCGCCGTTGTTCATCTCGTACCAGCTGCCGCCGGCGTTGAGCATCGGCGCGGGGTGGCCGGGGCCGAAGTTATAGACCAGGTACGAGCCCTTGGTGGTGTTGATGGCGTTGGCCAGCAGGTCGCGGCCGTCGGCGGCATGTGCGACCGGCTGCCCGGTGGCCGACGCGAGGGCGACGCACGCGATCATGGCGGTGCAGCCGGCCACCAGTCGGCGCAAGCTGGCGCGTCGGGTCAGCACGATCGCCCTTTCGGCCCGGATCTAGATGCAACAAAAACATCATCAGTCACATCCGTCACACCGTCAAGTTAGGTCACGGGCGGATGACGCTCGGGCGGCTTTCGAATTACGTTTCCTCGCTTGGGCTTTCGGTTGAGCTCTCGGGATCGGCGGTGGCGCCGGTGCGCTCGTGCCTGCCCTGGCGCGCCGTGTGCTGGGCCTGATGTTCCATGGCGATCGCCATCTCGACGGCGCCCGGGATCCGGTGGAATCCCTTGCGGTCGTACAGGTGCGTGACGATGCCGCCCAGCAGCAGCCCGATGACGAGGCCGACCGTCGTCATGATCAGCGCCTGCGATATCCCGGTGTCCGCGTGGCCCTTGAAGTACAGCAACGAGCGGGCGCCGAGGAAAACCTGGTGCATGGGCTCGAATTCGGCCAGCCAGCGGAAGAAGGGCGGCGTCGCCTCCAGCGGCACGGTGGCGCCGGCCGACGGCAGTCCGAGGATCACGAAGATCAGCAGGCTGACCAGCAGGCCGCCGGTGCCCAGGACGGAGAGCAGCGAACTGGAGGTGATGCCCACCGCGGCGATCGCGAACACCCCGTACGCCCAGAGTTGCCAGCCGAGGTCGATGGGCATGCCCAGCCCGTGCGCGATCGCCACGTAGGCCGCTGAGGTGAGCAGTCCCAGCAGCACCATGATGGCCCACTTGAGCAGCAGCGTCTGGAAGCGCGAGATCTTGACCTGCTCGGCGAAGCGGTACACCGGGCCGAATTCGGCCGGCACGTAACCGAGTAACGCGTCCACCAGGGTGCTGACCACGATGCTTCCGGTGAACCCCGCGAGTAGCAGCAAGAGCGCGTAATAGAAGGCCGACAGCCCGTTGCCGGTGCCATCGGGCAGCGGGTTGTAGACGGTCGACTCGATCTCGATCGGACTGGACAGGCCCTCTTCGGTGGCGCCGGCCAGCGGCGCGCCGCCGGTCTGCGCCTTGACCTGCGCGAGGAGCCGTTCGCCCACTTCGCCATTGGCCACGCCCATCGCCATGTTCAGCGTCTGGGCGGCGATGCTGGCGCCCAGCGTGCCGGCGCGCGGGTTCGTCGAAATCTTGATCACCGGCCGTTCCGCGGGACCGGGCTGCACCGCGCTGGTGCCCAGGTCGCGCAGTTTCGACGAGAAGCTCGGCGGTATCAGCACCGAGCCGTAGACGTGGCCGGTGTCCAGTTGATGCCTGGCCGCCGCGCGGGTCAGCACCCGGACGTCGAACTTGTTCTTGTCCAGGCCGTTGACCAGCCGGCCGGCCAGCTCCGCGCCGCCCGGACCGGCATCCTCGTTCACCACGGCGATGGGGAAGTGGCGCAGGTTGGTCATCGGGTTCAAGATGCCGCCGAGGTACAGCGCGCACAACGCCGACATCAGGGCGAGCGTGATGACCAGCGGGGCCGCCCAAAAACGGACGGTCCGGACCGCCCTGATGTTCCGGTTCGGGTTCGGCGCCGCGTGCTGCGGCCGCGATTGGGACATGCCGGCTCCTGTCTGTCACGCCCACTCTATGGGCTCGCCCCGCCCAGCTTCGCGTGCATTTCCCAGACGAGCAGTTCCGACGGCGCGTGCGCCGTCACCCGCCGGCCGCCGGCGTCGGCGAACCGCACGGCGTCACCTTCCGCCAGGTCGCCGACGCCCTCACAGCCGACCGCGCCGCGCGCGACGAAGAGGTGCAGGTAGGGAGCCTGCGGAAGGCTGATGACGTCGCCGGACCGCAACCGCGCGGCGTGCAGCGCGGCGCCGCGGTTGTGCAGCGCGACGGCGGCGTCGCGGCCCGGAATGCCGGAGGCGATCGTCGCAAGTGCGCCGTCCAACACCTCCGCGCCGATCTCCTGCTGTTGATAGCCAGGGGCGATGCCCGCCTCGTCGGGCGCTATCCACATCTGCACGAAATGCACTGGCTCCGTTGTCGAGTCGTTCTTCTCCGAATGCAGGATTCCGCTGCCGGCCGACATGCGCTGGGCCAGACCCGGATAGATCACGCCGCGATTCCCGATCGAGTCCTGATGTGCGAGTCGGCCCCGCAGGACCCAGGTCACGATCTCCATGTCGCGGTGCGGGTGCGTGTCGAATCCCGCTGCGGGCGCGACGATGTCGTCGTTGTTCACCAGCAAAAGCCCATGGTGGGTATTGCCCGGATCATAGTGATCGCCGAACGAGAACGAGTGCCGAGACGTCAGCCAGGGTGTCGTGGTGACGGCCCGCGCGGCCGCCCGCCGAAGTTCCGCCTGGGCCGCCATGCGCTTAGCCTAATCGGCCTAATCGACCGGTGCGGTCAAGCCACCGTCGCGGCGAGCAGTCCCTGGGCGTGCCGGAGCGCCGCGTCGAGTTCGGGCAGGGTCAGCCGCGCGGGGCGGCCCAGATGGATCTCGATCTGGTACTCCGGCTGGCCGTCCGGCCCGAAGATCGGCAGCACCACGAATTCCGCTGCCGCCAAGTGGGTTTCGAGGTCGTCGGTGACCGACTGCAGCGTCACCATCGTCATCAGGGTGGTGAGCTGGCGGGTGACCCGTGCCGTCGGCTCCAGCGACGCCAACACGTCCGCCAACCGGGTGTGCAGCGACTGATGGGTGTCGTCGAACCGCCACGCGCCGTACCCGCGGGCGCGGATGTCGGCCAGGACCCGCTGGTGTTCGGCGATCTCCGCCCGGGTCAACCGGGGCGTCACCCGGTGCAGCCAGGCACGCACCACGTCGTCGTCGCGCCAGGCCATCGCCACCAGGCCGAACGGCGGGTCGATGGGAAAGTGCTGACCGACGGCCTGCCCGCCGTCGGCGCCGTGGCCGACCGCGTCCACGGTGGTCAGGTGGCGGGCGCCGATCCTCGACATGGAGCAGCCGGCGCCGAGCGTCTTGTGCAGGAAGCGCAGCGCGTCGCGGCCCCGGTCCAGCAGCGGGAACTGCGCCCGCAGGCCATGCACCAGCCCGAAAAGGCCACTTCCCAGCACGTAGCGGCGATCGGCGCGGCGCGCCACCCAGGCGCGGCCTTCCAGTTCGGCCAGCACCAGGGCGCAGGTTGAGGTGCTGATCGCGCAGCGCTTCGCCAGCTCCGCGGATGTCAGCCCCGCCGGGGTATCCGCAAGCGCCGCAAGCACATCCATCACGCGTCCGGTTGGCGGTGATTTGCCGGTTGACGTACTGATGCCCACCTCCCTACGATCCGTCCAAATTGTCAGTTTATAAGTCCTAATATTAGGAGACTATTCGTCGTGATCAAGGTCGGGGTGTGGGGGCCGGGTTCCATGGGCGTGATCGCCCTGCGCGGTGTGATCGACCACCCGGAGTTGCAGCTGATCGATCTCGTGGTGCACAGCGACGCCAAGGCGGGGCGCGACGCCGGCGAGCTGTGCGGCATCGCACCGGTCGGGGTGGTGGCCACCCGTGATCCGTCGGCGTTGCTCGCCGGCGACGCCGACGCGGTGGTGTACGCCGCCGGCGCCAACCTGCGGCCGCTGGAGGCGGTGCAGGACATGGTCTCCATCCTGCGGGCCGGGAAAAACGTGGTGTCGTGCTCTGTGGTCCCGCTGGTGTTCCCCGACGGGGTCGACGCAGCGTTCACCGACCCGCTGCGGCGGGCCGCGCTCGACTGCGGTGCCTCGTTCTTCACCACGGGGATCGACTCCGGCTTCGCCAACGACGTTCTGCCGCTGGTGCTTACCGGGGTTTCGCGGGTCATCGATTCGGTGCGGGTGACGGAGATGTTCAACTACGCCACCTACCCGGACCGGGCCGCCGTATACGAGATCCTCGGGTTCGGCCAGCCGCCGGAATACCGGGCGTTCGCGGCCCAGCCGGGAATGTTCACCTTCGGCTGGGGCCCCGTCCTGCACCAGCTCGCCGCCGGTTTGGGCGTCGAGATCGACAACATCGAGGAGACCAACGACCGCGTCGCCGCCACCGAGTCCTTCGACACGCCCACCGGCCACATCGCCGCCGGGACGATCGCCGCGATGCGCTCCACACTGACCGGATACGTCGGCGGCAAGCCGACATTCGTCCTCGACCACGTGACCCGGATGCGTGACGACGCCGCGCCGGACTGGCCGCAGCCGCACATCTCGATCCCGCCGAAAGACCTCGGGTACGGGCCGGCGTCCGGGCGGGGCCTCTACCGGGTGGAGATCGAGGGATCGCCGAGCATGCGATGCGAGTTCGAGATGGCCGAGGACCACGACCACGACCTGGGTGCGCGCATCGCGGGCGCCTCGCGGATGGTCAACGCCATTCCGGCGGTCTGCGCGGCCCCGCCCGGGCTGCTCTCGGCGCTGGACCTGCCGCTGATCACCGGGGCCGGCCTGGTCCGCCCGGTGCCGGGACCGGCACCGGACAGCCGGCTGTTCTAGGTCCGGTCGCCGGGATAGGTCGCGGCGGCCAGCTCGAGGATCTCGGCGCGGTCCGCCGCCAGGATGAACCCGCCCCGAATCGACGCATCGAGCGCGGCGGTGAAGCGCTCCAGGTACTGGCCCATCCCGCCCGGGTAGAGCCGCCGCAAGGTGTCGTCATCGAAGAGCTCGCCGAAGCCGAAGAGCGAGGACATGATGCTCTCTTGGTCGCCGAGCCCCGAGGTCCGCGCCACCGGCACATCCACCCACGGGGTTCTGACGCCGCCCCGCGCCAGGCCGTTGGGATCGGTAATGGGTTGGGGGCCTTCGGTATCGAGCACCCGAATCGGCGCGGCGCTGGGGGCCGGCTCGCCGGTGCGCACCCACGCGTTCAGCGCGGCGATTGCGCCCTGCACGACGTAGTGGTGCTGGGGGGCGAAGTTGATGTGATGCGAAAGCTGTTGGCCCATCAGCAGGTTGGTCGGCGCGTAGGCGGCGACGATGTCAGCCAGCGGCGCCGAACCGCTGTCGATCGGCGCCACGTGGATGGTGTAGTTGTCGGCGTGCGCGGCGCCCGGCAGCTCCCAGACCCGCAGGAGCGGGTTGTCCGGTTGCCTCGCGTAGTAATAGCCTTCCCGCGCGCCGCCGAACAGGTCGGTCTCGGTGATGAGCGTCAGCAGCGGCACCCGCAGGTCGGGGCGGAAGGCGACGGCGTGCGGGGCGCCGGATTCGTCGAAGATGGAGCTCCCGTCGAGCGGCGCGGCCGGGCCGAATCGGGAATGGACGAAGAAGCCGTCGTACGCCTCGGCCAGTGGGTCGACGGCGTTGACGTAGGTGGTGAGGAACATGGCCGATTGCGACTCGCCGAGCGCGACGACGTGGCGGGTGCGCAGGTCGCCCAAAACGCCGGCGTTTCTGATGAGGCCGCCGGCCTGGGAGAAGATGTCGTAGGCGAAGGCGTCGCCGGGGTGGCTCAGCGGCGCGTAGCGCGCCGGGTCCTGGCTTTTCAACGACATGTCGACACCCAGGATGCTCGGGCCGCCGTCCACCCCGACCTGCTGGGCCGACACCGCGACGTAGGCGTAACCCGCGCGCAGTATTTCCCGATGCGCCATCATCCACACGGCCGGCGCGTCGATGCCACCGCTCACGTTGAGCCACTCCACCAGCACGGTGCCGTTGAACCGCGCCCGGTCGGCCGGCGTCAATGCGACGATCCGGGTGCGGTAACCCGCTGTGCCGCTGGGCTTTACGTCCCAGCGCCCGTCCGGTCCCAATGCGCCCAGCGGCGCGTAGCGCGAGGCAGTACCGGATACGAAGAATTCGTCGACGCGGTATCCGAGACCGGCGATGTCGAAAGCGCCCAGCAGCAGCCGGGGCCGCCCGGGCACGGGTGCGACGTCGGGCGAGTCGGTCACAGCGAACCGGGCAGTCCGAATTTCGCGAACAGCGCGTCGTCGAGGAAGGCCACGACGTGGGAAACGCCGTCGTCGCGCACGTCGAGCACGTGCAATTGGAAGGGCACATGCCGGGCGCCGGCGCGCATGTACATGGCCGCGCCGGGCTGACCGTTGGCGACCAGCGGCAAGAGGCGCATGTCCCCGGGATGCTCGGCGGGGCATCGCTGATGGATCAGGCTGACGATGTCCCGCGCCCCCCGATACCAGCCCGCGTACGGCGGCATCTCCCAGATCGCCTCGGCGGTGAACAGCTCTACCAGGCGGTCGACGTCGTAGGTCTCGAAGGCGGCGATGTAGCGGGCCAACAGGTCCTGTGCCTCCGGGGACTCCGGCGCGGCCAACCGGTCGCCGGTGCTGGGCCCGGCCGCGTCGAGTTGGGAACGGGCCCGCTGCAGCAGGCTGTTGACGGCGGTCGTGGTGGTGCCGATCGCGGCGGCCACCTCCGCGGACTTCCACTGCAACACGTCGCGCAGCAGCAGCACCGCCCGCTGCCGCGGCGAGAGGTGTTGCAGCGCAGCGACGAACGCCAATCGCACCGACTCGCGCGACCCGACGATGACCGACGGGTCGGCGGGGTCGTTCGCCAGGTCCGGGAGCGGCTCCAGCCAGGGCACCTCGCGGCGCTCGACCAGCTCGTCGGCCGGGTCGGAGCTGGGTGCGCCCAGCCCGGTGGGCAGCGGGCGGCGTTGCCGGCCCTCCAGCGCGCTCAGGCAGGTGTTGGTGGCGATCCGATGCAGCCACGTCCGCATCGACGACTTGCCTTCGAAGCGGTCGTAGGCCCGCCACGCCCGCAGCAGTGTTTCCTGAACCAGATCTTCCGCGTCGTGCAGGGACCCGGTCATCCGGTAACAGTGCGCCAGCAGTTCGCGGCGGTACGGCTCGGCGTGCACCGAGAAATCCTTGCCGGCGCCGACCGCCGGGCCGAGGTCGGCGGTTGCGGCGTTTTGCGCGAGCAGCCCCACGATGGGACAGCCTACGACAGTGTCTGGCCGGGCGACCTGCACCGTCAGCCATTACGCTGCCCGTAATGACTAGGACCGTGCAGTGAACCGCGACGAACGAAACTTCGACGGATTCGGCGGCGTGCGCATCGTTTACGACGTCTGGACACCGGACACCGCCCCCCGGGCGGTGGTGGTCCTGTCGCACGGCCTGGGCGAGTACGCCCGCCGCTACGACCACGTCGCGCAGCGATTCGGCGCGGCGGGCCTGGTCACCTACGCGCTGGATCACCGCGGCCACGGCCGCTCGGGCGGCAAGCGGGTGCTGGTGCGGGACATCTCCGAGTACACCGCGGACTTCGACAGCCTGGTCCGGATCGCCACCCGCGAGCATCCCGGGCTCAAATGCGTCGTGCTCGGGCACAGCATGGGCGGCGGCATCGTGTTCGCCTACGGCGTCGAACGCCCCGACAATTACGACCTGATGGTGCTGTCCGGGCCCGCGGTGGCGGCCCAGGACCAGGTGTCGCCGCTGATGGTGATGGCCGCCCGCGTGCTGGGCGCCCTCGTGCCCGGCCTGCCGGTGCAGGAGCTCGACGTGGACGCCATCTCGCGGGACCCCGCGGTGGTGGCGGCCTACAAGAGCGATCCGCTGGTGTATCACGGCAAAGTACCCGCAGGCATCGGCCGCGCCCTGATCCAGGTCGGCGAGACCATGCCGCAGCGCGCCCCGGCGCTGACCGCGCCGCTGCTGGTCGTGCACGGCTCGGAGGACCGCCTGATTCCCGTGGCCGGCAGCAGGCGGCTGGTCGAGTGCGTGGGCTCCACCGACGTCGAGTTGAAGGTCTATCCGGGCCTCTACCACGAGGTCTTCAACGAGCCGGAGCGCGAGCAGGTGCTGGGCGACGTCGTCTCGTGGATCACCACACGGCTCTGAGGCGAAGGTGTCGGATCGCTCCCGTAATTTGGCGCGTATGACTGACGACAAAATGCTCGCGCGCATCGCCGCGCTGTTGCGTCAGGCCGAGGGCACCGACAACGCGCACGAGGCCGACGCCTTCATGAGTGCCGCGCAGCGGTTGGCGACGGCGGCCTCCATCGACTTGGCGGTGGCGCGTTCCCACGCGGCCAGCCGCTCGCCGGCCCAGGCCCCGACGCAGCGGACCATCACCATCGGAGCCGCGGGCACCAAGGGGCTGCGGACCTATGTGCAGCTGTTCGTGGTGATCGCCCTGGCCAACGACGTGCGCTGCGACGTGGCGTCGAATTCGACGTTCGTGTACGCCTACGGGTTCGCCGAGGACATCGACGCCACCCACGCCCTGTACGCCAGCCTGGTCGTTCAGATGGTGCGGGCGTCGGACGCCTACCTCGCGTCGGGTGCGCACCGGCCGACGCCGACCATCACCGCGCGGTTGAACTTTCAGCTGGCCTTCGGGGCGCGGGTGGGCCAACGCCTGGCCGAGGCCCGGGACGAGGCGCGGCGCGAGGCCACCAAGGATCGGCGGCGCCCGCCGGGAACCGCTATCGCCCTGCGCGACAAGGACGTCGAGCTGCACGACTATTACCGGAGCGCGTCCAGGGCGCGCGGCACGTATCAGGTCAGCCGCGCGACCGCCGGCTACTCGTCGGCGGCGCGGCGCGCGGGCGACCGGGCCGGCCGTCGGGCGCGGCTGGGAAGCAGCCCCGAACTGCCCGGCGCGCGCACCCCGCTGGGCCGGTGAGTCCGGGGCGATCCGCGACCAGGGACGCCCAGCGGGCCAAGGTCTACGCGGCCGAGGAGTTCGTCCGCACGCTGTTCGACCGCGCCGCCGAGCACGGGTCGCGCGCCGTCGACTTCTTCGGCGCGCAGCTCACGCTGCCGCCGGAGGGCAGATTCGGCTCGGTTCCGTCCGTGCAGCGCTATGTTGACGAGGTGCTCGCGTTGCCGGCGGTGCGCCGGCGTTGGCCCGCCGTCGCGCCGCTGCGCGTGCGGCCGCGACGGGCCGCCACCGCGGCCCACTACGAATTCCGCGGCGGCGCGGGCGTTATCGCGGTGCCCGATCGCGACACCGCCGACTGGGCGCTGCGCGAGCTGGTGGTGCTGCACGAAATCGCGCACCACCTGTGCCGGGCCGAGCCGCCCCACGGACCGGAGTTCGTCGCGACGTTTGGCGAGTTGGCGGAGCTGGTGATGGGACCCGAGCTCGGGCATGTGCTGCGCGTCGTGTACGCCAAAGAGGGTGTGCGGTGAGCTCGTTCGAAGAGGACGCCGGCGCCCGGGCGCGCGAGGTCGAAGCCCGGCTGACCGACGACGAGCGCTTCTCGCTGCTGGTCGGGGTGATGGGTGCCGGTGAGATGTGGTCGGTGCGCGACGAGCGCATCCCGCCGGACGTCCCGATGAGCGCCGGCTATGTGCCGGGCATTCCGCGGCTGGGCATCCCGGCGCTGCTGATGAGCGACGCCGGCCTGGGCGTGACCAACCCCGGCTACCGCCCGGGGGACACGGCCACGGCGTTGCCCGCCGGGCTCGCGCTGGCCGCCACCTTCGACCCGTCCCTCGCCCGCGCCGCCGGTGAGGTGATCGGCCGCGAGGCCCGCAGCCGCGGGTTCAACGTGCAGCTCGCCGGTGCGATGAACCTCGTGCGCGACCCGCGCAACGGCCGCAACTTCGAATACCTCTCCGAGGACCCGCTTTTGACCGCGACCCTCGCCGCGGAGTCCGTCGACGGCATCCAGCGGCAACGCGTGATCTCGACGGTCAAGCACTTCTCGCTCAACTGCAACGAGACCAATCGGCATTTCCTGGACGCGGTCATCGACCCCGGCGCGCACCGCGAATCCGACCTGCTGGCCTTCGAGATGGCCATCGAGCGTTCCCGGCCGGGTGCGGTGATGACCGCCTACAACAAGGTCAACGGCACCTACGCGGCCGCCAACGACGTCCTGATCAATCGGGTGCTCAAGGGCGCGTGGGGATACCGGGGGTGGGTCATGTCCGACTGGGGGGCCACGCCGTCCTGGGAGTGCGCGCTGGGCGGGCTGGACCAGGAGTGCGGGGCTCAACTCGACGCGCTGCTGTGGCGCTCGGAGCCGTTCGGTGAGCACCTGCGGGCCGCGCGTGCAGCCGGCAGCCTCAGCGGCGAGCGCCTCTCGGACATGGTCCGGCGGATCCTGCGGTCGATGTTCGCGGTCGGCATCGACCGGTCCGACGCGGCGCCCGCGCCGGACATGGCCGCGCACAACGAGATTGCGTTGCGGATCGCCCGGCAGGGGATCGTGTTGTTGCAGAACCGCGGCCTGCTTCCGCTGGCGCCGGAGTCGAGTGCCCGGATCGCGGTCATCGGCGGGCACGCGCACGTCGGGGTGCCGGCCGGCTATGGCTCGAGTGCGGTCGTCCCGCCGGGCGGTTACGCGGCCGTGATACCGATCGGCGGCTCGGGGCTGGAGGCGGGGCTACGCAAGCTGCACCTGTTGCCGTCAAGCCCGCTGGACGAGGTGCGGAAGCAATTCCCGCACGCCCACATCGAATTCGACCCCGGCATCAGCCCCGCGGAGGCGGTCCTGGCGGCGCGACGCGCAGACGTCGCGATCGTGTTCGCGATCCGCGCCGAAGGGGAGGGGTTCGACCTCGCCGACCTGTCGCTGCCCTGGGGACAGGACGCGCTGATCGCCGCGGTGTCCGCCGCCAACGCCAATACCGTGGTGGTGCTCGAAACCGGCAATCCGGTGGCCATGCCCTGGCGGGATTCGGTGCGGGCCATCGTGCAGGCCTGGTACCCGGGCCAGGCGGGCGGTCGCGCTATCGCGGAACTCCTTGCCGGCCAGTTCAATCCGTCGGGGCGGCTGCCGATCAGCTTCCCGGTCGACTTGCGCCAGACGCCGCGGCCCGAGTTGCCCGGCTTCGGCGCCCCGTGGGGCGAGCCGACGTCGATCGACTACGTCGAGGGATCGGACGTCGGCTACCGCTGGTTCGCCGCCACCGGGCAGGACCCGATGTTCGCCTTCGGTCATGGCTTGTCCTACACCGGGTTTGACTACCGCGACCTGACGGTCAGCGGCGGGGACACGGTGAGAGCCAGTTTCGACGTCGTCAACGTCGGTGACCGCGCCGGCGCCGACGTTCCCCAGCTCTATCTGGCGGGAGCCCCCGAGGGCCGATGCCTGCGGCTGCTCGGATTCGAACGGGTCGAGCTGGAGCCCGGCGCCACCCGCCGCGTGACCATCGAAGCGGATCCACGCCTGCTGGCGCGCTACGACGCGGGCGTGGGGGCCTGGCGGATGGCCGCGGGCGGCTATCTGCTGGCGGTCAGCACGTCGGCGGTCACGCCACGGCTGACGGCGGCGGCAGAGCTCGCCGGCCGCACGTTCGGGCGCTGATCCGGCCCGCGCCGCCCGCGTCGAGTGTGCTTCCGCGGCTTCGAGCGGGCGCGCGGGGCGGAGTTCCCCGGCGTGTCGCCGCCCTGGATGCGCACACCCGACGCGGGCCTCAGCGCGCGGACTACTTGACCGGGGTCAGCTCGTCGCCGCAGGTGCAGCGGTACGGCTCACCCGCACCCGAGCAGTGGCAGGGCACCTCGATGCGAACGCGGCAGCCGCAGCCCTCGTGGCCACAGGTCAGCTCCGTGCCTGCTTCGTAATTTGCCATTTCCCTCACCCATCTCTCTCTTGTGGACGCTTACCTGTGTGGTCGACCACGTCGCCCACTATATACCCCCCATGGGTATACGGTAAACAACCGTGACCCGTCCGATACCGATTGGACCGCCGCCGCCGGCGCGGGTGCGCGCGGCTAGCGTTGGTGTCATGACCCGGACACCAACGCCGCACGACGTCGACAATTTCCTGGACACCACGGTGATCGGCGACGATCCGGCCCTGAGCGCGGCGGTGCGGGCGAGCGACGCGGCCGGATTGCCGCAGATCGCCGTGTCGGCCCAGCAGGGCAAGTTTTTGAGCCTGCTCGCCGGCGCCATCCAGGCGCACCGGGTCCTCGAGATCGGCACGCTCGGCGGCTTCAGCACCATCTGGCTGGCCCGCGGCGCCGGCCCGCAGGGCCGGGTGGTGACGCTGGAATACGAGCCCAAGCACGCCGAGGTCGCGCGGGCCAACCTGGAACGGGCGGGCCTGGCCGACCGGGTGGAGGTGATCGTCGGCGCCGCACTGGACACGTTGCCGACGCTGGGCGGCGCCCCCTTCGACATGGTGTTCATCGACGCCGACAAAGAGAACTACGTCGCCTACCTGGACTGGGCGGTCCGGCTGGCCCGACCCGGAGCGCTCATCGTGGCGGACAACGTGATTCGTGAAGGGCAGGTGCTCGATCCGCGCGACGATGCCCAGGCGCAGGCGGTGCGCCGCACGTTGCAGCTGATGGGCGAGCACCCGCGCCTGGAGACGGCCGTCATCCAGACGGTCGGGGCCAAGCGCTGGGATGGCTTCGCGCTGGCGCTGGTGCGTTAACGTCCGACGGGGCTGTGGTCGCCGACCGCGCGCGGCGGAGGCGAGCTCGCTGATTCGCGGCGCGGGTTCGCCCGGCGTATAGCGCGGCCCGGTCGACCCGGCCTCCACGCACCGCGACGTGGGCGCGACGCACGAAGGGCAGCAACAGGTTTACCGCGGCCGCCAGCTCGCCGCCGATGCCGGCCTGCGCCACCGGAACGTCGAGGCGCAGCCGGCCCGCGGTGTCCACGTCTTACGACGCTGCGCGGCCGGTCAACGGGGTTCGCCGGTCGGTGCCGGCCGCCGACGATTTCGTTGCTGGCGTGCCCCGTGCGGGCGTAATCTTGACCGCAGATGGATGGGTGCAGTCGGCTCATAGTGGTTGTCCCACAACGGGCTTGCTGCATAACAGAAAGGTCACAAAATGAGTACAGTCCATTCATCAATCGATCACCACCCGGATTTGTTGGCCCTGCGCGCGAGCTACGACCGCGCCGCCGAGTCGATGAGTGCGCACGTCACCTTCGGGCTGGCGCTGCTGACCGGCCTCTATGTGGCCGCGTCACCGTGGATGGTGGGATTCAGTGCGACGGGTTCGCTCGCCACCTCCGACCTGATCGTCGGGATCGGGGCCGCGTTCCTGGCGTACGGGTTCGCGACCGCGCTCGACCGCGCCCACGGCCTGACCTGGACGATGCCGGTGCTCGGCGTGTGGGCCATCGTCTCGCTGTGGATCCTGCCCGGCGTCCACCTGACCGCCGGCACGATGTGGTCCAACCTCGTCGCGGGCGCGCTGCTGACGGTGCTGGGCCTCAACGCCACCTATTTCGGCAGGCGCACACGCGCGGCGGCCACCCACGCATAAGGTTCAAATCCGTTGAGCCGGGCGGCGATCAAGCCTAACCGCAGACCGCCCCGATCGCCGCCGAGCTGACCAGCTTGACGTACTTGGCCAGTACGCCGGTCTGATAGCGCGGCGGGGGAGGGGTGAAACCCTCTCGCCGGGAATCGAATTCGGCCGGATCGACCAGCACGTCGAGGACGCGATTCGCGACGTCGAGCCGGATCGTATCACCGTCGCGCAGGAAGGCGATCGGTCCGGCGTCGACCGCCTCGGGCGCGATGTGACCCACGCACAGGCCGGTCGTGCCGCCGGAGAAGCGGCCGTCGGTGAGCAGCAGCACGTCCTTGCCCAGGCCCGCGCCCTTGATCGCGCCGGTGATGGCCAGCATTTCGCGCATCCCCGGCCCACCCTTGGGGCCCTCGTAACGGATCACCACCGCGTCACCCTTGGTGATCGTGCCGTCCTCGAGGGCGTCCAGGGCGGCGCGCTCGCCGTCGAAAACCCTTGCGGTGCCCTCGAACACGTCGGAATCGAAACCGGCCGTCTTGACCACCGCGCCCTCGGGCGCCAGCGAGCCGCGCAGGATCGTGATCCCACCGGTGGGGTGAATGGGGTTGTTCAGCGCCCGCAGCACCTTGCCGTCCGGGTCGGGCGGTGCGATGGCGGCGAGGTTCTCCGCCACCGTCTGGCCCGTCACCGTGAGGCAGTCGCCGCGCAGCAGGCCCGCGTCCAGCAGCGCCTTCATCACCACCGGCACGCCGCCGATGTGGTCGACGTGGGACATGACGTGGCGGCCGAACGGCTTGACGTCGGCCAGGTGCGGAACCTTCGACCCGACCCGGCTGAAATCGTCGAGCGACAGCGCGACGCCGGCCTCGTGTGCGATCGCCAGCAGGTGCAGCACGGCGTTGGTCGACCCGCCGAACGCCATCACCACCGCGATCGCGTTCTCGAAGGCCTCCTTGGTGAGGATGTCGCGGGCGGTGATGCCGCGGCGCAGCAACTCGACGACGGCCTGACCGCTGCGCCGGGCGAACCCGTCGCGGCGGCGGTCGGTCGCCGGCGGCGCCGCGCTGCCCGGCAGCGACATGCCCAGCGCCTCGGCGGAACAGGCCATGGTGTTGGCGGTGTACATGCCGCCGCACGCGCCCTCGCCGGGACAGATCGCCCGCTCGATGGCGTCGACGTCCTCCCGGGGCATCAAGCCCCGCGCGCACGCGCCCACCGCCTCGAACGCGTCGATGATGGTGACCTCGCGCTCGCTGCCGTCGGACAGCTTGGCCACCCCCGGCAGGATCGAACCGGCATAGAGGAAGACGGCCGCCAGGTCGAGCCGCGCGGCGGCCATCAACATCCCGGGCAGCGACTTGTCGCAGCCGGCCAGCAGCACCGAGCCGTCGAGGCGCTCGGCCTGCATCACCGTCTCGACGCTGTCCGCGATCAGTTCGCGGGACGGCAGCGAGAAATGCATCCCCTCGTGGCCCATCGAGATGCCGTCGGAGACCGAGATCGTGCCGAACTCGAGCGGGTAGCCGCCCGCCGCGAAGACCCCCTCCTTGACCGCTGTGGCGAGCCGGTCCAGCGAGAGGTTGCAGGGCGTGATCTCGTTCCAGGACGACGCGACCCCGATCTGCGGCTTGGCGAAGTCCTCGTCGCCCATGCCGACCGCCCGCAGCATGCCGCGGGCGGCGGCCTTCTCCAGGCCGTCGGTTACGTCACGACTGCGCGGTTTGATGTCGGCGGATCCAGTCGTGTCGCGTGTTGTAGCCATCGTGCAAGTATGCGGGACCTGGCCGCATGGCAAATGCGCGGGTCATACCCGGGCGGGGTATAAAGTGGATTGGTGACGCCGGCCCGCCCATCCGCGGCGGGCGCGGATGGGCAGGGGTAAGGACGGATGACGAACGCGCACGGATATTCGCAGCAGAAGGACAACTACGCCAAGCGGCTGCGGCGCATCGAGGGCCAGGTGCGCGGCATCGCGCGGATGATCGAGGAAGACAAGTACTGTATCGACGTCCTCACCCAGATCAGCGCCGTCAACAGCGCGCTGCGTTCGGTCGCGCTGAATTTGCTCGACGAGCACCTCAACCACTGCGTGACCCGCGCCGTGGCCGAGGGCGGTGACGACGCCGACCAGAAGCTCGCCGAGGCCTCCGCCGCGATCGCGCGCCTGGTTCGTTCCTGATTGGTGACCGAGTTGAGACCCCGATTGCGGCCCTGACAAGGGGCCGGCTGTAGTTGCGGTCCGTACGGTAAGGCAGTGTGATCGCATTAGGCGCGACAACCCAGGAAATGGGTAGTCCGGCCGATACAGACGCCATGACCGCCGAAACCAACGCTGCCGCCCGAACGTGGACCCCACGCGTCGCGGCCCAGCTCGCTGTCCTGGCCGCGGCGGCCTTCATCTACGTCACCGCCGAGATCCTGCCGGTGGGCGCGCTGCCGGCCATCGCGCGCAACCTGCACGTCAGCCTGGTCCTGGTGGGCACCCTGTTGTCGTGGTACGCGCTGGTGGCCGCCCTGACGACGATCCCGCTGGTGCGCTGGACCGCGCACCTGCCGCGCCGCCAGGTGCTGGTCCTGAGCCTGAGCTGCCTGACCCTGTCCCAGGTGATCTCCGCGCTGGCGCCCACGTTCGCGGTGCTGGCCGCGGGCCGGGTGCTCTGCGCCGTCACGCACGGGCTGCTGTGGTCGGTCATCGCGCCGATCGCGACCCGGCTGGTGCCGCCCAGTCACGCCGGCCGCGCGACGATGTCGATCTACGTCGGGACCAGCCTGGCGCTGGTCGTCGGGAGCCCGCTGACGGCGGCCATGAGCCTGATGTGGGGCTGGCGCCTGGCGGTGGTGTGCGTGACCGTCGCGGCCGCCGTCGTCACGGTGGCCGCCCGGGTGATGTTGCCGGAGCTGGTGCTCACCGAGGACCAGCTCAAATGCGTCGGCCCGCGGTCGCGCCACCACCGCAACCGCCGGCTGATCATCGTCAGCGTCATCACCATGGTCGGCGTGACCGGCCACTTCGTCTCCTACACCTACATCGTGGAGATCATCCGCGAGGTCGTCGGCGTGCGCGGACCGAACCTGGCGTGGGTGTTGGCCGCCTACGGCGCCGCGGGGGTGCTGGCCGTCGGCCTGGTGGCGCGGCCGCTCGACCGCCGGCCCAAAGGCGCGATCATCGGGTGCATGGCCGGTCTGACGGCCGCGTTCGTCGTGCTGACCGCGCTGGCGCTGGGCGGGCGGCCGGCCGCGGCAGCGGCGCTGATCGGGACGGCCGCGATCGTGCTCTGGGGGGCGATGGCCACCGCCGTCTCGCCGATGATGCAGTCCGCGGCGATGCGCAGCGGGGCCGACGATCCCGACGGGGCGTCGGGGCTGTACGTCACGGCGTTCCAGGTCGGCATCATGGCGGGCGCGCTGGCGGGCGGCC
>NZ_MVIJ01000069.1 GCF_002086735.1 Mycobacterium scrofulaceum | reverse complement strand
CAACGAGCCTACGAGCCAAACACCAGGTGATCAGGATCCAACCACCGCAACAAGCGGCAACCTCACCCTGACACTGACGCGAGCGTAACGCCACGACGAATGTCGAGCCGCAAAAGCGCAGTCCCGTCACGCTCGCGAACCCCCGGCGCCCATCTGGGAGGATGGGTCGGTGCATGCCCACCTCGCCGCGACGACCTCACGAGAGGATTTCCGTGTGCTCGCGGCCGAGCACCGCGTGGTCCCGGTGACCCGCAAGGTGCTGGCCGACAGCGAGACGCCGTTGTCGGCCTACCGCAAGCTCGCCGCGAATCGCCCCGGCACCTTCCTGCTGGAATCGGCCGAGCACGGCCGGTCCTGGTCGCGGTGGTCGTTCATCGGCGCCGGCGCGCCGTCGGCGCTGACCGTCCGCGACGGCGAAGCGGTCTGGCTCGGGACGGTGCCGCAGGACGCGCCCACCGGCGGCGACCCGTTGCACGCGCTGCGGGCCACGTGCGAGCTGCTGGCCACCGGGACGCTGCCCGGGCTGCCGCCGCTTTCCGGGGGGATGGTCGGGTTGTTCGCCTACGACATGGTGCGGCGGCTGGAGCGCCTCCCCGAGCTGGCCGTCGACGACCTGGGACTGCCGGACATGCTGCTGCTGCTGGCGACCGACGTGGCGGCGGTCGACCACCACGAGGGCACCATCACGCTGATCGCCAACGCGGTGAACTGGAACGGCACCGACGAGCGCGTCGACGAGGCCTACGACGACGCGGTCGCCCGCCTGGACGTGATGACCTCGGCGCTCGGCCAGCCGCTGCCGTCCACGGTCGCCACGTTCGACAGGCCCGAGCCGCGCTACCGCTCGCAGCGCACCGTCGAGGAGTACGGCAAGATCGTCGACTACCTCGTCGACCAGATTGCCGCCGGCGAAGCCTTCCAGGTGGTGCCCTCGCAGCGGTTCGAGATGGACACCGACGTCGATCCGATCGACGTGTACCGGATGCTGCGGGTCACCAACCCCAGCCCGTACATGTATCTGCTGCACGTCCCGAACGACACTGGCGGAACGGACTTTTCGGTAGTCGGGTCCAGCCCCGAGGCGCTGGTGACCGTCCACGACGGCTGGGCCACCACGCATCCGATCGCCGGCACCCGGTGGCGCGGTGCGACCGACGAAGAGGATCAGCTGCTGGAAAAGGAGCTGCTGGCCGACGAGAAGGAGCGGGCCGAGCACCTGATGCTGGTCGACCTGGGCCGCAACGACCTCGGCCGGGTGTGCGCGCCGGGCACCGTCCGGGTCGAGGACTACAGCCACATCGAGCGCTACAGCCACGTGATGCACCTGGTGTCGACGGTCACCGGGATGCTCGCCGAGGGCCGGACCGCGCTGGACGCGGTGACGGCCTGCTTCCCGGCCGGCACCCTGTCGGGCGCGCCGAAGGTGCGGGCCATGGAGCTGATCGAGGAGGTGGAGAAGACGCGCCGCGGCCTGTACGGCGGCGTGGTCGGTTACCTCGACTTCGCCGGCAACGCCGACTTCGCGATCGCGATCCGCACCGCTTTGATGCGCGACGGCACCGCCTATGTGCAGGCCGGCGGCGGGGTGGTGGCCGACTCCAACGGCCCGTACGAATACACCGAGGCCTCCAACAAGGCGCGCGCCGTGCTCAACGCGATCGCCGCCGCCGAGACGTTGACCGCTCCGGAGGCCGACCGCCATGACTGACGCCCGGCCGAACCGGCGGGCCCGGGTGACCGTTCGGGTGGCCCAGGTGTTGCTGGTGGCGTCCGCGGCGGCGCTGTGGGCGGCGTCGCGGCTGCCGTGGGTGGTGATCCGATCGTTCGACGGGCTGGGCCCGCCGCGCGAGGTGACGCTGTCCGGCGCGTCGTGGTCCACGGCGCTGCTGCCCCTGGCGGTGCTCATGTTGGCGACGGCGGTGGCGGCGATCGCGGTCCGCGGCTGGCAGCTGCGGGTGCTGTCCGGCCTGCTGGCGGTGGCCAGCCTGGCCGTCGGATATCTGGGGGTCGGCCTCTGGGCGCTGCCGGACGTCGCCGTGCGCGGTGCCGACCTGGCGCATGTCACGGTGATGTCGCTGGTGGGCAGCGAGCGGCGCTACACCGGCGCGGGCATCGCGGTGGGCGCGGCGGCCTGCACCCTGGTCGCGGCCGTCCTGTTGTTGCGGTCCGCCGGCGATTCCGGATCGGCCCGGTTGAGCGCGGAAAAGTATGCGACGCCGGCGACGCGCCGCTCGAATGCGCTACGTGACGACGCCGATGGCGCGATGCTGGAGCAGCCGGAGACGCCGGAAATGACGGAGCGGATGATCTGGGACGCGCTTGACGAGGGGCGCGACCCGACCGATCGGCCCCGCGGGTCGGACACCGAGGGTCGGTGACGGAGCGCGAGCCGCGGGCCGCTACCCTTCATTCACGTCGTCGCGATCGGCTCTGGTTTGTCAGGTGGTCGTTGGGGTGACGATGTGTGACAGCGCGAAGGGAAGCAACAGGCATGAGTCCGGCTACCGTGCTTGACTCCATCCTCGAGGGAGTCCGGGCCGACGTTGCCGCGCGCGAAGCCCTTGTCAGCCTGTCCGAAATCAAAGCCGCGGCCGCCGCCGCTCCGCCACCGCGTGACGTGATGGCCGCGCTGCGCGAACCCGGCATCGGCGTCATCGCCGAAGTCAAGCGCGCCAGTCCGTCGGCGGGATCCCTGGCCACCATTGCCGATCCGGCGAAACTGGCCCGCGCGTACGAGGACGGCGGGGCGCGGATCATCAGCGTTCTGACCGAGGAGCGACGTTTCCACGGCTCGCTCGACGACCTTGACGCGGTCCGCGCCGCGGTCTCGATCCCGGTCTTGCGCAAAGACTTTGTCGTGCAGCCATATCAGATCCACGAGGCCCGCGCGCACGGCGCCGACATGTTGCTGCTCATCGTTGCCGCGCTGGACCAGTCGGCTCTGGTGTCGATGCTGGACCGCACCGAATCCCTGGGCATGACAGCCCTTGTCGAGGTGCATACCGAGGAAGAGGCCGACCGGGCGCTGAAGGCCGGCGCCAACGTGATCGGGGTGAACGCGCGCGATCTGGCGACGCTGGAGGTCGACCGGGACTGCTTCGCCCGCATCGCTCCCGGCTTGCCCAGCAACGTGATCCGCATCGCCGAGTCGGGTGTGCGCGGCACCGGGGATCTGTTGGCGTATGCGGGTGCCGGCGCGGACGCCGTCTTGGTCGGTGAGGGTCTGGTCAAGAGCGGTGACCCCCGTGCGGCGGTCGCCGACCTGGTCACCGCGGGCACCCACCCGTCCTGTCCGAAACCGTCTCGCTAGTCGTTCAGTCAGTTGAAGAGTCCCGGCGCTGAAACCTTGAACCCGATGAGCCGTCCCCGCGTAGAGCCTTGGTGATGGTCAATCTGTCCCGCCCGGACCTTCCGCGTCCGAGCGCAGCCATCGCCGAATCCACCCATCACGAACCCGATGCCGGTGGCCATTTCGGTGTGTACGGTGGCCGCTACGTCGCGGAGGCGTTGATGGCGGTGATCGAAGAGGTCACCGCCGCTTACGAGAAGGAACGCATCAACCCCGATTTCCTGGACACCCTGGACGACCTGCAGGTCAATTACGCCGGCCGTCCCTCGCCGCTGTACGAGGCCACCCGGCTGTCCGAGCACGCCGGCTCGGCGCGCATCTTCCTCAAACGAGAAGACCTGAACCACACCGGTTCTCACAAGATCAACAACGTCCTGGGCCAGGCGTTGCTCGCCAAGAGAATGGGCAAGGGCCGGGTCATCGCCGAGACCGGCGCCGGCCAGCACGGCGTCGCCACGGCCACCGCATGCGCCTTGCTCGGGCTGGAATGCGTCATCTACATGGGCGCAGTCGACACCGCGCGCCAGGCGCTCAACGTGGCGCGGATGCGACTGCTGGGCGCCGAGGTCGTCTCCGTCGAGAGCGGCTCGAAAACCCTGAAAGACGCCATCAACGAGGCGTTCCGTGACTGGGTGACCAACGCCGACAACACCTACTACTGCTTCGGCACCGCGGCGGGCCCGCATCCCTTCCCCGCGATGGTCCGCGACTTCCAGCGCATCATCGGGCTGGAGGCGCGCGTGCAGATCCAGGCCCAGGCGGGTCGGTTGCCCGACGCGGTCGTGGCCTGTGTCGGCGGCGGATCCAACGCCATCGGCATCTTCCACCCGTTCATCGACGATCCGGGCGTGCGGCTGGTCGGCTTCGAGGCGGCGGGCGACGGCGTCGAAACCGGCAGGCACGCCGCGACCTTTGCCGGCGGTTCGCCCGGCGCCTTCCAGGGGTCGTTCTCCTACCTGCTGCAGGACGAGGACGGCCAGACGATCGAATCCCATTCGATCTCAGCGGGTCTGGACTATCCCGGGGTGGGTCCCGAGCACGCTTACCTCAAGGAGATCGGGCGCGCCGAGTACCGGCCGATCACCGACTCGGAGGCGATGGACGCGTTCGCGCTGTTGTGCCGCACCGAGGGAATCATCCCGGCCATCGAATCGGCCCACGCGGTCGCCGGCGCGGTCCGGCTGGGCGTCGAGTTGGGGGCGGGCGCGATCATCGTGGTGAACCTCTCGGGCCGGGGGGACAAGGACGTCGAGACGGCCGCGAAATGGTTCGGCTTGATGGGGCCCAGCGAGCGATGACGGTGGAACAGCGGCACGCCAGCAGGCTCGGGCCGGTCTTCGACATGTGCCGCACCGAGGACCGGGCGGCGCTGATCGGTTACCTGCCCACGGGTTACCCCGATGTGGCAGGCTCGGTGGACGGGATGCTCGCCCTCGTCGAATCGGGTTGCGACATCATCGAAGTCGGTGTGCCGTATTCGGATCCCGGCATGGACGGGCCGACCATCGCCCGGGCCACCGAGGCCGCGCTGCAGGGGGGCGTGCGGGTCCGCGACACGCTGGCCGCGGTCGAGGCGATCAGCGCCGCCGGCGGACGCGCGGTGGTGATGACCTATTGGAATCCGGTGCTGCGGTACGGGGTCGACGCGTTCGCGCGGGATCTCGCGTCAGCCGGAGGGCACGGCTTGATCACTCCAGACCTCATCCCCGACGAAGCCGGGCAGTGGCTGGCGGCAGCGGAGGAGCATCGGTTGGATCGCATTTTTCTGGTGGCGCCGTCCTCGACGCCACAACGGCTGGCGATGACGGTCGAGGCGTCGCGCGGATTCGTCTACGCTGCTTCCACGATGGGGGTGACCGGGGCGAGGGACGCGGTGTCGCAGGCCGCGCCCGAACTGGTGCAACGGGTCAAAGCGGTTTCCGACATCCCCGTCGGCGTCGGCCTGGGGGTGCGCTCGCGGGAGCAGGCGGCGCAGATCGGCAGCTACGCCGACGGGGTCATCGTGGGTTCGGCGCTGGTGTCAGCCCTCGGTGAGGGCGGGTTGCCCGCGTTGCGTGCGCTGACCGCGGAACTGGCCGCCGGTGTCCGGCAAAAGGCGTCCGCCCGATGAGGATGTTGCCGACGTACTTTCCCAGCCCGCCCCAGGGCGTCTGGCACCTTGGGCCGCTACCCATTCGCGCCTACGCGCTGTTCATCATCAGCGGCATCGTGGTGGCGCTGCTGATCGGCGACCGCCGATGGGAGGCCCGCGGCGGGCAGCGCGGCGTCATCTATGACATCGCGCTGTGGGTGGTGCCGTTCGGGTTGGTGGGCGGCCGGCTCTACCACCTGGCGACCGACTGGCGAACCTACTGGGGTCCCGGGGGTGCCGGCTTCGGTGCGGCGGTGCGCATTTGGGATGGCGGCCTGGGCATCTGGGGGGCGGTGGCGCTCGGTTGCGTCGGCGCGTGGATCGGTTGCCGGCGTCATGGCATCCCGCTGCCGGCCTTCGCCGACGCGGTGGCCCCGGGGATCGTGCTGGCGCAGGCCATCGGCCGGCTCGGCAACTATTTCAACCAGGAGCTCTACGGGCGGGAGACCACGCTGCCGTGGGGCCTGGAGATCTTCTACCGGCGCGACCCCTCGGGATACATCGACCCGCATTCGTTGGACGGTGTCTCGACGGGGCAGGTCGCGCTCGTCGTGCAGCCGACGTTCCTGTACGAATTGATCTGGAACGTTCTGGTTTTCGCCATCCTGATCTACGCGGACCGGCGGTTCCGGTTGGGCCACGGCCGACTGTTCGCGCTCTACGTGGCCAGCTACTGCGTCGGGCGATTCGGCGTCGAGCTGCTGCGCGACGACACCGCCACCCACATCGCCGGCATCCGGATCAATTCGTTCACATCGACTTTCGTGTTCATCGGCGCCGTGGTGTACATCATGGTGGCGCCGAAGGGGCGCGAGGCCCCCGAAAGCCTGCGCGGCACCGATCACGCCGCCGAGGAATCGCCGGAGGCGGAGCCGGCGGCGGACGAGTCACCGACCGTCGTGTCGGCCGAGGCGGCGACCGCGGCGGTCGCGGTGGGCGACGGGAAAGACGCCGACAACCCCGGCGGGCCGGCGGCAACCGACGAGGCGGCGCCGGCCCCCGACCCGGAGACCGCGCAATCCGAGGCCGAAGAGCCCGAAGCGGAACAGGCCGCAGCGGAAGACGCCGAGGAGTCCGAAGCCGAAGAGGCCGAAGGCCAGGAGCCGGAAGCGAAGCAGGCCGAACAGCCCGAAGCGGAACAGGCCGCAGCGGAAGACCCCGAGCCGAGGAGTCCGAAGCCGAAGAGGCCGCAGCGGAAGAGCCCGAAGCCGAGGAGCCCGAAGCCGAAGAGGCCGCAGCGGAAGAGCCCGAGAACGCTGCGCCCGCCGAACCGGAGCCGCAAACGCCTCGTCGGTGGAGGCTGCGGAGGAACCGGCCGTCGAATCCCTAGCGGGCGCGCGGTCTGGCATGCTGAACACGTGACGCAACCCAATGCCGCCGGACCGGCGGTGGAGACGGGTCACGGCCGGCGTTGGTACGTCGCGGCCGGTACCGCCGTGGTGCTGGGCGGGGCGCTCGGCTACGTGGGTCTGGTCGACCCGCACAACACCAATTCCGTGTACCCGCAGTGCCCCTTCAAATGGCTCACCGGGTGGAACTGTCCCTTCTGCGGCGGCCTGCGGATGACGAACGATCTGCTGCACGGTCACCTCGCCGCCGCCGTCAACGACAATGTTTTCCTGCTGGTGGGCATCCCGATGCTGGCCGGATGGCTGCTGATCAACCGCGGGCGGGGTGAGGCGGCCCTGTCGACGCCGGCCTGGCTGACGATGGTGATCGCCGTCATCGCGTGGACGGTGCTGCGTAACCTCCCCGGTTTCCCACTGTTTCCGGCGATTCAGGGTGGCTAGCCACACACAGCACGACACCCCGTTCGGTCGGACCGTGGCGGACCCACGCGACTATGCTGGGTCGGCGTGAGTAGACGCGGAAAGATCGTCTGCACCCTTGGCCCTGCGACAAATTCGGACGAGCTGATCCTGGCGCTGGTCGAGGCGGGAATGGACGTCGCCCGGCTGAACTTCAGCCACGGCGACTACTCCGACCACAAGGCCGCCTACGAGCGGGTGCGTGCGGCGTCCGACACCACCGGCCGCGCGGTCGGCGTACTGGCCGACCTGCAGGGCCCGAAGATCCGCCTGGGGCGTTTCGCCACCGGGTCCACCTATTGGGCCGACGGCGAAACCGTGTGCATCACCGTCGCCGACTGCGAAGGCACCCACGACCGGGTGTCGACCACCTACAAGAAGCTGGCCACCGACGCGACGGTCGGTGACCGGGTGCTGGTCGACGACGGCAAGGTCGGCTTGGTCGTCGAACGCATCGACGGCGACGACGTCATCTGCACCGTCGTCGAGGGCGGCCCGGTCAGCAACAACAAGGGCATCTCGCTGCCCGGCATGAACGTGTCCGCACCGGCCTTGTCGGAGAAGGACATCGACGACCTCACCTTCGCGCTGGATCTCGGTGTCGACCTCGTCGCGCTGTCGTTCGTGCGCTCGCCCTCCGACGTCGAGTTGGTGCACGAGGTGATGGACCGGATCGGCAGGCGCGTGCCGGTGATCGCCAAGCTGGAAAAACCCGAAGCCGTCGACAATCTGGAAGCGATCGTGCTGGCCTTCGACGCGATCATGGTGGCCCGCGGCGACCTGGGCGTCGAGTTGCCGCTCGAAGAGGTGCCGCTGGTGCAGAAGCGGGCCATCCAGATGGCCAGGGAGAACGCCAAACCCGTCATCGTGGCCACCCAGATGCTCGACTCGATGATCGAGAACTCGCGGCCCACGCGCGCGGAGGCCTCCGACGTCGCCAACGCCGTGCTCGACGGCACCGACGCGGTGATGCTGTCCGGCGAGACCTCGGTGGGCAAATACCCGCTGGCGGCCGTGCGGACTATGTCGCGGATCATCTGCGCCGTCGAGGACAACTCCACCGCCGCTCCGCCGCTGACGCACGTGCCGCGCACCAAGCGTGGAGTGATCTCCTACGCTGCCCGCGACATCGGCGAGCGCTTGGACGCCAAGGCGCTGGTCGCCTTCACCCAGTCCGGTGACACGGTCAAGCGGCTGGCGCGCCTGCACACCCCGCTGCCGTTGCTGGCCTTCACCGCGTGGCCTGAGGTCCGCAGCCAGCTCGCCATGACCTGGGGCACCGAGACGTTCATCGTCCCGATGATGACCTCCACCGACGGCATGATCCGCCAGGTCGACAAGTCGCTGCTGGAGCTCGGCCGCTACAAGCGGGGCGACCTGGTGGTGATCGTGGCCGGCGCGCCGCCTGGCACAGTAGGGTCGACCAACCTGATCCACGTCCACCGGATCGGGGAGGACGACGTCTAGCCAGGGGACCGGAGGAGAGACCGCGATCGACACCGATTCTGATTTCGAGGAATTGCTCGCGACGCTCGACCTCAACCGCGTCACGGACGAGCTCTTCGTCGGGGCCCATCCCAGCAAGAACCCGATGCGGACGTTCGGTGGCCAGCTCATGGCGCAATCGTTCGTCGCGAGCAGCCGCACGCTGGTCCGCGACGACCTGCCGCCCAGCGCGCTGTCCGTGCACTTCATCAACGGCGGAGACACCGCCAAGGACATCGAGTTCCACGTCACCCGGCTGCGCGACGAGCGGCGCTTCGCCAACCGGCGCGTGGACGCCGTGCAGGACGGCACGCTGCTGTCCTCGGCGATGATCTCGTACATGTCCGGCGGCCGCGGCCTCGAGCACGCGGTCGACCCGCCGCAGGTGGGCGAGCCCGAAACGCAGCCGCCCATCGGTGAGCTGCTCCGCGGTTACGAGGAGACCGTGCCGCACTTCGTCAACGCCCTGCAGCCGATCGAATGGCGCTACACCAACGACCCGGCCTGGGTGATGCGCGAGAAGGGCGACCGGCTGCCCCACAACCGGGTGTGGATGAAGGCGGGCGGCAAAATGCCCGATGACCCGGTCCTGCACACGGCGACCATGGTGTATTCCTCGGACACCACGGTGCTGGACTCGGTGATCACCACCCACGGTTTGTCATGGGGGTTCGATCGCATCTTCGCCGCCTCCGCCAACCATTCCGTGTGGTTTCACCGGCAGGTCGACTTCGACGACTGGGTGCTCTATTCGACGTCGTCACCGGTGGCCGCGGATTCGCGCGGGCTGGGCACCGGCCACTTCTTCGACCGCGCCGGGCGGCTGCTCGCGACGGTGGTCCAAGAAGGGGTGCTGAAATACTTTCCGCCCGCCCGCCGATAGACAGGGCGGAATACCCGCAGGACACCGCCGCGAATCCGGTCCGGCAGGGCCGGGACCGGGCGTAAGTTTCTACCAGCCGGGTATTCGGTGCAGAGGCGGCAACCAGCCGCCCAGCTGGAACGTCAGCGCATCGGGAGGTGAGTGTGAGCGGGCCGTTGGTCGACGTCTCAGCGAAGGCTCGCGGCCGGGAACGCGTGGTCGTCTCCGTCGATTCGCGGGCCGCCCGGCTGATCGGGGCGTTGGCCCTGTTCGGCGCCACCTGCTGGCTGGTGGAAATCGTTGCTCGCCACCACCACCAGCCCGCGTGGCACTACACCGACCGGTTGGCCTGGTCGCTGACGGTGTTGGTGGCGGTGGCGTGGATCGCGCGCGGCATCTTCCTGGGCCGCCCGGTGACCGCCCTGCACGCCGCCGCGGCCGCCTCGTTCGTGCTGGCGGGCCTGGGCCTGCATTTGTTGTCCTTCGATCTGCTCGGCGACCTGGTCATCGCGAGCTCCGGCATGGTGCTGATGTGGCCGACGACCTCGCATCCCCGTCCCGGGGACCTGCCCCGGGTCTGGGCGCTGATCCAGGCCACGGAGGACGACCCGCTGGCGCCGTTCGCGATGCAGACCGGCAAGAGTTATCACTTCACCGCAGACGGCGGCGCGGCGCTGGCCTACCGGACGCGCCTGGGCATCGCCGTGGTCAGTGGCGACCCGATCGGCGACGAGGCCCGCTTCCCCGAGCTGGTCGCCGACTTCGCCGCCATGTGCCACACGCACGGTTGGCGCATCGCGGTGGTGGGTTGCGGCGAGCGGCGGCTCGGATTGTGGAGCGACGCCGCGGTACTCGGGCAGTCGTTGCGCGCGGTGCCGATCGGGCGCGACGTGGTGGTCGACGTCACCGGCTTCGACATGGTGGGACGCAAGTTCCGCAACCTGCGGCAGGCGGTGAAGCGCTCGCACAACTGCGGCGTCACCACCGAGATCGTCGCCGAGCAGGAACTGACCGATGAGCAGCTGGCCGAGCTGACCGAGGTGGTGCGCGCGTCGAGCAAGGGGGCCCGCAGCGACCGCGGGTTCCACATGAACCTCGACGGCGTGCTGGAGGGCCGGTTCCCCGGCATCCAGCTGATCGTCGCCAGGGACGCCTCGGGCACGGTGCAGGGATTCCACCGGTACGCGGCGGCCGGCGGCGGCAGCGACATCACCCTCGACGTGCCGTGGCGCCGGCGCGGGGCCCCCAACGGCATCGACGAACGGCTCAGCGTCGACATGATCATGGCCGGCAAAGAGAATGGGGCGCAACGTCTTTCGCTCGCATTCGCGGCGTTCCCGGAAATCTTCGACGAGAAGAACCGCAACCGCGCCCAGCGCGTCTTCTACCGATTGATCCATGTCCTCGACCCGTTGATCGCGCTGGAGTCGCTGTACCGGTACGTGCGCAAGTTCCACGCGCTGGACGCCCGGCGCTACGCGCTGATCTCGATGACCCAGCTCGTCCAGTTGCTGATCGTGCTGCTGTCGCTGGAGTTCATGCCGCGCCGGCGACACCTCTGATCGCGTCCATGCGCAGTTCCCGGCAACCCAGGTCGTCGGGTAGGTGATGGGTGGCCACCACCACCGTCCGATCGGCGGGCATCAGCACGGAATTTCCCCCCAACAGGTCGCGGAGCATGGGGTCGGCGTCGGCCGCGTCCAGGTGTTCGGTCGGCTCGTCGAGCAGCACGATCTCAGCGGGGGAGAGCGCCACGCGCGCCAGCAGCAGCCGCCTGCGCTGGCCCCCCGACAGCGCCTGCGCGCCCCCGGTCAGCACCGTCGACAGGCCCTGGGGCAGGGCGGCGAGCCAGTCGCCGAGCCCGACCGCGTCCAGCGCCCGCGTCAGCTCGGCGTCCCGGCAGTCTCCGCGCGCGACCAGCAGATTGTCCCGAACGGTGGTGGCGAAGATGTGCGCGTCCTCGGCGAAAAAACTGACCGCGCGGCGCAAGTCGGCTTCGTCGAAGTCCGTCAGCTCGATGCCGTCGAGCGTCACGCGCCCCTGCAGCGGGGGGAGCAGCCCGGCGAGTGTCATCAACAGGGTGGTCTTGCCCGAACCGCTGGCGCCGGTGACCGCGAGCCGGGCACCGGGCGCCAGGTCCAGCGTGATGCGGTGCGACCGGGCCGCCCCGGCGTGGCCGGACCGGATGTCGGCGGACAGTAGGCCGACGCCCGGGGGTTTGGGCACAGTCGAGGGCGTGGGCCGATGCGGGCGGCCGGTCTGCGTCAGGTCGAGCAGCCGGCGCGCGGCGATGCGGGACCGCGTCAGCGCGACCGCGGCGCCGGGCAGCGGGGTCATCGCCTCGAACGCGGACAGCGGCAACAACATCAGCACCGCCAGCGTGGTGGGCGCGACGGAGGGTGCCAGCCCGATGCCGGCCACCACGGCGCCGAGCACGCTGGCGCCGATCGCGGCGGTGGGCACGGCTTCGGCGACGGCGGCCGGCCTGGCGGCATCGTCGAGGGCGGCGCCCCACGCGCGTTGGCGGCGTTGCGATTCGGCGATGACGTGGGGGAGCAGGCCGGCGACGCGCAGCTCTGGCGCGTGTTCCAGCGCGAGCATCGACGCCGTGTCACGCTCCGAATGATGCTGCCGCGCAACGTCTTCCCGTCTGGTGGCGGCCCTGGCCGCGAGCCGCGGCGCGACGAAGCCCGCCACCAGCAGGCAGGCCGCCAGCACCACGGCGGCCGGCACCGAGATGGCCGCGACCACCGCGGTCGCCGCCATCCCCAGCACGGCCGCCACGCCGATCGGCACCACGGCCCGCACCAGCACGTTGGCCAGTTCGTCGACGTCGGATCCCACCCGGCTGACGAGTTCACCGCTGTGCAGGCGCACGACGGTCTCCGCCGGCCCCTGGGCCAGCCGCCGATAGATCCCCGCGCGGGCGCTGCCGGCCGCGCGGAGTGCGGCGTCGTGGGTGACCAGTCGTTCGCAGTAGTGCAGCACGCCGCGCGAGATCGCGAACGCGCGCACGGCGACGGCCGCGACCGACAGGTCGAGCACCGGCGGCATCTGCCAGGCCCGGGTGATCAGCCAGGCCGAGACGCCGGCCAGCGCGAGCGCGCTGCCCAGCGACAACACGCCCAGCGCGATGGCCGCCGCGATGCGGGGGAGCCGTGGGCGCAGGAGCAGCGGCACGGCGGCCAGGAGGGGATCAGACCGGCGCATAGCGCGCTCCAGCGTCGGCGGACACCTCGACCACCCGGTCGCCGATGGCCAGGACCGGCGCGCGGTGCCCGACGACGACCACGGTGGCGCCCGCCCGGGCGCGCTCGGCGATCGCGCGCAACACGCGTTGCTCGGCGCGGGCGTCCAGGTGCGCGGTGGGCTCGTCGAGCAACAGCACCGGCGCGGAGGACCCGAGCGCGCGGGCGAGGCCCAGCCGCTGCCGCTGGCCCAGCGACAGGCCGGCGCCGCCGCGACCGAGCACGGTGTCCAGCCCGTCGGGTAGATCGGCCAGCACCGTATCGAAATCTGCTGCCGCGCAAGCGGTCTGCAGGTCGTCCAGGGCGCCGAACAGCGCCAGGTTGTCCCGGACCGTCCCCGGGACGAGCACCGGACGCTGCGCAAGCCAGGACAGCTGCCGCCACCAGGCGGCCGGCTCCAGGTCGGTGACGTCGACGCCGGCCACGGTGACACGGCCCGACGACGGCACGGTGAGGCCGATGATCGCCTGCAGGGCCGTGCTCTTGCCGGCGCCGTTGCGCCCGGTCAGCACCGTCACCGAGCCCGGCTCCACGATCGCCGTGAGGTCGCTCGGCGCGTGGCCGTCGCGGCCGGCGACGCTGAGCCCCTCGAGGCGGATCCGCGCCCCGCGGGCGCTGACCGTCCGGCCGTGCACCTTCGGGTGGCTGGATCCCCCGATGAGGGCGAAGGCCTGGTCGGCGGCGGCCCTTCCGTCTTGCGCCGCATGGAATTCCACACCGATCCGGCGCAGCGGCCAGTAGACGTCGGGGGCCAGCAACAGCACCGTCAGGCCGGTCGCCAGCGTCATCTCGCCGAACACCAGGCGCAGACCGATCCCCACGGCGATCAGGGCCACGCCCAGCGTCGCGAGCAATTCCAGCACCAGCGCGGACAGGAAGGCGATCCGCAGCGTCGCCATGGCCGAGCGGCGGTGCGCGTCGGCGAGTTCGGCGATGCGGCGCTCCGGGCCCCGCCCGCGGCCCAGCGCCCGCAGCGTGGGGATGCCGGCGATCAGATCGAGCAACCGCCCCTGCAGAGTCGTCATGGCGGCCAGCGCCGCCGCCGACCGGTCGGCGGTCGCCAGGCCGATCAACACCATGAAAACCGGTATGAGGGGCAGGGTGATGGCCACGATCGCCGTCGATTTCAGGTCGTAGACCGCGATGACGGCGACGGTCGCCGGCGTGAGGATGGCGGCCAGCAGCAGCGCGGGCAGGTACCCGGTGAAGTACGGGCGCAGGCCGTCGAGGCCCCGGGTGACCACCAACGCGGCCGCATCCCGTTGGGCCGCGAGCTCACCGGGTTGGCGCGCGGTCACCGCCGTCAGCACCTGCCCGGAAAGGTCGGCGACGACCGCGCTGGCGCCGCGTTGACCCAACCGCGCCTGAAGCCAGTGCGCCGACGTCCGAATCATCCACAGTGCCAATAGGATCGACAGTGGCGCACGCCAGGCGGCGAGGCCGTGCGGGGGGTGATCGCCTACGGCGCGGGCGACCACCCCGGCCAGCACGATCGCCGAGCCGATCGCGCAGCCGGAAATCACCACCCCGCACAGCACCGTCGAGATCAGGTAGCGGCGCACCGCCGCCGATGCCCGCCACAGTCGCGGGTCCAGGGGACCCCGCGCTCGTGAGTCGGTTGCGCTCAGGACGCGCGCCTCGCCAGACCGATGGGCGCCGGTATCCGGTCCGCCGAGATGCGTTTGCGGAACACCCAATAGGTCCAGGCTTGGTAGACGACCGTCAGGGGAGCCATGATCACCGTCACCCACGTCATGACCTTGAGCGTGTAGTGGGTCGACGAGGCGTTGTAGATCGTCAGGCTCCACTGCTTGTCGAGCGTCGAGGGCACCAGGTTCGGGTAGAGCGAGCCGAACAACAGGATCACCACGGCGGCAACGACTATCGCCGTGCAGGCGAACGCCCAGCCGTCCGAGGCGCGCCGCCACACCAGCAGCACCGCCGCCAGTTGCGCCACCACCGCGACGGCCAGCACCAGCCACGTCCAGTTCTTTCCGTACGCCAGCTGGGTCCACAGCCCGAAGCCCGCGACGAGAGCGGTCACCGGCAGCGACAGCCACACGGCGAATCGGTAGGCGTCGTCGCGGATGGCGCCGGATGTCTTGAGCGCGATGAACACCGCGCCGTACAACAGGAACAGGCCGGCGGTGGCCAGGCCGCCCAGCAGCGTGTAGGCGTTGAGCACGTCGGTGATGCTCAGGTGCACCTGTCCGGCGGCGTCCACGGGCAACCCGCGGACCAGGATGGCGAACGCCACGCCCCACAACACCGCCGGCAGCCACGACCCGGCCGCGATGCCGAAGTCGGCCCAGCCGCGCCACTTGGTGTCGTCGATCTTGCCGCGCCATTCGATCGCCACGGCCCGCAGGATCATGCCGAACAGGATGGCCAGCAGCGGCAGGTACAGCGTCGAGAACACCGTGGCGTACCAGCCGGGGAAGGCCGCGAACATGGCTGCGCCACCGACGATCAGCCAGACCTCGTTGCCGTCCCAGACCGGTCCGATGGTGTTCAGTGCGGTGCGGCGCAGCGGTTCGGGCTCCCCGATGCCGACCCGGGCGAGTGGTTCCATCAACATGCCGACGCCGAAGTCGAAGCCCTCCAAAACGAAGAAGCCAAGAAACAGCAGTCCGATGACGCCGAACCAGAACTGTTGAAGTCCCATCGGTCAGCTCCTTTCCGGGGTGGGCCCTAATAGGCGAACGACAGCGGTGCTACCTCGTCGTCGCTGGGTGTCTGGGGCGGCGCAGGTTCGGCGTCGTGCTCCAGCGGCCCTTCGGTGATGTAGCGCTTGAGCAGGAAGAACCAGATCACCGCCAGCACCGCGTAAACCAGGGTGAAGGTCACCAGCGACGTGACGACGATCCCGGAAGCGTGGTGGGAGACGGCTTCGTGAACCGTGAACCGAACCTGTTGGTCCCCAGTGGGATTCGGCGCGACGATCCACGGCTGGCGCCCCATCTCGGTGAACACCCAGCCGGAGATGTTGGCCAGAAACGGCGTGGGAATGGTCAGCAACGCGAACCAGGAGAACCATCGCTGGTTGGGAATCCGACCACGGCGGGTGAGCCACAACGCCGCCACCGCGAACAGCAACGGGATGGCCAGGAACCCGATCATCGCGCGGAAAGACCAGTAGGTGACGAACATGTTGGGCCGGTAGTCGTTCGGGCCGAAACGCTGCTCGTAGTCGCGCTGGATGTCGCGCACGCCCTGCAGGGTGACGTCGCTGATCCGGCCGTCGGCAAGGAACGGCAGCACGTAGGGCACCTGGATGACGCCCTTGACGCCGTCACAGTTGTTGTGCCGGCCCACCGTCAGGACGGAGAAGTCGGGATCGGTTTGGGTGTCGCACAACGTCTCGGCCGACGCCATCTTCATCGGTTGCTGGACGAACATCAGCTTGCCCTGACGGTCGCCGGTGAAGAACAGGCCAACCGCCGCCAGCAGGACCACCCAGCACCCCAGGATGGCGGCGGGGCGAAACATGGTGCGGGCGTCCGATTCCGCGGCGGGGGTGGCTGCCGCGGCGTTGCGCGACCGGACCAGGAACCACGCGCTGATCGCCGCGACGAACGTCCCGGCGGTCACCAGCGAGCCCGTCACGACGTGTGTAAACGCCGCTCGCGCGGTGTTATTGCTCAGCAGCGCGCCGATGCTGTCCAACTCGGCGCGATGCGTGGCCGGGTTGTAGTGGGCCCCCACCGGGTGCTGCATGAACGAGTTCGCCACGATGATGAAGAACGCCGATGCGTTCACGCCGAAGGCGACGATCCAGATGCACGCCAGGTGGATCAGTTTCGGCAGCCGGCTCCAGCCGAAGATCCACAGGCCGATGAAGGTGGATTCGAAGAAGAACGCGAACAACCCCTCCATGGCCAGTGGCGCGCCGAAGATGTCGCCGACGAACCGCGAGTACTCCGACCAGTTCATCCCGAACTGGAATTCCTGGACGATGCCGGTCGCCACGCCGATGGCGAAGTTGATCAGGAACAACTTGCCGAAGAACTTGGTGAGGCGGTACCAGGCGGTGTTGCCGGTGGCCACCCACACCGTCTGCATGACGGCGAGCAGGGGCGCCAGGCCGATCGTGAGCGGCACGAAGATGAAGTGGTAGACGGTCGTAATACCGAACTGCCACCGCGAAATATCGACGACATTCATCCGTCATCTCCCAAGTGCTCGGGGCCATGCCCACGGCTACTACGCAGTGTAGTAGCAACGTGGGCCTCGACGCTAGTGGGGGCTCACCCGGTGAGCGTCTGGGACGCCTTGCGGATGCCGAAGGACGAGACGATCTCGAAGATGCCGAGGACCACGAACCAGACCCCGACCACGAGCGCCAGCGTGACGATCGATTCGAGCGGCGACGCCAGGACGACGATGCCCGCCAGCAGGCTGACCACGCCGATGAAGATCGCCCAACCCCGCCCGGGCAGCTGCGGATCCTGGATGGCCGACACCGTCGTGCCGACGCCGCGGAAGATGAATCCGATGCCAATCCAGATGGCCAGCAACAGGATTGCGTAACCCTGACCGAAATGGCGAAACGCCAACAACGCCAGGATGAGTGACGCCGCGCCGCTGATGAACAGCAGGATCCGGCTTCCCGCAGAGACATGCAGGCTGAAAGCGAAGAACACCTGCGCGGCGCCGGTGATCAGCAGATAGATGCCGAACGCGGTCGCTGCGACCACGATCGATATCCCGGGCCACGCCAGCACCAACACGCCGAGCGCGAGCGACAGCAGTCCCGAGAGCAGGGTCGATTTCCATAGATGCGGCAACAAACTTGGAGCGGGGGAAGGTCCAGGTGTGGTTTGCATGGCCGCAGTCTGACACAAACGTCGCCCGTGGTATAGGGCACTTTGGCTACACGTGGGCGGTGCGGGAATCCTCGGTCAGCCGATCGGTGGCTTCCTCGGTGGCCTTGCGCCCGATCAGATACCAGGTGCGCATGAGGCCCTTGCCTTTGACGTCGATGTGGCCGCGCTCCTGCAGCACGAAGTCGCCCTTGAGGCGCTCGTACATGGCCTCGGGCACCTGAATTCGGCCCACCGAGTCGGTCGATTCCATCCGGGACGCGACGTTGACCGCGTCGCCCCACACGTCGTAGAAGAAGCGGCGGGAGCCCACGACGCCGGCGACCACCGGCCCGCACGCCATGCCCACTCGCAGCGGAACCGCGTTGCCGTGCGGATCCTGCAGTCCGGCCGCAACATTGGCCATGTCGAGCGCGAAGTCCGCCAGGGCCTGCGCGTGGTCGGGCCGGGGGCGCGGAACCCCACTGACCACCATGTAGGAGTCGCCGCTGACTTTGATCTTCTCGAGTCCGTGCTTGTCCACCAGCGCGTCGAAGGCGCTGTACAACCGGTCGAGGAAGCGCACCAGGTCGGCCGGCGCCGTGCTGCTGGCCCGCTCGGTGAATCCGACGATGTCGGCGAACAGGACGGAGGCGACGTCGTACTTGTCGGCGATCACGCTGCGGTCCGGTTCCTTGAGCCGCTCGGCGATGCTGGCCGGCAACATGTTGGCCAACAGCGCCTCCGAGCGCTCGTACTGCGCCTCCATCACGGCTTCGGCGCGCGCCGTGTCACGCAGGGCGAACCACACCGTCACCACCACCATCACCACGCTGGAGACCGCCGTCACGACAAAGCCCGTCGACTGGGCCCAGGCCGGCTGCAGCCCGGTGTCGCGGGGGATCAGGAACTCGACCGCGATGATGAGGCCGGCGGCGACGGCGGCCAGCGCGGACGCCAGAACGATGTGTTCGATGCCCAGCAACAGCACGACGATGCAGGCGCCCACCAGGAAGAAGAACTCGGCGCCGGACCCGGTGCCGACGTCCAGGCAACTGGCGAACACGGAGACGTAGGCCGCGCCCATGAAGGTAAGCGGTGCAACCAGTTCGCCGAATCGCTGCAGCCACGGGACTGCCGCGAAGATCATGGCACCGAGGACGTTGATCGAGCTGACCTGCCACAGCCACGTTCCGCCCAGGATCTGCACGAGCACAAAGCTGACGCTGACCATCACGGCGAGCCACGCGGTGATGGTGAGGACTCGGGCGCGGCGCGCGGCGCTGGCGGCGTAGTGCTGATTGCGGTCGCGCGTCTGCGCCCGAACCGCGGCCACGCAGTCCGGGCGTTTCGACGAGCCGTCTGACACGGGTGGGGCGCCGCACTTCTTAGCCGCCACGCCGCAAGCCTAACCGCTGAGCAGCGGACTCGCCGGAGCTCTATTGAATTTGCCGTTTTCGCTTCCCATAAGGAACCGAGTCTGATAACAGTTCTTGTTATCGGGTTGTGATCGGGTTTGCGAATGGTTCGTACGGGCTATTCACAGACCCGTTTGACAGGACTGTTGGACACGTGTTCGCCTCGACTAAGGGGTGCCTGATGGCGGTTCTCAAGCGATTCATTCTCGCGTCAATGCTTTTCCTCGCCGCCATGCTCATGGACGGCTGTGGCGCCGCCTGTGGGGAGCCGGGTTGGCTACTGCGGGTCGCCGGCGACACCATCGGAAACGATGCCACGGGGCTGAATGTCTCTGCCTCCGACCAGATCTGCATCACCCGGTCCTTCGGAGACTGAACCGACCGGCGCCGTCCGGTCAGTGCCAACCGGGCGTTGCCGGAAGTCATGGATGGGCCATCAGGGCCGTGGCCCGCGGGCGTTAGTTGTTTTGGCGCCCGGGCGCTACCCCCGGCGACAAAATCCCGAATGAATTCATTGCATATCCGTTGAGCTTTTGTTAATGCCACGCGGTTTCTGAAGCGCAAAGTTTATTAGATCGGGAGTTGTCATACCTTTGGCATGTATTTGCTCGGATCTGCAAACATTGGGTCCGGTTCACGACCTGTCCGGTGGCTTCAGCGGCGGGCGCCCAGCCGCCACGGGATCAACGGCCGCTGTGGTGCCCTCGGTGGGATTCGAACCCACACTGGACGGGTTTTGAGTCCGTTTCCTCTGCCAGTTGGGATACGAGGGCTTGCCGGCCTCCTACGTTAGAGGCAGCCTCCCACCATAGAGGATTCGGTGTATTCGCCCGTCTCACCGCCCCGAGGTCGCTGGTCTCGGACGTTCACGAGACAATGTCCGTCATGACAGGCCCCACGACCGACACCGACGCCGCTGTGCCGCGCCGGGTCCTGATCGCGGAAGACGAAGCGCTCATCCGACTGGACCTCGCCGAGATGCTGCGAGAGGAGGGTTACGAGATCGTCGGTGAGGCCGGCGACGGCCAGGAAGCCGTGGAGTTGGCCGAACAGCATCGGCCCGACCTGGTGATCATGGACGTGAAGATGCCGCGCCGGGACGGGATCGACGCGGCCTCCGAGATCGCCGCCAAACGCATCGCCCCGATCGTGGTGCTGACGGCATTCAGCCAGCGCGACCTGGTCGAGCGCGCCCGCGACGCCGGGGCCATGGCCTACCTCGTGAAGCCCTTCACGATCAGCGACCTGATTCCGGCGATCGAGTTGGCGGTCAGCCGCTTCAGCGAGATCAGCGAGCTGGAACGCGAGGTGGCGACGCTCTCCGAGCGGCTGGAGACCCGCAAGCTCGTCGAGCGCGCCAAGGGCCTGCTGCAGACCAAGCAGGGCATGACCGAGCCCGAGGCGTTCAAGTGGATTCAGCGCGCCGCGATGGACCGGCGGACCACGATGAAGCGGGTCGCCGAAGTCGTCCTGGAAACCCTGGACGCCCCCGACGAGTGAAGCGCCGCCGAGCGGCGCCGCCTCCGGGCGGCCGCCTTGGCCGGCAGCTCCCGAGCTTGAGTGTGCGCTGACGGCGTCGAGTGGGAGCCCAGGGCGGTAAATCCGCCAAATCCCCGCCCTGGGCGCACCCGCGACGCCCTGGGCGCACCCGCGACTCGGTTACCGCGCCACGATCACCGACGAGCCGTGCCCGAACAGGCCCTGGTTGGCGGTGACGCCGACCGTGGCGTTCTCCACCTGCCGGCCGGTCGCCTGGCCGCGCAGCTGCCAGGTCAGCTCGCAGACCTGCGCGATGGCCTGCGCGGGGATGGCCTCCCCGAAGCAGGCCAGCCCGCCCGACGGGTTGACCGGGACCTTGCCGCCGATGGTGGTGGCGCCGCTGCGCAGCAGCGCCTCGGCCTCACCCTTGGGGCACAGCCCGAGGTGCTCGTACCAGTCGAGCTCGAGCGCGGTGGACAGGTCGTACACCTCGGCCAGGCTGACGTCCTCGGGGCCGATGCCCGCCTCGGCGTAGGCCGCGTCCAGGATCTGATCCTTGAACACCCGGCCGGGCGCGGGCACCGCGGCGGTGGAATCCGTTGCGATGTCCGGCAATTCGGGCAGGTGCTGCGGGTAGCGGGGGGTCACCGTGCTGACCGCGCGCACCGACGGCACGCCGTCGAGCGAGCCGAGGTGCTTGCGGGCGAACTCGGCGCTGGCCACGATCAGCGCCGCCGCGCCGTCGGAGGTGGCGCAGATGTCGAGCTGCCGCAACGGGTCGGCCACCACCGGGCTGGCGAACACGTCGTCGGCCGAGGCCTCCTTGCGGTAGCGGGCGTTCGGGTTCTGCAGGCCGTGCCGCGAGTTCTTCACCTTCACCTGGGCGAAGTCCTCAGGCGTCGCGCCGTAGAGGTCCATCCGGCGGCGCGCCAGCAGCGCGAAGTACACCGGGTTCATCGCGCCGATCAGGTGGAACCGCTGCCAGTCCGGGTCGTTCCTGCGTTCCCCGCCGACGGGCGCGAACGCGCCCTTCGGGGTGGTGTCCGCGCCGATCACCAGCGCGACGTCGCAGAAGCCGGCCAGGATCTGCGCCCGCGCGCTCTGCAGCGCCTGCGAACCGCTGGCGCACGCGGCGTAGCTGGAGCTGACCGGCACGCCGTTCCAGCCCAGCTTCTGGGCGAACGTCGACCCGGCGATGAACCCGGGATACCCGTTGCGGATGGTGTCCGCGCCGGCGACCAGCTGGATCTGCGTCCAGTCCAGGCCGGCCTCGGCCAGCGCGGCGCGCGCGGCCACCACGCCGTACTCGGTGAAGTCGCGGCCCCACTTGCCCCACGGGTGCATTCCGGCGCCGAGGATGTAGAGCGGCTCAGGCGTACTCATGATGCGATCCTCCACGCGTGCACGATCCGCTCCACGCCGTCGTCGTCGGTATAGAGCCGCATCGTGGTCAGCTCCATCTCCATGCCGACCTTCAGATCGTCGGCCAGCGTGCCCTCGACGACCTTGCCCAGCACGATCAACCCCTCGCCGGCCAGCTCGACCGCGGCGATCGCGAACGGCTCGAAGGGGTCCGGGGCGGGATAGGGCGGGGG
>NZ_MVIJ01000068.1 GCF_002086735.1 Mycobacterium scrofulaceum | reverse complement strand
TATTCTTCAGCAGCCAGCCGCGCGAACTGCGGAAACACCGGGACACTACCGCGACTCAGGCCGCGAGCCCAAGAGAACCGTCCCCATGGCGGCCTCGGCGGCCAAACCCCCTACGAAAGACTGCTACAAAAGACCAAAGCTCAGCCTGTCACCGGCCACCGTCAGTCACACACCTAGGCGAACGCCTCCACCGGCGGGCACGAGCAGACCAGGTGGCGGTCGCCGTAGGCCCCGTCGATGCGCCGCACCGGCGGCCACACCTTCGGCCGGAAGTTCTTGCCGAGTGGATAGGCGGCCTCTTCGCGGGTGTACGGGTGCTGCCAATCGGCGACCAGCAGGCACTCGGCGGTGTGCGGGGCGCCCCGCAGCGGGTTGTCGTCCACCGGCCACTCCCCGGCGCCGACCCGGTCGATCTCACCGCGGATGGCGATCATCGCTTCGCAGAAGGCGTCGACCTCGGTCAGGGTCTCGCTCTCAGTGGGCTCGACCATCAGCGTGCCGGCCACCGGGAAACTCATTGTCGGCGCGTGAAAGCCGTAGTCTGCCAGGCGTTTCGCCACGTCGTCGACGGTCACCCCCGTCGACTTGGTGATCGGCCGCAGATCCAGGATGCACTCGTGGGCGACCATGCCGTTCTCCCCGGTGTAGAGCACCGGGAAGTACTCGTCGAGCCGGCGGGCGATGTAGTTGGCCGACGCGATCGCGGTCAGCGACGCCGCACGCAGGCCGTCGGGGCCCATCATCCTGATGTAGGCCCAGCTGATCGGCAGGATCGAGGCGGAGCCGTAGGGCGCCGACGACACGGGATGGCCCTGCGGCAACTCGGGGGCGTGCGGGTGTCCCGGCAGGAACGGGGCGAGGTGGGCGCGCACCGCCACGGGTCCCACTCCGGGTCCCCCGCCGCCGTGCGGGATGCAGAACGTCTTGTGCAGGTTCAGGTGGCTGACGTCGCCGCCGAACTTCCCCGGCCGGGCCAGGCCGACCAGCGCGTTGAGGTTGGCGCCGTCGACGTACACCTGGCCGCCGGCGTCGTGGACGGCCGCGCAGATGTCGGCGATGTCGTGCTCGTACACACCGTGAGTGGACGGGTAGGTGATCATCAGCGTCGACAACTCGTCGCCGTGCTGGGCCACCTTGGCGCGCAGGTCGTCGAGGTCGACGTCCCCGTTGTCGTGGCACGCCACCACCACCACCCGCATGCCGGCCAGCGCCGCCGACGCCGCGTTGGTGCCGTGCGCGCTGGACGGGATCAGGCAGATGTTGCGGTGCGGCTCGCCGCGGCTGGCGTGGTAGTCGTGGATGGCCAGCAGCCCGGCGTACTCGCCCTGCGAGCCGGCGTTGGGCTGCAGCGACACGGCGTCGTACCCGGTGATCTGCACCAGCCAGCTCTCCAGGTCGCCGATCAGCCTTCGCAGCCCGCGGGTGTCCGAGGCGGGCGCGAACGGGTGCTGGCGGGCGAACTCGGGCCAGGTGATGGGTTCCATCTCCGCGGCGGCGTTCAGTTTCATCGTGCAGGAGCCGAGCGGAATCATGCTGCGGTCCAACGCGATGTCTTTGTCCGCCAGGGTGCGCAGGTAGCGCATCATCGCTGTCTCGGTGCGGTACTGGGTGAACGCGGGATGGGTCAGGAACTCCGAGGTGCGGGTCGCGATGTCCCGGATATTGCCGGCGACCGGCTCGGCCGCTCGAGCCACGCCGAAGGCGTCCAGCACCGCCGCCACGTGGGCATCCGTGGTGGCCTCGTCGCAGGCCACCGACACGTGGTCGGCGTCGACGCGCCACACGTTGACACCGTTGGCTTTGGCCGCGGCGACCACCTCGTCGGCGCGGCCGGGAACCCGAGCCAGGACGGTGTCGAAGAACGTGTCGTGCACCAGCGCGGTGTCGGCCGCCGAGCCCAGCGTGGCGGCGATGGCCTCGGCGCGGGCGTGCACCCGGCGGGCGATCGCGGCCAGCCCGTCGGCGCCGTGGTAGCTGGCGTACATGGCGGCCATCACCGCCAGCAGCACCTGCGCGGTGCAGATGTTGCTGGTCGCCTTGTCGCGGCGGATGTGCTGCTCGCGGGTCTGCAGCGCCAGCCGGTAGGCCGGCGACCCGTCGGCGTCCATCGACACGCCGACCAGCCGGCCCGGCAGTTGGCGGGCATGCTTGGCGTGCACCGACAGGTATCCGGCATGCGGACCGCCGAATCCCATTGGCACACCGAATCGTTGGGTGGTGCCGAACGCGACGTCGGCACCGATGTCGCCGGGCGGGGTGATCAGGGTGCATGCCAGCAGGTCGGCGCCGACGGCGACCAGCGCGCCGCGATCGTGCGCCTGCTGGACCAGGGCCGCCCAGTCGGTGATCCGGCCGCTGGCCCCGGGCAGCTGGGTGATGACGCCGAAGAACTCGCCCTCGGGCAGGCCGTCCCGCAGGTCGGCGGTGACGATCTCGATGCCCAGCGGCCGGGCCCGCGTCGCCAGCACGGCGGCGGTCTGGGCGAACAGGTCGGTGTCGACCGCGAGCCGGTTCGACGTGCCCCGGGTCGCGCGGTGCATCAGCGTCATGGCCTCGGCGGCCGCGGTTCCCTCGTCGAGCATCGAAGCGTTGGCGACCTCCAGACCGGTCAGGTCGGCCACCATCGTCTGGAAATTCAGCAACGCCTCCAGCCGGCCCTGGCTGATTTCGGGCTGATACGGCGTGTAGGCGGTGTACCAGGCCGGGTTCTCCAGCACGTTGCGCAGCAGCACCGGCGGGGTGAGGGTGTCGTAGTAGCCCTGCCCGATCATCGAGACGGCCACCGTGTTGTCCTCGGCCATCGCCCGCAGCTCGGCCAGCGCCTCGCTCTCGGTGACGGCCGGCGGCAATTGGTCCAGCCCGGGTGCCACACCGCCGCCGTTCAACTTGTCGAGGATGCCCGCCGGGACGGCCTTGGCGGCCAGTTGGTCGAGCGAGTCGACCCCGATGACGGCCAGCATGGCCGCGACGGCCTGGGCGTCCGGGCCGATGTGGCGGGCTGCGAAAGTTGCTTGATCGGGCACTGGCGAAACTCCTGGGTGTGGCATCGACAAGGGCAGAGGACTAGCGGTCCTCTCCCTCTGTCTTCACCCGTTCGCCGGGCGCCTGAGAGATTCGGCGCCGGCTGGTGTCCGGGCGCCTTTCCCCATCGGCGGGTGCTGACCAGCTGGGGTCGTCACCGCTTTCCAGAGGCATCGTCAACGCGCGCGGTCCGGGTGCCTGAGAGGTTAGCGGAGAGGTGTTGCTCCTTCGGCGCCCGTGACTGGCCGTCACGGATCTCTCCCGCACGAGTGCGATGCGTCAGCCAGTTTACCCCGGCCGCGAGCGACCGTGTCGGTACAGGACACGCCGCTACGGGCGCACAGAAAGGGGACGTTCGCGGCGGGGAAAGCTAGCCGATCTTGCGGGCCCGGTCTTTGCGACGGGACGCCAGCTCGTCTTCCGGGGCGGCGATCGATTCGCCCCCGTCGGCCCGCTCGCCGGGGAAGTCGGCGATCACCCCGGTCAGCTCGCGCATGGCGCCGGACACGGCGATGCCGAACACGCCCTGCCCGCCCTGCAGCAGGTCGACGACCTCTTCGGCGGACGTGCACTCGTAAACCGTGGTGCCGTCGGAGAACAACGTGATGTTGGCCAAGTCCTGCACGCCGCGCTGGCGCAGGTGGTCGACCGCGACCCTGATGTTGTGCAGCGAGATGCCGGTGTCGAGCAGCCGCTTGACGATCTTGAGAACCAGGATGTCCTTGAAGGAGTAGAGCCGCTGGCTGCCCGAGCCGGCCGCGCTGCGGATCGACGGCACCACCAACGAGGTGCGCGCCCAGTAGTCCAGCTGGCGGTAGGTGATGCCGGCGATCTGGCAGGCGCTCGGGCCGCGGTACCCGACCAGCTCGTCCGGCACGGAGTCGTCGGGAAACAATCCGGGTTGGACGGGTGCTTCCGGCGCGGCGCTCGCGTGCTCGGCTAGGTCCAGCTGTTCTTGGCGTGGCTGCTCGCTCACGGGGCTTCCTCTCGCCGATCGCGCTCTCGTTTTCCAGCTGCGTCACTGGCCGCGTCGCAGCCACGTTTGCTTCAGGCCCGAGTGCTAGAGAGCTTACGCGCTTCGATAGCTACCGCGCCCTTAAGTCGTGATCAAAGTATGGCCGCCGCCGGGCTAAGTGAGGGCGCTATCCGCCAGGCGTGTCGACATCCCGGTGCTAGTTGAGACGCATCCGTGATATCGGTGTCCAGGGTAGTACGCGACCGCCGGCAGCGCGAAGCCCGCTGGAACCGGCCCGAAAACCGCCCCTCCGAGCGCCCCAAAGCGCCCCAAAGCGCCTACGTGGCCTTGAAATCGTCGGGGGACACGCTGTCGAGAAACTCCTTGAACTTCTCCACCTCGTCCTCACGGACGGCCGTGCCGCCCTCTTCGTCGCTCTCGTCGGGGATGAGCAGGCCGGCCTGGGCCAGCACCGCCTCCTCAACGTAGATGGGAACGCCGACGCGCAGCGCTATCGCCACCGAATCCGAGGGCCGCGCCGACACGGTGATGTTGCGGTCGAAGACCAGGTCGGCGTAGAAGGTGCCCTCTTGCAGGTCGACAATCCGCACCTCTTTCAGCGAATGACCAAGCGCGGCAATCACATCCCTGATCAGATCGTGTGTCAGCGGGCGGGGCGGCTCGACGCCCTGCTGCTCGAGCGCGATGGCGGCAGCCTCGGATTGACCGATCCAGATCGGCAGGTATCGGTCGCCGTCGGTTTCGCGCAGCAACAGCACCGGCTGGTTCTGCGGCTGCTCCACGCGAATGCCGACAACACGAACTTCACCCATTTGTGTCTGCCCTCCGCATATGCTGCCGTGTCGGTTCTTGGCGCAACGACGACGCCGAATTTTCGCTGTGCCGCTGAAAACCAAGCTCTCGACGAAGTCTAGTCCTCAGCGATGCAGAACGTCGCGAACGGCGGATTTGATCAGCGACGTGTGCAGCGTGATGGCGAGCGCCGCCACCTCGCGGGCCAGGTCGTCGGCGCGGTCCCGGGCGCCGGCCTTGTCGGCTTTGACTACCGGCCCGGCGATTTGGGCGATCAGGTCCGATTGCCGGTCGGCCGCCGAGCGGAAAGCGCGCAGATGACGCGGCTCCACACCGTATTCCGACAGCGCCCGCGCGCACTGCAGGATCACGACGGCGTGCTCGTCGAAGAAGCCGCCCGGGCCGGTGGTGATCACCCCGGCCTTGAGCAGCGACGTCAACAGCGCGTCGTCCACCCCGGAGCGCTGCAGCAGGTCTTCGCGACTCAGCCGGACGCTCGAGGGCGCGACCGCGGCCGTGTCGGATCCGGAGCCGGCCTCGGCGCCGGACTCCCCGACCCCCGCCACCGACACCAGCCGCGGTGCGGCGTAGGGCGAACCGAACGGCGGCAGCTCGCCGTCGGGCTGGGCGTCCAGTTGCGCCCGGATGACTTTCAGCGGCAGGTAGTGGTCGCGCTGCGCGGTAAGGATGAACCGCAACCGGGCGCAGTCATACGCGGTGAATCTCCGATAGCCGGACGCGGCACGCTGCGGCGTCACCAGTCCTTCGGCCTCCAAGAAGCGGATCTTGGAGATCGTGACATCGGGAAAGTCCGGCCTCAACAGTTCCAGGACCGCCCCAATCGACATCCCGGCCAGCGCCGGGCTATCGGGTGCGCTCACTAGCCTCCGGATCCTCCATCCTCACCCTGCTTGGGCCCGGTCAGAAACACCAAGCGGAACTTGCCGATCTGCACCTCGTCGCCGTTGGCGAGCACCGCCGAGTCGACGGGCTCCCGGTTGACGTAGGTGCCATTGAGGCTACCGACATCCACCACGTTGAATTCGTTGTTTTCCAACCTGAATTCGGCGTGCCGGCGGCTGACGGTGACGTCGTCGAGGAAGATGTCGCTGTCGGGGTGCCGACCGGCTGAGGTGATGGGCTGGTCGAGCAGGAAGCGCGACCCGGCGTTGGGTCCCCGTTTGACGACCAGCAGCGCCGAGCCGGCCGGGAGGCCTTCGACCCCCGACACCGAACTCTCGGTGCCCGCCTGCGCGGGAGCGTCCAGTTCGTTGAGGAAGTCGGCGCGGAAGACCGAGGTCGTCTCCACCGTGACTTCGTCAGAGGTCTGGTCGTTGTCCATGTCCGTCACGCGCTGCTCCTCACTGGCCGCTGTGGCGTTGTCTGACCGGGCCGCTCGGCCGGCTGCTCGCTGGGTTTCATCGCCCGGTACTGCCGATTACTACGACTGCTGCCTTCAGGTGTCGATGAGTCGACGGTACCGCGCATAGGTCTGCAATGTGCCCCCCACCCGATGATCGGGAGACCGATTGCCCGCCTCTCCCCCGCCGGCCCGCCGCACCGCTCGCGCCGCCGCGCGGGGCTGGCAGGCACATTAGCAATCGTCATTCGGTCAACGTTCCGCGGTAGGCCTCGGCGTCGAGCAGCGACGAAATGGCCGACTCCAGGCCGCTGACATCGGAGACCCGGACATCGAGCAGCCACCCGGCCCCGTACGGGTCGGAGTTGACCAGCTGCGGGCTGCCCTCCAACTCGGCGTTGACCGCGGACACCGTGCCCGACAGCGGGGCGTACAGGTCGGACACCGATTTGGTCGACTCGACCTCGCCGAAGGATTCCCCCCCGGTCAGTTCGGTCCCGACCTCGGGGAGTTGAACGAAGACCACGTCACCCAGCGCCGACTGCGCAAAGTCGGTGATTCCGACCCGCACGGTGTCCTCACCGCTTCGGCGAACCCATTCGTGTTCGGCGGTGTAGTGCAGATCGGGCGGGATATCGCTCACAAGTAGTCCTGTTCTCCTCGGGCGCATTGCTCACTTGACGGGCTGAGCGTATTGGTGCGGTTTTGGTTGCCGCAAGGTGGTCACGTCTACCCGGTCGGCCTGCCGGACGGATATCCGCGCGCCGACACGCTTGATGCTGTCCTCGGCGCCGCCCGGAATGTTCATCGCGGCGGCCAGGGTGGGTGGATCCCCAATCGCGAGAATCGAATACGGGGGCGAGAGCGTCTTGGTGTCCATGGTCAACGAGCCAGGCGTACCCACCACCCAGGTATCGACACCTACGCGCACGGACTGGTGTGCGTCGTTGACTTCGATCGCCTCGGCGCCGGCGGCGCGCAGCTCGTTGATCACGTCGAGCATTACCTCGGGCGCGACCCCGGGCCCGGGGTCGTCGATCGTGACGGTCACGCCCGGCCCGGTGGCGCCGACCGCTCCGGCCAGGATGGACAGCGCCGCGAGCCGGGCCTGAGCGGCCTGGATGGCGGCCTGGTCGTTGTTCCCGGACGCCTGTAGGGAATTCAGCGTGTTCTGCAGTTCGCTCACTTCGGCGTTGAGGGTTGCCTCGCGCTGCCGCAGCGAATCCAGCAGGACCAGCAGGTCCGCGGGGCGCGCGGTTTCCAGCGAGTCACCCGACTCGTTCTGGCGGACCTGCGTGACGATGGCGATGCCCAGCAGCAGACACAGCAGGGCTGCCAACAATCCGAACGCCAGCCGGGACCGGCCACCGCGGGCCAGCCCGGACAAGCCGGTGCGGCGCACGGCACCGATCTCCGGGCGTGGGCGTTTGGCCGGCAGTTCGTGGCGTCCGTGCGGCGCACGGCTTTGTGGCTCACGGCTTTCCGCGGCGCCGTCCGCCGGATCCCGGCTCACGTTGGCCTCACCCCAGCCATGGCGCCGTCACGCCCCGAACAGCCGGCGGCGCAGCGCGGCGGCGTTGCCGAAGATCCGGATGCCCAACACCACGATGATCGCAGTGGACAACTGCGTGCCGACGCCCAATTGGTCACCGACGTAGACGATCAGGGCGGCCACGAAGACGTTGAACACGAACGAGATCACGAAGACCTTCGGGTCGAAGATCCGTTCCAGGTAGGCGCGCAACCCCCCGAACACCGCGTCGAGCGCCGCGACCACCGCGATGGGCAGATACGGCTGCACGACCTCGGGCACCGCGGGGTGGAAAACCAGGCCGAGCACGATACCGATCGCCAGCGCCGCGATGCCGATCACGCTCGATCTTCCTTCCGCATTCTCACTGTGGCCCAATCTGTTTGGCGAACTTGATATCCCGGATCGACCCGGCGGGCAGGGTCAGCCCGTCGGCGGCGTCGACGGTGACGACGACACCGTAGGAGACCTCGAGCAGCCTAAGGCGCTGCCGCCCGGCGCTCTGGTCGAAGATGTCCCGCATCGCGCGCGGCGACCCGACCGCGAGGATGGTGTAGGGGCTGCTGGTGGGATTGTTGTCCACCAGGATCGCCCCGCCGGCCTGCCGGATGGTCGCGTCGGGACCGATGCGGACGCCCCCGACGGAAATCGCCTCGGCCCCGCTGGCCCACAGCGAGTTGACCACCAGCTGCAGATCCCGGTCCAGGATGATCTGCCTACTGCCGCCGACCCGCTGCTTGGACACGTCGGAAAGATTCGGGCTGGCACCCGGATCGGTCACGGTCACCTTCAGACCGGGTCCGATGACCGCCGTGCTCGCCGCCGCCAGACCCAGGGCGTCGAGGCGCGACAGCAGCCGCTGCCCCTCGGCGTCGTCGGCCAGCGCGCGGCGCTGGACGGCGTCGACTTGCGACGACAGCTCGCTGCGCCGCTGGGCGAGTTTGGTCGCGGTGTTCTCGGTCGAGCGCACGTTGCCCAGGAGCAGCTGCTGCGCGGAACGCACGCCCGGGGCTACCGAGCGGGCCTGCGCGACGGCGGCGGCGAAGACGGTGGCGATCAGCAGCGCCGCCAACGCCTGCCAAAGCCAGCGGAGGGCGCGTTCCCGCCCACTCGCCGGAAGGGCGGCGGCGCCGCGCTTTTCGGCCGCCGCGGCATAGCCGGGATCCAGGTGCTCGGAAAGCAGGGCGCGCAGCAGCGACGGGACCGGGATCAGCTTCGGCCGCGCCGCCACGTGGGCGCTGCGGCCGGCGTTGGGGTCGTAGCCGCCGAGCAGGCGGTCGGGGTCAGCCATGCTCGACCGCCTTCGGCGCGGCGGGCGGGCGCGTGCCCTGTCTGAGCCGCGGCATCCGGCGCACCACCAACGCCATCTGCACCACGTAGAGCACGAACGCCCACAGGTAGGCGTACATGCCCCAGATCAGGAACGCCCACCCGCAGGCCCCGACGACCCGGCTCCACAGGGCGTCCCAGGTGCCCAGCAGCACCAGCGGAAAGCCGGACATCAACGCGAAGGTCGCGGCCTTGCCGATGTAGGTGACCGGCAGCGCGGACAGGCCGCGGCTCCACAGCACCGGCAGCGTCGCCGCCAGCAGCCCGTCGCGCGCCAGCAGGACGGCGACGAACCACCACGGCACGATCCCGCTCAGCGCCATCATCACGGGAACGCAGACCATGTAGAGGCGGTCGACCGCCGGGTCGAGCAGGACGCCCAGCCGCGAGGACTGGTCGAGCAGCCGGGCGATCTTGCCGTCGGCCCAGTCGGACGCGCCGCTGAACATCAAGATCCCGACCGCCCACCCGTTGGCGTGAGCGCCCAGCAGCGCGTAGCCGAACACCGCGATGAGCACCAGGCGGATGACGCTCAGCGCGTTGGGCACCGTCAGCACCCGGTTGGGCGGAAGCGCCGGCTCCATAAGCCGTGAGACTAGTCGAACGCCGAGTGAGCGGCTGGCCCGCACACTCGTGTGCCAGTCCGCCGGTGGACGCGCATTCGCGGAGGCTTAGCGGAACACCCCGGGCAGGCTCAGCGTGGACAGCGTGTCGTCCGACAGCGGGTTGTCGTTGACCATGTAGGTCCACGTGGAGGTGGGCCGCGCCAGCTTGGACAGGTCCAGGCCCTGTTCCTCTTCGAGGACGTTGGCCGTCTCGAACGTCTGCTGCGCCGCCTCGATCGCGTCGGCGGCCAGCGACGCGAACGCGTCGACCGCGAGCCGGTGGAATTCATCCAGCGGGTTCTGCCGGCCCAGCGCCCGCAGGTGGATGCTTTCGCGGATGTCGGCCAGGTAGGCCAGGTGATCGGCCCAGCCGCGGTCGAGGTGATAGAGCATGATCTGCCGGCAGATCTTCTCCAGGCGCTCCTCGGGGATTTCCTTGGCCAGCTCCTTGTACCGCTTGGGCGCCAGGTCGGCGAGTTCCTCGAGCGCGGTCGTGGTGCGCAGCAACGTGTTTCGACGATCGACGATGATGGCGCGCTGCTGGGCGATCAACTGGTTGTAGCGCCAGGTGTTGGCGTGCACGTCCAGCATCCGGCCCTCGGCGACGCGCTGGGCGTGGTCGAGCAGACCGGCCGCCTTGGGGCTGACGATCCGGCCGTCCTCGTCGGTCTCCATGGGCAGCTTGTTGTGGTCGAGGTTGGCCGCCACCACATCGTCTTCCCAACTCGAGAAGAACACCGACGAGCCGGGGTCGCCCTGGCGGCCGGCGCGCCCGCGCAGCTGGTTGTCGAGGCGTTCGGTGTGGTGCCGGCCGGTGCCGACCACGTGCAGCCCGCCCAGCTCGGCGACGCGGTCGTGGTCGGCCTCGTCGGATCCGCCGAGCCGGATGTCGGTGCCGCGCCCGGCCATCTGCGTCGACACCGTGACCACCCCGAACTTGCCGGCCTCCGCGATGACCTCCGCCTCCTCGGCATCGTTCTTCGCGTTGAGCACCACCGCGGGCACGCCGCGACGCAGCAGCCGCTCGTGCAGCTCCTCGGACTCGGCCACGTCGCGGGTGCCGACCAGCACCGGCTGCCCGGTCTCGTGCACCTCGGCGATGTGCGCGACGATCGCGTCGTTCTTGGCGGCCGCGGTGATGTAGACGCGGTCGGATTCGTCCTCGCGGATGTTGGGCTTGTTCGGCGGAATGGGCGACACACCCAGTTTGTAGAACTGGCGCAGCTGCTCCCCGGCGGCGAGCGCGGTGCCGGTCATGCCGCACACGGTCTCGTAGCGGTTGATCAGCGCCTGCACCGTGATGGTGTCGAGCACCTCCCCGGTCTCGGTGGTCTCGATGCCCTCCTTCGCCTCGACGGCGGCCTGCAGGCCGTCCGGCCACCGCTGCAGTTGTGCGATGCGCCCGCGGGAGGAGTTGATCAGGTGCACGGCGTCGTCGCGGACGATGTAGTGCACGTCGCGCTGCAACAGCACGTGCGCGTGCAGCGCCACGTTCACCTCGGTCAGCGTGGTGCCGACGTGCTCCTCGGAGTAGAGGTCGATGCCGCCGAGCGCCTTCTCCACCTTGCGCGCCCCGGCGTCGGTGAGGTGCACGTTGCGGCTGTCGGAGTCGGTCTCGAAGTCGGAGGTCGGATCCAGCGTCCCGACCAGCTTGATGATCTCCAGGCGCGGCGTCTCCCGGTGCGTGGTGCCGGCGAGCACCAGCGGCACCAGCGCCTCGTCGACCAGCACCGAGTCGGCCTCGTCGATCAGGGCCACGTCGGGGTTTGGTGACACCAGGTCGTCGACGTCGACCACGAGCTGATCGCGCAGCACGTCGAAGCCGATCTCGTTGACCGAGGCGTAGGTGACGTCACAGCCGTAGGCGGCGCGGCGCTCCTCGCTCGTCGACTCGGCGGTGATCCAGCCGACCGTCAGGCCCATCGCCTCGATGAGCGGACTCATCCACTCCGCGTCCCGGCGGGCCAGGTAGTCGTTGATCGTCACCACGTGCACGTGCCGCCCGGCGAGGGCGTATCCGGCCGCTGCGATCGCCCCGGACAGGGTCTTGCCCTCACCGGTGGCCATCTCGATGACGTCGCCGGCCAGCATGCGCAGGGCGCCCAGCAGCTGCACGTCGAACGGGCGCAGCGCGGTCGCCCGTCCGGCCGCCTCCTTGGCGATCGCGAGGAACTGCGGGATGTCCTCGGACTCCGCGAGGTCGTCGAGGTTGAGCAACCCGGCGGCCTTGCGCAGCTGCTCGTCGGTGAGGCCGGCGGCTTCCTCGTCGTATTCGGACGAGTCGGTGACCTGGGACAGGGATCGGTTGCGGTTCTTCTCGGTGCTGGCTCCCAGCAACCGCCAAAACCGGCTGCTCAGGCGCCCGGACTGCGCGCGGATGGTCTTTGGCACAGGTCAACGGTACGCGAGCCGCCGACCGCGGCGAGCGCGCGTGTTTGTCCGCGACACGCCGGGCGCGGCCGTACAACTGCGCGCCCTCGCGGCCGGCCCGGCCGTCACGCCAGATTGGACCGGCGGGGGTAGGCGACGGCGGGGTCGGTGAGGACGTTGACGACGGCGGGCAGGCCGCTGGCGAAGGCGCGTTCCAGCGCGGGCCGCAGCTCGGCCGGCGCCGAGACCAGCTCGCCGTGGCCGCCGAGCGCGCGCACCACCTCGTCGTAGCGGGTGCCCGGGCGCAGCTCCGCCACCACGGAATACCCGTACAACGCCTCCATCGGGTGCTTCTCCAGACCCCAGATGCCGTTGTTGCCGATCACCGAGACGACCGGCACGTTGTGCCGGACCAGCGTGTCCCATTCCATGCCGCTGAAGCCGAACGCGCCGTCGCCCTGCAGCAGGACCACCTGACGGTCGGGTCGGGCCAGCTTGGCGGCCAGCGCGTAGCCGGGTCCCGAGCCCAGGCAGCCGAAGGGGCCGCTGTCCAGCCAGCAGCCCGGATGGTAGCTGTCGATCACCCGTCCGGCGTAGGAACCGAAGTCCCCGGCGTCGATGACGACGATCGCGTCGCGGTCCAGCATCGGCGCCAGTTCCGCGTACACCCGCATCGGGTGCAGCGGGACGCGGTCGTCGGCGAGCTCGGACTTCTCCTTGCCGCGCGCCGCGGTCTCGGCCGCCCGCAGCTCCTCGATCCAGTCCCGGTGGTCCGCCCCATCCCCGGCGGCCAGCGCCGCCAGTATCGACAACAGGTCGCCGTAGAGTTCGGCGTCCACCGGGCGCGGATGCTTGCGCTCCGGTTCGGCCCGGTCGACCACGACGAGCCGGGTTTGGGGCCCGAACACCGCGCCGAAGCCGAGCCGGAAGTCCATCGGCACCCCGAGGATCAGCGCAACGTCGGCCTCGCCCAACGCTTTTCCCCGCACCCGGGAGAACGCCAACGGGTGATCGGCGGGCACCGCGCCGCGAGCCATTCCGTTCATCAGCACCGGGATCTGCCGTTCCTCGGCGAGGCGGAGCAGCGCCGCCTCCCCGTGTCCCCACCACACGTTGGTACCCGCCATGATCACCGGGCGCTTCGCCGCGGACAACAGGCTGGCGGCACGGCTCAGCGCTTGCCCATCCAGCTCGTCGGCGCCCGGCCCCGGCGGCAGGTCGGTGAGGGCACCGGGGCGGCCGTGATCCTCGGACATGGAAAAGACGTGGTCCATCGGAAAATCGACGAAGCCGACGCCCGACGGGGCGCCGACCGCCGCCCGCAACGCCTCGTCGACGAGCCGGCCGGCGTCCTCGGCCGATTGCGCCGTGGCGGCGAAGCGGGCCAGCGGCGCCACGAACGGCACGTGGTCGATCTCCTGCAGCGAGCCCATGCCCCACCGCCCCGCGGGCGCCCGCCCGCCCAGCACCACCAGGGGTGACTGGTTCTGCTGCGCGGCTGCCATCGCGCTCATCCCGTTGGTGACACCCGGTCCCGCGGTGAGGGCCGCGACACCGGGCACCCTCGTCACCTTCGACCACCCCTCGGCCGCGAAGGTCGCGGTCTGCTCGTGGCGGGTGTCGATCAGCCGGATCCCCTCCTCGCGGCAGCCGTCGTAGACGGAGAACAGGTGACCGCCCGACAACGTGAAGACGGTGTCGACACCGCTGGCCCGCAGGCGCCGCGCGACGAGCCGGCCGGCGTGCAATGTTTGGGTGGGGATCGCGTCGGTGCTCATAACCGCAGCCTATCCAGATCCTTCCGGTACCTTCGCCGGAGGATTTGAAGTTCCAGCAGAGTCCAAAAGCTCGATCACGAGGAGACAGCGACCATGGGCCCAAAGCCATTCAAGCCCTCGATCAACTGGTCGGCGGCGGCCGTGGATTCCTTGCGATGGGTCGCCATAGCGTGGCTGATCAGCGCCGTCTGCCTGTTCATCGCGCTGGTGCTGTTCCGGTATCTCACGCCGTGGGGCCGGCAGTTCTGGCGGATCACCCGCGGGTACTTCGTCGGCGCGCACAGCGTGCGCGTGTGGCTGATGCTCGGTGTGCTGCTGTTGTCGGTGCTGGTCTCGGTGCGGCTGATGGTGTTGCTCAGCTACCAGGGCAACGACCTCTATACGGCGGTCCAGAAGGCGGTGCAGGGCGTGGCCGCCGACGACGACGTGGTCAAACAGTCCGGGGTTCACGGCTTTTGGATGTCGATTGCGATCTTCAGCGTGCTGGCCACCCTGTATGTCGTCCGGTTCATGATCGACATCTACCTGACGCAGCGGTTCATCATCGCCTGGCGCATGTGGCTGACCGCCCATCTCACCGACGACTGGCTCGACGGCCGGGCCTATTACCGGGACCTGTTCATCGACCACACCATCGACAACCCCGACCAGCGCATTCAGCAGGACATCGACATCTTCACCGCGAATGCGGGTGGTACCCCGAACACTCCGTCCAACGGGACCGGCAGCACCCTGCTGTTCGGGGCGGTCAACGCGGTGGCCTCCGTCATCTCGTTCGCGGCGATCCTGTGGAACCTGTCCGGCAACCTGAATGTGTTGGGCGTCGAGATCCCGCGCGCGATGTTCTGGACCGTCCTGGTCTACGTCGTAATCGCCACCCTGGTGGCGATCTGGCTCGGCCACCCGCTGATCTGGCTCAGCTTCAACAACGAAAAGCTCAATGCCGCATTCCGTTACGCGCTGGTGCGGTTGCGGGACGCCGCCGAGGCCGTCGGCTTCTACCGCGGTGAGCGTGTCGAGCGGGGGCAGCTGTGGCGGCGCTTCACCCCGATCATCGACAACTACCGCAAGTTCGTGCGCCGGACCATCATCTTCAACGGCTGGAACTGGTCGGTGTCGCAGGCGATCGTCCCGCTGCCGTGGGTCATCCAGGCGCCGCGCCTGTTCGCCGGGCAGATCGACTTCGGTGATGTCGGCCAGAGCGCGACCGCCTTTGGCAACATTCACGATTCGTTGTCGTTCTTCCGCAACAACTACGACGCTTTCGCGGCCTTCCGGGCGGCCATCATCCGGTTGCACGGCCTGGTCGACGCCAACGCTCAGGGCCGTGCGCTGCCGACCATGCTGGTCAAGCCGAGCGAAGAGACGACCGTTGAGCTGCGCGACGTCGAGGTGCGCACGCCGGCCGGGGACCGGCTGATCGACCCGCTCGACGTGCAGCTCGACGAGGGCGATTCGCTGGTGATCACCGGGCGTTCCGGCGCCGGCAAGACCACGCTGCTGCGCAGCCTGGCCGAGTTGTGGCCGTACGCGTCCGGGACCCTATGCCGTCCCGAGGGCGACAACGCGACGATGTTCCTGTCGCAGTTGCCGTATGTGCCGCTGGGCAGCCTGCGCACCGTCGTGTGCTACCCGAACTCGCCGGAGGACGTCTCCGACGACGAGCTTCGCGAGGTGCTCACCAAAGTCGCCCTGGCGCCGTTGCTGGACCGGCTCGACGAAGAGCGGGACTGGGCCAAGGTGCTTTCCCCCGGCGAGCAGCAGCGGGTCGCCTTCGCGCGCATCCTGCTCACCAAGCCCAAGGCGGTCTTCCTCGACGAGGCCACCTCCGCGCTGGACGAGGGGCTCGAATTCGCGCTCTACCAGCTGGTGCGAACCGAACTGCCGGATTGCGTGGTGGTCAGCGTCAGCCACCGGCCCACGGTCGAGCAGCACCACGAACAGGAGCTGCAGCTGCTCGGCGGCGGCCCGTGGCGGCTGGGCCCCGTGGAGGAAAAGAAGGAGCCCGCGCGCGTGTGACGCGCCTACGCGCCCCGGCCCTACGGGCCGCGTGCGCTCCGGAACCGTCTGGTAACGCGCCTACGCGCCCCCGGCCCTACGGGCCGCGTGCGCTCCGGCGCGGCGCCCGAAGAACGAGCCCTCCCCCAGCTGCGTGCCGCTGGCGTAGCCCTTGCCGTCCTGGGCGATGTTGGACGCGCAGGCCCCGGCCGCGTACAGGCCCGGCACCACGGCGCCGTCCGCCCGCAGCACCTCGCCGTCCACGGACGTGGACAGGCCACCGATGGTGAAACCGGCGTACATCGCCTTGCCCAACGACATGTCGAACGCGCCCCAGGGGCCTTGATCCTGTGCGGCAAGGAATTCGGGCTGCTTGTGAAAGTCGGGGTCCTCACCGCGGGCGGCGTTGGAGTTGTAACTCTCCAGCGTCGCCACTAAGTTACCGTCCGGAATGCCAAGCGCCGCTTCCATTTCCGGGACGGTCTCCCAGCCGTCGATCAAGGGGACCAGTGGCATCTTGGGGTGTTCGAGGTGCGCCTCGTCGACGATGAGAAACGCCGCGCTGTCCGGTTGGTCCATGATGAATCCGGAAGTCCTGGAATGGTACGAATCCTCGGCGACGAAGCGCTGCCCGAGCTTGTTCACGATGATCCCCGTCAACAGGATCGACGGCGGGTACGGCGGAGCCGTGATGAAGATCTGGTCCATATGTTCGGTTGCGCCGCCGGCCGACACGCCCATCCGGATGCCGAGGCCATCGTCGTAGGTGTTGCCCAGCACGAACGGTTTCTCGGCCAGCTTCGGTGTGTAAGTGGCGACCATCTCCGGGTTCATCACGAATCCGCCCGCCGCGATGATGACCGACTTCGCCTTGACCGCACCGGTTTCGGAGAAGTGCTTCCACGTCACGCCCGTCACCGAGCCCGAACCGTCCACGACGAGCTCGGTGGCGCCGGTCTCGTAGCGGATCTGCACGCCCAGACTGGCCGCGCGCTTCAACAGCAGGTCGATCACCATGCTGGCGCCGCCGGTGTCGCCGGGCACGGGCACCTTGTGGCCGCGCGGCGCCGGCACCGCCTTCTCCAGGAAGGGCCACACCTTCTCGTTACCGGTGAACATCAGGCCCTCGGTGTTGGGCTGGATCACCGCCTTGCCCGGGAAGTAGCTGCGCTCGAATTGGAAACCGAGGTCCTCCAGCCAGTTGAAGTGCTCGACGCTGCCCTCGCAGTACGCGCGAATCTTGTCGTGGTCCGGCTGGCGGGACACCGCCACCAGGTAGTTGTACATCTCCTCGGGCGAGTCGGCGTGTCCGGTCGCCTCCTGAACCGCCGTTCCGCCGCCGAGGTAGAAGTGGCCCCCGGCGAGCGAGGTGGTGCCGCCCGCCGCCGCGGCGCGCTCGAGCACCAGCACCCGCGCCCCGGCGGCCGCCGCGCTCACCGCGGCGCAGCCGCCCGCGATGCCGAAGCCGATCACCAGCACGTCGACGTCGTCGGACCACGACGTGACGTCGCCCGCGCTGACCGTTTCCGGTATTTCGGTGCTCATCAGCGTTGCTCCTGTTTGATGTAGTCGTAAAACGCCCTCATCTCGGGCGCGATGTAGGCGATCTCCAGAAACGGCACCGCCGCCTGCGGCGCCGACAGATAGGCGAATCGGATGCCGCCGGGCATCACGCCCTGCTGCACGACCGCAGCCCCGAATTCCGCCGCCTCGGCCAACGCCGCGTCGAACTGCTGGGGGGTCTCCGCCTCCGTGCAGATATGGTGCAGGCCGGGCCCGGAGTCGCGCAAAAAGTCACTATAGATGTTCTCCCCGCGGACCGGTTGAATCAGCTCCAACTGCATGTCGCCGAGATAGCTCAGCGAGATGCTGGCGACGAAATCGGCCGGCTTGCCGAGGTAGCTGCACGAATCCGGAGCAAAGTGCACCTCGGGTATCCGCACCCACTTTTTCGCCCCTAACAGGCCGGTGAGGGCGGTTTCGGTGGTGTTCAGGTCGGTGGTAACCCACGCGATCTGCGTCGGCGATTGAACGGGAAGCGTCATCGTCTCGCAGGATAGTCCAGTGGCTCGGCGGTCAGAAAGGGCCATGAAAACTTTGCCGTGGGGAGGCGCTCCTGTCGCGGAGCGGGCTTGTGAACGTGTTCTAATTCGCCGGACCCTGCCGCCGTCAATGCCGAGCCAGCACGTCCACCAGCAGCCGCAGCTGCGCGTCGAACACCGCCTCGGGGTCGGTCAGGGTATCCGCGCCGTATTGGCCGAACACCTCCAGGCTGATGGCGCCCAGCACCCCCGCCCACAGCAGGAAGCACTTCGCGACGACCTGGTCGTCGCCGGGAAACCCGAACTCCTGGCGAATCCGCTCGAAGTCGGACGACATCGGCTGCGGCGCAACGGTATCGGTCAGCCTGATGTCGCCGGTGGCGATGCCGGCCGCCACGGCATCGAAGAAGGCCGCCACCACGCGGGTGCCCACGGACACCGTGCGATCCGGCGGCGCGTGATAACCCGGCACGGGGCTGCCGTACAGCAGGGCCCAGCGGGACGGGTGCGCGACGGCCCACTGCCGTGTCGCGCGGGCAATGGCGATGACGTCGTCACTCCACAGCTCATCGGCCGCGTCGCGGGCGCGGTCCACGGCGTCGGCCAGATCCGAGTAGGCGTCGACCAGCAGCAGGGTCAGCAGCTCGTCACGGCTGGCCACGTAGCGGTAGACGGCCGACGACACCATGCCGAGGTCGCGGGCGATTGCGCGCACGGACAACCCCGCCGCCCCGTGGTCGACCAGCTGCCGGCGACCCAGCTCGACGATCCGTGACTCGATCTGTTCCCGGCTTTCCTGGCGTTTGCCCACGCGGTCAGTCTGACACAACCGAGATCACCGCTCTTGCTTTCCGCGTGGGACTGTGGCAACGTGCCCAGCTATGAGAGCACCGCTCTCGGTAGGTTTGCGAGAGAGGACGCGACATGTCCACCCGATACCAGGAGCCGAGCCGGGCCGCACGCGCCGCGAACACGGTGATCCGCTGGCTCGCCGAGATGGGCGTCAGCATCGCCGGGACCCACGCGCTGCGGGTCCGCGGACGCAGCAGCGGAAAGATGCGGTCGGTGGTCGTCAACCTGCTGACCGTGGACGGGGTCGACTACCTGGTCTCGCCCCGCGGCAACACCCAGTGGGCGCGCAACGTCCGGGCCGCGGGTGGCGTCGAGGCGGGCTCCCGCTGGCGCAGGCGGCACGCGCGGGCCAGCGAGGTGGCCGACGCCGACAAACCCGAGCTGCTGCGGCGCTATCTGGATCGCTGGTATTGGCAGGTCAAGGACTACGTTTCCGGGTTGACGCCGGAGAGCACCGACGAGCAGTTCCGCGCCGTCGCCCCCACGATCCCGGTGTTCGCGCTCGCGCGGGCGGACGCGCCGGACTGAGCGGCTAGCTAGCGGGCGACCCGCGCCACCCCGAGGTCCTCGCGGACCTCTTCGGACGTGGCCCGCCACGACACCGCCGCCGGGAAGTCGCCCCAGACGCTGTTGAAGATGCCCACGAGCAGCCCGGGACCGCTGCTGGACGGCAGGTACACCGGGCCGCCCGAGTCACCGTTGTGGCTCTGCACGCCGTGCGACATGGTGAACCACCCGTTGTTCACGCTTTCCACCGTCCCGCAGGTCTCCCCGGTGCTCACGCCGAAATGGCAGATCGCCTGGCCGGGGGCCAGCGCGGCCGCCGGGTTAGAGATCAGTTGCCGCCCGCCGGGCAGGACGTTGGTCGGAATGACGCCGTTGTCCAGGACGATCGCCTCGTAGTCGGTGATCAACTGGTCGGTCGCCACCGTCGTCCCGCTGGGGGTGTTGTCCCGGAAGGCCGCCAGGCGGCCGATGACCGCTCCACCCCGGTCGGTGACGACGCCCTCGCCACCCCGGCAATGCCCCGCGGTGAACGCGATCTTCATGCCGGGGTCGACGTATCCCAGCGTGCAGACGCGGTTGCCCTGGTGGATCTCCATGCCCGGATAGACCACTACGGGGTCGGCGTGCGCCGGCACGGGCGGCAGCGACTGCGCGAGCGCGGCGGCGGTGATCGACGCGGTCAACGCGCGGATTGCCAGGCGACGCACCATCAACTCCGATCCGTCGGGGCCAAATGTCGGCCGATTCGAGATTACGGCGTGACTTTCCGTTACGCAGAAGTCTTCGTGCCGTGAACTCTCGGCGTTACGGGGACGCAGCCACCGGGACGGCCGCATCGACGCGGTCCTTCGCGCGCGGCTCCCAGCCCGGCGGACCGAAAACATAGCCCAGGCGATCGCGCAGCCGGGTCGCCGAGCGCCAGTCGTGGGCGATCGCGACGTATTCCCGGGTCTGCAGCTTCCAGATGTTGAAGGTGTCGACCCGCTTGGTCAGGCCGTAGTGCGGCCGGAACAACTCGGCCTGGAAGCTGCCGAAAAGCCGGTCCCACAGGATGAGGATGCCGCCGTAGTTCTTGTCCAGGTACATCTGGTCCATCCCGTGGTGCACCCGATGATGGGACGGGGTGTTGAACACGAATTCGAAGGGCCGCGGCAGCTTGTCGATCCGCTCGGTGTGCACCCAGAACTGGTAGATCAAGCTGATCGAGAAGCTGAAGAACACCATCCAGGGCGGAATCCCCAGCAACGGCAGGGGCACCCACATCAGGATCTCGCCGCTGTTGTTCCACTTCTGGCGCAGCGCGGTGGCGAAGTTGAAGTATTCGCTGGAGTGATGGGCCTGATGCGTCGCCCAGATCAACCGCACGCGGTGCGCGATCCGGTGGTAGGCGTAATACAGCAAGTCGACGCCGAGGAGCGCGAACACCCACGTGTACCACCGAGTCGCCGAGAGGTGCCAGGGCGCCACGTAGGCAAAGAGGGCGGCGTAGCCGAACAGGGCCAGCGTCTTCCACGCGGCGGTGGTGCCTACCGAAACCAGCCCCATCGAGATGCTGGCCAGCGAGTCGCGGGTCAGGTACGCGCCGGAGACCGGCCGCGCGTCTTTGGTGAGGGTTTCCAGCTTGCGGGCCGCGGTCCACTCCAGCGTCAGCAGCAACAAGAAGAAGGGGATCGCGAGCAGCACCGGGTCCCGCATCTGCGGGGGCAGGGCGGACACGAAGCCTGAGAGCGCACTCACAGGCATAAGACTACGACGATCGCCGGCACCGTCGTGTCGCCTTGGCCCCCGATGCGGGTGCGGCCCACACTGTGCTGACGTGTCGGCCGAGGTGAGGCGTTGCGCAGTTGACCGCTGTGGTGGTGATCGGTTCGGGATTCGCCGGGTTGTGGGCGGCGCTCGGGGCGGCGCGGCGGCTCGACGAGCTCGCCGTTCCGCCGGGCGCCGTCGACATCACCGTGCTGGCCGCCCGCCCGTTCCACGACATCCGGGTGCGCAATTACGAGGCCGACCTGAGCGACTGCCGCATCCCGCTGGCCGCCCTCCTCGACCCAGTCGGCGTCGCACACGTCGCGACCGAGGTGACCGCCATCGACACCGGTGCGCGCACCGTCGCCACCTCGGGCGGGGTGACGTACGGGTACGACCGGCTGGTGCTGGCGGCGGGCAGCCGGCTCGTCACACCCCCCGTACCGGGCCTGCGGGAGTTCGGCTTCGATGTCGACACCTATGACGGTGCGCTCGCGCTGCGCGAGCACCTGCGCCGGCTCGCCGACGGGTCGCCCACGCCCGCGGCCGCCACGGTCGTCGTGGTGGGGGCCGGGCTGACCGGTGTCGAGGTCGCCTGCGAGCTGCCCGACCGGTTGCGGCGGCTGTTCGGGGCCGCCGGAGTCGGTGCGCGGGTGGTGCTGGTGGACCGCAACCGGATCGGATCCGATATGGGCGCCTCGGCGGTCCCGGTGATCGAAGCGGCCCTCGCGGCCAATGGCGTCGAGACCCGGGCCGGGGTGCACGTCGCCGCAATCAGCGCGGACAACGTGTCGCTCTCCTCGGGCGAGCACCTCGCGGCGGCCACGGTGGTGTGGTGCGCCGGGATGCGGGCCAGCCCGTTGACCGAGCAGGTACCGGTGGCGCGCGACCGCCTGGGGCGGTTGCCCGTCGATGACTTTCTGCAGGTGATCGGGGTGCCCGCGATCTTCGCCGCGGGCGACGTCGCGGCCGCCCGTGTGGACGCCGACCACCTGTCGGTGATGTCGTGCCAACACGGCCGGCCGATGGGCCGTTACGCCGGGTACAACGTCATCAGCGACCTGTTGGGCGAACCGTCGCTGGCTTTCCGAATCCCTTGGTACGTCACGGTTCTCGATCTCGGGCCGGCCGGGGCGGTCTACACCGAGGGGTGGGATCGGGTGGTGGTCTCGACTGGCGCGGCGGCCAAGGAGACCAAGCGGGCGATCAACACCCGGCGGATCTACCCGCCGCTGACCGGCAGCCGCGCCGACCTGCTGGCCGCGGCCGCGCCGGAGCTGCAATCCCGCCCCTAGCTGTACTGACCTGAGAGGTTAGGTACGCGGGTGGCGGGTGGTTGGCCGCCGAGTGCGGTGTGGCCGCGGTGGTGATTG
>NZ_MVIJ01000067.1 GCF_002086735.1 Mycobacterium scrofulaceum | reverse complement strand
GGCGTGAGGTGCTTGGGTGGCTGTGCCGGTGGCGGTGGGCTGGGCGCTCCCGCCGGGGTTGTGGTCACGGCGCTGGTGGTGGACGACACGAGTGGCGACTGCGGCGCCGGCGACGACTTCGGGTGCCGCGACGGCGGCGCCGGCTTCTCCGGCCATCACCGCCCCGTCAACAGCAGCCGAGGAAGTTGCCGCAGCGGGTGTTTCGGACGTGGCCGTAGCACCCGGTGTCGAGGCGGGGGTCGGCGCTGTTGGTGTGTGATGGCGGGCGCGGCCGGGCGAGGGTGGTCGTCCGCCGGGTGGTCGACCGTTGACCGGGGTGCCAGTGAGGGGCTGGTCGGGCTCATCAGGGGCATCGGTGGGGTCGTCGCCGGCGGTTTTGGACCAGGGGGCGCGTGAGTTGAGCTCGCGGGCTCGGTCGTAGGCGTCTTGCCCGCGTTGGTAGCCCTCGCGGCTTCGGTGGCCGAGATCGCTGATGGCCTGGGTGAAGTCGTGGCGGGTGTGGTCGCCGAGTTCACGTTTGAGCCACCAGAACACGCCGATCGCGACCGCGGAGACGATGGCGATCATGAAGAGTCGGGCCAGCGGGTGGCTCATGCCGACCTGATCGGCGTAGCCGCCGCGGGCACCCATTTTCAGGACGATCATCGCGGCCATGGAGATGTAGGTGGTGTAGGCGAACACCAGGGCGGCGTGTTTGAAGAACATCTTGATACGCCGGGCGGCGCGCCGCCGCGGGTGGCCATGAATCATGGCGGGCGCGGCGACCACGATGGACAACAGCGCGTTGACGAAGGCCGCGCAGCACACCATGACGTAGCTGTAGGTGACGTAGCAGACGAAGAAGGCGAAGACCGCCCCGAGCAGGCCATAGCAGCTGCCTAGGGCGAGGTTGGCGCCGCTGAGGTGTTGGGCGAACGACAGGGCCTGTGGTGCCCCGCAGGACGCCATGGCGTGGGCGGGACCGGCGAGGTCGCTGCCGTCGTGAGGGGTGAGCATGGCGGCGGTGTAGGCACCCCCGCAGGTGCCGATGTCATCGACGGTGGTGCCGAAGTTCATCAGCTGCAACGGCATCCGCACCGTGGCGTCGGCGATGAGGCCGGTCAGGTGTTGCAGCTGGGCTTGACCGCCCCCGGTGGTGATGGAGCCATTGTTGAACGCCGCCTGGGAGACGCTGAATCCGAGGTTTCGGCCTTGGGTGAGCAGCCCGTTTTCGTTGTAGAGGTCAGACAGTGGGTCATGCGTGAGCACGATGCCCAGGACGCCAACAGCGATGGTGGACAGCATGATTCCCGATCCGAAGCCTTTGCGGCCGTGCCACAGGATGTGGTATGCGCCGACGCCGAGGCCCAGCATCAGGCAGATGGGAAAGACCCACAGATCGGCCAGGATGACTCGGATGGTCTCGAAGATGGGACGAAACCAGGTGGCCAGCCACAATAGCCAGGTGTTGGACATGGCGAACCGCAGCAGCCACAGCGACATGGCGATCATGAAAATGTAGATGCCGGCCTGGGCTTGCAGCAGTTCCACGATCAGCTCATGGTCGAGTCCGACTGTGACGGCGTTGGCCAGCCAGCGAGCCCAGCTCGACGGGTCGACGCTCAGACCCGGGCCAGCTTTGGTGATGGCCTCGCTGGTGCTGACCACCGACAGGTAGTAGCTGCCCACGGGCACACCGTGGCTGTCGGTCACACCAGTCCAGTTGAGCGCACCGGCCAGGGTGGAGGCAGCCGCCGGTGGCGCGCCGGCGAGCGCGGCCGCTGCCAGGGTGTGGGTGAGGAGCCAGAAGGTGGTGAAGCGGCGCAGCCGGGGTCGGATGGCCATCTGGTAGCCCAGGTATTCGGCGGCGCGTTGGCTGAATGTGGTTGGCGCGGTGGTCATGCCGCGCGCCCGGGGGTGGTGTCGTAGGCGTGGTGCACGGCGGTGTCGGGTTCGCTGGCGACCCAGATGGGGGATTTGCGGCGGAACTCGTCGACGAAGAATCCGTAACCTTGCCGCCCAGCCCGGTTCGGGCCGGTCTCGGCGGTGGGGCGGTCGTCGAGCTCGTCGAAGGAGGTGGGGTCGCGCATCTCTTCGGGCGAGGGCTGGGCGAGGAAGAATTCTTCGATGTCGGGGTAGTCGTCAAGGCGGATGCCGACTTTGGCGGCGACTTGGCGTGCCAGTTCTTCGTTTTCGAAGGGCATGATGAGCTGCTGGGTGATGAATTCATCACCCATGAGGGCTAGGTCTTTGATGGGGTTTTGGGTGATGATCAACAACCCCGTGTAGTGCTTGCGAGCGCGGCGACTGATCAGGTGTGCGTCGTCGGCGCCGGCGCGCGAGTTGAGTAGCCCGGCGGCCTCTTCGAGGACGATGAGGCCAAAGCGGGTGCTGTCGGCGAAGAATGTCACTCGAGCTAGCCGCACGAGCATGCCGTAGATGGCTACCGAGGCGCGCTTGCGGTCGGAGAGTCGCTCGTAGAGGTGGGGGGTGTTCATTTCGTCGGCGGTGGGAAGATCGAGGCTGCCGGTGAGCCAAATCGTGACGTCGAGTGTGGCCAGGTCGGGAACGGGCAGCGTGGGGTCGAAGATGGCTCTTGTGAAGTCGTGGGTGGCCCACGATTGTAGGGCGGCGCCGATGGGTGCGAGGTCGTCGGCGAGTCGGATGACCTGGGGGGCGCGGTCATCGGGCCCGGTGGTGGGGGCTTGGATGTGGCTGATGTATTTCATGAGCGCGGCGGTACTGGTGATGCCCAGGGCTGCCGCGACGTCGGCTTGCAAGATGGCGCGTAGGCGGCGAACCGCGACGCTGTGCGGGTCCAGGCTCATCATCGGAATCATGTAGTCGAGCCAGTAGCCGCCAGCGAGACCAGGGGGAAAGACACGCAGTGGGTCGCAGCTGAACTGGTTGCCGGCCATGTCGATGACCGCCTTGTTGGCGACGTCGACGAGGGCTTTTTGCCATTCGGTACCGGGGTCGACGATGAATGCTTGTGCGCCGCGCTGGATTTCGCCGCGGGTGATGCGTTTGGCGGCATAGGATTTTCCGTATCCCAGCGCCCCGCTGCACACCAGGCAGGGGTTGCGGTTGCGGCGTGCGGCGGCGGGCAGGTCGAGCAGCACCGCACTGTTGAGGGCGTTGTTTCTGTTGAATCCCAACAGGATTCCGGTGCTGTTGCCGACCATGGAGGAGGTGAACGGCACGAACCGTGACCACTTCTTGGTGGTGGTGGGTTGGGTGAATTGGTCGACGGTGGTTTTGTGGGTGGGTGCAGCGGGGTTGAAGGCCGCCCACAGTTTGGTTTGGGCGCCGCGATAGTGGCGGATGGCGATTTGGCCGGAGGCGGTGAGTTCTTCGCGTAGGCGTTTGATGCTGTAGTCCAGCGTTTCGTGGTCGGGCGCCCCGACGGCGATGAGAAAGGCGGCGTGCAGGGGGCGTTCGTCGATGTTGGCTTCGAGCTGGCGGCGGTATTCGGCGAGTTGGCGCAAGGTGGCGATGAGTTCGGCGTCGCCGTTGCGGACGTCGCGGCGCTGGGTGAATTGGTCGTCGATGTTGCCTTTGGCGCGGTCGTTGCGCACGAATTCCATTTCGCGGCTTAGCGTGACGAGGTTGACGGCGAAGTCGAAGGTGGCGCCGGTGTCGAGGTCGTCGAGGGCTTGGAGAAATTCCGAGCCGGGAAACACGATGCCGGCCTTGGGCATATCCACGACGGGCAGGATGGCTTGATAGCTGTCGGGATAGGTGCCTTCGGGGCTGGACACCCGCAGGGTTTTGCTCCACGAGGGGATACGGCGGATGCCGGCGCTCCAGGCCCCCATCGCCGCCGCGGCCAGGGCGACGATGGGGGCGGCCAGCGCGGGTCCGAGCGCGGTGCCGCCAGCGGCGCCCGCCAGGGCCAGGGCGGCGGCGATGAGGCGCAGCGGCAGTACGCGCCCACCGTGGTGGTGTTGGTCGCCGTCGTCGAACACTGCGGCCGGCAGCGCGGTGGTGTCGAGCTGGCTGGTGGTGTCGCGCCGTGGCAGGGGGCTGTTGAACACTCCCCGCCAGGCGTTGTGGCGCCAAAACCAGGCGATCATGTTCGCGCTGACGGGTTGTGGACCGAATTCTTCGGGCAGGGCGGTGATGATGTCGTGGGCGAGGCGTTGGTAGGCGGCCACCGAGTCGTCGGAGTCTTTGTCGCGGCCGATCACCCAGTCGCGCAGTTTGGTGGCTTGGCCAACAGGGCTGTGCCCGGCCCGGCCGGCGTCGACGGGCATCGCCAGCCAATAGATGCGGTTGCGGGGGGTTTGTTCGGCGATGACGGGCGCCATCTGCTGGCAGGCGTTGATCCAGGGGGGTTTGTCGAGGTGACCGTCGAGCATGGCGCGTAACAGTTGGCGCTGGTTTTGCGGCACCGAGAGCCCGAAGATCCAAGTGCCGGCGGGGATTTCACGGGCGAGGGTTTGGTGTCGGTCTGCCACCCCGATTCGGCGTTTGGTGGATTGCAGGTAGTAGGGCAATCCACTGATCAGGTAGTGGGCGTATACGCCGTGGCTGGTGAAGCTTAGGTTGCCGATGACGGTTCGTGGCGGCGCGAGCAGCGGATCGGTGGAGCTGCTGGCCAGGGCCGGGCGCAGGGCCCGCCAGGCGCTGGCCACCCGAAAGCGCAAGGTGGGCCGGCCGCGGGGCATGAGGGCTGCGGTGCCGCCGGCGGCGCCGGTCGCCAACAGCCCGCAGATCAAGATGGACCGAGCGTGCCCGGAATCCAGTGCCAGGATGGTGAATACGGCGGTCAGGGCGGTGCCCCCGTAGAGGCTGATCGCCACCCACAGCCGCAGCGGCTTCTTGAACAAGATGTCGGTGTAGACGGGGGTGTCGTGGACGCCTTTGAACAGCTGGGCTGATTCGGTCACGGGCTTTCCTCAAGCGTTGTGCCTGCCGACCGCGGAGCGGCTCGGCACTGAAAGGCAGCGTGGCGGTTCGGGTTACTGGCCGAATTGTCCGGTGGTGATGCCGGTGCGGTCGACGGTGTGCTTAGTCGAGACGTAGATGGCGTAGCCCGAGCCGACGATGACGGCGACGATGACCGCGGTCAGCGCCCAGCCCACGGTGGCGCCGATGCGCCCGCCGAAGAAGGAGCCGGCAGCGCGTGCGCCGCCGGCGAGCAGGATGAACACAACCAGCACACCCACACCGATGGTGTAGAGGGAGTGGCTGCCCGAAACCAAGTCGGTGGCTGCCAGAAACGTTGGGGCCGAAGCGATACTCATGTCAGATTTCCTTTCGTGGTTAGTGAGGTCACAAGGGCTTGCAGAAGGGGGCCGACGGTGATGGCGTGGCCGGGTCCGGCGGCCAGCATGAGTGCGCCGCCGGCGAGGGCGACAAGGAGCAGAGCGGTGAGGATCAGCGCGCGCAGCTCGCGGTGCATGAGTCGAAGCAGCCGCAACAGCAGTGTGACGGAGACGATCGCGGTGGGAATGTGCTCAAGGCTCATGGGGTCCTCTAGCGCGGCGCGGCGGCGGTCGGGATGACGGGGGTCAGTTCGGCGCCATCGGCGAGCAGGGGCGCATAGTCGAGGCTTGAGACGCTCCAGCGGCCGCTGGTGACGGTCAACACGATGGGGTAGTCCAGCTGCAGCGGGGCGTATTGGCTGGTGACTGCGTTGACGGTCGCGAGCACGTGCACGGTGGTGCCCTCGGCGGGCACATCGTGGTCACCGAGGCTGTGGTTGGCGATGAGTTTGATGACTTGGGCGGATCGATAGTCGGCCGCGGGCAGCAGCCCGGAACTGGTGGTGACGTAGCGTTCCAGCCCGCCAGCCCCGGTCAAGAAGCTGGTGATGAATCCGGTGACAGTGGCGAACGCTGGTGAGGTGTCAGCGACCGCGGTGGAGTATCCCAGCGGGGCGTCAGCACCAGCGCCGGGCCCGTTGACCCGGGCCGGTAGCGCGCTGGCCCGCAGGCCGTAGTTGCTGTAGACGACGGGCAGCCGATAGTAGGCGGTGCGGGGGGTGGCGGCTTCAAAGGCCCGCTCGGAGACAGTGATCACCACGCTCCACTGTTGGGTGGTGCCGACGTCGCTGACCAAGGTGACCGCAGAGACCGCGGGGGAGGTCACGATGAGCGCGGGGGTGGTGGGCAGCTTGATCGGGTCGCGCAGTGACCAGCAGTCGTGCAGCACCTGTTGGTGGGATGCGGTGGCGGTGAGCCAACGGGTGACGCAGTCTTGGGCGTAGGAGCCGACCAGGGCGGTGCGGTTGACGGCGCTGCGCGCGGGCCCGGCGACGTCGATGGGGTTGTCGAAGATCCAGCCCCAGATGGTGGCGATGGCCACCACACTGCACGATCCGAGGCCGACGATGAGGCCGGCGCGGCGCAGCGCGTTGTGGGTGCCGTCGAGGCGTTTGCGCCAGGTGTTGGTGAGCATGGTGGGCGAGACCTTTACTGGGGCGGGTGGCCGAAGATTTTGATCGACGACACGGCGAAGGTGTTGTCGGCGGGGTCGGTGTGGCTGGGGTCAGCGGGCAGCCCGGGCAGTGCGGGAGTGCTGGTCGGCGTGGGGTCAGCGGGTGCCGCCGGGGGACCCAGCACCTCGCCGAGCACCCCGCCGCCGGGGGCGGGGCTGGTGGTGGTGTCGGCCGGTGCGCGCCCGGTTTCTTGGACGAGCATGATGATGCGCGATGCCAGCACGCCGCGGTTGGGCATGGGTTTGGTGGCTTCGCCGTGCACGCTGCCGGTCTCTTGGGGCACCGCGGTGGGTGGGGCGTCGTTGAAGCTCCATTGCACACGGGTGAGCACGCGGTGTTGGTGCCATTGGTCGGCGCCGGAGGCGTCGGCCCCGACCCAGCCGGGGGTCAGGGAGACGGCGGTGACGACCATGGTGCGGCCGAGATTGATGGTCAGGAATTGGCCGATGTTGCCGCCGGTGACACACACCCAGGCTTGGGTCGGGTCGGCGCCGGCCACGGATTGCGCGGCTGTCGAGCCGGGTAGGCATCCCACCGCTGTGGCGGTATAGGGGATGGTGGAGTCCTGGTTGTCGGGGGCCGCGGTGGTGCTCGACGGCGCGGCGAGAACACTGAGACGAGTGCTGGGCTGGGGTGGCTCACTGGTGTGTGGGTCGCTGCGCATGGCCAGCAGAGCGCCGCTGACAACCAGGGTGGCCGCTACGGTGGCGGCGCCGAAGCCGACAGCGATTCTCTTGTTGTAGCGCGGGCTGCGTGCGGATTCTTCAGCACTACCTGCGGCGTCGTCTGTGTCGCTGCTGGCGGTGAGCTGGTCGACCAATTCCGAACCTGGCAGCGGTGTTTCGTCGCCATCGGGTGCCGCGCTGGTGCCCAGATCATGGTTGTCAGCGCCGTGGGTGTCGGGCTGATCATCGCAGTCGCTGGGCCCGTCGAGATCAATGGGTGGGTCCTCGCTGGGCCGCCGCACATCAACGTGGTCGGCACCGTCGTAGGTGGTGTCGTCGACGTCGATGGGGTCCCCGGCTGGTGCCGCATTGAGTGTGAGCGCTGGGTCGTGGTCGTCGCCGGGCGCGCAGCGCGGTTGACCCTCCAACTGCGCGGGCTGCTCACCCTTGATGGCGCTCAGGTCGTCTCCGTAGATGTCGGCGAGGAAACCTTCGGTCGCCGCGATCGTGTGATCGCGCTGGTGGTCGATCGGGGTTTTGCTCATGACACGCTCCGCGGCGCCAGGGCGGGCCGGTGGCGGCGGGCCGGGACAGCTGCTGAGGACATCTGCGTTGGCGTGCCCCGGACCGGGTGGGGTTGTGTCCGGGCCGAGACGGCCAGGTATCCCGGGGCAGGGTGCGAGCACCGGGCCTTGCGTCGCCGACGCGCGATGCTCACCAGGGCAGCAGCGGTCACGCCCGCGATCACCGCACTAGCAAACAGATGCTGGGTCACGAAGATCACCGCCGTCATCACGGTGAAAACGGCTCCCATGATGGCGATGAAAGCGACGCCGAAAACCACGCGCATCCACTGACCTCCTGTCCTTACGGGTCAGCCTAAGGGGTGCAGTAACGGATATTCCACGGCCGTAGCGAAATAACTTGATCGGTTGTTACCGTCTTTTGTGTGAACGCATTCCCAGCAGACGGAGTAAGGCGGCTGCTCTTTTTCGTCGAGGACCGTCTGGCGCAGCTGCGCTGGACGCGCGAGGACCTCGCCGCCGCGGGCGGCCCAGCCCCGTCAACGTTGTATAAAGCCGCCGAACGTGACGGTGGGCTGGCGCCCAAGACGCTGGCACGCCTGGATGTGGCGCTGGGGTGGCAAGAAGGTTCCGCCCAGCGGGTGCTGGCCGGCGAGAGCCCCGCAGTTCGCATATCAGAGCAGATCAACCTGTGTGCAGCGGCGATCAACGCGGCGCGTCGCGACGCCGAATGCGGCGGCGTCTCGCGCTGCGCGAGCGAGTTGAAAAACTTTTTGATGGACGTCGCGCAGCGCCTTGACGACTTTTACACTGAGCCTGTACGAGCCGTGGGGGATGCTGCTGATGCCAGTGCCTGCTGATCGGTTCGACGAGATCCGCCGCAAGTGGATCGCCCGTAACCAACGCACGTTTATATTCCAGAAAAGGCGCTCAGAAATTCTCGCGCGCCAAATACGAGACCGTGATACCGCAGCCACCGGTGCGCGGGTTGATCCCGCCGACGATGATGTTATTCACCCTTGGTATGCGCGCCCGATTAAAACGTCGTACGCAATGTTCGATGCGATCATTCTTATGTCGGCAGCGGTATTGGCGCCGCTGGGCTGGCCGGTGGGCAAGGCCATGTCGGTGCGTGTGGTCCAGCTAATTCCCGGTGAGCTACGCTCGTACCCGATCGCCGCGTTCATGTGGGCGGCGGTAGTGGTTGGTCTGCCGCTGCCGCTGCTCTATGAGCCCGGTGATTCCTTGGTGTCAGCGGCTGTGGCGCCGTGGCTGGTGGCCCAAATCCCGGCCGCGCTGCTCACCGCCGGCATCTACGGCATTTTGGAAGGCTGGTTGGCCGTGGACGGGGCCCGAGATTGGTGGCCGATGCGCCCAGCCGAGGAGGTCGACGACATCGATTTCGGCTTCCTACAGCCCGATGATCTCACCGGGCCAGGGGTGTTTCCCACCCGCCGCGATGCGCCACCCGGTGACCCGAGCCCGATCTGGAGGTTCTAGCGATGTATCGCCCGCCGTCTTCGCCGTACTGCGGATTCAGCCGTGACAGCTCGACCCAGCAGCTTTCGGTTGCCGAGGGTGCCTGCCATCTGCTGGTCTCTGCCCCTACCGAAACCGGCAAGACCCGCGGAGTCTTAGCGCCGGCGGCGGTGTTGTGGGGCGGGCCTGCGGTATGCGTGTCACCTAAAGATGACCTGCTGTGGCTGGTATGCCAACGCCGTTGGGGCCCAAAACAAGTGATCGACTTGCGCCCGGACTACTCGCCGGTCTACCCGGCCGATGCGCAGGTGCGCTCGTTTGACCCGACCGCGCTGATCAGCACACCAGACCAGGCGGTGACTGCGGCCAACACCATGATGCAGATGTCGGCGGTCGGGCTGGGCTCGAGCATTGATCAGGTCTCTGATGCTGGGATCTGGGAAGCCAACACCGAGGGCCCGCTGGCCGCGATGCTGTACGCGGCCTCCCCTCGTGGGCACGGCAAAGGCATCGAATGGGTGCTGCTGGCCGTGGACAACTTGGAAAAAGACGACAAGGACCCCGACGCGCCGGGCTGGCACAGCGCCGCGCGTCAGGTGGCCAGCCAGCCGCTGTTTCGCAACGCGCTGATGCGCACGCTGGCCATGGAGCCCAAGCAGCGCGACAGTATCGCGCTGACCATGCGCAAGGCGGTCACCCCGTGGATGCGGCTGGGGCTGCGCGGGGACACCGCACCGTGTTTCGACGATGCGTTTCTGTCTGACCCGGATGCGACGTTGTTCATCCTGGCCCCCGCCGAAGGGTCGATCGCCGGCGCGGCCGTCACACTGCTCGACCACCTGGTGCGCAGCTGGCGCGGCAAAACCGCGCGCAAGGAAATGCTGCACCGGCTGCTGATGGTGATTGACGAGGCTACCAACGTGGCGCCGATGCCCGCGCTGCGCCGCTATGTCTCAGAAGGGCGCGGGCTTGGCGTCAATCTGGTGCTCGCCGTGCAGGCGTCCTGCCAGTTCGACACCGTCTATGGCAGCGCTTATGCCCGCGAGCTGCGCGCCACCTTCCCGGCCGCGCTGATCATGTACGGCGCTGACGAGATGGAAATGTTGCAGCGCGGCGAACAGTGGTCACGTGAGACCACCCGCCGCCAGGAAAGCTTCGATCAGGCCACCGGCGGGAAAACGTTGTCCTCTCAGCTAGGTCCCAGCCTTGACTACCGGCGACTGCTTCCGCAAAACCGGGGCCAAGCCCGGCTGCTGCGCCGCGGAACGGCAGGCATCACCACCGAGCTGCCCGACTGGCCTGACTTCCTCACCAAATACGACCGCGCAGTGAAAACGCTGCTGCAGGCTGACCGGGCCGCCGTGGATAAGCCCAGCACCATGTGGGAATGGATTGTGGCACGCCACCGCCGCGCCGCCGAAGCGATCGCCCAGTGAACGCCGAGCAGTTACGCGAGCATCTCGTCGCGGTTTTGGCTGACGCGAATCAACCGATGTCGACCACCCAAGCCCGCCTGGCTGTTACCGAGGTGTGCCGCCCGCGTGGCCGCCCCGTGGTGGCCGAAGAGGTCTATCGCGCGCTGGTGATTTTGGCGCGGCGCGGTGTCGTGCGCCGCGTCGCAGACCAGCCTGGCCGTATCACCCACTGGGAACTGACCCCCCACCACCTACGGCGTCCTCGTCAGGTCGCGGCGGTGTTGTCATCGACTGAAAGCCGTGGCGAAAGTGAATGATTCGCGTAAGTTCCCGTGGCTTGGCGGCCTGCTGGCGGCCGTGCTGATCGCTGTGGCGCTAATCGCGGTGGTTGTCCAGGGCACATGGCAGGTGGTCAACGATTTCGCCACCCATGTCGCCGACACCATCTACCAGCCCTGAACCAGTCCGACAGTTGGGAGGCTGCGGTGATCACATCGCATGGCCGCGCAGCAGACAGTCGCGCGCGGCCCAACTGCGTTGCCCGGCAGTCGAAATGACGACGCCGCTGCCGTCGCCTTCGGATACGGCACCGCCACATGTCTGCCGGGCCCGCGGGTGCGATGTCGACATCGAGCCGCGGCTATTCATGTGCGCACATCACTGGTCTCTTGTGCCTCCTGCGCTGCGTGAGTCGATCCGATCGACCTATCGGCCCGGGCAGGAAGTCGACAAACAGCCCAGTGCGCAATACCTGGCCTTTGCTGCCGCCGCGATCGCCGACGTCGCACACAAAGAGAGCCGTCAGCGCCGGCCAGGCCGTCGCACACCGTCAAAACCGGTGCAGCTGGCCCTGTTCGACATCGCAGCTGGTTCTTAAGCCCATGCTATCGAGAGCCTCACCCCTCGGGGGGAAGCGATATTCCAGAGCTATCAGCGTCGATGAGAACGCTTTTGAGTGCTGGGTGGCGCAATCTTCCTGTGAATTGGCGGTATTCGATGTCTACGACTACCGTCGGGCGTACCCAGCGGGCGCCGCGTAGCTCTGGTATCGGTGCGGCGAACGGTGTGAGGGGTTGCTGCAGGTCGCTGAGGCGCTCCATTAGGCTGGCCCGCGTGCGCGGCGTCATGCCGGCGCCCACGTGCCCGCAGTAGCGCAACTCGCCGTTGGTGTCGTAGGCCCCGACCAGCAGTGCGCCCAGACCGCCGCGGTGGGTACCGGCGCTCGGGATGAACCCGCCGACCACCATGGGCCTTCGTTGGCGGACAACGTGTTTGATCCATGCAGCCGAGCGTCGGCCGGGCTGGTAGGTGGAGTGGGCGTGCTTGAGGACGTAGCCTTCCAAGCCCAGGCCCCGCATAATCTCGGCCATCGCGTCAGTGCCGATACCTGTCCAGTACGGAGAGATGACGATGGGTGGTTTGTGCAGGCGCAGGTCGTCGAGCATCCTGCGGCGCTGCAGGTAGGTGTGCCCGGTGAGGTCATGGCCGTCGAGGTAGATGATGTCGAAAACACAGAACGTCAGCGGCACGGAGGCGAGTAGGCGGGGGCCCGGGCGCGGGGCGCGTAGGCGGCGCTGAATCAGCTGAAAATTTGGTCGAGCGTGGTGATCGAAGGCGACGAGCTCACCATCGAGGATGGCAGTCCGCCCTTCAAGGCCCGCTGAGAGCGCGTCGACGATCTCCGGGAAGCAGGTGGTGAGGTTGGTGGCCTGGCGACTGAATAACTCGACCCGCTCGGCGCATCGCGCAAGCAGCCTGATGCCGTCCCACTTGGCCTCGAAACAGTATCCAGTGGTGTCGGCAGGGGGCGGTGCGGCGCTGGCCAGCATGGGGGCTGGGGGCAAGGGAATGCGCTGCACCACACCATTATGCGTCCGCGGCCTGGCGGGACCCTACGGCGTGGACTGGCGGTCGTCGTTGTCGAAGGTGGCTGCCACGGCGTCGATGACCGGCTTGGCGGTCTGGTTGGTGAGCAGCAAGGACACTTCGCGGTTTTCCAGAAGGCTTGTGGTGGACAGGTTTTGGCTGCCGATGACGAGGACAGTCCTGTCGATCAGGATCATTTTCTCGTGGATATACAGATGCTTGCGGTCGGCGGGGTATTGATGGGTCTTGCATCCGGCGGCAGTGAGTTCATCGACGGTGTGGACGGTGGCCGGGTTGGCGGTCAGCACGATGCGGCAGGTGACGCCACGGTGGGCGGCTTTGGTCAAGGCGGCCACGATGGCGCGGTCTTTGAGTTCTTCGGTGGTCAGTTCGATGCTGTGCCCGGCGGTGTCGAGTTGCTGTAGAAAGGCGGCGCGAGCGTCAGGTGACCAGATCAGGTGTGGGCTTGGCACACCTGGTGCTGGGCGGCCCGTTGCGGCGGTGGCATAGTCGGCGTCGAAGGTGGCGGTGATGGCGGCAATGTCGGCGGGGTCGGTGTCAAGTACCCAGGCGTCGCGGCTAGACGGGTAGTACTTGGCCACGAGATTGGCTGTGCCGATTGCGGTTTCGGTGTCATCGGCGGTCAGTGTCTTTTGGTGGAAGATGGTGGCCGCGGGCGCCCATCGTACGTCGATGCCGGCTGCTTTGAGCTGGTCGTAGGCGGCCGTGTTGGTTTGGCGGCCGTGGAATGCGGCGTCGAGAATGATCTTGGTGTCTACGCCCCTGCGGTGGGCGTCGACGAGCGCGCTGAGCGCGGCGGAATCGGCCAGCTCATACATCGTCATGCGCAGGGTTCGGCGCGCCTGGCCGATGATCCCGAGGATGGCCGCGTAGCCTGCTTCGGGCTCCTGGACCAGACGGTAGACGCCGTGGGTAGCGTTCAACGCCGGCGGCGGTGGGTTGCCGGTGCGCCAAGCCGGTGAGCTGCACCCGGTCAGCAGTGCCGCCGCGGTGGCCACCGAGACGAGGCAACGCCACGCAGGCGAGGTGTGGGCGCAGCTTTTCACTGGATCCTTTTCACTCGTATCGGTTGCAGCACAACGACTGTCGGGGCCAAAGTGATATTTGAATCGAACCTAGCGGTGCTGGCGGGGTTGTGCGACGCCCGCCGAGCAAATCATCGTGAGCGTCGCGCCAGGCCCTGACAGGTCGGTATGGTTTTTCCATGTCGATGCCTGTGGCCCCACCAGTGGATTCGGTGGTCCTCGTGCCTGAGCGGATGCCTGCGCTGCCGCCGGCCCGCGAGTTCCTCACCTCAGCTGGGTTCGGGGGCGCTGCGGCGTTGCTTGCGGCACTGTTGTTGGCTGCGGTGATCCTGATTGGCTTCTGGCGTGCATCCAAGCGGCAAGAGAGCCACAACCGTCAAATTCGTGAGGCCGAGCAACACAACACCGCGGTGGACCGATGCTGGCAGCGGCTGGTGTGGGTGGTGGAAACGGCGGGGATAGAGCCGGCGGCCAGCCGAGGCGCCACGGTGGATTTGGGGCCAGAACTGGCTCTAGAGCTGTTGCGGGGTTTGTTACGCGACGCCGAGAGTCTCGGTGACGCCACGCTGACGGGCGCGGTGACGGTCTACTTGAGCCAGTTTTCGCAGGTGTTGGCCCAGCAGGGCAGCGTGGCGTCCGAGCCGTCCGTCCCCTCGGCCTCAGCTGAGCCCACGCTCGCTGACGCTCCCTCCGGTCCGAGGGAGACCGTGCAGTCATCGGGCTCACCGGCGCAAGGTGGCGATACCCCACGCCCCCGGCCCGCCAAAGAGGTGGCCGCAGCTCAGGGCAGGCGACGCCGTCAATGACACATCTGCGTCAGCACATCGAAGAACTCGACATCGACCGATGGGCAGCGGTGACCAAGCAGGCCGCGACGGCCGCGGTCGATGCTGCCCAGCGGCTTGGCAAGCCCGCGCCGGCGCAGTTGGCCGCGGTGGCCGCGATGAGCGAAGGCGAGCTGATCGAACATCGCAACCGTAGTGGGCCAGCACCAAAACGGCTCTCACCAGCGATGCAGCTCGTCGAGGCGGACCATTTGCGGGCTGTGGCCGAGCACCAGGCGCGCCAGGCCGAACAAGACAAGCGTGACGCTCAAGCAGCCGCGCACATGGCCCGCGCCGAGGCCGAAGAGGCCGCCCAGGCCGCCGCGCAAGCCCGCGAGCAGGCGCGGGCAGCAGACAGCGCAGCCGCACGTCAGGCTGTCGAACACGCCGCCGAACTGCGCAGCGCCCAACAAGCTGCCGAAGAATTACGTAGCGAATTGGATCGGGTCCGCGCCGACGCCGCCGCCGAGGTCGCCGCCGCACAGGAGCAGGCCCGCGCCGCTGACCGACGGGCCGAAGAACGTGCGGCCGAGCGGATCGAAGAGCGCACGGCGGCTCAGCGTGCCCTCGAAGAACTCCGCAACGAGCTCGAACGGGTACGCGCCGACGCGAGCGCCGAGGTGGCCGCCGCCGCCGAGCAGGCCCGCGCAGCTGACACGCGCGCCGAACAGCGCATGACCGAGCGCGCCGAAGACCGCAGAGCGGCTCAGCAAGACTTGGAAGAGTTGCGCGGCGAGCTCGAACGGGTACGGGCGCTGGCCGCGGCCGAGGTGGCGGCCGCCCGGGGCCAGGCCGACGGTGAGGTGTCAACCGCCCACGCTGCGCTTGCTCGGGCACGCGCAGAAGCCGACGACGCCATCGCCCGTACGAGCGAGGAAATCGAGCAGCTGCGCGCCGAATGCGCGGCGGAAGTGGAAGCGGCGCGTGAGCAGACAGAGCAAGCGCTGGCGTCTCTGTACGCCGCCCAATCCGAGGCGGCGCGGGCACGCGCTCAAGCCGCGCAAGCCCACCCGTCCGCTGAGCTATTGCTGAGTGTCCCTATTCCGGCCGCAGAAATACGCGGTCACACCGGCTATGTCGAAGACGTCCTGACCACGGTGCGGGATCTCGACCTCGCGCTCGAGACGGCGCTGGGTGGCGGCGCCAGACCAGTTGATGCACAGGCGGTGGGCGCCTTGGTGTCCACGGTGCAACGCCAGTCCGGCGATCTCTCTGAGCACTTGCGGGCGTTGACGGCGCAAGGTAGCGATGCCGTGCACGTCTACGTCGAAGCCGCCACCCGCGCCTATGGCGGGCTTCTTGCTCGGATCGCGGCGGCAACCGAACAACTGGCCCGAGAAGGTCGCACCGACCCCGGCGTGATTGAGCGGGTGACCGCGATGCTGGACGCGCATCCGTGGCGGTCCCGTTGATGCCGGCCGCCGCCGTGATAACCCGTGAGCCGCAGATGGAGAGCGCGATGCCCACTTGGCACACCAGGCACCTTCACCCGCTGGGTAGCGACCAGAGCATGCGGGCATGATGGCGCACAAACCCGACGATGGCGAGACCACCAGCCCGTCAGGCTCGTTGCCGTCCGGGGGCCGCGATAGCGCCCAATCCAGCTCTGCTGCAACGCCTGACGACGCGGAGCGCACCATCGTCGTATCCCGCAAGTCGCACGCCGACGAAGAAACCACCGTCGTGGGGAACAAAAAGCCGTTGGTTGACGATCCAGAAAAAACCCTGGTGGCGCCCACACCCAGAGCGCCGCAACGCAATAACGACACCGACAACCCAGACGCGAGGCCCCGCAGTGAGCCAGCCCGGGCGGCGTCCGATGACCAGGACGAACAAACCGTCTACCAACAACCCGTCGTCCACCCGGGCAGCCGTGCGCCAACTGGGCCGCCGCCTGCGACACCCCCATCGCAGCGCCACGGCCCCGACCCGGCTCCGAGCTTCCCGCCGGCAGGGCAGCCCCTCCCGCCGTCACCAGGTCTTGCCCAGCAGCCCGGTTTCGCGCCTCAACCGTTCCCGTATGGACAAGCCAACCCGTACGGTCATCCGCCGCCCGGTCCATACGCCAGCCCGCCCTATGGTCCCCCTGGGTCCGCAGGACGCCAGCGATCCACGCAGTCGACTGCCCTGTTGTGGGGTGGAGTCGGATCGGCTGCTGTCGTCCTGGCAATAGGTCTTAGTGATCGGGTTGTCCAATCCCGACTTGCTGTTGACGAAAAAGCTCGACGTCCAGGCCGCCCAATCGGAAATCGAACGAGTGCTGACCGATGAGATCACTGGCTACGGGGATAAGAACGTGGCGGATGTCAATTGCAACCACGGTGAAAACGTCACGATAAAGCAAGGCAACAGTTTTACCTGCCAGGTCAATGTCGACGGCGCCCCGCGACGCGTCACCGCCACTTTCCTGGACAACAACGGGAATTTCGATGTCGGTCGTCCCGACTAACGAGAATAAACCCACAGAGTTTGTTCGCCGAGACCGTATCCTTAAGCCCGACCCTTGGCTGATGCCGCATCAATTCACCCATTAGCACGAACATGGAAAATAGGGGTGCCACGTGACTGGATGGCTCCGTACCGCCGCAGCGACCGCGGTGAGCGTCGTCGTCGTGATCGCTGTGGCCACCGGATGTACCACCGTCGTCAAAGCCCACGGCTCATCCATGTTGTATGACCCTTTTCACGTCGGCGGCCTTCTGGCGGTAGACGGGCCCAGCGGCCCGCGCAGCGACGCGCCGCCACCGACTGGCACCGTGAAGAACACCAACCACGGGGACGAAGACAAGCTGGTACTGCTGTCAATCAACGACATTCAGGATTTTTGGCAATCCAACTACAGCAAATCATTCAAGGGTGACTTCACGCCCGTCGAGGAGCTCATCTCCTATGACTCCGAGGATCCAGCCAGCCCGATCGTGTGCCATCAAAGAACCTACAAACTGGTCAACGCGTTGTTCTCACCGCGCTGCAATCTGATTGCCTGGGACCGCGGCGTGCTGATCCCCACCGGCAAGACCTACTTTGGTCCGATGCCGGTCACCGGAATCTTCGCCCATGAATACGGCCACGCCATTCAGAATATGGCCAAAATCATCGGTCGGGACACCTCGACGATCGTGCGCGAACAGCAGGCGGACTGCTTTGGCGGGGTCTACATGCGCTGGGTAGCCGAGGGAAAATCGACGCGCTTCACCCTCAGTACCGGTGACGGGCTCGATCACGTGTTGGCCGGCCTGATGACTATTCGTGACCCGATCCTGACCCCGCAAGATCAGGAGTTGATCGAAGAAGGGCACGGCACCGCACTCGACCGGGTCAGCGCTTTCCAGATGGGATTCGTATCCGGGGCGTCGGCCTGTGGCGTGATCGATGAGAACGAGGTCAAACAGCGTCGGGGGGACCTGCCGATCGCGTTGACCTACGACCAATCCGGTCGGCTCGAGACGGGGGAGGTGCCGATCAACGAGCAGACCATGTCGTCGCTGATGGACACCCTCAGCGCCATCTTCGCCCCAAAAAGTCCGCCACAGCTGTCTTATAGCGGCGGCAATTGCCCTGATGCGCAAGCCCACCCGCCCGCGTCTTACTGCCCGGCCACCAACACCATCGCCGTTGATCTGGCGCAGCTGCAGAAGATGGGTGCACCCGCTGACGAGCAGTCCGGCCATGTGTTGATTCAAGGCGACGACACCGCCATGTCGGTCGTGATGTCGCGGTATGTCCTTGCGGTACAACACGAACGGGGCCTGAAACTGGACTCGCCGGTAAGTGCACTGCGGACCGCTTGTCTGACAGGGCTCGCGCACCGCAAAATGGCCGGTCCGGTGTCGCTGCCATCTGGCAATGGCCTGACGTTGACTGCCGGCGACCTCGATAAGGCCGTCGCGGGACTGCTCACCAACCACCTGGTGGCCAGCGACGTCAACGGGCAGACCGTGCCCGCCGGGTTCACCCGGATCACCGCGTTTCGCTCTGGGGTTGTCAGCAGCAATGACGACCTGTGTTACCAACGCTTCCCCGACGCCTGAGATCGGAGTTGACAATCGTGGGCCGCAGGCGGCGCCAAAGCCGTCCATCTTCGGGTTGACGGCCTTTAATGCGCAATCCCACTGAGCAATTCACCGCTTTGAGGCAGGCTTACCAACATGAGTGACGAATGGGGGCCCGGGCCTGACGACGAAACGATGAGCGCACACAAGTTTCGCGGCGAGGAGACGATGGACCTATCGCATACCCGGCCGCCGCAATACCCGGTGCCACCGTTCCCGCCGAGTGGATCGCCCGCGCCTCCATCGGGCCCGCCGCAGCATGGGGCGCACGTCGGCCGACCGCCTGGCGCTTCCCCGCCCTGGCAAGCCCCGCCGCCTGGCCCCTCGCACTGGCAGGTTCCGCCAGCCGCGCCGCCATGGCCTGTGCTACCCGGGCAACAGCCGCATCCCTACCCGGCCGGCGCAGTCGGGATAGGTCCGGGCGGATACCCGCCACCGCGGCGCCGTCCGCGTTGGCCATGGTGGGTTGCGGGTGCGGCCGCCGTGGTGGTGACGGGGCTGGTGATCACGCTGGTGGTGCTGGGCAGCAACGAGTCAACAACGACACCGAAGTCAGCGGCGCCGTCGTCCACCCGTGTCCCTTCCTCGAGCAGACCCGCGCCGACGTCATCGGCGACGAGCGCCCCGCCAGCGGCGCCGCCGGTAGACACCGCGGCCTTGCCCAGTCTGTTAGCGTCTGCCGAACAGGTCAGCAACATACTCAACCATGTGCAGATGAACCCGCGTGAGGTGTCGACGTCGCTTTCCTCGGATGCGTCGATAGACCCGGCCAAGTGCGCAAGCGCCGTGGCGCCGGCGTTAGAAGCCACCTACACGGGGTCGGGGTATACCGGGGTGGCGGTCCAAGGGTTGATGGAACCCAGTCCGGGACGTCATAAGGTTATCCAGGCTGTCGCTGCGTTCCCGGATGAGGCCGCCGCGCAGCAGTTTCGAGCCGAGCAGTTATCGGCGTGGCAGGGGTGCCGACTTACCGACGTCACCGTGTCCTTTCCCGGCGGCCAGCCGGCTGACCACGCCACGATCACCATCGTCAGCGACACAGACGGTATCGCCAGCACCGTCCTGTTGCCCGCCGGGGCAACAGGACACAAAGATAGCGAATGCGAACGTGCGATGGCCGTGCGGCGCAACATCATTGCCGATGTGCGCGTGTGTGGGCAAAACACCATCACCGCGGGCGTCATGCTGGTCCGGGCGATCAACGACAACATCACACGCCACCCCTAGCCTAGCCGCGCGAGACGCTGGGGATGGGACGTGCTCGAGACCGTATTCATGCACGATGCATTCGTCGAAACACAGTGCAGCACAGTGCAATGGCCTAGAAAACCAGCCCGTAGCAGAGCCACACAACCAGTAGCACCGGAATGATAACCGCTAGTGTGATTGCCGCAACCACCTGCACGAAGGGGTGCGGGCGCACGGCGACCGTGCTTGCGCCAAGACCCGCCGCGACGGGAATCAACACGGTCGCGGCGAGGACCGCGATGCGGCCCGAACGCACGACACTGCCCGAATTTGGTGGAAAATAACCCTCTTCGAGCTTGACTGCGAACACCCAGTTGCCCAACACGTTGAACAAGAGCAAGGCGATCAGCGACATGACCGCCAGCCCCAGCAGTGCCAGGCCTGCCCCTAAAGCGTTGCGGTAGCGCGGTTTAGGCGGGCCGGGGTCGTCGAGTGGCATGTCTTAGACCTTCGTCCCCTTCGGGGCGTCGATCTCGTAGCTACCGGCGTCATCGGTGAAGGTGACCACGAACTGGTGTTTGATGTGGTCGATGGTCGCCTGGCAGGTGAAGGTATCACCCTTGACGATGGTGGGGTTGTGTCCGTCGTTGCAGGTCACGTCGCTGACGTTTCTGGCCCCGTAACCGTTTGGGTCCGATAAGACGTGAGTGACCGCGGCCTGCACCGCCGTGACGTCGAGTTGTTTGGTCATGAAAAAGCCCGGCGCGCAGAATCCCGTGATGAGCACAGTCGCGGCGATCACGGCAAGCGCTGCACCCAGGTACAGCGGCAGACGTTTGCCGCGCACAGCTGCCCGGGCCCGGGGAGCGCGTGGAGGGAACGGGGCTGGCCCCCAAACACTCCCACCACGGTTGGGCGGGTAGTGGTGCGGGTAGGGCATCGGCCCGCGCTGAACCGGCCCCGGGAACGGTTGTAGGGGGTGCAGCGCCTGGATCGGCGGCCCGTAGGGATGCTGGGGGCCGACGGGCGCGAGGCCCGGTGTGGGCGGGTAGTGCTGTGCTGGCGGGGGCGGCTGCAGGTGGCGCATGGGGAAACCTCTCTGACTGCGGCTGCCGGCGACGGACACCACAGCCTTGCGCTCAACACTAACGCAAGCACTAAACATGGCGCAATGTTCAAAACCATAGCACCGAGCTATCGGATTACCCCGGAGTATGTCCACCCAGCCGGGTGGGCGTAACGCCTATCGGGGTAGTAAAACCGCTGGATGGCAGCTGTCAGCGTCACCGGTCACGCTCTGTGTATGCGCGGAGGCGATGCTAACAGGGATCGCGGCCATGCACTGTTTCATTAGAGGGCGCATGGCCAAGGGGTGTACCCTTCCACCGAGCGCTATGTTTGATAACACCGCAGCAGCGCGGACGAGGGAGCGACAATTGACAACCAGCCAACTGACCAACATGCCCACGCTGATTGCGCGGGTAGGTCGGGCGACTCACACCCTTAGCCCGGCGGCCGGCGTGGCTTTTATCGGTCGAGAGGCCGGGGCCGCGGTCGGCGTGGATGACGAGCGTGTCTCGCGGCGGCATGTTCGCCTCGAACCCCAACCCGCGGGCTGGCAGGCCATTGACGCCAGCACCAACGGAATGTTCGTCGATGGCGTGGCGCGCAGCGCGGTGCTCATTACCGGTGCCACGACCCTGCACCTGGGGGCACCTGACGGGGTGGAAGTGCGCCTTACCTTGGACGTTGCACGTGATGAGTCGACCCAGTCATTGAGTCCGGTTCAGACCGAATACCCGTCGTGGGACGGCGAAAGGGATCCTGGGGTGGTGCGCGCGGGCCGCGCGGTCGCTGAGCGCCGCCAACAATTACGGCTCTCTCAGCGCGAAATCGACCGGCGCGGAATTCTCAACGCGAGCGCCCTGCTTAAGTTCGAAAAAGGTGTGAGCTGGCCACGTGCAAAAACGCTGGCGAAGCTGGAAGAGACTTTGGGGTGGCCTTCGGGCTACATCACAAGCCTGCGGCGAGGCGCTGCTCCGGCGTTGCCCGTGTCGCCCGCCCCTGTTCTGATGCCTGCTACCCGTGAGTCGGTCAGCGACGAGGCGACCGAGGTGTTGACCGAGTCCATTCAGGCGCCGATGATGGCGCGGACGGTGGAATTGGCCATGGAAACCCTGGGCACGGCCATCGCTGATTTGCCTGACCCAACCGCGCCGGGGTTCATCGCCAAAGCCACCACCATCCTGGCTGATCTACGCAAGCTTGAGGGGCTTGCTGCCAGCGCTGCGCGCCACGCCACGGGCGGCCCTGAGGCCGTGAAGGCATTGAGTAGGGTGCGGCGCAGCTACAACGATGTGATGATGCGGGCTGCTGGCTCGCCGACGGCCACTTTGGGCCAGCGGCTTTACGGGGCCCGCCACCGTGCAGAGCTAAGCCTGGAGGAGGCCGCGACTGGCGCCGGCTTGCCCCTAGCAGTGCTTCAAGATGTCGAAGCCGAACGTCCCATTGCGCCCGAAGTCGCACAAGCGATCGAGAATCTCATCGCCGAGTTGACGATCACGTAACAGGAAGTGCGCGCGGCTCGACGTCGCGGCCGCGTCGTCAGAAAGCAACCAACCTCACGCAAGCTAGGTAAAGGTCGTGGGGTTGGCTGGCACGGTGGGCTGAATTCACGGAGCGCGTTGGGCGGTGTAGGCCTGGGTGGCTTGGCGGTGCAGATGCTTTCGCGCACTGTGGTTTTCGACTAAGGCAACCCAATTCCAGATCAGGGCTGACCCCACGCTCCACCAACCGGCGAGCAAATTGTGCAGCAAAGCATTGCGTAGCGCGGCCTCGCATTGAGCGAGAGTCCCTGTGACGGTGTAGGTCTGGTTGAACATGAGGATGATCGCGCCGGTGTGCTTTCTGATGCGCACCTGAAACAGGCGTTGATCGCCGGCTGCGGGGTGCATCGGGTGGCTCGCCTGCGATGACGGCGGGACCGGCCAGGGCGCCGCGGCGGCAGGTGGCTGTGGGGGCGGGGGATAGACCTGCGACGGGACGTAGGGATGTGCCGCAGGGGGGTAGGGCTGCACAC
>NZ_MVIJ01000066.1 GCF_002086735.1 Mycobacterium scrofulaceum | reverse complement strand
GTCGAAGACGACGCCGGGGCCGGCCTGTTCAACCAGAAACTCAAGGAATGGGAGGACTACTACAACTACCACCGACCCCATGGCGGCCTCGGCGGCCAAACCCCCTACGAAAGACTGCTACAAAAGACCAAAGCTCAGCCTGTCACCGGCCACCGTCAGTCACACAGCTAGCGCCGCTTGACCGATTTCGGCGGCTTGGCCCCGCGGCCCTGCTGCCGCGCGGCCGCGCGGCGCTCGCGCCGGCTCGCGCCGCCGGGCACGCCGGCCGGCGTCTTGTCGCCGCCGTTGCGCTGCACCTGCGCCGAGCCGTCCTCCGACGGGCCCGAGTAGGTCAGCGCGGGCCGTTCGTCGTCGATTCCCTTGGCCTGCAACACCGTTCTGGGCTCTTCGCGCGCTTCGGCGGGCGCTTGCTGCTCCGGCTGCTTGCCGAGATCGGCCAGACCCTCGGGCACGGCGACCGGGGCGACCTGCGGGGCGGGCACCGCCTCGACGGTGACGTTGAACAGGAAGCCGACCGACTCCTCTTTCATGCCCTCGAGCATCGCCATGAACATGTCGTAGCCCTCACGCTGGTACTCGACCAGCGGGTCGCGCTGCGCCATCGCGCGCAGCCCGATGCCCTCCTTGAGGTAGTCCATCTCGTAGAGGTGCTCGCGCCACTTGCGGTCGATGACGTTGAGCAGCACGTTGCGTTCCAGCTGCCGCATGGCGCCTTCGCCGGCGATCTCCTCCAGCTCGGCTTCCCTTGCGGCATAAGCGCGTTCGGCATCCTTGAGCAGCTCGTCGAGCAGCTCCTCACGGGTGAGGTCGTCGCGCTCGGAGTCGCCGTCCAGGCGGATCAACTTTTCGTGGTCGATGCCGACCGGGTACAGCGTCCCCAGCGCCGTCCACAACGCCTCCAGGTCCCAGTCCTCGGCGTAGCCCTCTGCCGTCGCGCCGTCCACGTAGGCGGTGACCACGTCGCGGACCATGTCCAGCGCCTGCTCCTTGAGGTTCTCGCCCTCCAGGATGCGGCGGCGCTCGGCGTAGATCACCTTGCGCTGCTGGTTCATCACCTCGTCGTATTTGAGGACGTTCTTTCTGACCTCGAAGTTCTGCTGCTCGACCTGGGTCTGGGCGCTCTTGATCGCGCGGGTGACCATCTTGGCCTCGATGGGCACGTCGTCGGGCAGGTTCAGCCGGTTGAGCATCGCCTCGAGCGCGGCGCCGTTGAACCGGCGCATGAGCTCGTCGCCCAGTGAGAGGTAGAAGCGGGACTCGCCCGGGTCGCCCTGCCGGCCGGAGCGGCCGCGCAGCTGGTTGTCGATGCGGCGCGACTCGTGCCGCTCGGTGCCCAGCACGTACAGGCCGCCGGCCTCGACCACCTCGGCGGCCTCCTTGCCGGCCTCCTCCTTGACCTTGGGCAGCTCGGAGTGCCAGGCCGCCTCGTACTCGTCGGGGGTCTCCACCGGATCGAGGCCGCGCTCCCGCAGCCGCTGGTCGGTGAGGAAGTCGACGTTGCCGCCCAGCACGATGTCGGTGCCGCGGCCGGCCATGTTGGTGGCCACCGTGATCCCGCCGCGGCGGCCGGCCACGGCGACGATCTGCGCCTCCTGCTCGTGGTACTTCGCGTTGAGCACGTTGTGCGGGACGCGTCGCTTCTGGAACTGCCGGGACAGGTACTCCGAGCGCTCGACGCTGGTGGTACCGATCAGGACGGGCTGGCCCTTCTCGTAGCGCTCGACGACGTCGTCGACCACCGCGATGTACTTGGCTTCCTCGGTCTTGTAGATGAGGTCGGAGCAGTCGGTGCGGACCATCGGCTTGTTGGTCGGGATCGGCACCACGCCCAGCTTGTAGATCTCGTGCAGCTCGGCGGCCTCGGTCTGGGCGGTGCCGGTCATCCCGGCCAGCTTGTCGTAGAGCCGGAAGTAGTTCTGCAGCGTGATGGTGGCCAGCGTCTGGTTCTCCGCCTTGATCTCGACGTGCTCCTTGGCCTCGATGGCCTGGTGCATGCCCTCGTTGTAGCGGCGGCCGTACAAGACTCGGCCGGTGAACTCGTCGACGATGAGCACTTCGCCGTCGCGGACGATGTAGTCCTTGTCGCGGTTGAACAGCTCCTTGGCCTTCAGCGCGTTGTTGAGGTAGCTGACCAGCGGGGAGTTGGCGGCCTCGTAGAGGTTGTCGATGCCGAGCTGGTCCTCGACGAACTCGACGCCGACCTCGTGCACGCCGACGGTGCGTTTGCGCAGGTCGACCTCGTAGTGGACGTCCTTCTCCATCAGCGGCGCCAGCCGGGCGAACTCGAGGTACCAGTTGGAGGCGCCATCGGCGGGCCCGGAGATGATCAGCGGGGTGCGCGCCTCGTCGATCAGGATGGAGTCGACCTCGTCGACGATGGCGAAGTTGTGCCCGCGCTGCACCAGGTCGTCGAGCGAGTGCGCCATGTTGTCGCGCAGGTAGTCGAAGCCGAACTCGTTGTTGGTGCCGTAGGTGATGTCGGCGTTGTAGGCGACGCGGCGCTCGTCGGGTGTCATCTGGGCGAGGATCACGCCGACGTCCAGACCGAGGAACCGGTGCACCCGGCCCATCCACTCGCTGTCGCGTTTGGCCAGGTAGTCGTTGACCGTGACGACGTGCACGCCCTTGCCGCCGATGCCGTTGAGGTAGGCCGGCAACACCGAGGTCAGCGTCTTGCCCTCACCGGTCTTCATCTCGGCGACGTTGCCGAAGTGCAGCGCCGCCGCGCCCATCACCTGCACGTCGAACGGGCGCTGGTCGAGCACCCGCCAGGCCGCCTCCCGGGCCACAGCGAACGCCTCGGGCAGCAGGTCGTCGAGACTCTCGCCGTCGGCGTGCCGCTTCTTGAACTCGTCGGTCTTGGCCCGCAGCTCCGCGTCGGTCAGCTTTTCGACCTCGTCGGACAAGGTGTTGACATAGTCAGACACCCGCTTGAGACGCTTGAGCATGCGGCCTTCGCCGAGGCGCAGCAACTTCGACAGCACGGTGTTGTCCCCTTTGGGGTGTTCCCCTGATGGTAGGAGTCTCTTCTCTTGAGCGACTCCCATGGTAGGTGACAACCCCGCAAAGGCCGGGTCGCCGCCGGGGGACCCGTCAGGAGAGCCTGATCAGCCCGTAGTCGTAGGCGTGCCGGCGGTAGACCACGCAGGGCCGCTCCGTCTGCTTGTCGTGGAAGAGGAAGAAGTCGTGCCCGACGAGCTCCATCTCGTAGAGCGCGTCGTCGACCGTCATCGGGGTGGCCGGGTGCTCCTTGGTCCGCACGATCCGGCCGGGCTCGTGGTCGGTCTCGGCGCCGTCGTGCTCGGCCGGCGGCTCCGGCACGCGTTCCTGCGGCGGTGGCGGCACCACCGCGGTGGCGGCGGCCAGCGACACCGGCGTCTTGTCGCCGTAGTGGACCTTGCGGCGATCCTTGACGCGGCGCAGCCGGTTCTCCAGCTTGTCGACCGCGGACTCGAACGCCGCATAAAAGCTGTTGGCGCAGGCCTCCGCCCGGCTCACCGGCCCCCGGCCGCGGGCGGTGATCTCCACGCGTTGGCACGATTTGCGCTGGCGCCGGTTGGGCGCGTGTTTGAGCTCGACATCGAAGAGATAGATGGAGCGATCGAACCGCTCGAGGCGGGCGAGTTTCTGGGAGACGTAGAGACGGTAGTGGTCGGGGATCTCCACGTTGCGGCCCTTGAATACGACTTCGGCAGTGGTCGTCGGTAGAACTTGGCCGTCGGTTTGCGTCGGCGGTTGGTCAAGAATTTGACCGGAATCCACGGATAGCCTTGACATACGTGACAACTCGTTTCTCTTTCACGTCGCACGCGACCTGCGTGCCCGGCTTGCTGACGACGCGCCGACGAGGTGGGGAGAGCGGGTGATTCAGTCGATCACCGCCGCAGGCTGCTCGCCGATGCAAGGTGTCGAATACTCACCCCTTCCCGAAAGTGGGGTCTCAACCTGCGAATGTCGCGACCAGTGAGTCAGACCAGTGAGTTGATTAACGTTGTCCTCGACGTTAGCTCTTGTTCGCCTCGCCATGCCACTGATTTCGCGGAGCTGTTGCGAGTTCTTCACATACTCTTGGCGGCCGCACAGCCTCACGCGACGGCGAGCGCCAGCACGGCGGCGACCCGGACGCCGGCGGCGCGTAGCACCCGCACCGACTCGCATGCCGTCGCCCCGGTGGTGACGATGTCGTCGACCACGAGGACCTCGGTGTCCGGCCGCCGTCCGCGCAGCAGCACCCGGCCGGCGACGTTGCGCTCGCGGGCGGTGATGCCCAGCCCGACCGAGTCGCGGACCAGCGCCCGCAGCCGCAGCGCCGGGACGACGGCGATGTCGGGGTGGCCGGCCACCGCGGTGCGCGCCAGCCGGGTGACCGGGTCGCCGCCGCGACGGCGAGCGGCCGACGGGCGCGTCGGCGCCGGCACGACGGTCAGCGGCGTTTCGACGATCCCCCAGGACAGCAGACGGTGCACGCCGGTGGCCAGCGCGCCCGCCAGCGGGCCGACGAGGTCGGCGCGGCCGTGCTCCTTGAGCGCCAGGATGGCCCGCCTGCGGGTGCCGGCGTAGCGGCCGAGCGCGAACACCGGCACCCGCGGGTCGACGCGTGGGTTGACCACGTGCGGCTGGTCGGCGGCCACCGCCAGCTCCCGGGCGCAGGCCTCACACCAGCGGGTCGACGGCTCCCCGCAGCCGCCGCACTGCAGCGGCAGGACGAGGTCGAGCATGGGGCCAGTGTTCCGGGCGGGGGTGACAACGCCTGACGGCTGTCGCCCCGGCGGTGGCGACCACTAGCCCGGCAGCACCGGCGCCGCCCCGAAGACCCCCAGCCCGGGCACCTCCGACCACGCCTGCTGGGCCTCGGCGGCCGACGCCGAATACTGAAACACCCCTTGGGGGGCGCCGACGTAGATCGTCGACGGGTTGGCGGCGACCGTGATCACCGGCATCTGCAGGCCCCGGGCGGGCGCGTCGGAGTTCACCCCGTCGAGGTTGACGTAGGACACCGGGTGGCTGGCGTCGGTGCGGGTGACGACGATGTCGTCGCCGGTGCGCCAGGACAGCGACACCACCGAGTTGCCGAGCCCGAAGCCGAGCCGGCGCGGGTAGGTCAGCGCGAACTGGCCGGCCTGGGTCTGTTCCACGCTGGCCAGGATCACCTGCCCGCCGATCACCATCGCGGCGCGCGTGCTGTCGCGGGACAACTGCAGGTCGGTGATCGGCCCCGGAAACCGGCTGGACACGGCGACGGAATCGACCGGGATGCGGGCGGGCTGCCCGGTCGCCGGCTCCTGGATCGCGCGCAGCACGTTGTTGCCGTCCACCACCACCCAGACCGCGTCGTCCAACGACCAGCTGGGCCGCGACAGGCTGTGCCCGTCGGCGGACTGGACCGCTTCGCCGCCGAGGTCACCGATCCACAGCGACGCCGCCTCGTCGGGCGCGCCGCGGTGCAGCGTGACGACGGACGCCACCTGGCGCCCGCTGCGGGACAGCGCGGCGCCGGTCTGGTCGCCCATCCGCCCGAACGCGCCGGGCACGTTGGTGAAGCGCTGACCGTCCAGCGATACCAGCGAGCCGTTGATCAGGGCGTGCAGCCCGGCGCCCGCGCCGTCGGCCACGCCGGGGTCGGTCGCCGCGACGTCGGAGGTCGTCCACCCCTCGGCGAACCTGTCGTCCAACGGGGCGCCGTCGGCGTTGATCACGTACGGGCCGCGGATGTCGGCCCTGGCCAGCGTCCAAATGATCTGCGCGGCAAGCAATGCGCGGCTGTGTGGATCGGTGGTGGACAGCTTCTCCAGGTCGATGCGCGCACCGCCGTACCCGCGGCCGATCCCGTTCTTGCCGCCGTCGGCCCGGGTCACCGGTCCGCGCAGCCGCAGCGGCGGGGCGAGCAGGTTGCGGACCGTGTGGGCCATCTCCGGCCGCGGGCCGGCGATCAGCTTGGAGACCAGTTCGGTGGCCAACTGGTCGTGATCGGCGACCGCGACGTAGCGCGGGTCCGGCACCACCGTCTTGCCGGTCGGGTCGGCGAAATACAGCGTGTTGCGCTTGTAGGTCGACTGGAACTGCTGCCAGTCCAGGAACACGCCGTTGGGCAACTTGTCGATCCGCCACCCGCCCGAGGTCTTGACCAACTCGATCGGGCCCGGGTCGGGCAGCACGCCCTCGGCGGTCTCGAACACCCCCATGTCCGACAGCGACCCGAGGATGTCCGCCCGCATTGTCGCCGAAACCCGCTCGGCGGCACGAGTTTCCACGAACACCACGTGGTCGATCAGCAGCGCGCTACCCGCGTCGTCCCACGCGTTGGACGCCGACTGGGTGAGAAACTGCCGGGCGGCCAGGTGCCGGTTCGCGGGATCGGCTGTGGCCTTGAGGAATTCGCGCAGCAGCACGTCGGGGTCCATGCCGGGCGTCGGCTTGGGCAGGTTCGAGGGTGCCGGCCGTTCGACGGTGCCGATGGCCTGGGGGGCCGACGAGCTGGGCACCCCCGCGCAGCCGGCCGCCAGCATCGCGAGCACCAGCAGCCCGAGCAGGCGCCGCATCACCCGCTCCTCTCGGCGTGTTCGCGTTGCCGCGAGCGGTCTTTGGCGTGCTGCGGGCCCGTCGCCGTCGTTGCGGTGGGCGGGATGGGCTTCATCGGCAGCGGGCTGGTGGTGACCTTATGGCCGCGGACCAGCGGCAGCGTCAGCCGGAAACAGGAGCCCTCACCGGGCTCGCCCCACGCCTCCAGCCGGCCCTGGTGCAGGCGCGCGTCCTCCACGCTGATCGCCAGGCCCAGTCCGGTGCCGCCGGACCGGCGCACGCGCGACGGGTCGGCCCGCCAGAACCGGCTGAACACCAGCTTCTCCTCGCCGGGCCGCAGCCCCACCCCGTAGTCGCGGACCGTGACGGCCACGGTGTCCTCGTCGGCGCCCATCCGGATCTGCACCGGCTTGTGTTCGGCGTGGTCGATGGCGTTGGCGATGAGGTTGCGCAGGATCCGCTCCACCCGCCGGGTGTCGACCTCGGCGATCACCTCCTCGGTGGGCAGGTCGACCAGCAGCTCGATGCCGGCGTCCTCGGCCAGGTGGCCGACGTTGCTCAGCGCGCTCTGCACGGTGCTGCGCAAGTCCACCGCCTCGACCGACAGCTCGGCCACACCGGCGTCGTGGCGGGAGATCTCCAGCAGGTCGTTGAGCAGCGACTCGAACCGGTCGAGTTCGTTGACCATGAGCTCGGTGGACCGCGCCAGGGTGGGGTCGAGGTCGGCGCTGTGGTCGTAGATGAGGTCGGCGGCCATCCGGACGGTGGTCAGCGGGGTGCGCAGCTCGTGGCTGACGTCCGAGGTGAACCGGCGCTGCAGGTTGCCGAACTCCTCGAGCTGGGTGATCTGCCGCGACAGGCTCTCGGCCATGTCGTTGAAGGACACCGCCAGCCGGGCCATGTCGTCCTCGCCGCGCACCGGCATCCGTTCGGACAGGTGCCCCTCGGCGAACCGTTCGGCGATCCGCGACGCCGACCGCACCGGCACCACCACCTGGCGGGAGACCAGCAGCGCGATCCCGGCCAGCAGCACCAGCAGCACGGCGCCGCCGGTGATCATCGTGCCGCGCACCAGGGTGATGGTGGCCTGCTCGTTCTTCAGCGGGAAGATCAGGTACAGCTCCAGGTTGGCCACCTGCGACGACGCCGGCGTGCCGATGATCAGCGCCGGACCGGAGAAGCCGTCGGTGTGCACCGTGGCGTACTGGTAGGACGCCTGCCCGGCCTTGACGAATCCGCGCAGGGAGTTCGGCACCTGGTCGACGGGCCCGGCCGTCGTCGCCGCGCGCGGTCCGTCACCGGGCACGATCAGCACCGCGTCGAACGCCCCGGCCAGGCCCGCGCCCGACGCCGGGTCGGTCTTCGAGGTCAACGTGTTGCGGGCCAGCTGCAGGCTGCTGTCCAACGAGCGGGTCTCCTCGCCGCTGACGATGCCGCCGACGGTGGTGCGCGCGCGTTCGATCTGCTCGATCCCGGCCTTGACCTTGACGTCGAGCACGCGATTGGTGACCTGGGACGTCAGCACGAACCCGAGGGCCAGGATCACCGCCAGGGACAGCCCGAGCGTCAGCGCGACGACCCGCAGCTGCAACGACCGGCGCCACGCGGTGCCCACCACTCGACTCAATGCACCCATGCCGCGAGTCATGGGCCCCGAGCGCCCCCACCGACTCCTAGTGCGTCGCCGAGAGCCCCAGATCACCTACACCGTCCGGTCACGGAGGTCCGGCCTTGTAACCCACTCCTCGAACGGTCAACACCACGGTCGGGTTCTCAGGGTCTTTCTCAACCTTGGCCCGCAGACGCTGGACGTGCACGTTCACCAGGCGGGTATCCGCCGGGTGCCGGTAGCCCCACACCTGTTCGAGCAGCACATCACGAGTAAACACCTGCCGCGGTTTGCGCGCCAACGCGACCAGCAGGTCGAATTCCAGCGGCGTCAGGGAGATCTGCTCGCCGTTGCGGGTGACCTTGTGGGCCGGCACGTCGATCTCGACGTCGGCGATCGAGAGCATCTCGGCCGGCTCGTCGTCGTTGCGCCGCAACCGCGCCCGCACCCGGGCCACCAGCTCCTTCGGCTTGAACGGCTTCATGATGTAGTCGTCGGCGCCCGACTCCAAACCGAGGACCACGTCCACGGTGTCGGTCTTGGCCGTCAGCATCACGATCGGCACGCCCGAATCGGCGCGCAGCACGCGACAGACGTCGATGCCGTTCATGCCGGGCAGCATCAGGTCCAGGAGTACCAAGTCGGGGCGCAGTTCGCGCACCGCAGTCAGGGCCTGGGTGCCGTCACCGATGACCGCGGTGTCGAAACCCTCCCCACGCAACACGATGGTGAGCATCTCGGCCAGCGAAGCGTCGTCATCGACGACCAAAATCCTTTGCCTCATGGAGTCCATGGTGTCACCAGAACGGGACAAAACTGGCGCGCCACACGGGCGTTTCTTGCGCCGAGCCGCAAATATGGATGCAAAATCGGTCAAATTCCGTTGCCCGGCGCCCCCGGTGGGCCCTCCCGGGCCGTTGCGGGGACGTCCTTGGCGCCGATGAGGGTGGCGGCCAGCCGGGCCGGGTCGACGTCCGCGTCGGCGACCAGCCAGGGCCCGCCCCAACCGGCGGCCGCCAGTTCCGCGTACACCGCGCCGGTGCGCAGCTGCAGCCCGTCGTCGCGTTCGTAGCTGTCCCGCGCCCGTCCCGGGTCCGACTCCGCCCGGCTTCGGGCGCGCCGGCCGGCCAGCTCGGCCGGCACCGCGAGCAGCACCTGCCAGTCGGGCGCGGGCAGCCGCAGCCGCCGGTACTCGAACTCGAGCACCCAGGCGGCCGCCGCCCCGGCCGCGCCCTCGTGCAGCCGCGCGGCGCTGTAGGCGGCGTTGGACGCGACGTAACGGTCCAGAATCACCACGTCGTGGTCGCGCCGCAGCGCCTCGATGTCCTCGACGGCCCCGGCCCGGTCGAGCGCGAACAGCATCGCCATCGCGTAGACCGACGACGCCAGGTCGCCGTGCTCGCCGTGCAGGGCCTCGGCCGCGACGTCGGCGGTCACCGATTTGCCGTAGCGGGGGAAGCCCACGATCGCCACTGACTTCCCGGCCGCCTCGAAGGCCTTGCGCAGGCCCTCCGACAGGGTCCGCTTGCCCGCGCCGTCGACCCCTTCGATCGCGATCAGCACGGCGCCGAGCCTATCGGCCCGTCGAGCGCCCGGCTGGCCGGGCGCTCGGTGCCGAATGCCCGGCTGGCCGGGCGCTCGGCGAGAGCCCAACTCAGTAGCGGTAGTGGTCGGCCTTGTAAGGACCGTCGACGTCGACGCCGATGTACTCGGCCTGGTCCTTGGTCAGCTTGGTCAGCTTGCCGCCGAGCGCCTCGACGTGGATGCGGGCCACCTTCTCGTCGAGGTGCTTGGGCAGCCGGTACACCTCGTTGTCGTACTCGTCGTTCTTGGTCCACAGCTCGATCTGGGCGATCACCTGGTTGGAGAAGCTGTTGCTCATCACGAACGACGGGTGGCCGGTGGCGTTGCCCAGGTTCAGCAGCCGGCCTTCGGAGAGCAGGATGATCGACTTGCCGCTGTCCTTGAACGTCCACACGTCGACCTGCGGCCGGATGTTGGTCTTGGTGGCGCCGGAGCGCTCCAGCGCGGCGACCTGGATCTCGTTGTCGAAGTGCCCGATGTTGCCCAGCACCGCGTAGTCCTTCATCGCCTTCATGTGCTCGAGGGTGATGATGTCCTTGTTGCCGGTCGCGGTGATGACGATGTCCGCGCTGCCGATGGCGTCCTCGACCGTCTCGACGTCGTAGCCCTCCATCAGCGCCTGCAGCGCGTTGATCGGGTCGATCTCGGTGACGACGACGCGCGCGCCCTGGCCCTTGACCGACTCGGCGCAGCCCTTGCCGACGTCGCCGTAGCCGCAGACGAGCACCTTCTTGCCGCCGATCAGCACGTCGGTGCCGCGGTTGATGCCGTCGATCAGCGAGTGCCGGCAGCCGTACTTGTTGTCGAACTTGGACTTGGTGACCGAGTCGTTGACGTTGATCGCTGGGAAGGCCAGGTCACCGGCCGCGGCGAACTGGTAGAGGCGCAGCACGCCGGTGGTGGTCTCCTCGGTGACCCCCTTGACCGACTCGGAGATCTTGGTCCACTTGTCCTTGTCGGTCTCGAAGCGCTTGCGCAGCAGCTCGAGGAAGACCTTCCACTCGGTGGGGTCGTCCTCCTCGGCGGGGGGCACCACGCCGGCCTTCTCGTATTGCGCGCCGCGCAGCACCAGCATGGTGGCGTCGCCGCCGTCGTCGAGGATCATGTTGGCCGGCTCGTCGGGCCACGTCAGCATCTGCTCGGCGGCCCACCAGTACTCCTCCAGCGTCTCGCCCTTCCAGGCGAACACCGGCACACCCTTGGGCTCCTCGGGGGTGCCGTGCGGGCCGACGACCACCGCGGCGGCGGCGTGGTCCTGGGTGGAGAAGATGTTGCAGGACGCCCACCGGACCTGCGCGCCCAGCGAGACGAGGGTCTCGATGAGGACCGCGGTCTGCACCGTCATGTGCAGCGAGCCCGAAATCCGCGCCCCCTTGAGCGGTTGCACCTCGGCGTATTCGCGCCGCAGCGACATCAGGCCCGGCATCTCCTGCTCGGAGAGCTCGATGTCCCGGCGACCGTATTCCGCCAGCGACAGGTCGGCGACCTTGAAATCGATGCCGTTGCGGACGTCGGCGGTCGGCGAACTTTCGGTCGTCGTCATAAATCTCATTCCTTCTGCGGCTTAGGTTCGAAGAGGATTACTTAGCTTAGGTATGCGCTCTGACGCCACTGTAGTCGGCGGCCCGGGCACCGGCTGGCGTCAGGGGACCGTCAGGGGACGTTGACGACGCCGTGCCGCTCGGCGAACGGCGTCATCAGCCGCGCCAGGTCCGCCGCCACGTCGTGGTCGGCCTCGGGTGGCATCGACACGTAGCTCATCGCCAGCCGCACGATGGCCCGCGCCAGCACGCCGGCGTCCTCGTCGCTGGTGGCCACCCAGCTCTGGGTGAACGCGGCGCTCAGCCGGCCGGACGCCCGGGTGATAATGGGGCCGCTGTCGGTGGTGATGATCTGCAGCAGGTCGGGCTTGGCGACGCCGGTCAGCAGGGAGATCACCAGCGGGTCGGCCGCGGACTCCGCGAAGAAGGCCCGGAACCCCTGCAGGAACGCCTCGTAGATGTTGCCGACGTTGGCGTCGATGGCGGCCTGGACGGCGTCGACAAGCCGGTCGGCCAGGCGCAGGGCGTACCCCTGCGCCAGGCCTTGCCGCGAGCCGAACTCGTTGTAGATGGTCTGCCGGCTGATGCCCGCCGCGCGGGCCACGTCCGAGAGCGTGACGGCGGACCAGTCGCGGGTGCCCAGCAGCTCCCGCATCGCGTCCAGCACCGAGTCGCGCAGCAGGACGCGCGACGCCTCGGGGTAGGGCATCCGCTTCACAGGCGCGACAATAGCCGCTTTCGCCAGCACCGCCGCCCCTTCAACCATGTTCGTGTCGATCACGAACGGGCGAGCTCGACCATCTCGAAGTCGGACTTCGCCGCGCCGCAGTCCGGGCAGCTCCAGTCCTCGGGGATGTCGTCCCACCGGGTCCCGGGCGCGATGCCGTCCTCCGGCCAGCCCTTGGCCTCGTCGTATTCGAATCCGCACTGCACGCAGACGAAAAGCTTGTAGTCGCTCACTGCTTCACTCCCATCGGTATCACTTCGAAATCGGCCTTGTCGCGCACCGCGCAGTCGGGGCAGCACCAGTCGTCGGGGATGTCGCCGAAGGGCGTCCCCGCGGGAAAGCCTTCCCGCGGGGCGCCTTTCGTCTCGTCGTAGACGTAGTCGCAGCCCGGGCAGCGGTAGGCGCTCACGCGGGCGCCCCGTAGCGCGCCAGCACCCGCGCGCGCACCCGCGGGTGGATGTTGACCCTGGTGATGTCGCCGTCGTAGTGCTCGAGCACCCGGTGGTCCATCACCTTGCGCCACAGCGGCGGGATGTACGTCAGCGAGATCATCGACGCGTACCCGCTGGGCAGGTTCGGTGCACCTTCCATGCTGCGCAGCGTCTGATAGCGCCGAGTCGGGTTGGCGTGGTGGTCGCTGTGCCGCTGCAGGTGGTACAGGAACAGGTTGGTGACGACGTGGTCGGAGTTCCAGCTGTGCACCGGCGCGCAGCGCTCGTAGCGCCCGTTGGCTTGCTGCTGCCGCAGCAGCCCGTAGTGCTCCAGGTAGTTGACGGACTCGAGCAGGCTGAAGCCGAAGACGGCCTGGATGATCACGAACGGGATGAGCGCGGGGCCGAAGACCGCGATCAGCGCGCCCCACAGCACGACCGACATCAGCCACGCGTTGAGCACGTCGTTGGACAGGTAGGTCTTGGGATTCCAGGGGCTGGAACCCTGCCGGCGGATGCGCTGGGCCTCCAGCCGCAGCGACGACCGCAGGCTGCCGAAGACGCTGCGCGGCAGGAACTCCCAGAAGGTCTCGCCGAAGCGGGCCGACGCGGGGTCTTCCGGCGTGGACACCCGGACGTGGTGGCCGCGGTTGTGCTCGATGTAGAAGTGGCCGTAGCAGGTCTGCGCCAGGGTGATCTTGGACAGCCACCGCTCCAGCGCGTCCTTCTTGTGTCCCATCTCGTGGGCCGTGTTGATGCCGACGCCGCCGAGCACACCGACCGACAGGGCGACGCCCAGCTTGCCCGCCCAGCCCAGGGCGCCGTCGTAGCCGAGCCAGCTCAGGTTCGACGCGGTGAACAGGTAGGCGCCGAACAGCACGCTGAGGTACTGGAACGGAATGAAGATGTAGGTGCAGTAGCGGTAGTACTTGTCGTTCTCCAGCTGCTCCATCACCTCGTCGGGCGGGTTCTGCCCGTCGGGCCCGAAGCGCAGGTCGAGGATCGGAAGCAAGACGTAGACCAGGATCGGACCGATCCACAGCAGCGCCTGCGAGCCCGTCCGCCAGCCGAGCGAGTTCATCGCCCAGACCAGCGGCAGCACGACGAACAACGCCGTCGGGGCGATCAGCCCCATCAGCCAGAGGCGCCGCTTCTTGTCCCGCCACGCGGGCGGGTCGGACGCTTCCGGGCTTACCTGCGGTTCCAGTGTGGTCATATGCCAAACCTCCTTGTGAGTCACACCACCTTGGAGATTGACAATATCGCGATCTGCGTCTCGCGTCTAGACATATGACGTGGCTTTGTAAACCATTTATGAGTGAGCGGCGGTTGTGAGCAGCGGTTGCGAGCGGGGTCCCCGCCGCTGAAGGTGCGCCCACGGCGTTGAATGTGCAGTCAGGGCGCGGATCCGGCCCGGTTTCCGCCAGGGATGCACCCGCGAAGGCCGCACGCGCACTCGCAAAGCCCAGCGCGGTGGACGAGCCGGACTTCCGCGAGCCGGTCCGGCCTAGGCCGCCGCGGAAGTCGCGTCGGGGTCGGGTTCCTTGTCGGGATGCGCGGCGTCCCGGCGGCCCTGCACGGAGTGCCGGTACCCGTAGCCGACGTAGATCGCGGTCCCCACCACCAGCCAGACGGCGAAGCGCACCCAGGTCAGCGCCGTGAGGTTGACCATCAGCCACACGCACGCGCAGATCGAGGCGATCGGCAGCACTGGCACCCACGGCGCCCGGAAGCCGCGCTCCAGGTCCGGCCGGGTTCGCCGCAACACCATGACGCCCGCCGAGACCAGGACGAACGCGAACAGCGTTCCGACGTTGACCATCTCCTCGAGCTTGGCGATCGGGAACACCGACGCGGTCGCGGCCACGACGATCGCGACGAGCACGGTGATCCGGACCGGGGTGCCGCGCGCGCCGGTCTTCGCCAGCTGCCGCGGCAACAGGCCGTCGCGCGCCATCGCGAACAGGACGCGGCACTGGCCGAGCATCAGGACCATCACCACGGTGGTCAACCCGGCCAGCGCCCCGATCGCGATGATCTTGCTGGCCCAGTGGATGCCGTTGGCCGTGAACGCCGTGGCGAGGTTGGCCGGCTTGTGGCCGGGAACGGTCTTGAGCTGGGTGTAGGACACCATCCCGGACAGCACCACCGAGACCGCCACGTAGAGCACGGTCACGATCGCCAGCGAGGCCAGGATTCCCCGCGGGACGTCGCGCTGGGGCCGCTTGGTCTCCTCGGCCATGGTGGCGACGATGTCGAACCCGATGAACGCGAAGAAGACGATCGACGCGCCGGCCAGGACGCCGTACCAGCCGTAGTGGCTGCTGTGCGCGCCGGTCATCAGCGACAGCACCGACTGGTTGATGCCGGAGGCCTCGTGCCCGGCTTCGGGCTTGGGAATGAACGGCGAGTAGTTGGAGCCCTTGATGTAGAAGGCCCCGACGACGACCACCAGTAGCACCACCGACACCTTGATGCCGGTGATCACCGCGGAAAACCTCGACGACAGCTTGGTGCCCAGGGCGATCAGGGTGGCCACCCCCGCCACGATCAGCAGCGCACCCCAGTCCAGGTCGACCGACCCGAGCTCGGTTGTGCCACCGGCAAATCCGAACACGTTGCCCAGATAGCTCGACCACCCCTTGGCCACCACCGCCGCGCCGATCGCCAGCTCCAGCAGCAGGTTCCAGCCGATGATCCAGGCCAGGAACTCCCCGAAGGTGGCGTAGGAGAAGGTGTAGGCGCTGCCCGCGACCGGCAGGGTCGAGGCGAACTCGGCGTAGCACAGCGCCGCCAGTGCGCAGGTGATCGCCGCGATCACGAACGAGATCCAGATGGCCGGGCCGGTGATGTCGCCGGTCGTCGACGCGGTCACCGTGAAGATCCCGGCGCCGATAACCACCGCGACCCCGAACACGACGAGGTCAAGCCAGGTCAGGTCCTTGCGGAGCCGGGTGTCTGGCTCGTCGGTGTCGGCGATCGATTGTTCGACCGACTTCGTGCGCCATCGGTTGGCCATCCGTCGCCCTTTCCCATCTCCTGGGAGCCATTGGTCCGTCACAGTACTGGGTACCCTGCCGAAATGGCGGACACCAAAGCAAACACCAGGGACCATGCGGTGGTCATCGGAGGCAGCATCGCCGGCCTGTGCGCCGCGCGGGTGCTCTCGGACCACTACTCGCGCGTCACCGTCTACGAACGCGACGAGTTGCCGAGCACACCGTCGAACCGGGCGACGGTGCCGCAGGACCGGCACCTGCACATGCTGATGGCCCGTGGCGCAATGGAGTTCGAGAGCCTGTTCCCCGGCCTGCTCGAAGACATGGTGGCCGCCGGCGTGCCGATGTTGGAGAACCGGCCCGACTGCATCCACCTCGGCGCCGCGGGCCATGTGCTGGGCACCGGCCACACCCTGCGCGACGAATTCACCGCCTACGTGCCCAGCCGTCCGCACCTGGAGTGGCAGTTGCGCAAACGCGTGCGGGACACCGACAACGTCACGATGGCGCGTCGCTCGGTGGCCGAGCCGCGGTTCGACCCGGCGCGCCAGCGGGTGACCGGGGTGCTGTTGGACCCCGACGACGCCGCCGCCGGGGACCCGGAATTCCGAGAATTCATAGCCGCGGACCTCGTGGTCGACGCGGCGGGCCGGGGCACCCGACTGCCGGTGTGGTTGGAGCAGTGGGGATACGACCGGCCGAGGGAGGACCTCCTCGATATCGGCATCAACTACGCCACCCAGCGGTTCCGCATGCCCGAAGGGTTGATCGCGGAGAAGGTGGTGGTCGCCGGCGCCGCCCACGACAACTCGCTCGGGCTGGGCATGCTCTATTACGAGGACGGGACGTGGGCCCTCACCACGTTCGGGGTGGCCAACGCCAAGCCCCCGCGCACCTTCCCGGAGATGCTGGCGCTGGCCGGGGAGCTGCTCCCGGCCCACTTCAGCACCGCCCTGGCGCAGGCGGAACCCCTGGGGGACCCGGCGTTTCACGCCTTCCCGGCCAGCCGGTGGCGCCGCTACGACAAGCTGGACCGCTTCCCCGCCGGCATCGTCCCCCTGGGCGACGCCGTCGCCAGCTTCAACCCCACCTTCGGGCAGGGCATGACGATGACGTCCCTGCAGGCCGGCCACCTGCGGCGCGCACTCGCGGGCCCCGACGACCGGCTGGCCGCCGAACTGAGCCGGGCCACCGCCAAGACCACGTTCCCGGTCTGGATCATGAACGCCATCGGTGACGTCACCTTCCACCACGCCGGCACCAAGGGGCCCATCCCCTGGTGGTGGCGGCCGTCCGGCGCGCTGTTCGACCAATTCCTGGGGGCCGCCGAGACCGATCCGGTACTGGCGGAATGGTTTTTGCGCCGGTTCTCGCTGCTGGACAGCCTCTACATGCTTCCGCCGCCGCGCATCGTCGGCCGCGCGATGGCGCACAACCTGCGGCTATGGCTGGGCGAGCGCCGCCGGGCCGCCCGCGGCGATCGCGAGCGCGGCGAAGCCGGGCGATGTCTCCCGCAAGCGGGAAGTACCCCCAGGTCGCCACTATAGGAGCGGGGCCCCGTCACAGCCCTACGGTCGCCCTGAACAGCTTGGTCGGCTCGCGCGCGACGAGCCGGATCGGGGTGTCGTCGGCCGCCACCCAGGCGGCCATCCCCCGTCGCAGCGTCAGCGAACCGGACTTGCCGTGCACGGTCGTGCACCCCTCGGTGCACAGCAGGATCTGCGGACCCTCGTGGCTGCACGAGGCGTCCACCTCGTGGCCCAGGTAATCGCCGTCGAGCTCGAGCAGCGCGACCGCGAACTCGTCGGCCGGCGTCTCGTAGATCAGGCCGAATCCCTCGCGGCGCACCCGCGGCCGCACCTGGGCCTCGGTGGTCGGGGTGAAGTCGAGCACCCGCAGCAGCTCGGGGACGTCGACGTGCTTGGGGGTCAGGCCGCCGCGTAAGACGTTGTCGGAGTTGGCCATCACCTCCACCGCGAAACCGCGCAGGTAGGTGTGCAGGCTGCCGGCCGACACGAAGATCGCCTCGCCCGGGGCCAGCGTGATGCGGTTGAGCAGCAGGGCGGCCAGCACCCCGGCGTCGCCGGGATAGCGCTCGCCGAGTTCGAGCACCGTCTTGACCTCGCCGGCGAATTCCGTTGCCCCGGAGCTGATGTACTCGATGGCGCCGTCGAGCACGGCGGGCACCAGCGCGTCGATGTCGGGTTGCGGCGCGGTGATCCAGGTGGTGAACAGCGCCCGCAGGCCGTCGGCGTCGGACTGGTCGTTGAGCAGGTCGATGAACGGGTCGAGGTCGGAGACGGACAGCGCCCGCAGCAGCTCGACGGTGCGCGAGGCCTGCCGGAAGCCGGCGAGCGCCTCGAACGGCTGCAAGGCCACCAGTATTTCGGGCTTGTGCGAGGTGTCGCGGTAGTTGCGCACCGGTGAGGACAGCGGGATGCCCAGCCGCTCCTCACGCAGGTAGCCCTCGGCGGCCTGCGCCGCGCTGGGGTGGGCCTGCAGGGACAGCGGCTCGTCGGCCGCGAGCACCTTGACCAGGAACGGCAACACGTCACCGAACCGGGCGCGGGCGCCGGGGCCGAGCTGACCGTCGGGGTCGGCGACCAGCGCGTCGAGCAACGAGATCTCGCCGGTGCCGGTTTCCAGCCAGGCGGGGTCGCCGGGGTGCGCGCCGAACCAGAGCTCGGCCTCCGGATGGGCGGCCGGAACCGGACGCCCGGTGAATTCCGCTATGGCGGTACGCGACCCCCAGGCGTACGTGCGTAAGGCCCCGCGAAGCAGTTCCACTGTTCTATCTATCCCCGCGCCAGGCGCGCGTAAACCGCGGCCATCTCCAGTCGAACGGCCAATACTGCCAGTTGCTGCTCGGCGCTGATCGCGCCACCCAACGCCGGCGCGACCGTCGAACCGGCCGCGCCGCCGGGTCCGTCGGGCACGTCCTCGGCCGCGAGCAGGTACACGTCGTCGAGCCCGGCGGTGCGGGCCGCCACGATCGGTTGTTCGCCCGACAGGGTCAGGGCCAGCACCAGCAGCCGCCGGGGCAGGGGGCCGTCGATCTGTTCGTCGTGAAAGAGCGCGTCGGCGGGGTCCCCGAAACCGCCGGGCGCCCCGGCCCGCAGCGCGACGACGGCGTCGGAAAGCCCGGTGGCGGCGACCACCTCGTGGGCGATCCGCAGCAGCACCGAGCTGCCGTGGCGGGCCAGCGCCAGCGTCGCGGCGCAGTCGCCGGCCAACGCCACCTGGCGGCCGGCCATCCGCGCGGCGATCGTCTTGGCGGGGTTGGTGAACAGCTCGCGGCCCGCACTGTTGCGCAACGCCTCGGCGTCCAGCTCGTCGGCCAGCGCGCGCAGGTCGGTGCCCGTTCGCTGCTCGACCGCGTGCACGACGGCCAGACCGGCGGCCAGGTACCGGCACAACCCGAACTCGTCGGGGACCGGCAGCCGCGGCGCCAGCATCGCGGCCCGCCCGGCCGTGGCGTCGCGCAGCGGACCCTCGTACGGGGCGGCGACGACGACCCGCGCCCCGCGGCGCGCCCCCGTCGCGGCGGCCGCGACCAGTGCGGGGTCGCCGGGATCGTCGCCCGCGACGATCAACACGTCGAGCGGGCCGATCCACGGCGGGACCTCGGCGGCCAGCGCGATCGGCTCGGAGGCCGAGCCGCCCGCGGTCGCGGCCAGGATGGCGCCGGCGTTGTCGGCGGTGCCGCGGCCGGCGACCCAGATCAGGCTGCGCGGCCGGCCGTCGGCCCGCAGCGAATCCAGCGCCCCCTCGTCGACCGCCGCGGCGATCGCGCGCACCTGCGCGCCGGCCGACGACGCCGAGCGCAGCAGGCCGTCCCGGTCGGCGGCCAGCAGGCCCTCGGTGTCCTCGAGATCGATCGCCCCGACGGCGTTCACTGCGCGGCCCCGGCGGTCGCGGACTGCGCCTCGATCTGCGCGCTGATCTGGGCGACCATCGCGTCGACGTCCTCGGTGCTGCGCCCCTCCACGTTGAGCCGCAGCAGCGGCTCGGTGTTGGAGCTGCGCAGGTTGAACCAGCTGCCGTCGCCCAGGTCGACCGTCACCCCGTCCACGTGGTCGATGGAGTGGATCCGGCTGCCGAAGGACTTCAGCACGGCCTCGGTGCACAGCGCGGCGTCGGACACCGTGAAGTTGATTTCGCCGGACGATTCGTAGCGCTGGTAGTCGGCAGTCAGCTCCGAGAGCGGGCGGTCCTGCTCGCCGAGGGCGGCCAGCACGTACAGCGCCGCCAGCATGCCGGAGTCCGCGCCCCAGAAGTCACGGAAGTAATAGTGCGCGGAGTGTTCGCCGCCGAAGATCGCGCCGGTGTCGGCCATCATCGCCTTGATATAGGAGTGCCCGACGCGGGAGCGCAGCGGCGTGCCGCCGCGCTCGGTGACCAGCTCGGGCACCGCGCGGGACGTGATCACGTTGTGGATGATCGTGGCGCCGATCTCCCGGCCGAGCTCGCGGGCGGCCACCAGGCTGGTCACCGTCGAGGGCGACACCGGCCGGCCGCGTTCGTCGACGACGAAGCAACGGTCGGCGTCCCCGTCGAACGCCAGCCCGATATCGGCGCCGGTCTCGCGCACGTAGGCCTGCAGGTCGACCAGGTTCGCCGGTTCCAGCGGGTTGGCCTCGTGATTGGGGAACGAGCCGTCGAGCTCGAAGTACAACGGCAGCAAGGTGATCGAGTCGATCGCGCCGAGCACCGCGGGCGCGGTGAGACCGGCCATGCCGTTGCCCGCGTCCACGGCCACGCGCAGCGGCCGCAGCCCGGACGTGCTGACCAGCGAACGCAGGAACGAGCCGTAGTCGTGCAGCACGTCGCGGTCGCTGACCGTCCCGGGCGGTCCGTCATGGCGCTCGACGCCGGCGATCACGTCCTCGGCGATGGTGCGCAGGCCGCTCTCGGCGCCGACCGGCTTGGCCGCCGCCCGGCACAGCTTGATCCCGTTGTAGGCGGCCGGGTTGTGGCTCGCGGTGAACATGGCGCCGGGGCAGTCCAGCGAGCCGGAGGCGAAGTAGAGCTGATCGGTGGAGGCCAACCCGATCCGCACCACGTCCAGGCCCTGGCCCGTCACCCCGGCGGCGAAGGCCGCCGCCAGCGTCGGCGAGCTGTCGCGCATGTCGTGGCCGATCACCACCTGCCGGGCGCCCTCGCCGCGCATCAACCTGGCGAACGCCGCCCCCAACGCGGTGACCAGCGGCTCGTCGAGCTCTTCACCGACCAGCCCTCGCACGTCGTAAGCCTTGACGACGCGGTGCACAGTCGCGGCGAGCCGAGACATGCGGGGGCCTCCTGACGCCTTGAGAGTGTTGCGTTCCTAAGTCTCTTGGCCGCCAGCCTATCGGCCCCTGCGAAACATGGGCCGCAGCGGTGCGCGGGGATCGCGCGCGACGCCGGAACGGCTAGTCACTGGGGTCGGGCAGCACCCGCAGATGCCCGCGGCGACGGCCGGACCGATGCTCGGGCGGCGCGAGCACACTGCTGCTCGGCGCGGTGGCCTGCGACCCGACGTGACGAAGGTGCGGGTCGGCGAAGCCGTTGAGCGGTGTGCCCGCGGCCCCGTGGGGCACGGCGCGCTCGCCGGGGCCGCCCTCGCGCACCGCGTCGGCCAGGGCGACCAGGTCATCCTCGTCGGGATGGGTGGGCTCGGAGAAGAGGGGGCCGGCGTGGCGCACGAGATCCCATCCGCGGGGGGCGGTGATCCGGCCGGCATGGCCGACGCACAGGTCCCACGAATGCGGTTCCCGCGCGGTCGCGAGTGGCCCCACCACCGCCGTCGAGTCCGAGTAGACGAACGTCAAGGTCGCCACGGCGTAGTGCGGACACCCGGGCCGGCAACAGCGACGGGGAACGTTCACGAGCGAAAGGCTATCGTGCACAAACGCCGGGGAAGCGCCGGACACGCGCAACTCCCCGGCCCCCGATGTCCAACCGTTACCATCGGCGGCGTGGGCGATTCGCGCAGCTCCCCGCGAAGGGACCGGTCCCCGGGCCGATTCGCTTCGCACCGGTCCTCCCGTCGGGGCCGGGATGTGCGCGGCCCGCTGCTGCCGCCGACGGTGCCCGGGTGGCGCAGCCGCGCCGAGCGATTCGACATGGCGGTGCTGGAGGCTTACGAACCCATCGAGCGGCATTGGCAGACCCGTCTCGCCGATCTCGACGTCGCGGTCGACGAGATTCCCCGCATCGCCGCCAAGGATCCCGACAGCGTGCAGTGGCCGCCGGAGGTGATCGCCGACGGTCCGATCCCGCTGGCGCGGTTGATCCCGGCCGGCGTCGACGTCCGCGGCAACGCCACGCGGGCACGAATTGTCTTGTTCCGCAAGCCGATCGAGCGACGGGCCAAGGACACCGTCGAGCTCGGTGATTTACTGCACGAAATCTTGGTGGCCCAGGTGGCCATCTACCTCGATGTTGAGCCGTCGGTCATCGACCCGACGATCGACGACGACTGAGTCGCGCCGTCGACGACGCTGCGGGGGCACCACCCGCGCGCGGGCAAGGGCGGCGCCGAATAGCGTTGCGGCGCGGCGTCAGATGATGCCGCGCTTGAGGCGGCGGCGCTCCCGCTCGGAGAGTCCGCCCCAGATGCCGAAGCGCTCGTCGTGCTCCAGCGCGTACTCCAGGCACTCGTGGCGCACCTCGCACCCGAGGCAGATCTTCTTCGCCTCGCGGGTGGAGCCGCCCTTCTCCGGGAAGAAGGCCTCGGGATCGGTCTGGGCGCACAGCGCCCGGTCCTGCCACTGGTCCGCGACGGGTACCGGCATCGGCTCGGGCTCGAATGCGACTGGCGCATCGGGAACCACGGTCAGGTGCGGCCGAGCGGGTCGAACCGGCGCTGAGCCGATGGGGGTGTGCGGCGTGCTCGCCATGACTCCTCGAAGATGTTCGTAAGACATACGGTCGTCCGCCTCCTCAGTTTCATTGAGAGAGTGAGTGGTTCCCACTTTTCTGATGTGTACAGACAATTCGAACAAGTGATCGAATCTCGGTCTGCGACACCGGAACCGGCCGGCCAACCGGGAAATGACACTGTTGTGATTAGACACGGGTTGATCTGCCGGGTCAAGCATTACGGCGCATTTCCATACCATCTCGTGACCGAATTACGGCGTTTCCGTTGTTTTGCGCGTTCGGCGTGTCGATCACACCGCCCGCGACTACGCTTAAAGGCCGCGTAACGGCCCCGCCACCGCACGGTCGCCGGGCAGTACTGTCGTCCACGTGAAGGTCACCGTTCTGGTCGGTGGGGTTGGCGGCGCCCGCTTCCTGCTGGGGATTCAACAGTTGCTCGGGCTGGGTCAGTTCGCAACGCAACAGCGCCCAGACGCGGGAGCCGACAACCACGAACTTAGCGCAATCGTCAACATCGGCGACGACGCCTGGATTCATGGACTGCGGGTCTGCCCGGACTTGGACACCTGCATGTACACCTTAGGTGGAGGGGTAGACCCCGAGCGAGGGTGGGGTCACCGCGACGAAACCTGGCATGCCAAAGAGGAATTGGCGCGCTATGGCGTGCAGCCGGACTGGTTCGGGCTCGGCGACCGGGACATCGCCACCCACCTGGTGCGCACCCAGATGCTCAATGCCGGCTACCCGCTGTCGCAGATCACCACGGCGCTGTGCGACCGCTGGCACCCCGGTGCCCGGTTGCTGCCGGCCAGCGACGACCGCTGCGAGACGCACGTGGTGATCACCGATCCGAACGACGGAACCCGGCGGGCGATCCACTTCCAGGAGTGGTGGGTGCGCTACCGCGCCGACGTGCCCACCCACAGCTTCGCCTTCGTCGGCGCCGAAAAGGCCACCGCCACAAATGAAGCTGTCGAGGCCATCGCCGACGCCGACGTGATCCTGCTGGCGCCGTCCAACCCGGTGGTGAGCCTCGGCGCCATCCTGGCCGTCCCCGGCATTCGCGCCGCGTTGCGCTCGGCGACCGCGCCGGTCGTCGGCTACTCGCCGATCATCGGGGGAAAGCCCTTGCGCGGCATGGCCGATGCGTGCCTGTCAGTGATCGGAGTGGAATCCACCGCGGACGCGGTCGGCCGGCACTACGGGTCGCGCCGCGGCACCGGGATCCTGGATTGCTGGCTGGTGCACGAGGGCGATCACGCCGACATCGAGGGCGTGGCGGTGACTGCCGTGCCGCTGTTGATGACCGACCCGAAGGCGACGGCCGAGATGGTGCGCGCCGGGCTCGAGCTGGCGGGCGTGACGGCGTGACCGGCTCGGGCTCAACGCCGCCGGGCGTCGAACACGGCACCGGCGCGGCCATCGAGATCCTGCCCGTCGCCGGGCTCCCCGAGTTCCGCCCCGGCGACGACCTGAGCGCGGCCCTGGCCGCGGCCGCGCCGTGGCTGCGCGACGGCGACGTCGTGGTGGTCACCAGCAAGGTGGTCTCCAAGTGCGAGGGCCGGCTGGTGCCGGCGCCGCGGGACGCCGAGGAGCGCGACCGGCTCCGGCGCAAACTGGTTGACGGCGAGGCGGTGCGGGTGCTGGCGCGCAAGGGCCGCACGCTGATCACCGAGAACCGCATCGGCCTGATCCAGGCCGCCGCCGGCGTCGACGGATCCAACGTGGGCCGCGACGAGCTGGCCCTGCTGCCGGTCGACCCGGACGGCAGCGCCGCGGCGCTGCGCGCCGGGCTGCGCGAGCGGCTCGGCGTCGACGTCGCCGTGGTCATCACCGACACGATGGGCCGCGCGTGGCGCAACGGGCAGATCGACGCGGCGGTCGGGTCGGCCGGTCTGGCCGTGCTGCACGGCTACGCCGGGGCCTTCGACCGGCACGGCAACGAGCTGGTGGTCACCGAGATCGCGGTCGCCGACGAGGTCGCGGCGGCGGCCGATCTGGTGAAGGGCAAACTGACCGCGATGCCGGTGGCCGTGGTGCGCGGCCTGTCCTTCTCCGACGACGGCTCGACGGCCCGGCACCTGTTGCGGCCCGGCGAGGAGGACCTGTTCTGGCTCGGCACCGCCGAGGCCCTCGACATGGGCCGCCGGCAGGCGCAGCTGTTGCGCCGGTCGGTGCGCCGGTTCAGCGCCGAGCCGGTCGCCCCGGAGCTGATCGAAGCGGCCGTCGCCGAGGCCCTCACCGCCCCGGCCCCCCACCACACC
>NZ_MVIJ01000065.1 GCF_002086735.1 Mycobacterium scrofulaceum | reverse complement strand
CACCTACGCCGACGACGGCGCCATGATCGACAAAGGCGTCGCCTTCGCCTCCAGCCACCTCGACGGGGGGACCGGCGGCCCCGCGACCCAGGTATCCACCGGCGGCTTCGGCGGCTGAGCGACCGCTCGGCTACCGGGCGGCTTGCCCGTTGAGGTAGGCGACGATGCCGCGCGTGACCGCGGCGGCGTACTTCGCGCGGCCGTCGGGGCTTTGCATCCGCGCGGCGTCGTCGGCGTTCTTCATGTTGCCGAGTTCAACCAGGATCGCCGGGTATTGGGCCAGGTTCAGCCCCGCGAGGTCGGCGCGGCCGTACAGCCCGCCCGCACCGATGTAGTTGGTCGGCTGAAACCCCGCCTCCGCCAACGCATCCCGCATCGTGGTGGCCAGCCGGACGGCGGGGCCGGCCTGCACGTCGTTGAGCGGCGGGCTCGAGTAGTTGACGTGGAACCCGCGGCCGGACGCGGGTCCGCCGTCGGCGTGGATGCTGACGATGGCGTCGGGGCGCATCGCGTTGGCCTCCGCGGCGCGTTGGTCCACGCAGGGGCCCACCGAGTCGTCGTCGGGGCGGGAGATCTGGGTGCGGACGCCCACCTGGTTCAGCGATTCGCTGATCAGCGCCACCACCGCCCAGGTGAACGCGTGCTCGGGATAGCCGTCGCTGGTGGCGGTGCCCGACGTCTGGCACGCCTTCGTCCCGCCGCGCCCGTTGGGGACCTGCCGGTTGATGGAGGCGTCGTTGACGGCGTTGTGGCCCGGGTCGAGGAACACCGCGGACCCGACAAGCCCGGCCGCCGCGCGCGGGGCCGACATGACCGCCCCGGCACCGATCAGCGCCGGCGCGAATCTCAGCAGGTCGCGCCGCGAGACGGGTCCCGACCCTGGGTGGTCGCGCATCGCGCGATGGTAACAATCAGCGCCGCGGGACCGCTCAGACGTCGGTCAACGCGCGGGCCGCGGCGCGGAACATGGTCTGCTTGATCGCGCCGAGCGTGCCCGGGTCCTTGCCGCCCAGCGGGCGCAGCAGGTCGGCCGCCGCCGCGGTCACCGCGCCCTCGGCGGCGGTGACGTCGACGATGCCTAATTCGGCGGCCTCTTCCCCACCGAACCGGCGCCCGGTCGTCATCGAGGCCACCGCGGCGCGGGGTGTCAGTTTGGCCTGGATCAGCGCGGCCATGCCGTCGGTGAACGGGATGCGGATGTCGACCTCGGGGAAGCAGAAGAACCCGCGGTCGGCGCGCATCACCCGCGCGTCGTGGGCCATCGCGAGCATGGCGCCGGCGCCGAACGCGTGCCCGGTCACCGCGGCGGCGGTCGGCATGGGGAAGGTGAGGACGCGGGCCAGCAGGGCCTGCACCCGGGCGACGTAGGTCTGGGTCTGGTCGGCGTGGGCGCCCAGCCAGTCCAGGTCGAGGCCGTTGGTGTAGAACTTGCCGCCGGCGGTGGTGACCAGGCCCTGGGCGCCGGCCCGCTCGATGTCGTCGAGCCGCGCGTCGATCGCGTCGAGGAAGTCCGGGGAGAACCGGTTCTCGTCGTCGCCCAGGTGCAGGATCGCGATCTTGTCGTCCCAGCTGACCGTCGGTGTCATGTCGTGTCCTCTCTGGTTTTGCGCCGGGGCGCCCCGGCGCCGAGCACGGCCGTGACCGCGGCGCGCAACCGCGTTCGCGCGTCGGGATCGTGGATTCGGTTGCGGCGCAACAGGAGCGCGGTGGGCAGGTCGACGACGCAGGCGGTGACGACGTCGACGGCCGCCGCGTCCTTGCGGTCCCACAACAGGCGGGCCAGCCGGATCATCGTGTCCACCAGCAACCGGTCCAGGTCCCGCAGTTGCGCGGCGATGTCGGGCGGGGTCTGCGGCCCCAGCAGCTCCTCGCGGCGCACGGTCAGCAGCAGCTGCGAGGACTCCGGGTGGCTGGCGGCGAAAACCGCCGGCGCCTCGGCCGCCGCCACCACGGCGGCCACGCCGTCCCCGTCGGGTGCGGCGCCGATCAATTCGCTTTGTGCGCAAAGGAATCGGTGCCCGGCCCGCAGCCACGCCCGCCCGACGAGCCCGGCCCGCGAACCGAACGTGTGATAGAGCGCGCCGTTGGAGACGCCGGTCGCGTCGCTGACGGCCCTGATCGTGACCGCGGCCGGCCCGGACCGCACCGCCAGCCGTTCGACGGCGTCCAGGATCCGATCCTGGTCGTGGACGCGGGGGCGCGGCATCCGGTCATCATAACAGAGCTTTTGCTCTGTTATGGTTGCCTCGTTTGACGCCCGGCGGCGATCGGGAACTCTTTTCGCATGGTCACTGAGGTCAACGAGGAGATGCTGTTGGCGGACATCGAGCGGCAACTGGTCGACGACTTCCCCGGGGTCTCGCCGAAGGTCGTCGACGCCCTCGTCCGCGAAGAACATGCCCGGTTCGCCCACAGCCGCGTGCGCGATTTCGTCCCGTTGCTCGTGGAGAAAAACGCACGGGAGCAGCTCAAGCAGCGGTCGAACTAGCCGGCTACTTCAGGGTGTAGGCCGCGCGCGAGATGCGGAAGAAATGGCCGGTGCCGGCGTCGGTGCAGGTGATCGCGGCGGGCTCGCCCGTGCAGGTGAGCGATGCGACGGAACGGGTCTCGCCGGTTTGGAGCGTCGGCAGTCCGCTGCCGCGGGTGGTGTCGGTGTGGCACACCATCGCGGGCGAGCTGCCCTGGACCAGGTCGATCTGATCGCCGAACGCCCCCTCGCACGACCGCGGTCGGGGCGGCATGACGTAGGTGGGGTTCGCAACGCCGCACGACGCCACGGGCGTGTCATTCTGGAACGCCGCCATCACGCAGGTGACGTCGCCTGAGGGCGACTGAAACTGGTAGAACGGGTCCGCGCCCGCGACCGCCGGCGGCCCCAGTGCGGTGATGGCCGCCACGACCGGGACCGCCGCGAGCGTTTTCGCGTCCATGGTGAAGTTGTAGTCCCTTTGGGCCCGGGTGAACAGGGCGCCGGCAACCTTGGGTGAGAGTTGCTCTGCTCGAACCGGTTACATGACCGTACAAAATAGTATGGTACGGTCGGCGCCATGTCCGCGGTCGACGCTCGCCCGACGTACGGGATCACCGACGAATTCGTGGCCCGCCTGGCCGAGCGCGCCGAGGAGGCTGAGCGGCTGCGCCGGCTGCCCGCGGCCACCGTCGCCGAGTTCCGGGAGACCGAGCTGTTCCGGCTGTTGCTGCCCGCCCGGTTCGGCGGCCTGCAGGCGCCGTTTCCCGAACTGCTGCAACCGATTCGGCGGATGGCGCACGGCTGCGCGTCCAGCGCGTGGACGCTGGGCTTCTACGCCCTGCACAACTGGATGCTGTCGCTGTTCGACCTGCGGGTGCAGGAGGAGGTGTTCGCCTCGGGGCCGGTGCTGGCGCCCGCTCCCCTGGCCCCCACCGGCCGCGGCGTCCCGGCCGACGGCGGGGTCCGGCTGACGGGCCGGTGGTCGTGGGCGACCGGCGCGATGGCCGCCGACTGGGTGATGGTCGGGGCGCTCGTCGAGCGGCCGGACCGGATCGACCCGGCGCTGGTGCTGGTGCCCGCCGACCGGGTGGAGGTCGTCGACACCTGGCATACCGCGGGCATGCGCGGCACCGGCTCGCACGACGTCGTCGTCACCGACGCGCTCGTGCCCGAGCACCGCATGGTCGCGGTGGCCGACATCTACGCCGGGACGGCGCCGGGCGCGCGTGCCCATGACGCGCCGACGTACCGGTGGCCGATGGTGCCCGCGCTGGCGCTGGTGGCGTCGATGCCGGTGCTCGGCGCCGCCGAACGGGTCACCGAGCTGTTCGCCGAGCGCCTCGGCGGGCGCGTGCTGGCGTATAGCGGTGCGGCGCAGAAGGATCAGCCCGCGGCCCAGATCCGGCTGGCGGGCGCGCGGGTGCGGCTACGGGCCTTACGGGCGCTGGTCGACGAGACCGCCGAGGGCATCGACCGGATGGTGGCCGCCGGCGAGCGGGTGCCCCGAGCGGTGCGGGCCGAGGCGCGGCTGGCGGCCGCCCACACCGTGCACGAGAGCCGGGCGGTCATCGCCGACCTGCTGGACGCCTCCGGGGCCAGCGCGCAGTTCCTGTCCAACCCGCTGCAGCGGTTCAAGCGCGACGTGGACATCGCGGCCGGGCACGTGGTGTTCGACTACGACGTGAGCCGGGAGTTGGCCGGGGCGTTGGCGATTGGCGCCAAGATCTCCCCGATCGCGATGGTCTAGTCCTTGAGCATCAGCTCGAGAAAGCGTTCCCGCTGCGCGATCTGCTGCGCCTGCTGGGCCGAGCCGGCCAGGTGCAACAGGCCGATGCCGGCGGCGAAGGTCAGCTCGGCGCGCAGTTTGGCGTCCTCGGGGTTGAAGCCGTAGTCGCCGTAGGCCTTGGTGACCGCGCGCAGCAGGCGCCGGTCGGCGGCGCGGATGTTGGCGGCGGCGGCCGGGTCGGTGCGGGCCCATTCGCGCATCGCGCGTTCCAGAGTCCAGTGCCCGGGGCTGGTGAGCGCGGCCATCATGGCGGACAGGCGTGCCCGCGGGAGCAGCGCGTCGAGTTCGGCCAGCGACCGGCGGTCCTTTTCCAGGAAGGTGTTCCACGATTCGACGAGCGCGGCGCGGTAGCTGTCCATGTCGTCGAAGTGCCAGTAGAAGCTGCCGCGGGTGACGCCCGCCTGCTGGCAGAGGCGCTCGACCTTGAGCGCGCGCACGCCCTGCTCGGCGAGCAGCGTGTAGCCGGCCTGCAGCCAGTCCTCGACTGTCAGGCGCGGGGGCTTGCGTGCGGCCACATCGTGCAAGGTTACGGGTGGGCGCGGCCCGCCCGGCCGGGGTGCGCCGCGCGCGCGGCGTCGAGCGGTTTTGGCCCCGGGTGAATTCCTGCCAAACACGCGGCGAAGGGCGGGGTCCTGCTACGGCATGCGTGTAATGTCCGGATTTGCTAGCCGACAAATTCCTGTTAACTCTTGGCATGCTTGCTGGGGTGCCGAAGGATCAGGGGGTGCCGTGAGCACAACCGAGATGTCCGACCTGTCGGCGACGACCGGGGTTGACGAGGTCGTGGTGGCGTTGCAGGACGAGTCTTTGCTGCTGGGCGGCGACCCCGCCGCCGTCGAGTCCTACCTGGCCCGGCTGCGGTCCATTGCCGGCCAGGGCGTACGCGTCGCCGGGATCGACAGCGCCGCGCTCGCGAGCGGGCTTGTCGGACTGGCCTCGTTCCTGGCCGACTCGGGCAAGTACGTCCAGTTGCACCGCGACACCGTGGACGCGCTGAGGGAAGGCAACCTGGTTCCCGTCGCCGACGGGGTCTTCCGGCTGACGACCGGTGTCGACGCCGGCCAGTTGCTGGCGCAGCTGCAGTGGCGGCCGGAACTGCTGGGCCCCGAAGTGATGCTGTCGGCGCAGATGCTCGCGGTGCAGATGGCGTTGAAGTCCGCGGTGGCCGAGGTGGAGGACGCCGTCCGGCGGGTGGAGGACAAGGTCGAGGCGGTGCTCGAGGTGGCCCGGGCGCAGCGCGCGGGCGACGTCCTGGGCAACAGCCTGACGGTCTCGCGGATGGTCGACTCGCTGGAGAAGTACGGGTCGCTGCCCGATGCGTACTGGGATTCGGTGTCCGCGCTGGGGCCGGCGCTCAACGTCGCCGTCGAGCAGTTGCGCAACCACGTGAGCCGCATCCTGGCCTCGTTCGACCACACCCTGGGCGTGCAGCAGCGCGCTTCGAAGCTGCGAAATGCCATCGACGACAACCGGCTTGGCGACACCCTGAGCCTGCTGGTGATCGCGGAGGAGGCGCTGCACAAGTGGCAGCGGCTGAACCTCGCGCGCATCGAGGCCACCGAGCCGGATCAGCTGCTGCGGGCGATCGACGAGGCTCGCGGGCTCGTCGACCATCACCTGCGCGAGGACCTCGACATCTACCGGAGCGCGAAAGAAGTGCTCGACCGGTTCGGGCAGACCGCGGCGGTTGACGGCTTCCGCTTCTGGGCGGTGCGCGAGCTTTCTCGGCAACGGGGTGCGCTGCGCGAGGAGCTCGACCGCTTTGCCAAGGCGCGCCAGCACCAGGTGGAGACGTGGGAGGACTTCCACATCCCGAGCGTGCTGGATGCCGCCGTCGCGGCTCTGGAAGCCGTCGGAAGCGTGACGGGCCGCGTGCTGGTGGCCGCCGGGCGGGGGGTCGTGTACTTGGGCGGGCAGGTCGTCGGGCCGTTCCGGGGCGGACGCAGCGAGGAACCGTCTCGGGCGACCGGCCTTGAGGGACACCAGCCGGCGTGCTGATTGCGCGGTGACTCGCGCTGTGTGTCGTTGACTGTGGTCGAGGCCGCCTCGATACTCCACCAGTACGGCCGTCCGCCATCAACGGCGTTCGGCCCGTAAAGGAGGTCGGCGTGATCGATTTGGGGCTGTCCGGCAAGCGTGCGGTGGTGTCGGGCGCGGGTTACATCCCCGAGCGTGCGGGCCACGGCTGGTTCACCTCGTTGGCCCTGGCCGAAGCGGGTGCCTCGGTGGCGTGCATCGACATCGACGAGCAGCGCGCGGAGCAAATCGCCGGCGAGATCGTCGCCCACGGCGGTCATGCCGTCCCGATCGTCGCCGACATGACCGACCCCGAGCAGGTCGGCCGAGCGATCGACGACGTCGAGGCGGCGCTGGGCGGTATCGACGTGTGCGTCGACATCATCGGTGGCGCGACCTGGTCGAAGGTCGAGGACTTCACCCCCCGATTGTGGGACGCGGCAATCCATTACAACCTGACCCAGGTCTTCTATCTGTTCCAAGCAGCTTCGCGGTACATGATCGCCCAGCGCACCGGCGGATCGCTGGTGGCGATCGCGTCGGTCGACGGCATCGCCTCGGCGACCTACCACGCCGCCTACGGCGCCGCCAAAGCCGGCGTCATCTCGCTCGTCAAGACCTTCGCGGATGAACTGGGGCGCTACGGCATTCGCGCCAACGCGGTCGCACCGGGCAATGTGGGCACCGGCAATGAGGACCAGCCTCCTGGTGAGTACAACGTCAACGGGATCAACCCGCTGGCAGCGCCCCGCGCGCACGACATCGCTAACGCCGCGTTGTTCCTGTCCTCCGAGCTGGCCGCCCGGATCACCGGTCAGACGCTCGTCGTGGACGGCGGTGCGACCATTCGGCAGCTGTGGGGGCTGGGCGAGTCGATGATCCCTTCGGACCCGGAGTCGGCGATGCCGGACTTCATGAGGCCCGGGCCGTCGGGCTAGCGCTGGTGGATCAGCGGCATGCCCGGCACCGAGCTTCTGCCCTTGAGGACGTACGGGGCCGTGATCGAGCCGATGTAGATGTCGCGCATGTCGTGCCCGCCCCAAGCGATGCTGGTCGGGCCTTTCAATAACGCACCGTCGGGGTCTTCGATCACGGTTGTAGCTCGGCCGTCCGGGTGGATCGCCACGATCTTGTTGGCGAGAACGAGTGTGACCCAGAGGTTTCCCTCGGCGTCGAACGCGCACCCATCGGCCATGCCCCAGCGGCGGCCGACCTCGGGGTCGGCCATCAGGCGGCTGGCGTCGGGGCCGTACTCGTCGCGGCGCCGGCCCCCCAGCGACGGGCCGTATTGCTCCTGGGGGCCAAGTGTTTCGCCTTCGATCGGGAACCGCACCACGTCGGCGGTGAGCGTGCGGACCACATAGAGGTGGTCCTCGTTGCGGTCCAGCGCCATGCAGTTGGGGAAACTCACGGCATCGGCGACCACGCGGGCCGATTGGCGATCCGGTGCGACGCGGAAGATGAACCCGTCGGCTGTGCCGTGGGCGATAGTGTCCATGAGATCGTCCGCCGTGGTGCTCACCGAACACCACAACGCCCCAAGCGAATCCACGAGGACGAAGTTCAACCACCGCAGCGGACGTCCGTCGAGCGCTCCGCTCAGCACCGCCGTAATCGCGCCGGTCGTAGGGTCGAGATCCTGCAGCACGCCCAAGCCCCAATTGGCGATCAGAAAGTGGCCGTCGCGATCGAGCGCGATTCCGTTCGGCTCGCCGCCCGCCTGCCCGATGTGACGAACTGTGTGCTCACCGATGAGTTCTGCGACGGCAGAGGCCTTATCGGAGGCGAAGACACGGCCATCACCAGCCACCACAACGTGTTCGGGGCGGTCGGCGCCGCGGCCGAAAGGGAGAAGATCAGTCAGCTCGATCGGGGTTGCTGCCATTTCGCTCATGGTTACCTCGCGGGCATGTGAAAGCCGACTGTCAGGCTAGCGCGCGGACGTCACACCGCTCGCAGCGATGACCGCTGGGGAAGTATGGTGCAAACGCCCGCCTTCGAACGACTTTCCAGCGACAAATCCGGCGCGACCCACCGGTCCCGCCTCGGCAATTAGCCGTTCAGGTCGCGGCGCTGGCCTTCAGCGACTCCAGGGCGCCGGCGCTGAGCCGGGCGAGTTCATCGGCCTCGTCCGGAGTGAGCGCGGCCGCGAAAATCTCGGCCATCCGGCGGTTGGTCGCCTCCTCGACCTCGGCGTAGCGCTCCTTCTTGTCCGCGCCGTCGGCCAACGGCTCCGGCCAGCCGAACATCGCGGCGTACTGGCGCCCCTTATTGAGCATGTGCGCCTCGACGGGGGTGATACCCGAAATCGTGAGGGCGTTGAAATGCACACCGCCGCGCAGCTCCCGCAGGATCTGCATGACCTGCAGCGCCCGCGCGGGCGCGTCGTCGGCCAGCGGCATGGTGCGCCATCCGGCATACAGCGGCAGGCCCGCGTCTGGTGCCGCCGCGATGATCTTTTCCCCCAGCGCCGCGATGCGGTCCAGCCCGTCGGCGCCGGCCAGGTGTCTACGGCCGAAGCCGGCGACCTGTTCCCAGTACAGCTCGGCCGCCGCGGCCGCCCCGCGTACCGCGATGCCTTCCTCCCACAGGCCCCGCAGGAGGTTGGGCTCGAACACCACGAACACCGACGTGACCGTGACGGCGGTGGCCTCGCCCAGCACTCCTGCGCGGCCGGCAACGTACCCGGCGATCGGGTTCTGGTATCCGGCCGCGGTGCTCTCGGCGAGGGTCTCGGGATGCAGCATGAACACCGCGACCGCTTGTTCGATGGGCGAACCAGCCGCGACGGCGGCTTCGAGCACCTCGTTGTGGCTCATGGCTTTTCTCCTTGTCAGGCAATCGGTTCACGCCGGTGTCCCATGCTGCGTGGGTCGACGCTACTCCTGGCGCTCGACAGTGCCCACGCTGACACCGGCGGCTCTCCAAGCGCCAGACACCGGCACTTCTCGAGCAGCCGCTAGCCCTCCGCGCGCTTGTCCGCCGAGCTCGCGTTACGCCGGCGCTTCGATGACGATGCCCAAATCGGCGGCCGCTGCCGCCATACGATTGTCATAGGTGACAACTGCGCGCAAATCCGTTCCGGCCCGTTGGGCGGCGGCGAGATGGATGGCGTCGAGCGTGCGCAGGCGGGCCGGGCGCAAGTCGGCGGCAGCGTCGAGCAGACCCCGCGTGAGGTTGATGGTGTCAAGCTGGTCCAGGATGCGGCGAGCTTGAGTTACCGCCCCGGCCCCGGCGCCGGAGACCGCGCGGATGAGCTCCGTTCTGGCAAGTGCCGCGGTGAAGAGCGTGTCGGCAGCGACCGCACGCAAGTACTCTTGCAGAGCCGTCGACTCGTCTTCGGCGACAACCAGTTTGACCAGTGCCGAGGTGTCGAGGTACGTCTTCATCGCTCCGCGGCGCGCAGGTCGGCGAGTTCTCCCGAGGCGTCGAAATCACTTGCGATGGGCTCCATGTCCCGAACGCTGCCGCCACCTGCGGCCGGCGTGATTTCCCCGGCAGCGACCATGTCCGCCCACGGATCGTCGGTAATGGGGACGAGCCGGGCGATCGGACGCCCGTGCTCGGTAATTTCGATGGGATCTCCACTGGCGGTCACCTTGGCCAGGTAGCGGCTCGCATGCTGCCGGAGCTCGCGGACGCCGATCCTTTCCATGTGCTACACAGTAGCACTATTTAGTTTCTCGCGTTAGCCTGAACTGGCCACCCACTCTGCGCGGGCCACGTCCGGCGGTATCCTCAGCCACGCCCGCCATGTCTACGACCGGAGCGGACGCATCTTCGAGTTCAGTTGCGGCACTGCGCGGCTGGCGGCCAACCTCGGGGCGCTGCCTCCACCGTCAGCTACGTCGGCGAGATGCTCAGCCGCTTCGCCATTCGCGTGGCATCCTCGGCGGCGGGAAGTGCGCCTCGCCGCCGATTTACGGCCGAGGCGGCAACGCCGACAGCCACCCGTCCGAAAGCAGTTCCAGCAGCTGCCCGTCGGGATCCCGAATCATCGCCATCGCCTCGGTCACCGTCTCATCAACCACGGCTCCCCCGAACTCAGCCACTCGAGCCAACGCGCCGGGAAGATCGGACACCGAGAACGAGATATGCGTCAGCCCAACCTGATCCATGACACGCTCTCCGCCAAAGTGAACCTGACGCTTCGAGTAGTCCATCAGCTCGAGCACAAAGCCGTCGCGCACCAAGTACGTCGCGTGCACCCCGAGCGGCTCGGGCAGCTGGACCAGCTTGGCGGTGGGGCCGTCGGGCGGATCTAGCTCCCACCAGAACTGAAACCCCAGCACGTTCTCGTAGAACCGCCGGGACCGCTCGCGGTCGGAGACGCACAATCCGACGTGGTTGAAGGTCGTCCGGTGACTACTCATCGCGGCCTTTCTCGACGGAACCCACGCGCGTAATAATGCAAAGATAGTGCAAAAAGCACCTCCGGCCGCGGTGGAGGACCGACCAGATGACAACCCGACCCGACGTCACCGACGACGCCATCGTCGACTTCGACCACCACTCCGACGCGTTCAACCTCAACGAAAACGCCATCAACGCCGAGCTCCGAAACAAATGCCCCGTCGCCTGGAACGAGAACTACGGCGGCTTCTGGTTCCTCAGCAGCTACGACGCGGTCAGCCGCACGGCCAGGGACGACCACACCTTCGCCCACAAGTACGAGCCCAACGCGCAAGACGGCGTCGACTACCAGGGCGAGATGGGTGTCCCGCGCCCCGAAGGGCAGCCGGCCCTGGGCATCGGCGAGGTCGACGGCCCCTACCACCAAGCCCTCCGGCACGCGCTGGCGCCGTTCTTCTCCCCCGGCGCCGTGCAACGGCTCAAGCCGTTCATGGAACAGAAGGCGCACGAGTTCCTCGACAACAAAATCGAAGACGGGCGGATGGACCTCGTCCTCGACTACGCCAGCCCGGTCCCGGCTATCCTCACCATGAAGCTGATGGGCCTGCCGCTGGACAACTGGCACCTCTACGCGAACCTCTTCCACTCCGTCATGGCCGTCCCGCAGGACAGCCCGGAGTACCTCGACGCCATCGCCAAGGTCCCGAAGATGATGGAAGAGGTCCTCGAGTACGCGGCCGGCAGACGGGCCAAACCGACAGACGACCTCACCAGCTTCCTGCTTCAGTTCGAGTTCGACGGCCACCGCCTCACCGACGAACAGCTGCTGAACATCCTCTGGAACCTGATCGGCGGCGGCGTCGACACCACCACCTCCCAAACCGCGCTCACCCTCCACCACCTGGGGACTCATCCAATCCTGCGACAACAACTCATCGACCACCCCGAGCTCTACCGCACCGCCACCGACGAATTCCTGCGCTACTTCAGCGTCAACCAAACCCTCAGCCGCACAGTCACTCACGACGTCGAACTCGACGGCCAACTCCTGCGGAAGAACGACAGAGTCGTCATCAGCTGGCTCTCGGCCAACCACGACGAGAACGAATTCGAAAACCCCGACGAAATCATCCTGGACCGCGCACCCAACCGCCACGTCGCCTTCGGGCTCGGCCCGCACCGCTGCATCGGCTCACACCTCGCCAGACTGATGGCCGAGGTCATGGTCAGAGTCGTCCTCGACCGCATCCCCGACTACCAGGTCGACGTCGAAAACGTCCAGCAATACCTCGGCAACCCGAGCATGACCGGCCTGGGCACGCTGCCGGTCACCTTCACCCCCGGGACTAAGCGGGGCGAGATGCCAGTAACCACACACGCCAGATGACCGCCTCCTACCTGCGCTGGATCGCGGCGAACGCGGCCAAGCCACTGGTCCATGCCTATCGCCGCACCGGCGCCGACGTGCCTTTCGGCGATCCGGTGCCGTCGCACGGCACCGAAATGGAGGGCTGGTTCTGGCGCCTCACCGACGCCGACTCGGGTCGCGTCGTCGTCGCGCTGTGCAGCGTGAACCGGCACCGCGATGGCGACTGGGCCACCGTGGCGGTCGCGCTGCACCCCGGCGGCGTCGTGCGCTCCGCGGCCGTGGACGGCGCCCACGCCGAATCATCCACGTTCTCGGTGCGCGCCGGGACCGCTCCGGACTGCCGACTGGCGGCGAGCCTCGGTCGGCTCCAGATCGACCTCGACGGCGTCCACCTCGGTTTGCATTTCGCCGATCCGTTCAACTGGCCCAAGGCCTTTGGCGGGGGCGGAGTCTTCGCTTCGGTCCCGTTCCTCAACCAATACTGGCATCCCTACCGACTCGGCGGAAAGGCCACCGGCACAGTCAAATTCGGCGAAGGAAACTGGTCGTTCAGGGACGCCCGGCTGTACACGGAACGCAACTGGGGTGCCGGCTTCCCCGAGCGCTGGTGGTGGGGTCAGGCCCACGATTTCGGCGACGAAGACGTCTCGGTCGCCTTCTCGGGCGGCCTGCTTCAGCTCGGCCCGATCCGCAAAGACGTCACCGGAGTCGTCGTGCGACTCGGTGACCGGGTCATCCGGGTGACCCCGCCGGCGCCCGTGCGAGCGGACGTCGGCGACGGACACTGGGCCGTGTCGGCACGCACACTGCGCTACCAGATCGAGTTGGACGGCGACGGCACCCGCGCGGATCCGCATGTCCTACCGGTGCCGCTGCCCGCGCAGCGGCGCAACATCGACACCGACTTCGAGCACCTCGCCGGCCGATTGCATTGCAGGGTGCGGGAGTACGGCCGGGTGGTGTTCGACGGCGCCTGCGAGCTGGCCGGCCTGGAGGTCGGCAGCCGGCCGGCATAGCCCGGCTCGTGGTGTGGCTCCGCGCCACCCGCCACCGCCCGGTAGAGTCACGAACTCGTGCGGATCGCAGTGACTGGGGGCACCGGGTACCTCGGTGCGCACGTCGTCCGTGGCCTACTGAACGCCGGCCATCAGGTGCGGCTGCTGGCCGAGCCCGGCTGGGACAATCCCGAACTGCTGCGCAGGTTTTCCGAACTCGGCTCGATAACCGTGTTAACCGGCGACGTTCGCGAGTCCGAGACCGTGGCGACCCTCCTGAATGACTGTGACGCCGTGCTGCACGCCGCCAGCGTGGTCGGGACCGACAACCGGCGCGAGAACCTGATGTGGGATATCAACGCGTTCGCGACCGAGTCGATTCTGCGGCAGGCCCACGACCGCGGGCTGGACCCGATCGTCACGATCAACAGCTACAGCTCCCTCTTCTCACCGGCGGTCGCAGTGATCGGGCCGGACACCCCGACCGCGGCGGGAAGGTCGGCCTACGCAAAGACCAAGGGCTACGCCGATCGAGCCGCCCGGCGGCTGCAAGACGAGGGCGCGCCGGTTGTCATCACCTATCCGTCCAGCGTGGTCGGTCCGGCCTTGGCGACGGCCCCCGGCATCACCGAACAGGGCTGGGCGCCGATTATCCGCGCGGGTGTGGCGCCGCGACTGCGGAACGCCGGAATGATGATGGTCGACGTGCGCGACGTCGCCGACGTGCATGTCGCGTCGATGCGGCCGGGCCGCGGCCCCAAACGGTACGTGTGCGGCGGCGTGCTGCTGAGCTTCGACGAGATGATCGGCGCGCTCGAGGCCGGCTCCGGGCGTCACATCAGGCGAATTCCCTTGAGCGGCGCAATGTTTCGGGCCCTGGGCAGGATCGCGGACGCCGTCGGAGACCGACTGCCGCTCGGGGCCGGCTTCAGCTTCGAAGCGGCCCAACTGCTCACCGCGGCGACACCGACCGATGACTCCCGCACCCTGGCCGAGCTCGGGGTGACCTGGCGCTCGCCGCGCGAGGCGATCCTCGCAGCGTTCGCGCCCCGCAGTGGAAAAGAAGCCCCGTTCGCGCCGTAACGCCGGAAGTCGCCGGCAACCGGAGCGAGAGGCGCTGCGGCCCTGGTGATTACGTCGCCGTCGCGTACTGCAGCACCGGCTCCGACGAATCGACGTGGCTGCCACTGAAAATCCGCAGCCGATTCGGCCGGACCTCGTAGCGCACGCCGTTCAAAGGATTCGTGACGTCGAACCCTTCCCCGACGCGCTCCGCGTTGGACAGCTCGATGTGGGCGCCGTCGCGGAGGCGCTCGCCGCGATAGTAGTAGTCGCCGCTGAGGTTTTCGCACACCACGGCCAGCGACTTGGCGGTGCGCACCACCGCGGCCGGCGGGTTCCCCGGGTCGCAACGGGCCGGCTCGCCGACGAACCCCAGCCCGTCGGCGCCGCGCACCGGAGCCGACAGCGTCGGCGTCCTCGGCGGAGGTGAACTCGACGGCGCGGGCGAGGCGTCGGACGCCTCGGGCGGCGCGCCGTGGTCGACGAACGCCGACACCAGCGCCACGACCAGCCCGGCGATCACCAGCGCCACCGCCGCCCCGGTCAGCACCAGCGGCACCCGGCCACCCCAAGGCCGATGCGGCGGCCGCGAAGGCACTTCATCAATCGGATACGGGCTGAAGCCGGTGTCCTCGGGATTCGGATAGACCGCCTCGAACGGCCGGGTCCGAAGCGGCGCCGCGCCGGCACCGACCGCCAAAGGCTCGTACACCTCCGACACCGCCTCGCTGGCCGCCCGCGCGAGTTCCCCGGCCGACGCGAACCGCGCCGACCGCCGCTTGGCCATGCCCCACGCGATCACGTCGTCGAAGGCCCGGCCGATACCGCGTCGCATAATGCTGGGCCGCGGCGCCGGCGACAGCATGTGCGCCCGCTTCAGCTCCTCCGCATCCCCCTCGAACGGCGGCTGCCCGGTGAGGCACTCGTAGAGCAGGCACGCCAGCGCGTACACGTCGGTCTGCGGCCCGACCCGGCCGGTGGTGAACCGCTCGGGCGCCAGATACGCGCGAGAAGCGTCGGGAACGCCGAAACCAACGAGGTACGCGAAGTGATCGCGCGTCAGCAGCACGTGTTCCGGCCGAACCCCCAGGTGCACCAGCCCGGCGGCGTGCGCGGCGTCCAGCGCCCGCGCCACCTGCGCGACGATCGATGCGGCCCGCGGCGGCTCCAGCGCCCCCCGCTCGCGCAGCAGGTCCCTGAGGCTGCCGCCCTCGACCAGGTGCATCTCGACGAAGAACACCCCGTCGATCGAGCCGAAGTCGTGCACCGGGATGACGTGCGGTTCCTGCAACCGCTGCGCGAGGCCGCACTCGCGCCGGAAGCGGTGATCGAAGCCGGGTTCGGCGGCGACCTCGGCAGACACCAGCTTGACCGCGACCACCCGGTCCTTGACCGTGTCGTGCGCCCGGTAGACCTCGCCGGTCGCGCCCGCCCCGATCAGCGAGCGCAGCTCGTAGGGGCCGAACCGGGTGTCAAGCCGCGAGGCCAATCGGCAGTCCTTTCGCCGGGTCGAATACGTCTAGCCCGGCGGGTTCCCGAATTCGGCGCCCACCTAACGTGCGGCGGCTCACGCGTGCGGCGGCACCGGGCACCAGAACAGGCCGCAGTTGACGGCGGGCGGCCCGGCCGGCGCCCGCGGGGTCGGGGTGATCGGGCCGCTGGGCCACCCGTAGACGGCCCCGCTGTCGGCGTCGGCCAGGCCAGGTAGTCGTAGTAGTAGAGGTGGCACACGCCCATGCCCCAATTGATGAAGTTGTCCGGGACGCGCTCGCCTGGGCACCACATGCCGCACGTGTGCCCGGCCGGGCAGTTCCCGCCGACGTGGCCATACGGGTCGGCCTGCGCGACGCCCGCGGCCAGCCCCACCCCGATGCCGGCCGTCAGCGACGCGCCGGCCATCCACTTCTCGTTCATGCCGTAAGCACATAACGGCCGTCCGGCTACCGATCCCATGTCGAAGTCAGCCGCCGTGCCCGCCCTTGGGCCTCTTCCCGGGGGGACCCGGCGGGGCGCCGGCTGCCGGGCTGCGCTCAACGGTCGAACTACTACCCGTCGGGCAGCGACTCGGCCAGTTTTTCGCCGTCGGGTGTCAATTGGAGCCAGACCGCCAAATCCCACAGCGTGGGTTCGTCGTAGTGGCCGACGAAAAGGTCGCGGAGGCGCTCCATGGCGGCATCGATCGAGAGATCCCAAGGCACCACTCGTTCATCGGAAGCGCCGAGTATGTCGCCGATCTTCATGAGGCCGTCGTCGAGCAACGATCGAATTGTGCGCAGAACCAGTTCCTGCTGCGCAGCGACAGTGTCGGCGAGTTGTTCGCGTCTCATGACCGATGTGACGTGCGCCATTGGTAGACAGTTTCCGACGGCATCGAATAACAGCCGCCTACGCAAACGATCCTGTGCGCTGCGCTCGGCCTCGCCGTGACCGCGATCATCGGGTTGTGTCATGTTGTCTCCATTGTCACAGCTGGTAGTCGCCGACCTCGGTCGTCATTCTTGTGGGCCTTCGAATTCTTCGGGGATCTCGCCTAGCAACGGCCACTTGTGGTCCAAGGTGTGCGGGATATGGATGGGGTGAGGACCTGTTGCGGGCGAATTAGGTGGCAGCCCGCCGAAGCCTGGCATTGCTCCCCCGCCCTCTGGGGCGCCGGGGGCGGGTTTAACAGGCGGCGGCGCTTCGACGGGCGCACGGACCGGTGTCTGCGGGGTGACAGCAGGTTCCCCGACCGCTGACGGGCCTGCATGCCGTGGATAAGGTGCCGGTATTTCCGGTACGCCCCCTCGCGGGTTGATGTGGACTTTGGTGTAGCCGCCTTGATCGCGAATGTCGATGTCTAAGGCAGCTTTTCCGTTGGACCCTGCAGTCCAACGTTGCCCTATCGTGGTGCCGTCGGGTAGCCGGTAGCGGGTTCCTTTGCTGGCGTCACCGTAGCCATTCGGAATCTCCACGCCGTGCTGTTTGGCCCACTTCCACAGATTCTGAAGGTCTTCTGCTGAGCGCACTTCTCTGACGAACGGTTGGTTCCCGACCGGGAGTTTGTCGAGTACCCCGCGGATATCGTCACCGCTGGGGCCGCCGCTAGGCCCGGGACTCGGTCCGCTGTTGCCGCCGTCTTGTTTCCAGACGCGATCGACCGCGGAGATATGGCCATTGCGGGCTGGCGGAGTGGCGATAGAGGCGGGATGTTGCGGGAACGTGTCGCGGATTCCGGCCACGGCGACGGTGATTTTGCCGGCGACTTGCTGATCCAGGCCAATCAGTTGCGCGGCGCTTTGACGGATTTCGCCGGCAAAGGCCTGTGCTGCGGCGTGCCGGGCGGCCCGCTCCGCGGCTGACCCGCCACCCGCGCGGTCGGTGACCGAAAGGTCCTCGCCCACTTCGAATCCCGCTGAACGAGCGTCGTCTACCGCGTAGCGAACTCGGGACCGGGCCGCATACAGATCCGAGGCCCCGCTGCGAGCGACCCGGGTTGCCGCCTGTAGCTGGTCGACGGCCGCGCTCGTGGCTTGAAGGTCGGCATGCGTCGCGCTACGTAACGTGTCGGCGGCTTCGCCGCGCCAATCGACCGAGGCGCCGTCTCGCCAGACCTGGTGGACCACCCCATAGTTACGCTCGCCAACGGCCTCCCAGTGAGCGGCCGCCTCGGTGAGATGCTCGGTGGGCCAGGCTAACAGCGCCGACAGATTGGAGCCCCTCCAACCGCCATCGCTACACGCTGGTCACCGAGGGAGCTACCGCAGCGAAGTCGGTGGCAGATTCAGCTTCGTTCGCAACGTAGCGCGTAGCGGCTTGACCGACGGCGATGGCGCGTGCACGCACCTGCGCGGCCAATCCCGCGGTGAACGCCGCGACATCAACATGGGCACCGTTGACGGCGGCCGCGCTGGGCTGACACGACAACCCCAGCCCCGTCGGCGCGGCCGTGCCGTCTAGACCGTCTACCAATGCACCCCAGCGGGCCGCCATAGCCCTGATCCCGGCGCTGTCCACTCGCATCGTTTGCCGCACAGTGCGAGCGTAGGCTGCACGTCACGCGCCTGCCAGTCACTCAGACGCCCCTGGCACCCGGCAAAATCAGCCGCCGTGACCGCCCTTGTGTTTGTTGCCAGGATGACCGGGGGGTCCCGGCGGTGGCGCCGGCTGCGGGGTGCTGCTGGGTGTGGTCGTCGTGGTCGGGGGCGGCACCGGCGTGGTGGTCGTGGGGGCCGGCGCCGGTGGCGGCGCCGAGAACGGCGGATCGATGGCCAACAGGAGGAGCGCCAGCGCGAACGCGGCGACGATCGCAGCGATCCACCACTTGCGGCGGGGACTCTCGGGTGGCGCGGCGGCGGGCGTGTAGGTGAGCACGGCCGGCGGCGGCGCCGCCATCACCCGGGTGCGCGCGGGCCTCGCCCGCGGGCCGGCGCCGGCCAGCGCGGCGCGCATCGCGGCGGCCCGGTCGAACCGCCAGGCCGGGTCGCGGGCCATCGCGCGCTCGATCGCGGCGGCCAGGGCCGGGGGCACGTCGGGGCGCAGCGCGGCCAGCGGCGGCGGCGTGTCGTGCAGGATCGCGTGGGCCAGCGGGCCCAGGTCCTCCTGCGGGAACGGCCGCCGCCCGGTCAGCGCCTCGTAGCCGACCACGCCGACGGCGTACAGGTCGTCGAGCACGGTGGCCGGCTTGCCCGTCAGACGCTCGGGGCTCAGGTAGGCCATGCTGCCGACCACCTCGCCCGCCCGCGTGTAGGCGGCGCCGGACGTCTTGGCGATGCCGAAGTCGGCGAGCTTGGGTTCGCCCGCCGCGGTGAACAGGATGTTGCCCGGCTTGACGTCGCGGTGCAGCACGCCGGCGTGATGCGCCTCGGCCAGGGCGTCCAGGACGCCGTCGAGAACGGCGTGCACGAACGGCGGCGCCAGCGGTCCGCGGGCGATGTGGTCGGCCAGCGACACCCCCGGCAGCCGTTCCATCACGATGAACGGCAGCCCGTAATGCTCGCCGACATCGTGCACCACCACGACGTGCGAGCCGGTCAGCCGCGCGGCCGCGCGCGCCTCGGTGTCGAACCGCACCCGGCTGTCCGGCCGGTCGGCCACGCCGGGATAGAGCAGCTTGATCGCGACGGCCCGGTGCAACTTCAGGTCCCACCCGTCACGCACCTCGGCCATCGCCCCGCGCCCGAGCACCCCGCGCAGCTCGTACCGGCCGCCGCCCAGCCGCTCACCCGCGGCCAGGGGCGATCCGCCGTTGCCCTGGCCGCGGTACGACTGAGTTCCTTGGAGGTCCGTGTCGATCTCCTGTCGGAATGCTGACTCCCCCTGTTGGCCCGGATTAACCAAACGCTGGGAAATCGAAACTCCGACTCGCCGCCCGTCACCCGCCCGGTTTTTGCACGGCCCCCGCGTATTCGCCGACGAAGCCGTTCCCCAGCCACCACCGGGGCTCGGTGTGCTCGAAGATCTCCTCGCCGAGGGCGCGATGGCGCACCGACTTCTTGACGGGGAACGGGTTCATCCCCGACTTGTATTCGACCCCGACCACGGCGGGGGCGTCCGGCCGGCCGCGCCTGGGCAGCCGCTCGAAGCCGGCCCGCTCGAGCAGGGCGGTCAATTCGGCGGGGCGGGGGAATCGCCGGAAGTCGTGGTTCGGCTTGTGCAGGCCGAACACGAACAGCGGGCCGACCGTCACGAAACACAGCCACGTGCACACGTTGCGGTCGGGCGCGACGTAGAACATCCGGCCGCCCGGCCTCAGCGCGCGAAACACGCTGTCCATCAGGCGGCGGTGCTCGGTGCAGTGGTCGAGCACCCCGTGCAGGTACACCAGGTCGAATCGGTTCTCCCCCAACACCTCCGGCTCACGCGCGTCGCCGACGACGAAGCTCACCCCGGCCCGGCCGGCGAAGCGCCCGCGGGCCGCGTCGATCGACTTGTAGTCGACGTCGACGCCCACGACGTCCCACTGGCCCAACTCCGGAAACCGCTCCAGCAAACCCTCGATCGCACCGCCACCGCCGCACCCGACGACCGCCATCCTCGGGCGCTCTACGGCCGGCAGGTAGTCGCGCAGGAAGTCCCAGGCGGCGTAATCGATTTCGCCGACGAGGTCGGCGGTGAAGCGCCACTGCTCGCTGACCTCGGCGTTGGAGAAGTAGCGCACCCCGCGCTCGATCGTGCCGTTGCAGATCCGCATCAGCGCGCGGTCGATGAGCGAGTAGCGGTACTCGGGCTCGCCTTTCGTGTCGTTGGCCCGCTCGCGGTCGAGGAACTCGAAGTACCGTCGCTCCTCGGGCTCGATCGGCGGCTGCCACGACGGGGCGTGCCCGAGCACGCGCTCCCGGATCCACGAGTCGACCACCCGGCTGTACACGGTCGTGTCGAAGAGCATGAGCTGATGGCCGCCGCCGGGCATCACGAAGAAATCCTTGGTCCCGCCGATCCGCTCGAAGCATGCCCGGCAGTGTTCAGCACCGACGATCTCGTCGTGCTCCCCGCAGGTGATCAGGACGGGTTTGGTGTTGGCGGCGGCGGGTTTTGGCGGCACGTAGTTGAACACGGAGTGGTAGCTCTCGAGCCCGTAGCGCCAGACGTAGTACGGGTCGTTCTTCTTGGTGTCCAGCAGCCCGGGGTCTTCCTGATAGGCGGCCTTGAAGTCGATGACCCGCCGCAGCGGCACCCGCAGCCGATCCCCGATCACCCCGGCCGCCCACGTCGCCGGGCGCGACCGGAATAGCCGGATCGCCGGGCTCATCGGCACCTCGTCGTTCAGCAGGATGTTCATGCACACACCGGCCGTCACGGCCGGGCACGCGTCCAGGGCGTGGAACGCGACTTCCCCACCCTGGCTCGCGCCGTGCAGGACGACGGGCAGCGACGTGCGCCGCGCCGCGTAATCGGTGACCGCCCGGGTGTCTTCGAGGAAGTCTTCGAAGCGGAACACGCCCGGCTCCCCCTCGGTGCGGCCATGCCCGGTCAGGTCGAACGAATAAACGGCCGCCCGGTAGTTGCGCCGCATGTGCTCGGCGAACGCGTCGTAACTCTCGCTGTTGCCGGCGGTGCCGTGCACCAGCACCAGCACGTAGTCGGCGGTGGGGTTGTCGTAGCGGCGCACGAAGATTCGCCTGCCCCCGGATCCGGTCACGGCGTCTTCGACCATCGGCTGGTCGGTGAGGTTGCGGGTCATCGCCTGGGTTCCAATCCTTCGGTGATGCGGTCGGCGAGCATGCGGGCGAACGCGTCGAAGTCGCGGCGGAAGCCCGACGTGTCGGAGACGAACGGTCGCTGCATCGACATGCCCAGCAGCACGGTTTCGAAGAGTCGCACCGACTCGTCGATCAGGGACTGCGGCGCGTCGTCACCGACAATGCCGCGCAGCGCCCCGGCCAGCTGCCGGCGCTGGGTGTCGCGATAGTCGACGTACGCGATCCGCAAAAACTCGTTGTGGTTGGCCGCCGCGGCGAACTCCACCATGAACATCACCGCGTCGATGTTGTCGATGAACAGCGCGTACATCAGGCCGGCCGCCTCGGTCAGGCCCTCGCGCACCGACACCCCGTGCGGCAGTTGGCCCGACGCCGCGGCGAACATGCGCTTGGCCATGTCGTCGATCGCCGCCTGAAAGAGCTTCTCCTTGGTCTCGAAGTGGTAGTGCAGCAGCGTCTGCGAAACCCCGGCCTTCGACGAGATCAGCTTCATCGAGGACTTTTCGTAGCCGTACGCGCAGAAGCACTGGATGGTCGTCTGCAGGATGCGCCGCCGCGCGTCGCCGGTGGGCTGCTCGGGCTTGGACACTGCCGCGGTCAAGGTCGCCTCGTCTCTTCGAATCCGCTTCCGGCCACCATACTGTCTGATCGATCAGTCAGGCAAGGTAGGCTGGGGACTGATGCGACCGAAAATCACGCTGACCTTCGACAACGGCCCGACCCCCGGCGTCACGGATCGGGTTCTCGACGCCCTCGCCGAGCGCCGGGTGCGAGCCCTCTTCTTCGTCGTCGGCGAGAACGTCTCTTCCCCGGCGGGACGTCGGTTGCTGGAACGCGCCGCGCGCGAGGGGCACCGGATCGGCAATCACTCCTTCACCCACGGCCGCCCGCTCGGCGAGCTCTCCGCGGCGGATACCCTTCACGAAATCCGCCACACGCAAGAGCTTCTGGACGCCTTCCGCGCCCCCGACCGCTACTTCCGGCCGTGGGGGACGGAGGGCGGGCTCGACAAGCGCTGCCTGAATCAGACGGCGATCGACCACCTCGTCGCGGAGCAGTACACCTGCGTCCTGTGGAACAGCGTCCCGCGCGACTGGGCCGACCCCGACGGATGGGCCGACCGGGCGCTCGCCGACACCCGCGACCACCGGCACACCGTCGTCGTCCTGCACGACCTACCCACCGGCGCGATGGACCAGCTCCCTCGGTTTCTCGACGAACTCGATGCCGCCGGCGTGGAGGTCACCACGGAGCTCCCCGACGACTGCGTGCCGATCCTCCGCGGCGCGATCCGAGCGCCCCTCGATCACCTCACCACGGGAATAGGGTGAACCTTCATGAGCGACATGACGGCACGGTTCGCCGAAATCGTCGGCCGGCACAACCTGCTGACCGCCGACGCCATCCCCGAGGACTACTGGCACGACGAGGTGTTGACCAAGCCGCCGCAACGGCCCGCCTATGTCGCCAAACCGACTAGCGCGGAGGCGGTTTCGCAGCTGCTGAAGGCCGCCTCGGACAACAACGTGCCGGTGACCGCCCGCGGGTCGGGGACCGGCCTGTCGGGCGCGGCCATCCCCCGGGCCGACGGGCTGCTGATCACCTTCGAGCGCATGAACGCCGTCCTCGAGGTCGACACCACCAACCAGGTCGCTGTCGTGCAGCCCGGGGTCACGCTCACCGAACTGGACGCCGCGACCGCCGGCACCGGCCTGCGCTATATGGTCCACCCCGGCGAGCTGTCGTCGAGCGTCGGCGGCAACGTCGGCACCAACGCCGGCGGCATGAACGCGGTCAAGTACGGCATCGCCCGCCAGAACGTGCTCGGGCTGCAGGCGGCTCTGCCCACCGGCGAACTCATCCGCACCGGCGGCAAGATCGCCAAGATCTCCACCGGCTACGACCTGACCCAACTCATCGTCGGCTCCGAGGGCACCCTGGCCCTGGCCACCGAGGTGACCGTCAAGCTGCACCCGCGACTCGACCACAACGCCGCCGTGCTCGCCCCGTTCGCCGACTTCGACCAGGTCATGACCGCGGTGCCCAAGATCGTGAGAAGCGGCCTCGCGCCCTACATCCTGGAGTACATCGACAACGTGACGATGGCCGCCCTCGTGCACACCCAAAACCTCGAGCTGGGCGTCCCCGACCGTGTTCGCGACAGCTGCGACGCGTATCTGGTTGTGGCGCTCGAGAACCGGACCGCCGACCGGCTGGACGAGGACGTCGAGAAGGCCGGCGAACTGCTGGCCGAGCTGGGCGCCGTGGACGCCTATGTGCTGGAAGGCGGTTCGGCGCGCAAGCTGATCGAGGCGCGCGAGAAGGCGTTCTGGACGCTGAAGGCCGTCGGCGCCGACGACCTGATCGACACCGTGGTGCCCCGCGGCGCGATGCCGAAGTTCCTGTCCGCCGCGCGTGGCCTGGCGGCGGCCGCGGGCGGCGCCGCGGCGGGCTGCGGACACGCCGGCGACGGCAACGTGCACCTGGCCATCTTCTGCAAGGACCCCGACACCCGCAAGAAGCTGATGACCGACATCTTCGCGCTGGCAATGGAATTGGGCGGAGCCATCTCGGGCGAGCACGGCCTGGGCCGCGCCAAGACCGCGTACTACCTCGAGCTGGAAGACCCGGTCAAGGTCGACCTGATGCGCCGCATCAAGAAGAGCTTCGACCCCGCGGGCATCCTCAACCCCGACGTGCTGTTCGCGGGGGGTTAACCGATCACCGGGTAATGACGCTGGGCGGCAAGCTTTTTCAGACCCTGCTGCATCACCCCCCGCACGTGCGCGTCGAGCCCTTTGACGTCGTGGGCGTCGGCGGACTTAACGATGTCGATGGGCGGCAGGACTTCGGTGACGATCTTGGTGGGCAGCGGCATGTTCACCGGCGCCACGACGCTGAGCCCGAACGGGAAGCCGATCGAGATCGGCATGATGTCGGTTCGGAACAGCTTGCGCTCCAGCCTGGTGAGCCCGAGCGCACGCGCCAGCCATCGGCCGCGGCTCAAGAACAACTGGCTTTCCTGCCCGCCGATCGAGACGGCCGGAACGATTGGGACGCCGGCCTCCAGCGCCGTGGTGATGTAGCCGGTTCGCCCGTCGAAGTCGATGGTGTTCTCCCGCAAGGTCGACCGGTAGACGTCGAAGTCGCCGCCCGGGAAGACCAGCACGACGGCGCCGGCGTGCAGGGCCTTGGCGGCGTTCGCGCGAGTCGCCCGGATCACCCCCGTGCGCCGGAAGAACTCGCCGGCCAGCCCGGCGAAGATGGTGTCGAAGCCCAGGGCATACAGCGGGCGGTCGTAGCCGTACGCGTCGTAATAGTCGACGGCGAACACCGACAGGTCGAACGTCGTGAGGCCGCCGGAATGATTCCCCACCACCAGCGACGGCCCCGGGGGAATGTTGTCCAGGCCGCGCACCTCGGAGCGGAAGTAGTGCTTGACGATCGGGCGGGTCAGCGCGATGACGTGCTCGGTCAGACCGCGGTCCCATTTGTCGACGTCGGTCGAGTCGGTGTGGGTGTCGCTCATGTGTCCCTCGCTCGCCGTTGAGCGTGAGCTGATGCTACGCCCGCCGGTCAGGGGCGACGCCGGTTTTGCCGCGCGGATTCCGCCGGCGTTGCGCTCACATCCCGAAGCGGGTGCCGCGCACCGCCGCGACGGCCTCGGGCGGCCCGCTGATCGCGACCTCCGCCGCGCCCTGCCGGCCGAACAGATACAGCAACAGCTCCCCCGGCCGGCCGCTGAGCAGGGCCGCCGGCGCACCGGGACGCACGGTCGCCCGCTCGCCGGTGCCGGCCCACGAGACCTCGAGACCGCAGCCCGTCAACCGTTGGCTCGAATAGCGTCCGCCGCGGCGGACGTTTCGCCACAGCGCGGCGTCCATGTCGGGCGACAAGTCCCGCGGCCCATGCCCGTTGGCCCGGCGGACGTCCTCGTGATGGACGAAGAATTCGTTGAGGTTCGCCAGCGCGCGCACCCAGCCGATGCGGAACAACCCGACGGGCGGACCGGAGCGGATCCGCGCGACGAGGCGCGCAAAGTCGTTGCGGCGGGCCAACTTCACCCGGCGTCGCTCGGCGAACCGCTGGAAGGGGCCCGGCAGGACGATGCACGGTCCGGCCAACGGGTCGCGTTCGCGCGACACCAGGTGGGCGGCGAGGTCGTGTGTCGTCCAGCCGCCGAGCAGGGTGGGCGCCGACGGCCCGAGCTCGTCGAAAAGACCGCAGAGCGCAAGCCGCTCCTGGGTGTCCAGCGCCGGCCGGGACATCCGTCCAGGCTAAGCCCAAAGGCTAAGCGGCGGAATCGGAATCCTCTCCGGGGATTTCGGTGGCGTCGCTTCGGGCGGCGGCGCTGGATTCGGCGTGTTCGGCCAGCCAGCGTTCGGCGTCGATGGCCGCCGAGCAGCCGCTGCCGGCGGCGGTGATGGCCTGGCG
>NZ_MVIJ01000064.1 GCF_002086735.1 Mycobacterium scrofulaceum | reverse complement strand
ATCCACTGGGCGTACGCGCGCATTTCCGGTGAGGCAACGACCCACCCTTTCGCGCGCATTTCTGACGAGTCAACGCGGTCGGTCACCCGGGTTACTATCGCACGTATGTTCGAATACTTGCCCGAGGTCGACCCGTCGGCCGACGAATCGACGCTGATCGAGCAGATCGCCGAGCTGGAGACGGTCAAGTCCGCGGCGGCGGCGCGCCAGGCTCGGGCGACGGCCGCTCTCGACGCTTCGCGCCGGGCTTCCGAAGCGGCGGCCGGGGTGCCCGCCGCGCGGCGGGGCCGCGGGGTGGCCGGCGAGGTCGCGCTGGCGCGGCGTGATTCCCCCGCCCGGGGTGGCCGGCATCTGGGCTTCGCGAAGGCCCTCGTCTACGAGATGCCGCACACGCTGGCGGCGTTGGAGCGCGGGGCGCTGTCGGAGTGGCGGGCGACGCTGATCGTCCGCGAGAGCGCCTGCCTGGACGTCGAGGATCGGCGCGCGTTGGACGTGGAGTTGTGCGCCGACCCGGCAGGCCTGAGCGGCATGGGCGACGCGCGGGTGGCCGCGGCCGCGAAGGCGATCGCCTACCGGTTGGATCCCCACGCCGTCGTCGAGCGGGCGGCCAAGGCGGAGCGGGAGCGCACGGTCACCATTCGTCCCGCGCCCGACACGATGACCTACCTGACCGCCTTACTGCCGGTGGCCCAAGGGGTTTCGGTGTACGCCGCGCTGCGCCGGGAAGCGGATACGCGCGGGGATGGGCGTTCACGGGGTCAGGTCATGGCGGACACGTTGGTCGAACGGGTCACCGGCCGCAGCGCCGCGGTCCCCACTCCGATCGCGGTCAACCTGGTGCTGTCCGACCAGACACTGCTCGGCGGCGACCACGCGCCGGCCGACATCGCCGGCTACGGCCCCATCCCCGCCGCGGTCGCGCGCGCGATGGTCAGCAGCGCCGTCGCCGACCGACGTTCGCGGGCGACCCTGCGCCGGCTCTATGCGCATCCCCGGACCGGGGCGCTGGTCGCCATGGAGTCGCGATCGCGCATCTTTCCGCGTGGGCTGGCCGCATTCATCGGGCTGCGCGATCAACGCTGCCGCACCCCCTACTGCGACGCACCGGTCCGGCACCGCGACCACGCACGGCCGTGGGCCGACGGCGGCGCGACCACCGCGGACAACGGCCTGGGGCTGTGCGAGAACTGCAATTACGTCAAGGAAAGCGCGGGGTGGCGGGTAACCACGACCGTCGACGAAAACCACACCCACACAGCGCTATTCACGACACCCACGGACAAGAGCTATAGGTCGGCCGCTCCGCCGCGCGCCCCAACGATCACGGTCAGCGAGCTGGAAATCCGGGTTGGGGTGTCGCTCGCGCGACATGCAGCCTAGGGGGGTCGTCAAGCCTGGCCGGTGAGGCGCTCGACGTCGACGACCTCGCCACGATTGATGCTGACCCAGTCGCGCCCATCGAGATAGGGGCGCAGCGTGCGGCCGATCAGCTCGGAATCGGCGGGCGACTTGGGCCGCTGCAGCTCGTAGACGTGGGGCAGCTCCGCCATGCCGGTGACGACGTTCCACAGCGTCACGGCCTTGGGCCCGGTCGGCGGGTCCACCAACACCGGGCCAAACAGGCACTGCCCCAACAGAAACAGTGTCGGCACCCCATAGCCGCCGGCATCGATGACCCGTTGGTGGTCGTGGCGGATCTCGTCGTGGGTCGTCGGATCGTCCAGCGCCGCGTCGAAAACCGATGCCTCGACGCCGATGTCGCTCAGCAAGCGGCGGGCGACCGCCGGGTCGTGCGGCTTGCCGCCCAGCGTGTGCAGTTCATGCCCGATCGCGGCGTACCACCGATCCAGCAGCGACATGTCCGTGCGGCGCAGCAGCGCCCCGATGCGCATCAGCGACCAGCCGTAGGACCACTCCCGCTCCCACGGGTGCTTCTGGCCCTCCGACCGGTTGACCTCCTCGAGGCTGAAGAATCGCCAGTCGACCGTGATGCCGAGTTGCTGGCGAACCTCGCGGATCCACAACGACGTCTGGTAGGCGAACGGGCACATCGGGTCAAAGTGAAAATCCACCACAACCCTCATTTCGGACCCCGCGTTCTGCCGCTCAGTAGTGATAGGTGTCCGAGGGCGCGGGCGAATGGTCCCGTTCCTCGTCGTCGAAGTCCGACGATTCTATGTCGTAGGCGCGAGCCAACTCGAGGATCTTCGTGGCCCGCGCGATCCGCGGCAGGTCCGATCCGTTGCGGATCTCTCCCCCGTCGCGTTCGAACTCGGCGAAAAACTCTTTGGCCCAGGATATTTCGTCTTGCGAAGGTGACAGGCCCTCGTTCACCACGGCGCACTGGTCCGGGGTCAGGCAGATCTTGCCGGTCATCCCGAATTCGACCGAAACCGCCGTGGCCTCGATCAGTTTCAGCGCGTTGGAGCCGATCGTGGGCCCGTCGATGGCGCTGGGCAGGCTGGCCGCCTTGGCGGCGATCGTGAAGCGGGACCGGGCGTAGGCCAGCGTGCTCGGGTCCTCACCGAAACCGGTGTCGCGACGGAAGTCGCCGATGCCGAAGGCGAGCCGGAATGTGCCCTTCGCCGCGGCGATCTCGGTGATGCGCTCGAGGCCGCGGGCCGTTTCGACCAGCGCCACGATCGGCACGTTGGGCAGCCGTTGCGCGGTCTCGGTGACGTGGTCCACCGACTCGACCATCGCCAGCATCACCCCGCCGACCGGCGTGCCCGCCAGGGCGGCGAGGTCGTCCGCCCACCACGGGGTGCCGAAGCCGTTGACGCGGACCCAGTCGGTGTTGCCGGCGCCCAGCCAGCTCACCACGTTGTCGCGCGCCGTGTGCTTGTCCTTGGGCGCGACGGCGTCCTCGATGTCGAAGACGACGATGTCGGCCCGCGAGTGCACCGCGGACTGGAACCGGTCGGCGTGCGCACCGTTGACCAGTAGCCAACTCCGGGCCAGAACGGGATCGATGCGGTACCCGATGACGTCGTCGGATTCCGTCGCGCTGGTGTTGACCTGGTCGTACATTCGTCTCTCACGGTTGTCACTGTCGGGCTGGTGCCTTAACCGTAGCGATGTCCCCAAACGGGCGGTTGGGCGTGCCCCCCGGACACGCAAACGACTCGGCCGCCCGGGCGGATCGACACCTCGCCCGGGCGGCCTAGCGTTTCAGCCTCGGCTAGTTGATCCCGACGACCTCCTGCGCGATCGCGGCGACGCGCGTCTGCGCGGCCGACACGACCCGCTGGCGGTTCTTGTTCGCCTCCTCGTAGGCGATGATCGCCCGCACGTCACTGGGGTTGGCCAGTTCCTTCACCTCGGCCACGGCCTCGCTGACGTTCAGCTCGTCGTAGTTGGCGATGGGCAGCTCGTCGGCGTCCAGGACTCCCACGGCGGCGCGGGCCGCGTGCAGCGCGTCGGCGGTCTGCCGGGCGCCTTCGTTGCGGGTGACCTTTTCGGCCGCCTCGAGTGCGGCGTTGCGCGACGCGGCGAGCGCCCGGGTGGCCACGTCACCGGCGTGGGCGCTGCGGCTCACCAGCTCGTTGAACGTCGGCCGGGCGGAGCGCAGCGCGTCCGCGGCCCGGTCGACCCCCCGCACCGACCACTCGACCGGCAGGTTCACCAGTTTCACCGCGGTACCGGCCGCCGCCTGCAGTGGCGTGCGACGCAGCGCCGCCGGGCCGCCGAGCGCGTCTTCGGCCAGGACGGTCGTCAGCCAATCGACGGTCGCGGAGTGGGCGGTGATCAGCCGGTTGGCCAGGCTCTCGACGTCGGGAAGTTCGGCGGCGACGGCCAGGGCCTTGAGGTAGCGGGCCCGGTCGAGCAGCTGGTCTTCCAGCGCGAGGTCGCCCAGCAGTGCCTCGTCGAACGGTTGCGCCTGTTCCGTGAGGGCCTTGACCGCCGCGGCGGCGCGGCCCAGGAAAGGACCGACGATGTCCGGGACACCGCCGAGCCCGCGGATCGCCTTCTCGATCGCCTCGGAGCGATCGCGCGCGTTCGACGCGTTCTGCGTCAGCTCACGCTGGACGGCCTCGGTACGCGCCTGCGCGATGCGGGTCTCGGCCACCTGGATCTCGGTATTGGTCAGCTGGTGCAGCGCGCGCAACTGCGCCAGCACCGTGGTCTTGTCCGATGAAGTCATCGAAGATCTCGCCTCCTGCGTTGATTGTTGGATCGGCACGAAAGCGCCTTTCCAACGGCTACCCGTTCGCCCGCCGACAGATAACATCGGCACCCGCCCTGTGACGCAGATCGCTTTCGCGGGCCTCGGCGCGCAAACGACGTTGGCGGACAACAACAATGCGCCCGGCACCGCAGGCGAGAAGCGAGTTGTGCCTCGAACGAAGTCCCGGCCCGCGCGGGCACCTCGGGGCTTCGTTTACGCGTCTGTGCAGGGGGTATGCCAAGCCATGCCGCACTCAGCCCACAGTGCGCGCCCATTTCCCGAAAACTGGAGGTATCGGCGATGGCCGACATGATTGTCCAATCGCCCGACGAAGTCGTCGCATTCCTGAAAGCGCAGCACAACCTCATCGAGGACATGTTCGACGAAGTGCTGCACGCGACGGACCCCGAGGCGCGCGAAAAGCCGTTCGCAACGCTGCGGCAGCTGCTGGCCGTGCACGAGACGGCCGAAGAAATGGTGGTGCACCCGCGCGTGCGCCGCGAGGCCGACGCCGGCGACGCGATCGTCGACGCCCGGCTCCACGAGGAGCACGAGGCCAAGGAGCTGCTGTCGAACATCGAAAAGCTCGACATCACCTCGCAAGAGTTCGTCGACCAGGTCGCCAAACTGCGGCAAGCCGTGCTCGACCACGCCCACCAGGAGGAGAGCGAGGAGTTTCCGATCCTGCAGCGCGAGGTCGACGACGCCGACCTCAAGCGGATGGGCGCGGCGGTGCGGGCGGCTCAGGCCATCGCACCCACGCATCCGCATCCCGGCGTGGAATCGGCGAAGTTGAACTTCGCCCTCGGACCGTTCGCGTCGATGCTCGACCGCGCCCGCGACCTCATCGGGCAGGCGCTCGGCTCGTAACGCTTTCCGTAGGCTTGTCGAGGTGAGCGTCGCCCCGGATAGGACCGTTGCGCTGGAAGACCGCTTCTTTCGGGCATTGCCGGAGATGGCGGTCCGTTGGCAGGCGGAAGCGCCGGCCGACATGCGGCTGCTCGCCCTCAACGGGCGCCTCGCGGCGGAACTCGGTCTGGACGCCGGCTGGTTGCGCGGCCCCGACGGGTTGCGCTTCTTGGTGGGCGACCTGGTTCCCGAAACCGCCGTGCCGGTGGCCCAGGCCTACGCCGGGCATCAGTTCGGCGGCTTCGTGCCCCGGTTGGGCGACGGCCGCGCGTTGCTGCTCGGCGAGCTCGTCGACGACGACGGGCGCCTGCGCGACATCCACCTGAAAGGCTCCGGGCCGACGCCGTTCGCCCGGGGCGGCGACGGGTTCGCCGCGGTGGGACCCATGCTGCGCGAGTACATCGTCAGCGAAGCCATGCATGCGCTCGGCGTGCCGACGACCCGGTCGTTGGCCGTCGTGGGGACCGGCCGCCCGGTGCTGCGCGAGGCGGAACTGCCGGGGGCCGTGCTGGCCCGCGTGGCCAGCAGCCACCTGCGGGTGGGCAGCTTCCAGTTCGCCGCGTCCACCGGCGACATCGGCCTGCTGCGGCGGCTCGCGGACCACGCGATCGCGCGCCACCACCCCGGCGCCGCGGAGGCCGAACGCCCCTACCTCGCGTTGTTCGAGGGGGTGGTGGCCGTCCAGGCGGCGCTGGTGGCGCGGTGGATGCTGATCGGGTTCGTCCACGGGGTGATGAACACGGACAACGTGACGATCTCCGGCGAGACGATCGACTATGGACCGTGTGCCTTCATGGAGGCCTACGACCCCGACACGGTGTTCAGTTCCATCGACTTCTGGGGCCGCTACGCGTACGGCAACCAGCCCGTCGTCGCCGGCTGGAACCTGGCGCGTTTCGCCGAGACGCTGCTTCCGCTGCTGTCCGACGACGTCGAGGAGGCGGTCGCGCTCGCGGAGCAGTCGTTCGGGCTGTTCCAGCGCGAGTACGACGCCGTGTGGTCGTCCGGGATGCGCGCCAAACTCGGCCTGTCCGCCGAGGTCGACGCGCAAGGCATCCAGTCACTGAGCGACGAGTTGCTCACCCTGCTGAAAAACAGCCACGTCGACTACACCTCGTTCTTCCGCGTCCTGAGCCGAGCCGCGCGCGGCGATGCCGAACCCGCGCGCGGGAAGTTCGTCGACCTCGCCGGCTTCGACGCGTGGCTGTCGCGCTGGCGCGCGCTGCGACCCGACGCCGATGTCATGGACCGGGCCAACCCGGCCTACATTCCGCGCAACCACTTGGTCGAGGAGGCCCTGACGGCCGCCACGGCGGGCGATCTCGGCCCGCTGGAACAGCTCCTCGCCGCGGTGACCTCACCCTACGACGAGCGGCCGGGCCTGGAGCGCTACGCCAGCCCGGCCCCGGAGGACTTCGGCAAGTACCAAACGTTCTGCGGCACTTAGCGTTACGTTAGCTTCGCGGACTCGGTTCCGAGCTCGTCGAGGCGGCGCAGCGTCTCGTCGCGCGGCTCGGTCGGCAGTTCCACCAGCACATGCTCCACCCCGAGGGCGAGGTAGCCCTGCAGCTCTTCGGCCGTCGGCGCACCACCATGGAAGCTGATCACCGGCACGTCGGGGCCCGCCAGATCGCGCAGCTGCGCGAGTTGAGGAGCCAGGACTTCCGCAGAGGGCGTCATCGACAACCAGCCGGCATGCAGCCGGGCGATGCGCTTGAAACCCGCCGGACCGCCCCCGAAGTACATTGGCGGATAGGGTTTCTGCACCGGCTTGGGCCAGCTGTAGATGGGGTCGAAGTTCACGAACTCGCCGTGGAATTCGGCTTCTTCGCGCGTCCAGATCTGAACCATCGCGTCCAGCCGCTCGTCGGCCACCCGCCCTCGGACCCTGGGGTCGACACCGTGGTTGGCGATCTCTTCGCGTAGCCAGCCCACCCCCACGCCGAACCGAAAACGCCCCTGTGACAGCAGATCGAGCGACGCCACTTCCTTCGCCAAGTGGATGGGATCGCGCTGCGGGACCAGCGCGATCCCGGTACCCAGGACGAGCCGTTCGGTGACGACGGCGGCGGCGGTCAGCGCGACGAACGGATCCAGGGTGCGGTAGTACTTCGGCGGGATCGGACCGCCCGCCGGATAGGGGGTTACGTCGCCGGCCGGAATGTGGGAGTGCTCAGCGAGAAACAGCGACTCGAAACCACGCTGCTCGAGCGCCCGCCCCAGGTCCGCCGGGCCGATGCCCTCGTCGGTTACGAACGTCAGTACGCCTAGGCCCATGGTGCTCAGTCAACCGCATCGGCTTTGTCCCGGCCACCGCTGGGCCGCGGTCGGGCCGCGCCCCAGAGCCCGACGCCGATGCCGACGACGGCGCCGCCCAGACCGATGATCCGCTGCGAGGGCTTCAGCTCGCCGTGGACGCTGATGCCGCCGAGCAGGTCGGCCGCGTCGGCGCCGCCGGACGCCAGGAACCAGCCGCGGGTGTTCTTCCCGCGCAACGCCGACGCCGCGAGCATCCCGCCGATCAACGCGTCGCGATATCCCATCGAGCGCAACAACAATCGCGCCGTCGGGGTCGGCTCGTCCGGGTCACCCCAGACTCGGTTCGCGGTCAAGGGGTCGACGAGAAACCAGACGCCGGAGGTGAGTCGGATAGTGCCCGCCAGAAGTGCCGCTCGGTCGATTGACATGCTCGGCAGCCTAGAAGCTCACCGCGCTTCCGCGCACGGCTTCACCCCAACAACCGGTCACGGGGCGGGGCACGGGTGCGCGATCGGTATGGGAACCGGCCACAAGCGGTGGTCAGGCCGAAGGCCACGGCACCGGCGGCCGTCGGGAACACCGCTTCGACCCGCGTCCGAATCCGCGCAGCCTCTCAGCGTGAAAACCGTCCACCCGAACCCGGTGCACAAACAAGGAATCGCCAGCCACAGCGCCGATTCGACCAGGGCGCCGACCCTGACCTGGGGTAGCCCGTGGTGCGCCGAAGTAGATCCACGACCGCGGCTCAGTCCAGTGCCGGATCGGGCAGGCCGCACAGCTTGCACAGGGTCGCGAGGCCGTCCGGCGTGCCAGGCCAGTGCTCGGCCAGCGGACCCGGTCCGGCCGTGCGGCTGATCCAGCGCAGCACCAGGCCGACGATGATCACGTCGTCGGCGAACCCGATCACGGGGATCGCGTCGGGTATGAGGTCGATGGGCGACACCACGAAGGCGATCAGCGCGACCAACGCGACCCGGATCCGCCGCGGCAGCTCGGGGTCGGCGGCCAGGCGTTTTAGCAGCCGCAGCACGTCGGGCAGCAGGCGCACCAGGTCCTGCATGCTGGCCTTGGGTCTCATCAGCCATAACGTCACGGCGAGGACCAGCCAGATCACCGCGAACGCACTGACGATGCCGATCGGGACCATCCACCAGCCGGACCACATCCTGTCCATCTTGATGGGCTGGGTCGCGCCATGCCAGGGCCGGCGGGTTTCCCCTATGCTGCGGCGGGCGGCGCGGGCCAGGGAAACTCGGGGCCGACCCAGGTGTTCGACGGGGGCGGCGGTGGCTCCGTCGTCGGTTCGCCGAGGTGCTGGGGGCAGTAGACGCGCACCGCGCTGGTCGTGAACTCGGTCGCGTCCGAGACCGTGAATCCCGCATTCTCCGACGAGACGCTCTGGATGACGTCGGCCTCGGAGTGGCCCTGGTCCATCAGTTCGCAGGCCTTCTTGGCGACCCGGATGGCGACGGCGGCGTTCTTGTAGGGAACGCCGGACCGGTCGAGCGCCGCCAGGAAGTCCGCGTCCGGGTTCCCGGCAGGATCGGCGTGTGCGGGCGTGGCCGCGCCAACGATGGCGGCGAAGCTCACGAGAACGAGAAGCATCCGCACCGCTCCCATCCTGGTACAGATCGTCTGCATTGTCTCGTCGGCGTCCGCGGCGATTCGGTGGGAGACGGCGCGGACTCGGCTTAGTGTGGGAGCCGGACGAAAGACGAGTGCCAATGAACATCGACGACGAGTCCGTGACGACACTGGAAGACCTCCGAGGCGACCTCGCGCAGCGGTACAGGCGGACCCCGAGCGGCGGAAGCGCGGTCGACGGCGCGATCGTCGAGGCGGACATGGCGGCCCTCGACCGCGACGGCTACGTCATCTGGGAGGGCCTGCTCACCCCGGAGGAGTGCGGCCACATCCGTGAGGTGGTGCGCCCGTGGCTCGGCCACACCGGCCGGAACTCGTTCGAGGGCCGGCGCACGCAGCGCATCTACAGCCTGCTGAGCAGGACGCGGGTGTGCGACGGGATCGTCGACCATCCCCGGGTGCTGGCGGTGCTCGATCGGCTGCTGATGCCCAACTACCTGCTCTCGGCGCTGCAGGCCATCAACATCCAGCCCGGCGAGGCCGCGCAGCTGGCCCACCATGACGACGGTTTCTACCCGGTTCCGCGCCCGCGAGAACCGTTGGCGGCGGCCACGATCTGGGCCATCGACGACTTCACCGCCGACAACGGCGCCACCGTCCTCTACCCCGGCAGCCACCGTTGGGGCAAGCGCCGGCCCGGCCCGGGCGATCGGGTGATGCCCGTCGTCATGCCGGCCGGCTCATGCGTCTTCTTCGTGGGCACCCTGTGGCACGGCGGGGGCGCCAACAGCACCGGCCGCGACCGACTCGCCGTCACCGCCCAGTACTGCCAGCCGTGGCTGCGGCCGATGGAAGCGTTCACGCTGTCGATTTCGCGCGACACCGCCCGCGCCGTCTCCGACGACATCCGCCGGATGCTCGGCTACAGCATCCACCCGCCGTTCGTCGGCGCGGTGGACGGTCTGCACCCGCTGCGACTGTTGGAGACCACGCAGGATTCGTAGGCCCTAGCTCGGGTTGCCGCAGGCGCCCACCAGGCTGGCCGCGTCGGCGGGGGCGGACTGTCGCTGATTGCCCACCTCGATCGCCTGACTGCGGCTCAGCGCGACGGCGGCGGCCGCCATCGCCCAGACGGCGACGGCCAACTCCAGCGTCGTCGCGCCTCGCACCGCCAGGTGTTCGCCGAGCACCGCGATGCCCAGCGCGACCGCGACAACCGGCTCCCCCACCAACATGATCGGCACCGATGCCTGCAACGCCCCGGCGTGAAAGGCCGAGTTCTGTACCAACGTCGCCGCCACGGCGAGGGCGACGAGCAGGTATGGAGCGGGCACGCTCAGCAGCGCGTGCCAACCGCCGACGGCAAACCGATGAGTGCAGATCTTCGTCAGGACGGCGATCATGCCGAGCAGGACCGCGACGGCGACGCCCAGCAGCATCGCCCGCGCACGACCGGCGGCGCGGCGGGCCGCGGTGACGCACACGATCAGCAACGGCACCGACACCACCAGCGCCAGCGTCCACGCGGGCACCGGAGGGCGGTGATGGCCCTCGCGGGGCTGGCCGACGAGCACGAACAGCGCCAACGCCGCCGTCAACAGCGCCGCCCAGCCCCACTGGGATGCGCTGATGCGCTGGTGGCAGAGCCTCGCGCCCAGCGGCAACGCGAACAGCAGCGAGGAAACGAGCAGCGGCTGGATCAGCAGCAGCGATCCGTGCGCCAGCGCCACGGCCTGAAACACGTAACCGGCCACGGCGGCGACGGTGCCCGCCCACCACAGGGGCCGGCGGGCCAGCGTCGTCACCATCGTTCCCGACATGCCCTCGTCGGCGGGGACCTCCTGGGCGGCTCGCTGCCGAACCACGATCCCGACCGCCGCCCAGAACGCGGACAGCAGCGCCGAAAAGATTGCGACCGCGTGCGATGCCACCCACCCCATGCCCGTGCGTGTACCCGGGGCTCCGGCGCGCAGAACATCGCGGGCGTCAGGCTGGCATGTGACACACCGCACATTTATGCTGAGCATGTATCGCAGGTCACAACCCAAAGGAGCGTGATGGCCGCACCCCACGGCTCGGGCAAACGCGTCGTTGTCGTGCCGCGTTCGGGCGGAGCGATCAACTCGCACCGGATGCTGCTGGCCGTGGTGGTGGTCATGGCCCTGATCGCCGCCATCACGGGCATCGTCGTGGCCGCGTCGACGGGGCACACCACCGCCGCGCTCGCCATCGCCATCGTGGCCGGCGGGTGGTTTTCCGCCGCCCTCTGCTAGACCCCGCACAGCCGCCCGATCGCGCTTAGGTCAGCTGTCGGGCGCGGCCTCCGGGCGGAAGCGCGTCCACGGCTGTCGCGGCCGATCCTGCAAACAGTCCCGCTGCCAATTCCACTGCGGGTGCGTGCGGAGAAAGTCCTCGGCCACGAACTCGGCACCGTCGGCACGACCGAACCTTGCCCACAGGCTCATCGACTCGACATCGGCGGACGTGACGACTTTCCCGTCCACGGATCCGTGCGGGCTGAACGCGGTGACGTCGTTGAACTGGCAGGGGTCGGCGTCGTAATGCGCGCAGATCGTTCGCGCCGACGGCTGGTCGCGGCCCAGGTAGGGGTCGAACGTGTCACCGAGCATCCGCTGGGCTGAATCGGTGTCGATGCGTCCCTCGTGCTCCGCGAGGAGTTGTTGCCAGCGGACCTCCCGCGCGCCATTGGGCGACCGAACGTCGTCGAAACCCGTCGCGCCGCACTCCAGGTTGCGAATCCTCGGATCCTTCGGGGCATTGTCGCCCCAGAAGTAGCCGTCGGCCTTCCGGGAGAGGCTTTGATACAGCAAACCCTGTTCGTGGCAAGCAATCTCACCGGTATTGATGTCCCCGATCAACCACGAGCAAGCGTAGCCGCCGTTGTTGTCGGTGTTGAGTATCTCGACCCAGTCGTCGATATCGCGAGCGTACTGAGCGGCCGTGCGGGCGCGAACGAACTCCGGCGCGCGATTCTCGTCATAACCTTTGGAGCCGTCGTAGCCGCTGATCGTCGTCTCGCTGATGGCCAGACCCGCGCCGGTGAGCCAGAAATCGGTCATGCTGGCGATCCAGCCGGGCGTGGTCTGCATCACGATCCGGTGGCCCTCGTCGGGTGTGAGGTCCAAGATGACGTTTTCGAACTGACCCTGCCAGAAGTCCGTAAAGCTGGTGTGCGCCATCACGATTGAGCCGTCCGCGGTTGCACCGCCGGTCGCGATGAAGGCGCTGCAGTGGCTGCCCTGACTCGGTGGCGACGCCAACGCGGCATACCGCCCAGCGTGTTTCGGCCACCAATAGCCGGTGAGTTCCATCCAGTCGTTCATGCCGAGCACGTCCTGAAACGTCGCTGGCGCTCCCGCTGCGGTCAGTCCCGCGGCGACGCCTTCCATCTCCTCGCGCAGCTCGTCAGGGACCTTGTCGGCATGCAGTTCGTTGGCCCTGTCGACGAAGAAGCCATAGTCCATGCCGATCTTCTGGTAGGTCATCTGCTCGTAGGCGCGGACCGCCGCCGCGTACTCGTTGGCGACGAGGTAGCCGTACTGGAACCCCCGCGCCATCGGCGCGCCTTTGACGGTGACGTGAATCCATCCGTTGACTTCCCGCCGCGACGCCTGGTCGAGCCACGCTCGTTGTTCGGGGCCGAGCGCTGCCGTCGACGACGGCCGAAGGTCCGGATTCCGTGCTGAACGCCTGCGCTCGTGTTCCCTGCTCATCGACTCTCTCACTGGGCTCGGCTAACAGAGCCTGGCTTACCCATCGGAGCCCGAGATTCACAAGCTCGACGGAATTGAGCCGATCGGCACATCGCGCCAGCGCACCGCGCGCCCAGTCTTCGGCCCCCCGAGGGGGTCTCGCGTGAAGAAGGATGGCGCCGGCGGCACGGGTGCTGTGGCCGGCGCGCCGGTCAGCTGGCGACGGCGCCCGGGCAGTACTTGATTCGGCCCAAGTCGACCCACATGTTGGCACGCTTGGCCGCCTGATCCGGATTCAAACCGGTCACGCTCTGGTTGTTCGCCTGTTGCATCGCGCCGACGATCTGCGCGCGCGACCAGCCCTGCGCCATCGCCCTGCACATCGTCTGTTCGGTTTGCATCTCGTAGAAGGGCCAGTCCGGCGGGAATCCGATCGGGTCGGCGTGTGCGGCCGGGATCAACGCGGAAGCAGCGAACGCGATCACGAACGACAGGGCAAGAAGCAGCCTTCTCGTGACCGACAGGGGTGAAAGCGACTGGTGCACGGATACTTCTCCTCGATTCGGCGCCTCGACGACCTGGAGGGGTCCGGCAACTACGGCCCCCGCCTGCCATGTTAGGGCCTCGGCCGCCCCGGCCGTCTCGGGAACCGGGAGTCCACGTGCGACTTCAGCCGAACGAGCCGATAACCGCCTAGTGGGCGACAGCGTCTATCATCCTGAGCGCCGGTGGGCCGAGGTCTCCGAGTGCCCCGGCATGGACCGGAATTAAGGAGAACCAAAGGTGAGAGCCCTCGTGGCGGGCGCCGCCGGGTTCTTGGGGTTTCACCTCTGCGATCGGCTTCGCCGCGACGGCTTCGAGGTCGTCGGGCTGGACAACTTGCGCACGGGTCGGCGCGAGAACATCACGCGCCTCGAGAGCGACCCCGGCTTTCGTTTCGTCGAACACGACGTCACCCGACCGATGGCCGCGGCCGCGGCGGGCCCACAGGACGTCATCTTCAACCTGGCCTGCCCCGGGTCGCCGCGCGCCTACCAGCGGGACCCCCTGTTCACACTCGACACGAACTACGTCGGCACCAGGAACCTTCTGGACTTGGCGCGCGATACGGGAGCGACCATCCTGCAGGCGTCCACCAGCGAGGTCTACGGCGATCCGACGGTCCATCCGCAGGCCGAGAGCTACTGGGGCAACGTCAACTGCTTCGGTCCCCGGGCCTGCTACGAGGAAGGCAAGCGAGTTGCCGAGACGCTGATGCTCGAGTACGCGCGGCGCTACGGCCTCCCTGTCAAACTCGTCCGCATCTTCAACACCTACGGTCCCGGGATGGACCCGGAGGACGGCCGGATCATCCCGACGTTCATCGCCCAGGCGCTGCGAGGGGAACCCATCACCGTCTTCGGGGACGGCAGCCAGACTCGATCCTTTTGCTACGTCGACGACCTCGTCGACGGGCTGGTGAGGATGGCGGCGAGCGAGCCGTCGTTCACCGGGCCGGTCAATCTCGGGAGTCCGGCCGAGGTCACCGTGCTCGAAACCGCGCGCATCATCAAGGAAATGACCGGCTCGAGCTCGGCGATCTTCTTCACGCCGCTGCCGGCCGACGACCCGAGGAGGCGCAGGCCCGACATCGGCCTCGCCGAGTCCGCGCTCGGCTGGCGCCCCCGTGTCCCCTTCGAGGAGGGGGCCGCGCGGACGATCGCATATTTCCGCGGCGTCACCGGATCACGGTTTCCGAACGGGGCACAGTGATCGTTGACGTCTTAACGCGAGTTAGGTTCCGGCGATGAGGTTTGCGCTGGCGACGCTCGGAACTCGGGGCGACGTCGAACCGTGCGCCGCCATCGCCCGGGAACTGCAGCGCCGAGGCCACGATGTGCGCATGGCGGTCCCGCCCAATTACCTCGGCTTCATCGAGTCGGCGGGCCTGACCGCGGTCCCCCACGGCCGGGACCAGGTTCAGCAGAACGCGGAGATCGCCCGCAAGTACGGGGCGACGCCGAACCCCGCCGTCATGGCCTGGGAGATAGTCCGGGATATCACCGAGCTCTGGCCGGTGCTGGGTACCGCGCTGACGTCGCTGGCCGACGGGGCCGACCTGATCCTGACGGATGCCAGCGAGCAAGGGCTGGCCGCCAATGTCGCCGAGTACTACGGCATTTCGCAGGCGGCGGTGCACATCTACCCGATCGCGCCCGAAGACGCGCAGTCGTCCATCACGAAAGACGCCGAAATCGCCCAGCGCCGCGCACTCGGCCTGCCGGCCGAACCGGGGCCCTCGGCGCCGCAACCGTTGGAGATCCAGGCCTACGACGAACTCTTCTTTCCGGGGCTGGCGGCCGAATGGGAGCAATGGGGCGTCCGAAGGCCTTTCGTCGGCGGGCTGACGCTGGAGTTGCCGACCCAGGTGGACGAGGAGGTCGCGTCGTGGATCGCCGCCGGACCGCCGCCGATCTACTTCGGCTTCGGCAGCAGCGCGCGGGTCGCGTCTCCCGCCGACGTGATCGCGATGAGCACGGCGTGCGCGGAACTCGGTGAGCGGGCGCTGATCTGCAGCGGCGTCAGCGACCTCACCGACCTCCCGCAATTCGAGCACGCCAAGGTCGTCAGCTCGGTCAACCACGCGGCCGTCTTTCCCGCCTGCCGGGCGGTCGTCCATCACGGCGGTCCCGGCACCACGTTCGCGGGGATACGGGCCGGGGTCCCCACGTTGGCGCTGGCCGTCTCGGTCGATCAGCCGATGTGGGCCGCCGCGGTCAACCAATTGGGCGTCGGCATCGGACGGCGCTTCGTCGACACCACCCCGGATTCCTTGCTCGCGGACCTGCGATCGATCCTGACTCCGCAATGCGTCGCTCGCACGCGTGAGGTCGCGGCCCAGATGGCCACCCCGGCGCAAAGCGCGGCCCTCGCCGCCGATCTCCTGGAAGACGCGGTGCTTCGGAACGCCCGTTAACCGGTCGATCGCTGGATTTGTTCGGCGGAGACGTCCCGGTACGACGGCAACGCGAAGTCGGGCAGGGCGCAGATGTCGGCGGAGTCGCGGACCCGCTCCTGCCAGTAACGCTGATCAGCGGGCGACGTGCCGGCGTAGAGCTTCATGTACGTCGCCGCGAAGGGGAACAGGACGCCGTTGCCGACGGCCTGCCAGACTGCTGCCGACACGCCCGGGGTTTCCACACCGCGATAATCGTCCAACGCGATCACCCCTCGTTCGCCCGTGTGGCTGACGGCGAGGTTGATGTCCTTGGCGACGCACTCGTAGCTGTGACATCCGTCGACGTGGGCGAACCGGAGTACCTTGTCGCCGAGATCGAGCTCCGCGGATTCGCGGACCTCGAGGGTCGGCCTGCGGGTATGGAAGCGGTCCCAGTTCGCCAGGAACTGCTGCTGGTCCAGGCCTGAGTACTGCTGGCGTGGGATCGGCGCCATGTGGGCGTGGTCGACCACGGCGTCGAACAGATCGCAGATCACCAGTTCTTCGTCGTCGCGCAGCCCGTAACCCATCAAGATGGCGGACTTGCCCTGATACGTGCCGATCTCCAGCATGTCGCCCGTGATTCGCTCGGCGGTCTGGCAGGCGAGGAGCTTGCTGAAGAGCGCGACGTCGGCCTCGAAGAACCAGCCGTCGACGTTGTCCATCTGCTCGGCATAGAGGGTCCACGCGGCGTCGGTCATCGCGCGCTCCTGCGCATGAACTCCTCCAGGCGGTCGGTAGGTTGCCGCGATCTTCGCGGCGGGAAGGCGATGTTGAGTCGTTTGACGCCGACGTTTTCACATGTCGGCCGCAGGTTGCAGGCTATCAATTCTGTGCGTGCCGGCAACACGCTTCACCCGGTGCCTTTGGTCCTTCCGCTTGCATCTCTTCGGCCCTGACATTCGTGACCGCACTCAATGATTCTGCCGAGGGGTACGTAGCCGACCAGAAGCGAGCCGAGATGTGGCAGCCACCGCGCAACGCGATCCTGGTGGGCGTCGACGGCTCGAGAGCCGCACTGGGTGCCGTCCGCTGGGCGGCCCGTGATGCGACGCTGCGCAATGCGCCGCTGGCCCTGGTCCATGTCATCGACGCCCCGATGCCCGGTTGGTTCCAGGTGACCGCGCTCGCCGAGTTCAGCGAATGGCAGGACAGGCGGGCACGCGAATTCGTCGAGTTGGCGATCAAGGCCGCCGAAGAGAGCGCCGGCGAGGGCGGTCGGGCGCAGATCGAAGGTCAGGTCGTCTATTCGGCCACCGTTCCGACCCTTGTCGACCTTTCCAAGACGGTGGAGCTGGTCGTGGTGGGCCACCGCGGGCACGGCGGCGTGCCGGCCCGCGGCTTGCTCGGCTCGGTGAGTTCGGCATTGGTCTACCACGCGCATTGCCCGGTCGCCGTGATCCGCGACGGGGAAGAGCCGGCACGAAACGCGGCACGGGCGCCCGTACTGGTGGGCATCGACGGGTCACCGGCTTCGGAGTTGGCGACCGCCATCGCATTCGACGAGGCGTCGCGGCGAGGCGTCGGTGTGGTCGCCTTGCACGCCTGGATGGATTTGCAAGTGGCCGACGTGAAAGAGCCTTTTCAAGACGGCAATTGGGACGCTCAGCTGTCCGAGGAGGAGGAGACGCTCGCCGAGCGGCTGGCGGGTTGGCAGGGACGCTATCGCGACGTCGACATCCACCGCAGAATCGAAATCGGTGACCCGGCGCGGTGGCTGATCGAGGCGTCCGAACGGGCGCAACTGGTAGTGGTCGGCAACCACGGCCGCGGCAGGCTCGCCGGCAGGTTGCTCGGGTCGGTCGGGGCGGCCGTGGTCAACAGGGCCAAGGTGCCGGTGATCGTGGCGCGTCCGTCACCCTCGGGCGACCGGGGGTAGCGTGGCACCGGGCCGTTCTGGCGAAACCGCTTGTGGCAGCGGCCTTGTACCGAGGGAAGAAGCAATGGTGAGGACTCATCGCAGTTGACGCCCTTCGGCCGGCGGTGCGCAGCGGTGGGCGGAATGCTCGCGGCGTGTCTCGTGCTGGTGCAGTGCGCCGCCGCGCCCCCACCGCGTGCGACGGGACCGGCACGGTCCGCGACACCGTCACCGCCGTCAGCCGCACCGTCGTCGGCGCCGGCCCGTGCGACCGTGGAACCGGTCACCGCCGCCGAACTCGGCGCGAGCTGGCGGCCGGGTTGCCCGGTCGCGCCGGGGCAGCTGCGCCGGGTCACCGTCGAGCACATCGGTTCGGACGGCCGGCCGCACCGCGGTGAGCTGATCGTCGATGAAGACCTGGCGCCGGAGGTCATCGCGATCTTCGAGCGGCTGTACCGACTTGGCTACCCGGTCGAGAAAATCCGCACGGTCGACCACTACCCGGACGCCGATGACGAGTTGTCCATGGAGGACAACAACACGTCGGCGTTCAACTGCCGACGCATCCCCGGAACCGACGAGTGGTCGCCGCACGCCTACGGCCGGGCGATCGATCTCAATCCGCTTGTGAACCCGTGCCTTTACGCCAGCGGGTATTTCGAACCGCGGAACGCGGCGGCCTACCTGGACCGCGGCCGCACCGACCCGGGTCTCTTACACGTCGGTGACCCGGCGGTGCGCGCGTTCACCGATCGCGGCTGGCGGTGGGGTGGCGACTGGACGGCTCCGCTGGACTATCAACACTTCGAGCGGCCCTAAAGACCCAGGGCCTGCGCGGCCGCCGTGGCAACCTCACCCCGCAGATCCGACATCGGTGGACTGCCGCGGACGTGGATCGAGTTCGAGAGCAGAACGATGTAGGTATCCGAGCGTGGGTCCAGCCACACCGATGTCCCGGTGAAGCCGGTGTGGCCGAAGCTACCGATCGGAAAGACCACACCCCGCGGCGCGGACTGGCCCGTGTCGATATCCCAGCCCAGGCCCCGCAGGTTCTGCCCCGCGATCGCCGGATAACGCGAAGCGAGCAGCGGATCGGGTCGATTCGGCCACTTCGCGGCGGCATCCCGGGCGGCTGTGTTGGCGGCCTGGAGTTGGGCAGGCGTGTGCCCCGGCTGCTGCGGACTGGTCATCAACTCGAGAGTCGTTTGCGCCAGCGGGAATTCGCTCGGACGTCCCGCGAGCCGGTCAAGCAGCGCCTGCGCAAAGATGCCGACATCGTGGGCCGTCGAGAACACGCCCGCGTGCCCGGCCACCCCGCCCATCCGTCGCGCCGTGGTGTCCTGCACGGTGCCCCGGAGCAGGTGATCGAGGTCGGGATTCTTGCCCGGATCGGCCCTGCCCTCTTCGTCTCGTGCCGTCGGGGCGATCCGGGGCAACAGACTTGTGCTCCACGTGCCCGCGGGGCAGGCGTGGGGGGCCTCGCCGTCGGGAGCCCAGGCGATCGCAGCCCCCAGCGTCGTATGTGGACCACATGCTTGGGCCGGCGGCAGGTAGCGGGTGTCTTGCAAGCCGAGCGGATCGAACACGTGTCGCTGGACGTACGCGTCCAGAGCCTTGCCGGTGACCTTCTCGATCAGCGCGCCGAGCAGGATGAAATTGATATCGGAGTAGCGGAAGCCCCCGCCGGGACCCGACTCCAGCGGCGTGGTGAGCGCGCGGCGGATCCCCTCTTCCTTGTCGGCCTTGTCCAGCCCCCACGGGTCACCCAGGTTGACGTCCCCCGTTTCGCCGGAGGTGTGGGTCAGGAGCATGCGAACGGTCACCTGCGCGCGGCGCGGATCGTTCGCGGTGTTGAAGTCGGGCAGGTACCGCTGCACGGGGTCGTCCAACGCGACCGCGCCCCGCTCGTAGAGCTGCATGACGGCCGTCGCCGTCGCGAGGATCTTGGTCAACGACGCCAGGTCGAAAATCGTGTCCTCGGTCATCGGTTCCGCAGGCGCCGGCGACCCGTCCAGGCCGGGCTCGCCGGCAAGCTTGCGCGAGCCGTAGGCCTGGTGGAAGGCGACCTTGCCGGCGTGGCCGACGACGAGCACCGCGCCCGGCAGCCGGTCTGCCGCGATCGCGTCGTTGATGAGCTTGGAGACTTTCGCGAACCGCGCCACGGTCGCGGCATCCGGCGGCGCTTGGGGCGTCGCGGGAGCGGGAACCGCGACCAGCGGCCGCGGCGCCGCCGGGCCGTCGCTCGATTCCGGGTGCGCCGCGTTGCCACGCGAGCACCCGGCGACCAGCGCCAGGACCACGGCTCCCACGGCAACGGCCCGGCGCGTGGGCCTGCCGAACGCGCGGCCCCTCGGCGAGCTGTCGTCGTTCACGTGATTTCCCGCGTCACCGTGGATTGCCCGGGGCCGCCGAGCTCGTGGGGGTGGTCGCGGTGGTCGCGGTCGTGGGGCTGGTCGAGGGTGTCGGGCTCGAGGGCGTGGTCGCGCTTGTCGTGCTCGTGGGGCTTGTCGTGCTCGTCGGGGTGGTCGGAGTCGTCGGGCTCGAGGGCGTGGTCGTCGCCAGGCCGGGACCTTCGCCGCACCAGTCGGCCACATCTTTCGGGTACTGCTCGAGCGGTGGAGGACACCGCTGCCCCGGCGGGAAATTGGCGCCGGCGTTGAGCAGGTCGCACGGCACGTACACCTGCTTGCCCTTGGGGGTGTTGGTCAGGCACTTCGTCGGCGGCGCACCATGGGCCGGGACGGGAATGACGGCCGCCGCCACCACCGCGCCGAGCGCCCAGGCAAGACGGCGATAGGTCATGGCAGCTCCTCGTTCTGGCCGCAACATTCAGCACCGAAGTTCACCGGTAATGATCCCGGCAACGCGACTCGTGTCGGGCGTGCACGACGTGACATCGATTAAAGCCGCTCACCCTGGGAGTGATCCACCCACGGGTCTGGCGACGCGGTCGCGGCTCTTACCCGATAACCGCTTCGAACAGCACATTCTCAGTGGAGCTGCCGGGAATCGAACCCGGGTCCAACGGCATTCCCTCAAGACTTCTCCGTGCGCAGTCCGCTATGCCTCTGCTCGGATCTCCTGGTCACGCGGACTAGCCAGGATGACGATCCCAGTCGCTGTTGGTGTCCCGATGAGTCCCGCGACCGAACTCATCGGTTGATCCCTCTAGCTGACGCCAGGCTCCGGGTCGAGGGCTTTCCCGGTCTGACGGACTAGCTGTCGCTTAGGCAGCGAGAGCGTAGTCGCGCTGATGTGAATCGGCGCTTAATTGGTTGCAACGACGCTTACGGTGGTCTCTTGCCTGCACCGGCACGCTTCCCTTGATTCGATGCGCGATGTCGAAACCTTTCAGCCCCTCGCGCCCCCGCCGATTTTCGGCAGGACAGTCAATGGTACGCCGCTATCAACGCCGGGCAACGCGGTTATGTTCCGGTGCGGGCCGCGATCAGATCACGAAGTTCAGGTGCTCGACGACCTGTGCAGCGACGTCCCGGTCGCCGCCCAGGTCGACGTCCTGCGACCGCCCCGCGCACATCGGCCGCCCGCCGGCGAGCCTGGTGAACTGCAGTCCGTCCAGCCGGATCGTCACCGTCGGTTCTTGGCCGTCGAAGTCCTCGACCAGCTGGGCCCGGCCGTCGACGCTGATGTGGATGCTGCGGCTGAGCGGGCCGGTCAGCTCGAACAAGACCCGCGACCCCTCGGGCGCCTTGGCCCGCTTGCCCACCACGTAGCCCATGGTGCCGGCGATCTCGTCGAGGGAGAGTTCCGACGGGGGCCCGGCCAGCTGGTCGTCGGCCGACGGGCGCCCCAGCGCAACGCGGATGTCCTGCTCGTGCATCCAGCAGTCGAACACCCGGACTCGCATGAACCGCCCGTAGCTCTCCGGGCCCACCGGCGTCAACGTGACGGCGTCCCACTCCTCGGCGGGCATCTCCGTGAGCGCCCCGCGCCGGTCGTCGGTGATGTCCCTGAACCGTTTGAGCACGTCGGCGCCGGATTCGGCGGCCAGGTAGCGCACCCAGCACTCGTTCATCACGCCGATGTCGTTGCGGACATGCTCGAGCGTCGAGACGTCGATGTCGGGCTGGGGTGCGGGGACCCCGGCGAGGAAGGATTCGGTGCCGATCATGTGCGCCACCAGCGCCTTGACGTCCCAGCCGGGCAGCGGGCTCGCCACCTCCCACTCGGGCTCCGGCAGCCCGTCCAGCAGTGCGGCGATGTCGTCCCACACGGCGAACAGACCAGTGAGAACCTCGGACTTATCCAGCTTGGTGACGGGGCGATCGGCCATGGTCGGATAGTAGGCCGGTCATTTCCTGATGAAGAGTCCGATCCGAATAATGACCAGGGCGCTGACGGCCAGCAGTCCGCCGATGGCGATCATCGCCGGGGGTCCGGGGTAGACGGTGACCCAAGCGCCCGCCGCGATCGCGACCAGCCCATGGATGGCGCGGGCAGCGGAGAATCGCTGCTTGCGCAGTACAGACAGCAGCACGCCGCGCGGGACCGCGCGCAGCAACCACCACAGGACGGCGATCAGGGCCGCGGTGAGTAACCCCACGACCACTCGCGCTACGGCGGTCGGACGCCCATCGTTGTGAGCCCCGGCGGTGATGGCGAGCACCAGACTCAACAGACCGGCGCCGACCGTCACGCCGGTGAGCACCTTTCGCAGCACCACGCCGATGTTTCGGCGTGCCAGGTCCGCGAGATCCGGATCGCTCCCCGCGCCGAGAAATCCGCGTAGGGCGCGACCGAACTTGTTGCGGTCTAATCCGTGGACGGCCAGATCGTTGAGCGCCTCGGCGTTTCCGGGATCCAGCTGCAACGCCTGCCGATAGGACGCATCGGACTCGACCAGCCGGCCCAGCCGGTGCAGGATCGCGCCCCGCAGGATCAGTGCGTCCACACTGTTGGGTTCGAGCTGCAGCGCTTGGTCGATCACGTACAGCGCCGTGGACTGTTGTCGCGACCTCAGCAACAGACCGGCGTAGAGGCGGTATTGGGATGCCTGGTTCGGATAGGCGACGACTCCTCGCCACGCCATCCACATCGCGTCGTAGTTCCGACCTAGGCCCTCGAGCGCGAGCGCGTACACCCGCATCGCGAATTCGTGCTGAGGTGCGGCGGACAACGCTCCATATGCACTGTTGGCTGCAGGCCAATAGTTTTGGAGCGCGTGTTCGGTCGCGGCGTGCAGGGCCAGCAGGTCGGGGTCATTGGGATTCTGCGACAACGCGACCCGCGTGACGTCTCGCGCCCGCTCGTAATTCTTGGTTTCGTAGTACGCATGGGCTAGCCGCAGGGCACCGTCGGCTCGATTGACGCCGGCCTCCGAGGTCACTGGCAGCTACCGAAACTTCTTGCGCCGCAGATACTTCGCCAACTCGTCATAAGTGCCGTCACCGTTGGCGAATTCGACGACATTGCGGGCCGTCTCGAACCACGGCCCCGTGCTGGGCCGGATCTGGGCGAGGGCGTTGTCGATATCGGCCATAAGCACCGGCCGCACCTGGCCGCTGCGCATTGAATCCGCCATCGCCAGTTGCGTCGCGATCTCGCACACGTAGGCCAGGTCGGCGCCGGAGAAGCTTTCGGTGCGGTTGGCAATCGTCTTGAGATCGATGCCCGAAACGGGCCGATCCTGCAGGTGCGAATGGACAATGCCCGCTCGGGCCCCGACATCGGGCAGGCCGACGAAAATCATCCGGTCGAAACGGCCCGGCCGCCTCAACGCCGGGTCGACATCCCAGGGCGCGTTAGTGGCGCCCAGCACGTACACGCCGTCGTTGGCCGACCCCGCAGAGTCCATCTCCTCCAGCAGCGTGTTCACCACCGGCCGCATCCCCGAGCTACCGCTCAAGGCCGAGCGCCGGTGGCCCAACGCGTCCACCTCGTCGAAGAACAGCACGCAGGGCGCGTTGCGCCGGGCGGTGTCGAAGACGGCGCGGATGCTGCGTTCGCTATCGCCGAACCAGTGGTGCAGCACGTCGGCGATCCCCACTTGGTAGAAATTCGCGCCCAGCTCGCCCGAAACGGCTTTGGCAATGAACGTCTTGCCGCAGCCCGGTGGACCGTACAGCAGCAGACCGCCCCGCGCGGTCACCTTGTATGCCTTCATCAGCTCGGGATTTTTGATCGGGCCGAGCAGCGAAAGGTCCAACTGCCGTTTGACGTCCTCCATGCCGGCGACGTCGTCCAGTCCGACGCGGACGCGCTGCACGACGTCGAAGTCGTCCTCGTTGACGGCGTCAGGAGGCGGGTCGACGAACGCGGGCTCGATGATGTCGGCGACTTCGCGTTCGGCACTCGACCAGTCGAAACACTCTTTGTCGGCGGACCCCTCGTCGGCCGGCGCCGAACCCTCCGACGACGGCGCCCCCAGCGCCGCGCTGCACCGCTGCAGCAGGCTCAACGCCTGGGTGTTGCCCGGTTGCTGGGTCAGCGCCGTGCTGCAGTGACTCAGCGCCTCGGCGTAGCGCCCTTTGTCCGTCAGTAAACCAGCGAGATGAAGCCGCAGCTCGATCACGTCTGGGCTGCGCTCCACCGCGCCCGACAACTCCCGGATGACCGGGTCCTCGGTATCGGATGCCCCCACCGTCATCTCCCCGCGTATGAGTGCTGGCAGCCCAATACTAAGGGGGCGCGGCCGTCAGCTGGCAGCGATCATCGCCACGGATCCCATGGCCATCACCATGCCGAACCCCTGCCAGCGGTTCAGCCGCTCACGCAGCACGACCATCGCCAGCACGACGGTGGCCGCGGGGTAGAGCGAGATCAGGATGCTGGCCAGGGAAAGCAGCCACGTGTGCAGCGCCAGGAGCATGGTCACGTTGGCGCAGATGTCCAGCACCGCCACGGCCCACGCCAGCTTCAGCGGCTTGCCGCGCGGCGCCCGGAAATTATTGCTGGCCGCCGCCATCACGAAAATCACCACCGTGGCGGCGAGGCGGGCGAAGACCAGCGGCCACAGCTTGCAGGCGTGCGGCGCCTGGTGCAGGAACACCAGGTTCAGCCCCATCGCCGAGCCGGCCAGCAGCGTGAGCCACGCCACCTTCGGCGTGAATCGATACGGCGTGACGCCCTGGGCGGTGGCCTCCCGGCTCACCAGCATCACCGCGATGAGCGCCAGCACGACGCCCACCGAGGCGCCCGGCCCCGGCCGCTCCCCCAGTGTCACGCCGACCGCCACCGGCACCGCGGCGTTGAGCACCGCCGCCAACGGCGAGACGACGGAGATCGGCCCGGCCCCCAGCGCGGCGAAGAGCGCCCACATGCCGACGGCCATCCCGACGCCGTAGAGGCAGCCCCAGAAGATCGCGCCGCGCGTGATCGGGCCGCCCACGGCGAGCGCCAGCGCGCCCAGCAAGAGCGTCTCGATCGGATAGACCACCAGCATCACGCGCAGCGCGGCCACCCGTCGAGCGGCTACACCGCCGACAAAATCGCTGACTCCGTACGTGACGGCAGACAGCTGGGCGTAAGCGGCCCCGATCAAATCAGCTCATGCCCTTGGCTCGGCGTCCCAATTCACGGACCACCTCGCGCTGGGCATCGCGGCGGGCCATGTCCTGACGCTTGTCGTGCGCTCGCTTGCCGCGCGCTAACGCGAGCTCCACCTTGACCTTTCCGTCGGAGAAATACAGAGACATCGGCACGAGCGCGAGGTTACCATCTCGTATCTTCCCAACCAGGCGGTCGATTTGTTGCCTATGCAACAACAACTTTCGGTTGCGACGGGGCTCGTGGTTGGTCCAGCTACCGTGCTGGTACTCGGGGATATACAGGTTGCGCAACCACACTTCGCCGTCGTCGACGGTTGCGAACGCGTCCGTCAGGGACGCCTGCCCCGCACGCAGGCTTTTGACCTCCGTCCCCTGCAAAGCCACTCCGGCCTCGAACTCCTCGAGGATCGAATAGTTGTGCCGCGCTTTGCGATTGGTGGCCACAATCTGTTTGCTGCCGCGTTTGCCGCCCGCCCCCTTGGCCCGGCCGGGATCTTTCGCCACAGCTACCGCCGGATGTAGAGACGCAACGTCGCGTAGGCGGTCAGGCCGGCCATCGACACGCCGAGCAAAAACAGCCACGGCGAGATGTAGAGGATGTCGGCGTAGTCGACCTTCGCGATCAAATGGGCTTGGTAGAACTGGCTCAGCGCGTTGTCCAGGAACCAAGCGCGCACCAGGATCAGGCCGACGACCGCGATGGCCACACCGATGGCCGCGGCCAGCATCGCCTCCACCAGGAACGGCAGCTGGGTGTACCAGCGGCTGGCGCCGACGAGCCGCATGATCCCGATTTCGGTGCGCCGCGTGTACGCCGCGACTTGGACCATGTTGGCGATCAGCAGGATTGCCCCCACCGCCTGCACCAGAGCGACCGCGAACGCGGCGTCGCGCAAACCGTCCAGCACGGCGAACAACCGGTCGATCAAATCCTTTTCGTTCAGGATGCTGCGCACGCCGGGTTGGCCCTGCATCGCGGCGTCGAAGTCGGCGTGCTGTTCGGGGTTGTTCAGCTTGACGATGAACGACGCGGGAAACGATTCCTTGCCGGCCACGTCCTTGAACTCCGGGAACTTCTTGATCGCGTCGTTGTAGGCGTCCTGCCGGTTGACGAAGCGCACCGATTTGACGTCTTGGCGCGCATCGATCTTGTCCCGCAGCGCCTTACAGGGGGCGGACGCGCACGTCGCGTCGTTCGCCGAGATGTCGTCGGTGAGGAACACCTGAGTCTCGACGCGGTCGAGATAGATCTCCCGTGAGTTGTCGGCCAACCGGACCACCAGCAAACCGCCACCGAACAGGCCGATGGAGATGGCCGTGGTGAGGATCATCGCGGCCGTCATCGTGACGTTGCGACGAAGACCGGTCAGGACCTCGTTGAACAGGAAGCCAAAGCGCACTTAGCGGTCCATCCCATAGATGCCCCGCTGCTCGTCGCGCACCAGCCGCCCCAAAGACAGCTCCACGACGCGCTGACGCATCGAGTCGACGATGTGATGGTCGTGCGTCGCCATCAGCACCGTCGTGCCCGTGCGGTTGATCCGCTCCAACAAATCCATGATGTCCTTACTGGTGTCCGGGTCGAGATTGCCAGTCGGCTCGTCGGCCAGCAGAACCAGGGGCCGGTTGACGTAGGCGCGCGCGATCGCCACGCGTTGCTGCTCGCCACCGGACAACTCGTGGGGCAGGCGGTTGGCTTTGCCGGACAGGCCGACGGTCTCCAGCACCTCGGGCACCACCCGGTTGATCGCGTCGGTCCGTTTGCCGATCACTTCCAGCGCGAAGGCGACGTTCTCGTACACCGTCTTTTGCTGCAGCAGGCGAAAGTCCTGGAAGACGGTTCCGATCACCTGCCGCAGCTTCGGGACGTGACGCCCGCGCAACTTGTTGACGTGGAACTTCGACACCCGGATGTCGCCGGTCGTCGGGTTCTCCTCGCCGAGCAGCAGCCGCATGAACGTCGACTTGCCGGAGCCCGACGGGCCGATCAGGAAGACGAATTCACCCTTGTCGATTTTGACGTTGACGTCGTCCAACGCCGGGCGCGCCGACGCTTTGTACTTCTTGCTGACATGGTCAAGGGTGATCATCACGGCACGCCAGTGTAGCCGTGAATTTCGCTGGCAAGCCAAGTCAACTGGCCGGCGGGGGCGAACTGGGCGACGGTCCGGGCCCCGGCTGCGGTAGCTGGGGCGGCGGTGTGGCCGGGGTCGTGCTGGGCGGGCAGAAGGGCGGCGGCAGCAGGCACGGCAACTGCGGCAGCTGGCCGGGCGGCGGTGTCGTGGTCGTCGTCACCGGTGGTGGGGGC
>NZ_MVIJ01000063.1 GCF_002086735.1 Mycobacterium scrofulaceum | reverse complement strand
CACAACGCATTTCCCGGCATCTCCGAACGCGTGTCGTCTACATGGTGAACAGCTTCCTCACGGCCTCAGATAACCAATGCGATTTTCAAGACGGCGTCGGCTTTCTCCGCGGCCGAGCTCGACCTGCCAACACACTAATCACCCAGTTCATCGCCGATCATCACGGTCACCGCGATGGCCCTGATGGTTTGCGGTGGGGTGTCGAGTCGATCTGCACACAGCTGACCGAGCTGGGTATGCCGATCGCCCCATCGACCTATTACGACCACATCAACCGCGAGCCCAGCCGCCGCGAACGCCGTGACGACGAACTCAAAGAACAGATCAGCCGGCTCTACGCCGCCAACTACGGCGTGTACGGTGCCCACAAGGTGTGGCTGGCGCTCAACCGCGAGGGCACTCCAGTGGCCAGATGCACCGTCGAGCAGGGTTTGCCTACGTCGCTTTCGCCACCGACGCCTACGCGCGGCGGGATGCTGGGCTGGCGGGTCGCTTCCACGATGGCCACCTCGATGGTCCTCGATGCGATCGAGCAAGCCATCTAGAACCGTCAACAAGAAGGTGTACTGATCTCAAAGACGTTGTCCACCAGACGGATCGGGGATCGCAGTCAATACACCTCGATCAGGTTCAGCGAACGGCACGCAGAAGCGGGCATCCAGTCCTCGGTCCGAGCGGTCGGCAGCTCCTATGACTGTGAGAATGTTGGCGGCTGTCTGGTCGCCTGACTCGTGTTATGACTGACCCAGCGGTATGGGTGTCCTGGCTGTTGATCTGTCGTCCAACGGGCGGTCGTTCCACCTCGTGCTGACCGAGCGGGCAGTGACCTCATAGAAGCCTGACCACACCAGGTCCCATCGCAGTCCCGTCACCCGACCGGCCAGCCTCAACAACCCGCTGAAGGTCGCAATGACAAGCATGGCAACCACACCTCGCCGCGGTCGAGTCGTGATCGGTGTTGATACCCACAAGTTCGTTCATGTCGCCGCCGCGTTCGACGACTTCGGCGCGGTGCTTGACACCGGAACGTTCCAAGCCGACCGCGCCGGCTATGCCGAGCTGATCGAATGGGCTAGCCACCCGGGCCACATCCTGACCTTCGCCATCGAAGGCACCGGCTCCTACGGAGCCGGCCTGACCGCAGCCGTGCGTCGCAGCGACATCGGTGTCGTGGAGGTAATGCGCACCGACCGGCGCGACCGGCGGCTGCGCGGCAAGTCCGACTTCCTGGACGCCGAAAACGCCGCCCGTGCCGTGCTTGGTAGCCATGCCACCGCCACCCCGAAGACCGCCGATGACACCGTGGATATGATCCGACAGATCAAAATCGCCAAAAATATTGCGGTCAAAGCCCGTTCGGCAGCGATGATCTCGCTGAAGACGGTCATCGTTAACGCCCCAGACGAGCTGCGTGAACAACTGCAGCCCTTGTCCAAGATGGCCCTAATCCGCCGCTACGCCGGCCTGAGGCCAGCTGGCATCAGCACGGTCGAAGCCGCAACCAAGCACACCCTGCGCTCGATCGCCCGCCGCTGGCAGCATCTCAACGAGGAGATCACTGAACACGAGAAACTACTCGCCCAATTGGTCACCGAGATCGCGCCAGAGTTGACCGCAGCATTCGGCATCGGCGCCGACACCGCCGCCGAGATGCTCATCGTCGCCGGCGACAACCCCGACCGGATCCGTATTGAAGCCGCGTGGACCAAGCTGTGCGGCGTGTGCCCGATCCCAGCCTCCACCGGCAAAACCGTTCGCCACCTGCTCAACTGGGATGGCCACCGCCAGGCTAATGCGGCGATCTACCGCACCGTCATCGTGGGCATGCAACACCATCAACCCACCCAGGCGTACCTCGCAAGACGCACCGCCGAAGGCAAGTCCAAGGCCGAAATCATCCGGTGCTTAAAACGCTTCCTTGCCCGTGAGATATGGGCCTCGTGCATCCACTGCGCACCACTCCACAAGCCGAAAAACCAGCCGCTTGACGGATATAGGAGCATCAATGCACTAGCCGAGACGGTCAACGGCCTGTACAAGACCGAGCTGATCAAGCCCGGCAAGCCCTGGCGCTCCATCAAGGACGTCGAGCTGGCCACCGCACGGCGGATCGACTGGTTCAACCACCGTCGCCTCTACGAATACTGCGGCGATATCCCCACCAGTTGAACTCGAAGCCGCCTATTGCACTCCACGCCAGAGACCAGCCGCTGGCTGAAATCTCACATCAGAAAGTCTCCGGACTCACCGGGGCGATTCAGGTGGCGGACAGATCCCTGCCGCCGAACGCGGCGACTTCGTCTTGCCACTGGGCGGTCAGCCGGGTAATCGTGGCTGCCGACAACCCGGCCCCCGACCCAGGAACTGCTCCAGGGCTCCGGCCTGAAATCCCCGCTGGACGCCCATGCAGGTACAGCAACGGCAACACCTCGGCCATCTGCGGCGACTTACGCGCTTACGCCGGCACGATCGTCGACGAGAACCGCTGCCGCTCAACGGTATCGGGATCAATACGTTTGTCATTGACCCGCGGGGCCTGCACCTTGACCGCCCCCCCGCGGTCAGCACGTCGCGGGGCTAGCGTTGCGCACCCTGTCGCTTCGCAGTACTGTAACGCCCGACACCCTGTACTGTCAGTATCCGAAACTAGAAGTTCGGGGAAAAGGTAACCTTCGTGGTCGACGGGGGCACAGGCTAGATATATAGGGGGTCGTGACCACTATGAGTGCACCGAGTGGGGTCTCGGTATCCGAGGACTCGGCGGATATGTTTCTCGGTGGGGGGAGGGCAGCAACTATTATCGTGGATGACGACATCATCTTCAGCCACTTTCTGGCGAACTTGTCGGGGTCGTTCCCGCCGGGGGAGGAGTTGTTCATTCGGTCGGTGCGCCGGTTTGCCGATGAGGTCACCGATCCTGGGTTGAAGAAGCGGGTGGCCGGGTTTATCGGTCAGGAATCGGTGCATGGCCAGCAGCATCGGGCGCTCAATGACAAGCTCGTTGACATGGGGTATCCGATTGCGTGGTGGGATTCCGAAAAGTTTGTTGATTGGGTGAAACGCATCGAGGAGGTGCTGCCGGCCCGGATTCCGCTGGCGGTGACAGCAGCCGCAGAACACTTCACCGTGGGTTCGCGACCTATGGATGACCCGGTGATCACGGCCAGAGTCATTCTCGTCGAAGACGTCCGGGATCAGACCTTTTCCAGCGTTGGGAGCTGGCGGCGTGTTTTCGCAGATGCCATTTCAATTCGGCAAAAGGCCGTGCTGAGAGGCCGTTCCAATGGTTTGAGTTCATCGTCCAAGTTGCGGTTTTTGATGCAGATGTCGACCCTGCCAACCATCGCAGCTTCTTCGTCCCTGGCGGCGCTAAGCATCTTCACGCTCAACGTGTTGTTGTGCAACGTCGGCACAACGGACATCTCTGGCGCGAGCGATGGGTTGAGCGCTACCACCCAGTATGGTCTGCTGGTCACGGTTTCGGCGGTCGCGCTGTACGTTGATCGGCTGCTGCAGCGCGACGCACGTGGTGCTGTTGTCGAGGGGCATCGGTGACGGCATCCAACGGTTTGTCGGTATACCTTCGTGAACAACTGCGGAAACCGCTAGGGCAGGTGGCCAGCTTCACTCAGATGTGTGTGCTAACCGGCAAGGCGCTTGCACGTCCGTTCCAATGGCGCGAATTCATCCTACAGGGTTGGTTTCTACTCGGTGTGTCGTTCCTGCCAACCGTTATGGTCGCAATTCCGCTCACCGTGCTAATCATCTTTACGCTGAATATCTTATTGGCCGAATTTGGGGCCGCCGACGTCTCCGGCGCTGGGGCTGCGCTCGGCGCCGTCACTCAACTGGGCCCCCTTGTGACGGTGCTCGTGGTCGCTGGCGCAGGTTCTACTGCGATTTGTGCGGATTTGGGCGCTAGGACTATTCGCGAGGAGATCGATGCGATGGAGGTGTTGGGCATCGACCCGATTCATCGACTGGTAGTTCCCAGGGTGGTTGCATCGACCATTGTAGCCCTGCTGCTCAATGGCGCGGTGATCAGTATCGGGCTGGTCGGCGGGTTCTTGTTCGGTGTGTATATCCAGAATGTTTCGGCCGGCGCATACGTTTCGACCCTAACCTTGATTACTGGATTGCCCGAGGTGCTGATCTCGATTGTGAAGGCCACCTTATTCGGGCTTATTGCCGGGCTGGTGGGTTGCTACCGCGGGTTGACAGCCGGCGGGGGAGCCAAAGGGGTGGGCACAGCAGTCAACGAAACGTTGGTTCTTGCGGTGGTCGCATTATTTGCGGTCAACGTGGTGCTGACTACCATTGGTGTGCGGTTCGGAACGGGGCGTTGAGATTGGCTTCCCCGACGGTCGTGCAATCACGTTTCCCACGCGCTTGGAAGCTAGGCGCCGGATGGGTCGGCGCTCCTGGCCGTGCGCTCGACGCCTCTGGTGATGTCGCGCTGTTCGTCGGCGAAGTGCTCCGTTATCTCGGGTTTACCCTAAAGAATTACCGAAAGGAAGTCTTGCGCCTGATCGCCGAGATCGGCATGGGCACTGGCGCAATGGCCGCCGTCGGCGGCACGGTGGCGATCATCGGCTTTGTGACGCTATCGGCCGGTTCGCTGATTGCGATTCAAGGGTTCGCCTCGCTAGGCAATATCGGCGTTGAGGCGTTCACCGGTTTCTTCGCCGCGCTAGCGAATGTGCGTGTGGTGGCGCCAATCGTAACTGGCACTGCTTTAGCCGCGACCGTCGGGGCCGGTGCTACAGCGCAATTGGGCGCCATGCGGATCAGCGAGGAGATTGATGCGCTTGAGGTGATGGGAATCAAATCAGTTTCGTATTTGGTATCTACCCGAGTTATTGGCGCCTTCATCGTCACTATCCCACTATATTCGGTCGCGGTCCTCCTCTCGTTCTTTTCCGCCCAGCTGGTGACAACTTTGTTCTATGCGCAATCAATCGGAACGTATGACCATTACTTCAACACTTTCCTGAGGGTTAACGACTTCTGGTACTCTCTTGCGGAGACGGTCGCCATTTCGGCAGTCGTGATGTTGAACCACTGCTACTACGGATACAACGCCAGCGGCGGTCCGGTTGGAGTCGGCGTGGCAGTCGGGAGATCGATGCGCGCATCGCTAATCGCCATCGTAATGGTCGTGCTAATGGCTTCGTTAGCGATTTACGGCGTCAACCCCAACTTCAATCTCACGGTGTAAATTATTATGGCAACCACAAGCAAGCGGCTACGGCGACTTATTTCGGTCCGAAAGTTAGCGGGGCTGGCTTTGTGGCTCATCACCGCGGTCGTGCTGATCGTCGTCTGGGTCCAGTTCCGGGGTGGCTTCACACCCAAGATAACCTTAACAGCATTGGCTAGCCGGTCGGGTTTGGTCTTGGATCGGGGGGCGAAAGTCACTTACAACGGGGTGGAGATCGGCCGGGTGGGCAGCATCAGCGAGGTGGAGCGTGACGGAAAGCCGGCGGCCAAGCTGCTGCTGGAAATTGCGCCAAAATACGCCGGGCTGATCGCGCTAAACGTAAATGCCGAAATTACAGCCACCACGGTGTTTGGCAACAAGTACGTGTCGTTGAGTTCGCCCAAACAACCTGTGGCCCGGAAGGTTACACCGGCTGACATAATTGTGGTGAGGTCGGAAACAACGGAGTTTAACACGTTGTTCGAGACGGTCATGCAGATTTCAGAGAAGGTGGATCCGGTCAAGGTGAACTTAACGCTTTCGGCGGTGGCTGCAGCGTTAAATGGGCAAGGCGATAAATTCGGGGCTTCGATCATCAATGGAAACACCATACTCGATGACATCAACCCGCAGATGCCTCAAATCCGCCATGATATTCAACGGTTGGCGGATTTAGCCGATATCTACGGGGATGCCTCGCCGGATCTTTGGAGCGCCCTCGATAACGCAGTCACCACGGCGCGTACCTTCAACCAGCAAAAGAAGGATCTGGACGCCGCACTCTTGGCCGCGGTGGGGGTTGGAAACACCGGTGCCGACATCATTGACCAGAGCAGATCGGACCTGCAGCATGCGGTCAGCGACCTGGTGCCGGTGACTCAACTGCTTGACACCTACAGTCCGGAGCTTTACTGCCTTTTTCACCATGGCGCTAATGTGCTACCGAAAGTGACGGATGGGGAGAGCGGCAACGGTTACTCGGTAAGGTTAACAGGCACGATCTTGGGAGGAACAAATGCGTACGTCTATCCTGACAACTTGCCGCGAGTGAATGCTCACGGCGGACCGGGCGGGAAACCGGGATGCTGGAAGACCATTACCCGCGATCTGTGGCCTGCTCCGTACTTGGTAACGGATAGCGGTTCCAGCATCGCGCCATACACCCACTTTGGAATCCCGCAACCGCAGGCCAATGAATACGTGTGGGGCCGCCAGTGGGGGGAGAACACGATCAACCCATGAAAAAAATCACCGCTACGGCAGTGAAGTTTAGTACTGCCGTATTAACTTTAATTGCCGTGACGGTCATCATTGTCGTGGTGTTCGCCCAGTTGCGCTTTAACAAGACCTCCAGCTACACGGCCGAATTCAGTACTGCGAGCGGCTTGCGCGCCGGCCAGTTTGTCCGTGCCTCCGGGGTGGAGATCGGCAAAGTAAGCAGCGTACGGATCACGGAGGGCGGTCATCGGGTGCGTGTGGACTTCGAAGTAGACCGTTCGGTGCCGCTTTATCAGTCGACGACCGCGTCCATTCGCTATGCCGACCTACTTGGGCAGCGCTACGTAGAACTTAAGCGCGGCGACGGTGAAGGGATGGATCGGGTGTTGCCGCCGGGTGGGTTTATCCCGCTGTCACGTACGGAGCCAGCCCTGGATTTAGATGCACTGATCGGTGGTTTCAAGCCGGTGTTTCGCGCGCTCGATCCCGACAAAGTCAATACGATTGCGACCGCGATCGTCACTGTGTTTCAGGGCCAAGGTGGCACGATCAACGATATCTTGGACCAGACGGCGCAACTAACCGCGCAGATCGCTGGACGTGACCAGGCAATCGGTGAAGTCATCTCAAACCTTAACGTCGTGCTAGAGACCACGGTCAAGCATCGCAAGGAATTCGACCAAACGATCGACAACGTCGATAAGTTGATCACCGGGTTGAGCAATCAAGCCGATCCGCTCGCGGCCAATGTCGCGCACATCGGTAATGTGGCCGGCACGCTGGCGGATCTGTTGTCAGACAATCGGCCACTGCTGCAGAAGGCCGTTGGCTATGTGCAGAATACCCTCCAACCGCTAATTGACCGGCTCGACTACGTCGACGGGGTGTTACGGGACGCCCCACAATCTGCGAAGCGTGTCGCGGGTATCGGGGGGCTTTATGGCGACTTCTTCAATTTCTACGCGTGCGACGTCACGCTGAAGGTTGATGGCCTGCAGCCTGGCGGGCCCGTCCGTACCGTGAAGCTTTGGAGTCAGCCGACGGGGAGGTGCACTCCGAAGTGAGAACCCTTCAAGCAATCAATCCGTATCGGATGGGGGCGATGGGAATCATCGTTGCAGCGGTGGTGACCGGAGTAGGGCAAAGCTTCACCAGCATTCCGATGTTGTTTGCCCAGGCAACCTATTACGGAGAGTTCAAAGACACAGGCGGGCTGAACAAGGGCGATAAAGTTCGCATCGCTGGGGTAAATGTCGGCGAAGTGCAGGGATTTACGATCAATGGCAACCATGTAGTCATGAAGTTTTCCATCGGCTCCAATACAATCGGATCTAAAAGCCGTCTTGCGATCCGTACCGATACCATCCTGGGGAAGAAAGTGCTCGAGATCGATCCCCAAGGCTCCCGCGTGCTCCAACCAAATGCGACACTCCCGCTTGGGCAAACCACCAGCCCGTACCAGATCTACGACGCGTTCTTCGACGTCACGAAGGCGGCTACCGGCTGGGACATCAATACAGTCAAACGCTCCCTGAATGTGCTGTCGCAGACAGTTGAGCAGACTTACCCGCATCTGAGTGCAGCACTGGATGGTGTGGCCAAGTTCTCTGACACGCTAGGGAAACGCGACGAGCAAATCCAACGGCTGCTTGCTGACGCTAGGAAGGTGGCAAGCATACTCGGTGATCGCAGCAAGCAAATCGATCGGATTTTGGTTAACACGCAGATCGTTCTGGCGGCGTTCAACGAGCGCAAGAGTGCCATCGACGGCTTGCTGGGCAATATCGCCGCCGTTTCCGCCCAGTTGAAGGGTTTGATCGATGACAACCCGAATCTGCATAACGTTGTCGAGCAATTGAGGACGATTAGCGATCTGCTACTCAAACACAAAAAAGATCTCGTCGAGTGGGCGCCTAACGTAAGCTATTATGCGTCGGCTTTGGCGGAGTCGGTAGCGTCGGGTCCCTACTTTAAGGTGGCTCTGCTGAATCTTGCACCTTTTTGGATGACTCAGCCTTGGGTCGACGCGGCGTTCAAGAAACGTGGGATCGACCCTGAACAATTCTGGCGCAGCGCTGGTTTGCCCGCCTACCAGTTCCCCGATCCTAACGGCACCCGGTTTCCCAATGGCGCGCCACCGCCAGCTCCGCCGGTAAGGGAGGGCACCCCGGACCATCCAGGACCGGCGGTTCCGCCAGGCGCGTCGTGCGCTTACACCCCCGCAGAGGACGGTTTGCCGCGGCCATGGAACCCGCTTCCCTGCATGGGTTTGGGCGCCGGCCCTTTCGGTGGCCCGTCGACGATCGCGCCGTTTGACGTCCAAACGTCACCTCCCGACCCTAATGGGCTGCCACCAACACCCGGTATCCCGATTGCCGGACGACCTGACGAGCCCCCGCCGAATGTGCCAGGCACTCCGGTGCGGCTTCCCGTAAAAGCTCCACCAGGCGCGCGTACCGAGAACCTGGCGCCGGCCGGCCCGACATCACCGCCGTCGACCTTCGCGCCAGGACTCCCCCCGGGACCACCATTCCCGCCGGGCCCGGGCCCGCAGCTGCCGGGCCCATTCATCACCCCGGGCGGAACAGGAGGCAGCGGCGCTGCGACGGGAGGCAGCCAGAATTGAGTACTGTTTTCGATATACGCAAAATTCAACTCCCGAAGTTTTCGCGAACTGCAATCATCGTTGGGTCCTTGGTGATACTGCTGGCGTCTATTACGACGCTGGCTGCTCGGGATTTCTACGAAAAAATGACCAATAACACGGTGGTTGCGTATTTCCCGGAGGCAAACGCGCTTTATGTCGGGGACAAGGTCCAGATAATGGGTGTGCGAGTGGGCGCGATCGACAAGGTCGAGCCGTCGGGTGACAAGATGAAGGTGACTTTCCACTACGAGAAAAAATACAAAGTGCCCGCTGACGCCTCTGCGGTGATCCTCAATCCCGCGCTGGTCGCCTCGCGCGTCATTCAGCTGGAACCGCCCTATGAAGGCGGCCCATCGCTAGGAAATCATGCGGTGATCCCCATCGAACGAACACAGGTGCCGGTGGAATGGGATCAGTTGCGCAATGGTATCACGGACATTATCTCGAAGCTGGGACCTACGCCCGAGCAGCCCAAGGGGCCTTTCGGCGAAGTCATCGAATCTTTCGCGGACGGCTTGGCCGGCAAAGGCAAAGAGATCAACAGTACTTTGACCGGGCTTTCGCAAGCGTTGACCGCGCTAAATGACGGGCGTGCCGATTTCTTTGCCGTGCTGCGCAGCATGGCCTTATTCGTCAACGCGCTATATAAAGATGATCGGAATTTCGTCGCTTTGAATAAGGACCTCGCCGTATTTACCAGTTCACTTACCAGCTCAGATCCCGGGCTTGCGAAGGCACTGCAACAGGTAGACGATATGCTTCCCGCATTGCGAAAGCTTCTAGCGGACAATCGTGATGGGCTAACCCACGACATCAACACCCTCGCCGATGTGACCACCGCGCTGGTTCAACCCGAGCCGCTGAATGCGCTTGAAACGGCGCTGCATGTCTTCCCCCATTTTGCCGCCAACGCCCTCGCAATCTATGAGCCGGCGCACGGCGCGCTGACAGGTGCAATAGCCCTGCCAAACTTTGCCAACCCATTGCAGTTCATCTGCAGCGCGATGCAGGCCGGCAGCCGTATGGGATACCAAGAGTCTGCCGAACTGTGCGCACAATACTTGACGCCGGTTTTGGATGCGATCAAGTTCAATGGACCCCCGGCTGGCATCAACCTGTACCAAACTCCTGCTGTACTGCCCAAACATATCGCATATTCCGAGCCTCGGTTACAGCCTCCGCCGGGGTTCAAGGACACCACGGTCCCCGGGATTTGGGCGCCGGACTCGCCGTTGTCACATGGTAACCACGAGCCCGGCTGGGTCGTAGCGCCCGGTGAGCAAGGCCTCACAGTGGGACCGGCTACCGAAAGCTTGCTGACACCGGACTCGCTCGCTGAGCTGATGGGAGGCCCGGACACGACACCGCCGCCATCAAGGTTTCAGACGCCGCCGGGGCCGCCCAACGCCTATTCCAATATGGGTCCACCGCCGCCGGGCCCGCCACCCGCCGCTGACGCAGCATCAGTCGCGACAGGATCCGGCCAGTGAGCATGCGGGCGGGAATGTCACGGTTCGTGGCGCTATTTGCGGCCGCTACAGTACTTACCTCGTGTGCTAGCTGGCGAGGTATCGCTAATGTGCCACTGCCTGGTGGCCCGGGAAGCGAATCCGGCTCTTATACGATTTATGTGCAGATGCCGGAAACGCTGGCTTTGAATGCCAATAGTCGGGTACGCGTCGCCGACGTTTTTGTCGGCAGGGTACGCGCAATCGGCCTGAAAAACTGGATCGCGACGTTGACCTTGGATCTAGAAAAGGGCGTCAAGCTACCGAAGAACGCCACCGCGAAGATCGGGCAGACCAGCCTGCTCGGCTCACAGCATGTGGAGCTGGCGTCGCCAGCCAACCCATCACCGCAACTATTGAAGAACGGCGACATCATCCCGCTGCAGAATGCGTCCGCCTATCCCACCACCGAGCGGGTCCTGGCCAGTTTTGCCGCGGTGCTGCGCGGTGGCGGCATCCCTAACGTCGAAGTGATCGCAAGTGAAGTCCGTAACATGCTGACTGGGCGGGCCGATCAGATACATGATTTCCTCAAGAAGCTCGACACCTTCACCGCCCGACTAAACGAGCAACGTGATGACATCACTCGCGCTATCGACTCCACAGACCGGCTGTTGACTTATGTAGCCAAGCAATCAGACACCCTGGACCACGTTCTCACCGAGTTTCCCCCATTGGCAAAGCATTTCGCTGAACAACGACAGCCGTTCCTCGATGCGACCAATGCGTTGGGCCGGTTTAGCGACGTCCTCGATCAGACCTTGACGGCGGCGCGTCCCGACTTGGATAAAGACGTGCGCCAACTGCAGCGTCCCCTGAAACAACTCAGCCGGGCTTCGATGGATCTGGTCGAGACGCTAAAGATTGCCTTGACCCTCCCGTTCAGCGCCGACGCCATCCCGAAGGTGGTACACGGCGACTCAATGAATGTTTCGATAACCTTGGACCTCACCTTGAGTGCAATCGATAATGCGCTCCTCACCGGAACCGGGTTCTCCGGCGCACTGCGAGCGCTTGAGCAATCGTGGGGCCGCGATCCGAACACCATGCTTCCCGATGTCAGGTTCGCACCCAACCCCGCCGACGAACCCCCCGAGCGTGACGAGGAGTAGGCAGCATGTTGACTCGACGCCTTCGCCTTCAGCTAACCGTGTTCACTATCGTCACGATGCTCGCCATGAGCGTTCTTGGGTGGCATTATCTGAGGTTGCCGAGCGTCGTTGGGATGGGCCAGTACAGTTTGGAGGTGGATTTACCCACGTCGGGAGGGCTTTATCCCACTGCAAACGTCACCTACCGCGGAATCACCGTGGGAAAGGTAACTCGGGTAGAGCCGACCGAACAAGGAGTTCGGGCCACATTGCGTATCAGCGACCAGTACAAAATCCCAATTGACTCCTCGGCGAACGTGCATTCGGTGTCGGCGGTCGGCGAACAATACATAGACCTAGTATCCGCGCAGAATCCGGCCAAGTATTTCTCGCCCGGCCAGACCATCACTAACAGCACGGTGCCTAAACGAATTGGCCCGACCCTGGATACCGTTAACCATACATTGGACGTCCTGCCCAAAGACAAGATCGCCGGACTACTCGATGAGACAGCTCAAGCGGTCGGCGGCCTGGGCCCAGCCCTGCAGCGGCTAGTCGACTCGACCCAATCGATCGTTGGGGATTTCAAAACAAACCTTAGCGACGTCAACGATATCGTCCAAAACGCAGCACCGATCATCGACAGCCAGGCCAACTCGCGTGATCCCATCGAGCGGTGGGCGCACAACTTAAATACTCTCGACGCGCAGGCCGCGGAAAAGGACAAACAGCTCAAGAGCATCCTGGGCCAGGTTGCGCCGACCGCCGATCAGATTAAAGCCGTGCTCGGCGACGTTCGCGAAACTTTGCCGCAGACCCTAGCAAATGTTGCGATTGTGGCCGATCTGCTCAAGCGGTACAACAAGAATGTAGAGCAATTGCTGGTCATACTTCCGCAAATTCCCGCATTCGGTGAGACAGTGACCGCTGCTTACCCACATACGTTTTCTCTTTCGTTCCAAACGCCAATAAATATGACCCCTGCTTGCCTGACGGGGTTCTTGCCGGCATCGCAATGGCGATCCTTTGTGGACGAGACTCCCGGGCTTTTGACCACGCGATACTGCAAGATTCCGATGGAGGCACAAAACGCGGTCCGCGGCGCGCGTAATTATCCCTGTGTCGATGTTCCCGGCAAGCGCGCGGCCACGCCGCGCGAATGCCGCAGCAAAGAGCCGTATGTCCCGCTGGGGACCAATCCTTGGTACGGGGATCCGAACCAGATTCTAAGCTGCCCCGCACCTGCGGCGCGCTGTGATCAGCCGGTGAAACCCGGCTTGGTCATACCGGCTCCGTCGGTCGATACCGGCATCAATCCGCTTCCTTCCGACCGGGTGACGGGGACGCCTCCTCCACGAAGCGATCCACTGCAACGGCCAGGTTCTGGGAGCGTCCAGTGCAACGGTCAGCAGCCGAACCCGTGCATTTACATTCCTAGCGGTGCTGCAGCTATCTATAGTCCGCAAAGCGGCGAGTTCCTAGGGCCCGATGGCGTCAAATACACCATCGAAGATTCGGCCAAAATAGGAGACGACGGTTGGAAGGAGATGTTAGGACCTCAACCTCGGTGAAGCGGCCGCCCATCGGTGGTGACATCGAACTGGAAGTCGACCGCCCACACCCGGTTGGCCGCATCGGCGACCGTGGTCGGCGCGGTGGAACTGCCGCGGCGGTTGCGTCGTCACCGCTGCGGTACGCGCAGTCCTTCTTCACGCCAAAGCGGCTCTTCGTAATTCAGAGTGCGTTGACGAGTGAGTGCAGGGCTCCGCTGTGCAGCAGTGAGCGTCATCGGTAGTGGGTTAGGTTTCTGAATCCCAGCGCGTTGCGGCGCAGTGCTTCCAGTCGGCCGTTGATCGCTTCGGTGGGGCCGTTGAGGCGTGGTGGTCGAAGAAGGCCAGGATGTCGTTGCGGCGGCGCCATAGAGTGCGGCCGAGTTGGGCCAGTTCCTCGAGCTCGTCGGGGACGCCATGGCGCAGGGTGTTGATGATCGTGGTCATCATGGTTTTGCCGCGGCGGCGGTCGGGGTGGGCGTAGGCGGCGATCAGGCGTTGGTAGAAGCTCCAGCACAGTTGGACCGCGAGGTGGGCCTCATCGGTGAAAACGGCTTCCAGTCGGGCTTTTTGGTGCGCATTGAGCAGCGGATAGCGGGTGCGCAACGTGCCCCGCACAAGGTAAGCGGGTCACCCGTGCGGCCGCGGTGCCCGCATGTCTGTTGTTGGATGCGCTGGCGGCACAGGTCGAGCTTGGCGCCGGCCAGCGCGACGACATGGAAGGGGTCCATGACCGCGGTGGCCTCAGGCAGCTGATCTGTCGCCGCGGTCTTGTAGCCGCCGAACCCGTCCATCGCCACGACCTGCACCTGTTCGCGAAACGCTTAGCTCTGCTCAGACAGCCAGCTGCTCAAGGCGGCTGCCGAACGTCCGGGGACCAGGTCGAGCAGCCGCGCACGGCCGGTGCCATCGAGCACGGGAGTCAGGTCGATGATGACGGTGACGTAGCCCTCTGAGTCGGGTCGACGCACATGTGACCAGCGATGCTCATCAACCCCGATGACCCGCACGCCGTCGAGTCGGCCGGTGTCGTTGGCCACGATCAGCTGGGTGGCGTCCATGGCGATGGTGTTGACAGTGTCCCAGGACAGGCCGAGCTCGCGGGCGACCGCGGCGACGGTGGCGTGGTCGATCATCAGCCGGTGACAGATGTAGCGGGCGCATCTGCGGGTGGTCGACCATCCTGGCCGCGCTAGCGCAGAGGTGTTGTGGGCGAACACTTCCCGCTCACAGGCGGTGTCGACACAGCGGTAGCGCGGCACCCGCAGGCGAAGTGGATGCCCGACCACCGGCACATCAGTCACGTTGCGGATCACAGTGTCACGGTTGACGTCTCGACGGCAGCCCGGACAATGCCGCTGGCCATCATCGAGCAAGTTGCAAAACACCACCGTGGCCTCGCCGTCGACAGCAGCATCGGTGATCGTCACCCCAAGTTCGACCGTGCGCACGATCGTGTCGGCAACAACAGCAGCAGAACAAGACGTAGGCTCGGACACAGGACTCCCCAGAAGGCAGACGACAAAGGTGTAGGAACCTGCATCCTCTGCCCGCCGCCCGTATTAGCTCACCGACACGACCCAATCAACAAGTCGCCGCAGCGTTTACCTGCACTCCATTTCCGGAAGAGCCGGCAAACGGTTCGCTGACCCCCAGCCGGCACCGACGATCAGAACGGTCGATTGATCGGTCACTTGGAAACCGGTTCGTATGTCATGTCCCCAGCCCAGGAGGGCAGTTTGCCGAACACCTGGACGGGGAAATGGTCGACAAGGGTACCTAGCCCCTGGGAAAAGAAATGGAAAGGTTGAGCGCGGTTGATAGTCGCAGACATGTGCGTCCGAAGGATGTGATAAGCGGGAATTCGGCGGGTGAACTCGCTTCGATCGCCGATATTCGAGTAGCGTGTGACCGCGTTGTATAGCTTCTCCTCCGAGAGGCCCCACGCAGTGAGGTTAGCCATCATCCTGGTGAGCAGCGGTATATACATTAGGGAGCCGAGGAGAATTCTCGGATCAATAATGGACCCCACCGTCTCGATCACGTGCACCCGCACCGGGCTGGCGCCGAGGTCATTGAGAACTTGGAAACCCACTGCAAGATGGCGAGATTCGTCACTATTGACCTTACTGAAGACCTCGCCGCACAACGGGTCTGCCACCTCGTCTAGAAGGAACTTCAGCAACGCGCCGTCGAGGGCGCATTCCAACGCCGGGATCGCAGAGCTCATCACCGTCAACGGGAGCGCATCGCTATAGTGGTCGATCCACTCGATCCCCAGCCGAATATTCTTATTCGGCACAGGTGTCTCTCCTGGCTCGAGCATTCCCCAGCGATGCATGAGGGCAAGTTCGGCATTAGCGTGCCGCTGCTCCTCGGCGTGGAAGTAGTGGTAGATCTCTCTTAACGCCTCGAACGGCGCCTTAGGCGCCATCGCCTCGAAAGCACGCGCTCCGACATGCTCGATCCACACCACATCTGACATGAATTGTTTGAGGTGGGGCCGTTGCTCGTCGGTAATCAACTCCGCGCCTGGGGCTTCCCAATCGATGTCGGCAAGCGCCCACTGTCGGTCTTTAATCGTTTGCAGCATATCGCTGTATTCGAACGCCATTTCCCTACTCCGATCTGGTTCTTCAAATCGCCCGGTGGCTATTTACCGCGCGACCCACTCGATGACACCAAGCCCACCGGTATAGCTCCTGGGCGCCATTCTCTCGGCCTGCCATCACAGGTAATGTCCGAACCTTGACCACCAGCTTGGACGACAAGTCCAACGGTCTCCTTAGCCCGTCCCGGATCGATATCGGCGCAGACACCCGCGCACCCCGACGAGCAAGCTCAACGCCAAAGCCGCGGCCAATGCCGCTGCCAGCTCTCGTGACTACAGCGACAGCACCATGAGTGAGCACATCTGAGCCGCCGAATGGCACCAGCCTCATCGGCGACCGCACGCGCGGGAGCCAGCAGGATCCGCAACCACAAACTGGTGGCACTGGCCCTAAGTGTGGGCGCATGACACCAGTTTTGTGCCGCTCCGGGCGCCTTGTCAAGACGCCGCCTGGACTCAGCAAATGCGTGGGTAGACCCGCTCGTCGCGTCAGCTAAGAATGCGCGCGTGCGGCGCACCTGATCAGCCAAGGATAACGCGCTGGATAGGCCCAGCTGGTGGTACTGAAGGTGAGTCAACGCAAGGTGGTGCTGAGGCGATCGTAACCGCTACGTGGGGACGGACAGGGCCGGCAATGGCCGGAATCTCGACCAGTTGTGCGCCATCACCGGCTGGCGTCGCAATCACGTGCGTAACGCACTCAAGGACACGCTGCGCCCGAAGGTCGTCACGAAAAGACGGCCGCAGCCGCCAAAGAATGGGCCGAAGTCCTTGCGGTGCTGACCTTTGCTGGGAATTGTAGGGCATGCTGGCGGCAGACGACTGCCGCCTTATGCTGGGCGGGTTAGACGGGTATGGGGGGCTGGGGCCTCCGCTCACATGTGAACGTGGGTTGCCGTCAGAAAGTTGGTCCTGGTCGGTAGAGCCACAGTTGTGGGAGGCCCAAGTGGTAGTTCAGCGGACGAGCCATTCTGACCTGGCGCTCGCCCTCAGGAGATGAAAATTATGCAGTGGTCGCCTGTCGACGCCGTCTAACAACTGTGGTCCTACGAGGCCGTGCATCGAGCCGGGCGTCGGATGCCGCTGTTGGGCCCTTCACTGTTGCCGCTAGTTGAGCACGAGGATCAGAATCGTTGTCCCCATGCGTTATCCGCGGGCGGCCGCACCTTGAGATGAACAGGTGTGAGTGTGCAGTGAGGAGATGATGGCGCGCGGATTCCCCGTTTCGCCGCGGCCCGCTGAACACCCTGTCCGACGTCGAACACGTCACCGCCGACTATGTCGCCTGGTACAACCAGCAGCGGCTCATGCACCGCCTCGGACGAGTCCCACGCGCCGAAGCCGAAGCCCAGTACTATTCCCAACACGTGACCGACCAACCGGCCGGCTCACAGAACCCCGAGGGTGCATAGGATGGTTCACTTCGGCCGCACTGCTTGAACACAGCGGCTGGAGCGTGCCTCGAGGACGCGACGAGCGGGATAGTGTACAAATTACTGATCGCTGATGCCCCCAACCTCGGCTCCGGCGACATCGGTGCCCGCGCCCCTGCCAAGCGAGCTAGGAGCGGGCGATATCGTAATGAAAATGACTTTCAATAGGCTCGTGGTGGCGTGGCTGCGCGACGGCCCGAACCTGTTGCGGCGGGTACAAGCCCTTAAATGGACAGGCTTTTGAAAAGTTGGCGATACCAGCGGTACCGTATCAGTAGCTTTTCTGATGTGAACTTTCGGTAGGAGGCTGGCGATGGCCCAGAAGATCGCTCGGACGAGGTTGGTGCGGCGTTGGCGCCGCAACATGGACGTGCTGGACGACGCCGAGTATGCCGACGTGCTGCGCGTCCTGTCTGAGGGCTCAGTGCGACGCAATTTCAACCCATACATCGACATCGACTGGACCGCACCTGAGTACGCGGTAGTCGACAACGACCCCCGCTGGAAGTTGCCGGCGACTGACCCGCTGGGCCGGCACCCGTGGTATCAGGCGCAGTCGGAGGAACGCCAAATCAGGATCGGCATGTGGCGTCAGGCCAATGTGGCCAAGGTGGGGCTGCACTTCGAGTCGGTCCTCATCCGCGGCCTGATGGGGTACGCGTTCTGGGTGCCGAACGGGTCCCCGGAGTACCGGTACTGCCTGCACGAGGCGGTCGAAGAGTGCAACCACACCATGATGTTTCAGGAGATGGTGAACCACATCGGCGCCGACGTGCCTGGGATGCGGCGGCAGCTGAAGTGGCTTTCGCCGCTGATCCCGCTGGTCGCTAGCCCTCTGCCGATCCCGTTCTGGTTCGGCATCCTCGCCGGTGAGGAACCCATCGACCACACTCAGAAGAACGTGTTACGTGAGGGCAAGGAACTGCACCCGATCATGGAGCGGGTGATGTCCATCCACGTGGCCGAAGAGGCTCGGCACATCTCGTTTGCTCACGAGTATCTGCGTAAGCGTGTGCCGCACTTACCGCGGCGTAAGCGGTTTTGGCTGTCGTTATACGTGCCGGTGATTATGCGGGTGGCATGCTCGGCGATCGTGGTCCCGCCGAAGGCCTTCTGGCAGGAATTCGACATCCCGCGCGAGGTCCGCAAGCAGGTGTTCTTCGGGTCCCTGGAGTCGCGCAAGGCGCTGCGTGACATGTTCGGTGACGTGCGGATGCTGTGCTACGACACCGGGCTGATGAACCCGATCGCGCGAATGGTGTGGCGGATCTGCAAGATCAACGGCAAGCCGTCGCGTTATCGCTGCGAGCCGCAGCGCCAGCACCTGGTCGCGGTCGCCTAGCGTTGTGAGTCACTAATTTGGAGCAGTAGTTAGCTGATGCTGCCAGGATTTGGTCGGCGGTTCTGATCCAGACGTAGGGTCGAGGATTGTCGTTCCAGATGAATCGTCCTGCAAATCCCGGAGGCTCCTGACCTTGGTAACGAGGATGCAGGTATGCCAACGTTGTGGCTCCACCAGCAAATCATTTCGCCAGTCGTCAGGGTTGGCTCTTACTACCTGGGCAGGCCGAGGCGTTCGGCGAGTCGACGCCCCGCACCGTAGCGCCCGGTGCGATAGAACGACGCCATGATGTCCTCGTAGCGAGGGCCGAGGATTCGGGGAATGGCATCGAAAACTCTTGCGTCAGGACCGATCAGCACCCGCGGCTTATTCTTCTTGACCCCACGCAGTATCGCCCTCGAGGCTGATTCGGGGCTGGTGAACGCGATCCTATGGAAAAGGCGGCTAAGCGTTTCGGGGTCCGAGCCGTCGGGCAGCCCTCGGGCGTGACCGGCGATGTTGGTCTTCACCCCGCCCGGGTGAACGCAGGTCACACCTACCGGATGCCTGGCGGCCCGGAGTTCTTGGCGTAGGGCCTCGGTGAAGCCGCGGACGGCGAATTTGGCGGCATTGTAGGCGCTTTGTGACGGAATCCCGACGAACCCGAAAACCGATGACACATTGACGATGTGGCCATCGCCGGACGCGATCAGGTGCGGCATGAATGCCTTGGTGCCATGGGCCACCCCCCAAAAGTTGATGCCCATCAGCCACTCGAAGTCGTCCCAATCCATGTCGGCCACGTCGGCCGAGAGTGCCACACCCGCGTTGTTGAAAACAAGGTTCACTCTGCCGAATTCACTGACGACATTCTTTGCGTGTTCGTAAACTGCCGGCCGTTGGGCTACATCGAGCTCGAACGGCACCGCCTTAGCTCCGACCTTCTCGCATCGACCAGCGGTATCGGCCAGCGCGCTCGTATCGATGTCCGACAGCGCCAGCTGCGCCCCCTGTTCAGCCAAGCTCAACGCCAGGTTACGGCCGATACCTGAGCCAGCGCCGGTGATTACTGCCACTTTATTGGTGAAGTCCTTCATAAACTGATCGCCTCCGAATGTATTTGGACTGGCCGACGGCCGGTTCCGCAGATCGTTGACACCGCCCCCATCCTCTTCTGTAACAACCAGAGTCCACTGCACTACACGGCATGGCGCTGGGTGCCAATCCCGTCCGGGATGTTCACCGTCGCCACAGGCGCCCGTAGAGCAGCTAGAACCGCTAGGTATCCCGGAACATGAAACGCGAGCCTCCCTGTTACGCGCCGTACGAGTGGTTGCTGAGAGCCTCGATGCCGGTATCCAGCTTGAACGCTCCCTGCTTCCGAGTAAGCAATTTTCCGAACAAACAGTATACGTAACGACTAGTACTATGTACTGCGGTTTGGGCCGATTGTCAAAACAGTTTAAAGGCAGGAGTCGTGGAGGTGACAGCGTACGCGGCGGTGTGATGCGGCTCTCAAACGCAGCGCTTCTACACGTCATTGCGGAGTCTTGCGCGCCCTGTCGATCCGCAGTAACGTCTCACTAAACACCTAGTACTGTCGGTATCGGAAACCGGGTGTTCGAGGAAGGGGTATCTTGTTATGACGAGCGACCACATAGTGCAAGAGGCAGCGACCACTGCAAATGCGGTGAGTGAGGGGTCTCGGTATCCGACGACCCGGCGGATACGTTTCCCGTTTGCCCAGGGCAGCAAGTATTTCGTTAACGACGACATCATCTTCAGCCACTTTCTGGCGAACTTGTCGGGGTCGTTCCCGCCGGGGGAGGAGTTGTTCATTCGGTCGGTGCGCCGGTTTGCCGATGAGATCGCCGACCCTGGGTTGAAGAAGCGGGTGGCCGGGTTTATCGGTCAGGAATCGGTGCATGGCCAGCAGCATCGGGCGCTCAATGACAAGCTCGTTGACATGGGGTATCCGATTGGGTGGTGGGATTCCGAAAAGTTTGTTGATTGGGTGAAACGCATCGAGGAGGTGCTGCCGGCCCGGATTCCGCTGGCGGTGACAGCAGCCGCAGAACACTTCACCGCCGTACTTGCTGAGCGGCTGCTCGGCGATGAGGAGATCCAGGCGATCCCGGGTGATGCGGAGGTGTGGAACCTGCTGAACTGGCATGCGCTGGAGGAACTTGAGCACAAGTCGGTTGCCTTTGATGTATTCCGCTCGGTGCGGGGTACCGAGCGGGTGCGTCGACGTGTGATGGCGGTAATGATCCCCCTTCTGCTCCTCCTCATAACCGCCGTACTGGCTTGTTCGGTGGCGCGGGATCCCGAAGCGCGCCGTCAGCCAGTGCGACTGGTGCGTGAGACCTATCGGCTCTACCGCGGCCCCATTCTTCGTGGCGTGATCCCAGAGCTCAGGCAATACCTGCGACCGGGATTTCATCCCGACGACATCGACACCAACGCGTTGCTGGAGCAATGGCAGGAGGAACTCTTCGGCACCGAGGGGGCCCTGGTCGGCTACCTGAAGTGACCGACCACCACACTCAAAACAAAGGAGAGTGTCATGGTAGCTAGTCACGCAGCAGTTGCGAACACAGGAATGGCACCGGAAAGACCAGCAAAAAAGGCGTATCCGAAAACTCGCCGGATTCGGTTCTCATTCGGTGATCCGCAGCCGATGCAGCGTCACTTCGTTGAGGGCGACATCGTGCTTAGCCACCTTGTGGCGTTGCTGTCGGGCATATTTCCGCCCGGCGAGGAATTATTTATCAGGTCGGTCCGGCGCTTCGCCGATCGGGTGACCGATCCGGAGTTAAAGAAGCGGGTGGCCGGATTCATTGGTCAGGAGTCGGTGCATGGGCAGGAACACCGCCGGCTCAACGAGCAATTGGTGGACAGGGGCTATCCCCTGGTCAGTTTTTTCATGTTCGATGCCAATAGTCGGCGGCAGCGGCTGTTGGTGCGGATCGAAAACCTGCTGCCCGCGCGGGTACCCCTGGCGGTCACTGCAGCGGCTGAACACTTCACTGCCACGCTGGCTGAGCGAATGCTAGGCGAGGAGTTACAGAAGATCCCTGGTGATCCCGAGGTGCGAAACCTGCTCAACTGGCACGCGGTGGAAGAGCTGGAGCACAAATCGGTTGCCTTCGACGTTTACCGGTCGGTCCGCGGGCCGGAGTGGCTTCGCATCGGTGTGATGGGGGTTTTATACGTTCTGGCCATCCCGGTGATAACGATCGGCGTGTTGCTGTCCATCGCGACGGACCCTAAAGGGTGGCATCCGATCAAAGTGACGCGTCAAGCGCGTGCTGTGTTTCGAGGCCCGCTGCTCAAGGGTTTGATGGCCGACCTGCGCATCTACATGAAACCCGGCTTTCATCCCGACGATGTCGACACCCGTGCGCTGCTGAACAAGTGGCAGCAGGAACTGTTCGGGACCCATGGCACCCTTGTGGGTTACCAAAAGTAGCAGCAAGTCCGGCGAGCCCGAATTGAGTACAAAAGTCGAGATTGAACAGTTACCTGCTGCCGAGCGTGTCACTCCTGACCATGACGTCGTCATTGTGGGCGCTGGGTTCGGCGGTATCGGCGCCGGTATCGCCTTGCAACGGAGAGGTATTCACGACTTTGTCATCGTCGACAAGTGGGATCGGGTGGGCGGCACCTGGCATGCGAACACATATCCGGGTGTGGCGGTGGATATTCCGTCGTTTGTCTACAGCTTTTCCTACGAGCAGCGCGGTGATTGGTCGCGGATCTTCGCTCCGGGTGACGAGCTTCGGGATTACGCCGATGACGTCGTGGACCAATACGGCCTGCGTGAGAAGCTTCGGTTGAACACCACCGTCGCCTCGGCGGTGTTTGATGAGCACAACAGTCTATGGCGATTGACCGCCGCCGGCAACCAGGAGATCACGAGCCGATATGTCGTAATGGCGGTCGGCGGCCTGGAACGCCCGAAGATGCCCGATATCCCAGGTTTGGACGAGTACGGGGGTGCGCTCGTGCACACCGCGCTATGGGATCACGACGTGGTGCTGGCCGGTAAGCGCGTCGCGGTGATCGGCACGGGCGCCACGGCGCTCCAGCTTGTCCCGGCCATCGTTGACGAGGTCGAACATCTGACCGTCTTCCAGCGAACGCCGATCTGGGTGTTCCCCAAACCGGATATGGAGATCAAGTCCGTCGGCCGATGGGTCCTGGGCCGTAAACGAATCCGCTCGGCTATCCGCACGGTGGGCACTGTCGCAACTGAGATCGGGATGGCGGGGATGTGGGTCGGTCCAGGGTGGCTAGTGAACGGGACTCGCCAGCTGCTCGAGCTAGCTACACGCCGCTGGATGCGTCGGCAAATCGAGGATCCAGTAATTCGGGAGAAGCTGATCCCACACTATGGCTTGGGCTGCAAGCGCCCATCGATGTCAAACGACTACCTCCGCACATTCAACCGCGAAGATGTCAGCCTGGTCACCGATGCGATCGAGTGCATAACCAGGAAGGGGGTGCGGACAGTGGATGGTGTAGAGCACGAGGTCGACGTGTTGATATGCGCGACCGGGTTCAAGCTGTGGGATACGGGTGCAGTGCCACCCTTTCCCGTCATCGGGCGCGACGGCATCGATCTCGGGCGGTTCTGGTATGAGCAGAGATACCAGTCGTATCAAGGCGTGTCTGTTCCCAAATTTCCGAACATGTTCTCCATCACTGGGCCTTATGGCTTCGTGCTGGGATCATATCTGTGGATGATCGAAGCGACGTCGGCTCATCTGAGCCGCGCTATAGCCGAGGCGAAGCGCTGCGGCGCGACGGTCTGCGAGATACGTCAGGAAGTCCACGACGAGTATTTCCGGAAGTGTTTGAAGCGCCAGGAAAAGAACTTTCTGTTCACTCCGACCTGCGCGGATTCGAATACCTACTATATCAACAGCCAGGGCGATTCACCGTTTCGGCCGTCGACGCATGGCGAAATGTATTGGCAGAACCGACATTACAACCTTGATGTCTACCGCTACAGTACGGGCGTTAAGCTTCCGGGTGCGATCGGGGCCATGAGGAAGGAGAACGCGTGAAGGTCAATCGGTTGCGTCCACGCGTGGTGGTGGTCACCGGGGCTGCAAGCGGTATTGGCCGGGCGACAGCGATCAGGTTTGCCAAGCTCGGCGCCCATGTCGTGGTGTCCGACATCGATCTGGATGCGGCACAAGCGACCACGGCGATGATCCGTGGTCATGCCCGCAGCGCGTCGGCGGCGCAATTGGATGTTATCGACCCCGATGCCTGGGAGGCGCTCGCTCGCAGCGTGTTAGCCGATTACGGATACGCCGATGTGCTGGTCAATAACGCAGGAATCTTGGTGGGCGGCCCGTTCTTAGAGCTGCGTCCGTCGGATTGGGAACGCCAACTCGGTGTGAACCTAATGGGCGTCGTTCATGGGTGCCGTTTCTTCGGCGCCCAGATGGTTGAACACGGCGGTGGCCATATCGTCAATATCGCCTCGGCGGCGGCATTCACGCCCACCCCGGTTATGTCGCCGTACTCGGTTTCCAAAGCGGGCGTGAAGATGCTGACCGAATGCCTGCGGCTCGAGCTCGGACCGAAAGGCATCGGCGTCAGCGCGATATGCCCGGGTGTGATCAATACCAATATAGGTGATCGCGCGGTGGTTGTCGGCGTCAACCACGAACTGATCGAACAAGGAAAACAGTTCACCAAGAAGCTCCAGGAATTTGGCGAGAAGTTTCCGATCTCACCGATGAGTCCCGACCTCGTCGCTCGCGCCGCCGTGCGTGCTGTACGGTTTGATCTCGCGGTCGTACCGGTGCGCACCGAGGCCTGGCTGGGCTATTTCATGCTCCGCATTGCCCCCGCTGTCAACCGCCGTATGACACAACCATTCTCAGTGGAGGCGTTGCAGCGGCTGGGCACTCGCCTGTTGAGCACCCAGCGCGCCACGAACCAGGACAAACTTGTCCCCCGTCGAGCCGATTCGGCGGCGTCGGTCGTCAGCACGGGAAAGTAGTCTGCTGACGATCAATGGCCATTCCGAAGTCGAGTGTTTCCGACATCATCAGTCCTTCCCGCCAAGCTCACGCCCGGCGTGTCAGACCAAGATCAGATCCACCGTTGTTCAGACAGTCCCAGGTATGGAAAATGACCCCGACGAAATCCTGCCCCACACCCGTAAACGGGTTTCAGACGCAGGACCCTAGTAGCGCAGGGCTTCAAGTGCGGCGCGGACCAAGACGCCGGTCGCAGCGACCAGGCCGACGCTTATCCGGCCCGTTCGAACATCTACGCTCGAGGAGCTTGATGTACGCCATACAGCTTGACGACTTGTCGACGCGCGTCAAACAACCAGCAGGTCAGTACGGCCCTCAGCCCGCAGCAGCTCCTCGTACCGCGGGAAAAGCTTCTTGGCGACGGGAATAAGCTTCAGGATCTTTGGAACCGGCCCCTTGGCGCGGACCTGGCCTTTGGCCAGCGCGACAGCGAGATTGAGGTTGCCCTGCCAAAACCGGTTGGCCATGTCAGAGGTCATGAACATCGCTACGGTAGGCTTGATGTCACAGTTCCCGGTGAACACCTTCTTATTAGGCATGTCGACCGTAACCTGGATATCCGGGTCAGAGCAGTTGAGCTGCAGCACAACACCGGATGCCGCTAGTTGATCGGCGATCGACTCATCGTCCACCGCCTCCTCGAAGATCCCGGCAATGTACTTCGTTGCCTCGACGCCGTCTTTGAAAACGCCCATGACACAACTCCTAGTCATTTGATGGGGTGGTGATGGTCGGGACGCCGCGAGGTCTGACCGAAAAACCACGATGATGATGTCGTGATAGATCGGCAAAGCTGACGGCGACGCGGCGGGAGCTCATGCGGCAGCTGACATTGTGGGTCGAAGCCACAGCTATCGCCTGTCCGAATTTTGGCAGAGAGGTCAGAATCAACCTCCGCGCCAAGCGGCCGCGCGACACGTGGCCCCGGCCACCAATCTGATGCCAATCCCTCAGCTCCTGGATCTTTTGATGTATCAGCTATCTTTGCGCGCTGCCCAGTCGTATAGCTTTCCGATCTTCGTGTAGCCATTGTCCGGGACAAATGCCGCCTCGACCCGCCCGTCGTGAATACAATCGACGGGGCACAGCGGGACGCACTTCCCGCAGTCGATGCATTCATCGAGGTCGATGACGAATCGGCCCAGGAAATCGTCGGCCTTCTTGGATATGGCATCGACCCGTCCCGGGCACGAGTGCTCACACGCTCCGCACCCGATGCACGTGTCATCGATGTAGAAATGGCCTCGCCGAGTGCCGCTCATGCTCTTTCCTTTTCTTCAGCGGCGACTCACAGCCGAGCGCTCTTGTTGATGAAATGCTGCAAACTCTGGTTGTAGCGGAAAAACATGTCCTTGCCCAGAGGATCAGATGACCAGACCCGTATCGGCGTCGACGCCATGCTCAAGGCGTTGAGGGTGTGATCGAGGTCCGGTCGGCCGTCTCCGGCGCGGATGTTGTCCACCATGTCCAGCCACGAATCACGGTCGGTTTCGATGACGAAATCCATCGACTCCAACCCTGTGTCGCTGATCTCTTTGATCTCGCTCACCTCGAAGCCGTCGAACGTGAGCTGGACAATCAACGCAGACCCATCTGGGCCGCCATCGAAGATGTTGACGGCAAACCGGCAGTCGACCTCGCCGAGTTTACGGAACTCGGCGAGGTCAGCCTTACTGACCTCCGCCAGCCTGGTGAACCACTCAACGGTAGGAAGATCTGCGCTCGTACTTACGCCGTCCACGGCATCTCCAAGGGGATCGTCACCTTCTCGCGACGGTCAAACCCGGCCCGCTCACAGCGCTGCAGGTACTCCTCAATAATCGTCCCCCACAGGAACGACACACCCTCCATACCTTCGTCGATCTTGTCCACTCCACCGCCCATAAGAACGGCCAGCGGTTCCAACAGCCCGGGACTGCTCAGTGCGGTGAGGATGATCTGCTCGCCAAGATCGGCGAAGCGATGCATATCCGAAAGCGCCTTTTCCCGATCAGTCGAGCTGTCGAGGAAGTTCTTCAATTCCAGGGTCCCGTACGACACGTGACGGGCCTCGTCCTGCATGCAGCGCCGGAAGATCTCCTTGTCGACATGCGTCTTGGACAGGTACTCCCCGGCCCGGAAAATCGTAAGGACAAGCCCTTCGCCCAGCACGTTCAGCAGGAACGTGCCCTGGGTGTGGCTCGGCGACTCGAGGATCGCCTTCAGTGCCCACTCCAGGGCCGGGCTGGCGTGCAACAAGCCTCCCCCGCCGGCGAGGGCACGCTTTCGGAACACCTCCATGTGGCGGGCCTCGTCCATCATCTGCGTCACGAGGAAGTTCTTAACCTCGTAGAAATCCGGTGAGGTGCGATACACCCACCGCGACGGAAAGTCACCGGCGACGAACTCAACCTCCGTCAAAGAGGTAGCCAGCTGGCACGCCGCCTTCTCCAGATCCTCACTGGCGGGCTCCAGCTCGTTCCACGGAATATCGCTGGTGGAGTTCCACTGCCGTGCCTTGGCCTCCTCATACAGCGTCATGACGTTGTCCGCCCAGGCCTCCTTCTTGTCGAGGATGTCATAAGCGTCGATGGTCGGCATCTGGTCAACATAGGGCTCACGCACAGAGCCGCGCGGGGCGAAGTTGCGCCACGTCGTGTGCTCGGGCAGCGTGCCGTAGGCTGGCGGGCGGTTGATGTCGGTATAGGTCAACCCCCGCGAACTCGGGCGCGCGCGAACACCCCAATTGGCCTTGTCGGTGTTCATCCAGTGCAGCGAAAACGAGCCGCGCCCGAGCCGGTCGAGGTTCTCCTGCAACAACTCAGCCCAAATCGTGTTGTCCTCCCGAAACTTCTTCTCGTAAGCCGCCAACGCCTCGTCTTCGAGCGGAGTTTCACTGGGAAGCGCCTGCATCTGGGTCAGCATCTCGGTCATGTGGTGATCCTTCACATTAGTGACCTAATCCATTCGTAGCGCCAGCGTATGGCGCCGCTCACATCGCGTGTAAGGTCCGGCAGGTGTCCGTGTGCGGTTTCAGGACATGCTTGGCATTGTTGCTTCAAGACATCTTTGACGGATTCGCCCTGGGCAAGTCGCGAGCACGGCTAGATGCTGTGGCGGCGTGGGTAAGCCTTGAAGATGGTGATATCGCTGTCGGGATTTCTTGTCGGCTGCCAGGTGAAAGGGACCACTTCAGAGCTGGTTTTGCCATGAGCATGGGACCACCTGTTTGCCATTGATG
>NZ_MVIJ01000062.1 GCF_002086735.1 Mycobacterium scrofulaceum | reverse complement strand
CTGCCGAGCCGGTCAGCGCCGCCCTCGCGGCCTCGGCGAGTTCCATCGCCGACTGGTAGCGATGCTCGGCGTCTTTGGCCATCCCCCGCGCGACCACCGCGTCGAGGGCGGGCGGCACGCCGGCCGCGGTCGTCGACGGCCTCGGCGGCGGGGTGTTCAGGTGCGCGTTGAGCTGTTCCTCGAGGCTCTCGCCGGCGTAGGGCCGCCTGCCGGTCAGGCACTCGTGCAGCACGCAGGCCAACGAATACACATCGGCGCGGTGATCCGTTGTGCCCCTGAACCGCTCGGGCGCCATGTAGGCGACGGTGCCCATCGTGTGCCCGGTCTGGGTGAGCGCCGTGTCGGCCAGGGTGCGGGCGATGCCGAAGTCGATCAGATAGACGAAGTCGCGCGCGGTGGTGACCAAGATGTTCTTCGGCTTGATGTCGCGATGGATCAGCCCGACCTGGTGCGCGCTATCCAGCGCCGCGGCAACCTGTTCGATCACCGCGACCGCGCGCTCGGGGGACAGGCGTCCGCCGTTTTCGCCGATGTAGGCCAGCAGGTCGCGGCCTTCGATCAGCCGCATGTCGACGTAGAGCCGGCCGTCGATCTCGCCGTAACCGTGGATGGGCACCACATGGGGGTCGTTGAGGCTGGCCGCGATGCGGGCCTCCCGGCGGAATCGTTGCTGAAACTCCTGATCCTCGGCCAGGTTCGGCGGCAGCACCTTCAACGCGACGACCCGATCGGTGGCGGCGTCGTAGGCGCGGTAGACCTGGCCCATGCCGCCGCGCCCCAACACGTCCAGCAATTGGTAATGCCCGAAAGACTCTGTCCCCACGCCACGACCTTAAGCGGTGGACCGCCCGTAGGGCGCGCGATTCCCGCCGAATCGGCGGCGTTGCGCCGCTTGGCTTTAGTCGACCAACTGCTAGTCGACCAACTGCTGGTCGAGTGACTGCTAGTCGAGCAGCAGCGAGGTGATGGTGACCTCGGACGCCGGTGCGCCGTCCTCACCGCCGCCGGCGACCCCGGCTTTGGCGATCTTGTCCAGCGTGGCCAGCCCGTCGTCCTGAATTTTTCCGAAGACGGTGTACTGGGGCGGCAGTTGAGAGTCCTTGTACACCATGAAGAACTGGCTGCCGTTGGTGCCGGGCCCGGCGTTCGCCATCGCCAGCGTGCCCCGCGGATACAGCACCGGCTGTTGCGCCTTCGGGTCGTTCGGCGGGTACTGGTCGGTCGGGTACTCGTTGGCGAACTGGTAGCCCGGACCGCCGGTGCCGTCGCCCTTGGGGTCGCCGCACTGCAACACGCCCAGGTCCGCCGAGGTGGTCAACCGGTGGCATTTGGTGTTGTCGAAGTACTTCTGACCGATCAGGCTCGCGAAACTGTTGACCGTGCAGGGTGATTCGTTGTTCGCGAGCATCAGCCCGATCCGGCCCTGATTGGTCACCATGCTGGCACTCACCTGAGCGGGGTCGGTCGGCACCTTGCCGGTGCGCGGCGGCTTGACCTGCTTGGCGGCCGGCTCCGGCGAGGCCGGGTACTGGCAGTTGGCGCCCAGGTCGGCCGACGGCTTGAACGCCGGCAACGGCGGAACGGCCGGCGTCGGCCCGGCGGGCGTCGTCGACTCCGGGGAGCCGGTCGCGGCGGACGAGGTGGTGCTCGCCGCGGTGTTGCTCTTGTGCTCGTGCTTGTCGTTGACGACCGCGAGCGCCACCGCGACGACCACGGCAACGGCCACGATCGCGCCGGCGGCGATCAACACGATCCGGCGAGTCTTGGCCTGCTTGGCGCGGCGCTCCAGCTGCCGCTCGAGCTTGCGCTTGGCGTTGGCGCGTCGCTGTTCGTTGGTCGGCACGGCCGTATGCCTCCATGGTCGGTGGGTCGGGGCCCGCAACAGGCGTCGGTGGCCAGCCCAGGCTAATGTGGGCGCCGCGACCGGTGTCAAGTGGGGCCCGTGGGAAACTGGGAAACGTGTTGATCACCGGATTTCCCGCCGGCGTGTTGCAGTGCAACTGCTATGTGCTGGCCGAACGGCAGGGAACGGACGCCGTCATCGTGGATCCGGGGCAGCGGGTGATGGGCCCGTTGCGGCGAATCCTCGACGAAAATCGGCTGACCCCGGCCGCGGTGTTGCTCACCCACGGGCACATCGACCACATGTGGTCGGCGCAGAAGGTGTCCGACACCTACGGCTGCCCGACCTTCATCCACCCCGAGGACCGGTTCATGTTGAAAGACCCGATCTACGGCCTGGGCCCGCGGGTGGCGCAGCTGGTGGCGGGCGCCTTCTTCCGCGAGCCCAAGCAGGTCGTCGAGTTGGACCGCGACGGTGACAAGCTCGACCTGGGCAGCGTGACCGTCAACGTCGACCACACCCCGGGGCACACCCGCGGGTCGGTCGTCTTCCGGGTGTCGTCCGACAAGGACGACAAAGACTATGTCTTCAGCGGCGACACCCTGTTCGAGCGCTCGGTGGGCCGCACCGACCTGCACGGCGGCAGCGGCCGCGACCTGCTGACCTCGATCGTGAACAAACTGCTGGTGCTCGACGACGACACCGTGGTCTTGCCGGGGCACGGCAACGCCACCACCATCGGCGCCGAGCGGCGTTTCAACCCGTTCATCGAGGGCCTGAGCCCGTGAGCGAGTTCGTCGCGCCCAAGGGGGTGCCGGACTACGTCCCGCCGGACTCGGCGCAGTTCGTGGCCGTGCGGGACGGGTTGCTCGGCGCCGCCCGCCGCGCCGGCTACGGCGACATCGAGCTGCCCATCTTCGAAGACACCGCCCTGTTCGCCCGCGGCGTCGGCGAATCCACAGACGTGGTGTCCAAGGAGATGTACACGTTCGCCGACCGCGGCGACCGCTCGGTCACGTTGCGGCCCGAGGGCACCGCCGGGGTGGTCCGCGCGGTGATCGAGCACGGCCTGGACCGCGGCGCCCTGCCGGTCAAGCTCTGCTACGCGGGGCCGTTCTTCCGCTACGAGCGTCCGCAGGCCGGCCGCTACCGGCAGCTTCAGCAGGTCGGCGTGGAGGCGATCGGTGTCGACGATCCGGCGCTGGACGCCGAGGTGATCGCCGTCGCCGACGCCGGCTTCCGGTCGCTGGGCCTGGACGGCTTCCGCCTGGAGATCACCTCGCTGGGCGACGACAGCTGCCGCCCGCAGTATCGGGAACTGTTGCAGGAGTTCCTGTTCGGGCTCGACCTCGACGACGACACGCGCAGGCGCGCCGAGATCAACCCGTTGCGGGTGCTCGACGACAAGCGGCCCGAGGTGCGGGCCATGACGGCCGACGCGCCGGTGTTGCTCGACCACCTGTCCGACGTCGCCAAGCAGCACTTCGACACCGTGCTGGCCCACCTCGACGCGCTCGGCGTGCCGTACGTGATCAACCCGCGGATGGTGCGCGGGCTGGACTACTACACCAAGACCACCTTCGAGTTCGTGCACGACGGCCTCGGCGCGCAGTCCGGCATCGGCGGCGGCGGCCGCTACGACGGCCTGATGCGCGAGCTCGGCGGCCAGGACCTGTCCGGCATCGGGTTCGGGCTGGGCGTCGACCGCACCCTGCTGGCGCTGCGCGCCGAGGGCAAGAGCGTGGGGGAGACGGCCCGCTGCGACGTATTCGGGGTGCCGCTGAGCGAGCAGGCCAAGCTCAAGCTGGCGGTGCTGGCCGCGCAACTGCGTGCGTCCGGCGCCCGCGTCGACATGGCCTACGGCGACCGCGGCCTCAAGGGGGCGATGCGCGCGGCCGACCGTTCCGGTGCCCGCGTCGCGCTGGTCCTCGGCGACCGCGACATCGAGGCCGGCACGGTCGGGGTGAAGGACCTCAGCACGGGTGAGCAGGTGTCGATGGCCATGGATTCCGTTGCGGCCCAAGTCCTTTCGCTACTAGGCCGGTAAAGTCGCGCGGTAGGGGCGCCGCGCTATTTCTTGCTCGGAATGACGATGACGACGATCAATGTCAGGATCGAGAAGAACAGCCCGAGAATGCCCCAGCCGAGCGGATTGCGGCCCTTTGTCATCGCGATGATCGCGCAGACAAATGCGGCGATCACGCTGCCGATGGCGACGAAAATCCCTTTGATGCCGCGGAGGATGAATCCCGCCGCGACGGGGTCCGAACTCGCCAAGATCATTTGGTGCAGCACGTCAGGTCCTTTCGTGAGAGGCCCTGACCTGATACCCGTTCGAATGCGCGACAAAACCGCGGCGAAATCTCACCGCTTACCCGAAAAAACGGGCTTCATCCGCGGGGATAGCCACGCCGGACCGTGCGATCCAGAATTCCCAGCGTCGCCCGCAATGCGCCCTCGGACAGAATGGGGAAAATTCCGGCCTCCCGCCACTTCGGGTCGATGTTCGACCAGTCGTAGAAGGAGGTGACCACCGTCGCCGGCCCGTCTTCGCTCGGCTCGAGCCGATAGCCGTACACGTGGCCGATCGGCGGCTGGATTTGGCCGAGAACCGTCCACGCGATCAGGCGATCCCGCTCGAATTCCGTGATGTCGACGGTGACGTCATATTTACCTAATTGCGGAAAGTCGTTCAACGCTTCCCGGTCCATGTGCACGACGAATTGGTCACCGACCCCGCCCACCGGTTCGCCCGCGGCGCTCTGCAGCATCCCGGACGAGTCGATCGCCACGTGGCCTTGCGGGTCGCACAGCACGGCGAAGATGTCCGGCGCCGCCGCCGCGATGGTGCGCTGGACCTCGATGCGTTCGGTCATGGTTCCTCGCAGCCGCCGTAGGTACGACACGATCGTCGTTCACTGTACGACCGTTGCGACGCGTTCGGTTTCGCGATTCTTGCGCTAGCTCGTCGCCCGTCCGCGCGGGGTGGGGTTCATCAGCCGGCCGTGCGCGATCACGGAGCCGTGTTGCTTGAGGCGCTGGGTGCGGATGCTGACCTCGTAGGTGAGCACCTCCTCGATGGCGCCGAGCTGCTCGGAGAGGTAGCCGTACAGGTCGCGGACGTCACGGCAGATGACCACCGCCATCAGGTTCTTCCTGCCGCTGACGGCGGCGGCGAACGCGACTTGATCGTGCGCCGCGATTCGTTCCCCGACGCGTTGGGTGTGCCGGGGTGCGACCGTGAGCCAGAGCATGGCGCTGAGGTGGTAACCCAGTCGCTCGGGAAGGACGTCGACGTCGTAGAGCAACGCCCCGGCCCCTTCGAGCGCCGCCAGGCGCCTGCCGACTCGCGCCACCGACCAGCCGGTGCGTTCGGCCAGCCGTGACTGGGGGGTGCGGCCGTCGTCGGCCAGCGCGTCGAGCATGGGACGGTCCTCGGGCGCCGGCCGGCACGGCGGGCCGGCCGCCGGGCGGTCGGCGGCGGCGAGGATCCGTTCGGCCTGATCGCCGCTGAGGGTCTGGCCGTAGCCCGTCCACGGCGCGCTCGGGGCTCGCCCGAAGGTGTGCAGCACCGCATCGATGTCGACGTCGATGACCGAACTCGTTCGCGGCAGCCGCTTCAGCAACACGTCGTCGCGGCTGTCGCCGAGCGGCGCCCGGATCGTGCACACCAGGTCGGTCCAACCCGACAGGACGTTGGCGTGGGACACGTCCGGGCTTCGAACCAGCGCGTCGGCCAATTGCGGAATGTGGTCGGGCTTGGCATGTATCCGGCAGACCCACTGCGCCCAGTCGGCGTCACCGTCGACCCACGGGTTCTCCAGCCCCACGACACGGACGACTCCGTTCCGGCGCAGCCTGTGGTAGCGGCGGGCAACCGTCTGCTCGGTCGTTCCGATCACCTCGGCCATGCGGCGAAACGACACCCTGGGCGCTATCTGCAACGCATGCAGAATCTGTCCGTCCAGCGAATCGATCATGAGTAATAGTAGACGGATAGCGAAGGTTGATGAGTACTTATCAACATTTTGGGCCGCGCATTGGTGGTTCCGTCAGCATCGCTGTCAGCCTGGCACCATGAAGCTGACGCGCAACGTCGTCCTGGTCACCGGCGGAGGCAGCGGCATCGGCCGCGGCCTGGCCGAATCCCTGCACCGCCTGGGCAACCGGGTGATCATCGCCGGTCGGCGCCGCGACGTTCTGGACGCCGTCGCGGCAGCCAACCCCGGCATGGAGTGCCTGCACCTGGATCAAAGCGACCCGAGGAGCATCACTCGGCTGGTTGCCGAGGTGACGGATCGCCATCCCGGGTTGAACGTCGTGATCAACAACGCGGGAATCACGCGCGCCGAGAACCTGCTGACCGGTGACACCACCGCGGCGGAGGCGATCGTCGCGGTCAACCTGCTCGGGCCCGTCCGGCTCACCGCGTCGCTGCTGCCCGCCCTGCTCACGCAACCGGACGCCGCGATCGTCAACGTCACCTCCGCCCTGGCGTTCGTGCCCAAGGCCGTCGCGCCGACGTATTGCGCGACCAAGGCGGCGCTGCACTCCTACACCGAGTCGCTGCGCCATCAACTGCGCAATACGGCGGTTCAGGTGATCGAGATCGTCCCGCCGCGGGTGGAGACAGAAATGCAGCGCGGCCTCGGAAACGTACCCCAGGCCCTGACGCTGGATGCCTTTGTCGCGGAGGTGATTTCGTTGCTGCGATCCAAGCCGGACGCCGCCGAGCTGGTGGTCGATGCCGCCCGGCGTGCGCGGTTCGCCGCGCGCGACGGCTGCTACGGGGCGATCTTCAATGCCGTCAATGACACGGCCCCGACAACGAAATAGACAACGAAATAACGGAGGACGTCATGCAACTCGTCATCGGACTGCCCAGCCACATCTCCCACGTGCCCGGGCCGGCGACGGTGCGGTGGGCCCGCCGGGCGGAGCAACGGGGATTCGCCGGCCTGGCCACCATCGACCGGCTGGTCTATGAAAGCCTCGATTCGGTCGTCGCGTTGTCCGCGGCGGCGGGCGCGACGAGTCAAATCAGTTTGGTGACAAACGTTCTGCTCGCATCCGTGTATCCGGCCGCGCTACTGGCCAAGCAACTCGCCTCTGTCGCGAGCATCACCGGTGACCGGTTGACCGTGGGGTTGGGCGTGGGTAACCGTCGAGACGATTACGTGGCCACCGGCGTCGATTTCGGCCGGCGCGGGCAGGTGTTGGATCAGACGGTGGAGTTGCTGCGCCACGCGTGGCGCGCCGAGGTGGTCGCCGGGGACCGGGCGCTGTGCCCGGCCCCGGTGCGCATCCCCATCCTGTTCGGGGGGCGGTCGGAGGCGACCATGCGCCGGGTCGTGACGGTGGGTGACGGCTGGTCGGCCGGCGCCCTGCGCGACTACGAGAATCAGGCGTCATTCGCCGACCGGGCACGCGCGGGGTGGCGGGAGGCGGGCCGGTCGGGGCAGCCGCGGCTGCACGCCAGCGTGAACTTCGCGTTCGGTGGCGAGGACACCGTCCGGCTCGGCCGGGAGCACCTGCAGCGCTACTACGGATTCAAACCCGACTACGCCGCTCTCAACGTCGCCGACATGGTGACCACGCCGCAGGACGCGGCGGCCACCGTGCGCGCCTACCGCGACCTCGGTTTCGACGGGCTGGTGTTCCATCCCTGCGTCGTAGGGGTCGATCAGGTGGATCGCCTCGCCGACGCCGTGCTCTGAACCGCCTCGACCTCCCAGTCTTTGAGGTTGGCAACCGGCCCGAACAGATCCCGTGGCACGTCGGGAGACAGCGGAACGCCGGATCGGACGCGATGGGGCCAGTCGCGGTTGGCGAGCGCCGGTTTGGCCAGCGCGACCAGATCGGCGGCGCCCGACTCGATCATGGCCGCGGCGTCACGGGGGTCGTCCAGATGCCCGTTGGCGATCACCGGCAGCTTGCTGTGTTGTTTCGCGAGCTGTGCGAGCGATTTGCCGCGTTCGGCGAATGCTGGTGCCAGCGCGCGATATTCGGTGGTGTGGATGTAGTGGATGCCGGTATCGCCCAGGGCGCCGAAGATGGCGGCCGCGTCCTCCTCGCCGCCGGCCCAACGATGGTGATTGTCGGATACCTTTCCCTGGGAGATCCGGATACCGACGGCGATGTCGTCACCGACGGCCGACGCGACGTCATGGCAGACCTCGGCGGCCAGCCGCACGCGACCGGCGGTGTGGCCGCCGTACTCGTCGGTGCGGGTGTTCAGATAGTCGGTGAGAAATGCGTCGAGCAGATAACCGTTGGCGCCGTGGATCTCCACGCCGTCGAACCCGGCGTCACGCGCATTTCGCGCCGCATTGACGAAGGCGGCGCGGACTTGGCCGATCTGCTCGGTGGTCATCGCTTGCGGAACCTCGAACGGGCCGGCACCGCGGTACATGGCCAACTGCTCGCCTTTCGGTCGTACGGCGGAGGGGCCCCAGGTGATCGTCGTGTGCGGGTTGCCTTGCGACTGGCTGCCGGCGTGCATGAGCTGAGCGAAGAACTTGGCCCCGCGGTCGTGGACGCCGTCGACGACCCGTTGCCAGCCCGCCGCGTGGGCCGCGTTCGCGATGCCGGGTTGGAAGAGGTACCCCTGGCTCGTCTGATCGTCGATGTAGAGCCCTTCGGTGATCAACAACGCGAACCCGCCCTCGGCGAAAACGCGGTAATACGAAGCGATCCGGTCGGTGGGCAGGCCGTCGGCCGTTGCGCTCACTCGTGTCATCGGCGCCAGGGCGACTCGATTGGCGAGGTCGACGTGGCCGATGGTCGCCGTGGTGAAGAGCGCCTGGTGTGGTGAGTGCATTAGGTCGGCCACCTGGTCATCCATCGCGGGTATCGGTTGTGCTCGGTCCACTGGTTTGATTCCGCCGTCATGAACGCCGTTTATTGTCACGACGAAGTCGGAACAGATTCACTGCGGCCAACGACATGAAAAGCAAGGGAATGACCGGAGGCTTTATTTTCAGCGGAAGTACGTCTGCGGGCACGTCCGGGTGCAGGTGCACATACGTGGCGCCCCCCATGTTGGCGATCAAGGCCGCCGACGCGGCGGACACGATGGGACCGTACAGCTTCGAGCCCCCGCACCGCCCCAGGTAGGGAGCCGAAAGCAGGCCGAGTCCGATGGACATCTCGCCCGCGATGGCCATGGGAATGCTGAATCGCGGCAGTCCGCTTTTGGTGATTTGAATTGCGAACCACGTACGAAATGGCTCGAAGAATTTCAGGAACCCGAACGAAAACATTGCCGTACCCAGGAACATCGAGTTGTATTTCAAGATTTTATCGTCTGGTGTCGGCTTCACGATTTCATCCCGCGCGGGTTGCCCGACGCCGGGGGCCGGCTGCATGCGTGGGACGTGTCATCTTCTCCGAAGCTCAGGCGGGTCACGGGGGAAATTGTGCCGAAGCGAAAATGGACTATCAAGTCCAATTCGCTCTACACTTCGGGCATGCCAGCTAGGGAGCGCCCCGGTGCAGGGCGGCTGACGACCCGCGGCGCGGCGACGAAGGCGCGCATCGTCGCGGCGGCGGCATCGCTCGTACACGGTCAGGGGGTCGCGGGCACGAGTCTGGACGACGTGATGGCGGCGACCGGCGCAAGCAAGTCGCAGCTCTACCACTACTTCGCGAACAAGGACGCCCTCATCCGCGAGGTCGTGAAGACCCAACTCGCCCAGGTCATCGCGGCCCAGCAGCCCAATCTGGGCGAGGTCTCTTCGTGGGAGGGTCTGCAGCGGTGGTGTGATCACGTCGTGGCCATGGCCCGTGCGACGCGAGGTGTCGGAGGGTGCCCGCTGGGCTCGCTCGTCGGCGAGCTCGCCGAACGGTCCGATTCGGCGCGCCACGAGCTTGCGCGGGCCTTCACCGAGTGGCAGTCGTACCTGTCCGCGGGGTTGGCGGCGATGCGCGACAACGGCGAACTCGCCGCCGATGCCGACCCGCCCGAGCTCGCGTTGACCATGATGAGTGCGCTGCAAGGCGGGCTGCTGATGGCCCAGACGATGCGCGACGCCCGGCCCGTCGAACTGGCCGTGGACATGGCGCTCGGGCACGTCGCCGCCTACCGGCGCGGCCCAGAGGCGGCGAGCCGGCACGCTTGACTCGTTGTCGAACTGATGTTCGAATAGGTCATGCGCTGGGCGGACCAGGCCATCGCGGTCAACGGGGCGCCCGTCGAGGACGGGGCGCTGCCGGGTCTGCAGCGCATCGGCCTCGTCCGCAGCGTGCGGGCGCCGCAGTTCGAGGGCATCACGTTCCACGAGGTGCTGTGCAAGTCCGCGCTCAACAAGGTGCCCGGCGCTTCGGCGCTGCCCTTCCGGTACACGGTCAACGGCTACCGCGGCTGCTCGCACGCGTGCCGCTACTGTTTCGCCCGGCCGACGCACGAATACCTGGACTTCGACTGCGGCAGCGACTTCGACAGCCAGGTCGTCGTCAAGAGCAACGTCGTCGAGGTGCTGCGCCGCGAGTTGCGGCGGCCATCGTGGCGGCGCGAGACCGTCGCGTTGGGCACCAACACCGACCCCTACCAGCGGGCCGAGGGGCGCTATGCGCTGATGCCCGGCATTATCGGCGCCCTCGCCGAATCCGGCACGCCGCTGTCGATCCTCACCAAGGGCACGCTGCTGCGGCGCGACCTGCCGTTGATCGCCGAAGCGGCGCAACACGTTCCGCTGTCGGTCGCGGTGTCGCTGGCGGTCGGCGACGCCGACCTGCACCGAGACGTCGAGCCGGGCACGCCCACGCCGCAGGCGCGGCTGGGCCTGATCGCCGCGATCCGCGACGCCGGCCTGGATTGTCACGTGATGGTGGCGCCGGTGCTGCCGCACCTGACCGACTCGGAAGAGCACCTCGACCGGCTGCTCGGTCAAGTCGCGGCGGCCGGCGCCACCGGCGCCACGGTGTTCGGCCTGCACCTGCGGGGCTCGACCCGCGGCTGGTTCATGTCCTGGCTGGGGCGCTCACACCCCGAACTCGTGGCTCCCTACCGCGAGCTGTACCGGCGGGGGGCGTACCTGCCGCCGGGTTACCGCGAGATGCTGCGGGGCCGGGCGGCGCCGCTGATCGCGAAGTACCGGCTGGGCGGCGGGCAACGCCCGTTCCGCCAGCCCGCCGCGCCCCGGGCGGAGCCGGAACCCGTTCAGGCGACGTTGTTTTGACTAGGCCGGCCTGTCGCGGCGCGGCTTGGTCAGCGTGAACCGGTCCACTTCGGTGACCGCCCCGAATGGCCCGCTCAGCGCGTAGTGCGTGGCCGCGATCGAGGTGTTGCCGCCGGGTTGACCCGGGTCCACGTCGAACGCCGCGAAGCCGTACGGATTGTCCCGGTCGCGGAAGGCGGACCACGGGGCGTCCTCCAGGACGTAGATCGGCGCCTTGCGCCCGAGCCCGGGGTCGAACGCTCCGACACCGGTCAGCACGCGGCAGCGCGGCTCGGCGAAGAAGAAGGCGTTGCTGGGGGCGGAGGTGCCGCCGCCGCCGATCACCACGTGCACGGTTCCCTTGGTGGAGTCGATGACGTCACCGCGGGTGCCCACGGGGATCGGCGTGCGGGTGTCGGTCGGCTGCGCGCCGCGCAACGGGTGTGACCGTTCGTAATGGTGCTCGTGGCCGCACACCACCAGGTCGACCTGGTACTGGTCGAACAGCGGGAGCCATTCCTCGCGGATCCCCAGGTCGGCGCCGTTGGCGGGTTGGTCGGCGGTGGAGATCGCCGTCTGGTGCATGCACACAACGATCCAGTCGATGTCGCGATCGCGCCGCGCGGCGGCCAGTTCCGTTGCCAGCCAACGCCTTTGCTCGCCACCCGAGTATCCGTGCACGTAGAAGTTGCCGCCGTCCTGAAACGCCACGTCGTCGTTGTTCAGGCTGATCACCCGCACCGAGCCGGCGGTGAACGAGTACCACAGGCCGCGGGTCTCGGGGGCCGATCCCGAGTCGGGCACCGTGAAATACGCCTGATACGCGCCGTAGCCGATCGGCCCGTTGCCCCACTCGTTCTCGTGGTTGCCCGCGGCGGGCATCCACGGCCGGTAGCGCGCCGACCGGGTGTTGTTCTCGAACCAGGCCGCCCAGGTGCGGACCCGGTCGTGGGCGAGGTTGGCGTAGCACAGGTCGCCATTGACCAGGTTGAACAACGGCGCCATCCGCTCGACCGCCAGGGTGGTGTCGGCGGAGGCGGGCGACCCGATGTTGTCGGTGCCGTAGCTGCCGTCGGGCATCCTCTCCAGAGTCGGCGTGGACTGGTCGCCGAAGCTGGTGAAGCGGAACGGTTTTCGCCCCGACGGACCGGTCCGGACGGTGCCCATCTCCGGCTCCGCGCCGTCGTGCACCGCCGCGTACACGTAGTCGGTGTCCGGGGTCAGGCCGGTCACGCGGGCGTGGTTCACCCGGACCTCGGCGTTGGACTGGGCGTCGCGGTAGGTGCGGGTCTCGGCCGCGACCGTGCGCCCCAGCCCCGACGCCGGCGTACCGATCATCACGCGGGGGTTCCGGACGGCCTCGACGGTGTGCCACGAGACGACGACCTCGGTGCCGGCATGCCGGCCGAATTGCAGGTGCAGCCCGGTCACCGGCGGCGCGCCGTTGCGGCCCGGCTGATACCAGAACGCGGGCGCGCCGGGGTGGGACCACAGCAGCGCGGCCCCGCCGCCCACGCCCGCGCCGAGCGCGGCCGAGACCGCGCCGGTCGTCAGCAACCTGCGGCGGCTGAAGCCGGGGACGGGGGGACCGTCGCGGGGCGGTGCGGGCTCGTCGACCACACCTGCTTCATACCCGAGCGCGGTGAACGCCGGCGGAACGGCCGACCGTCAGTGCCGGTGCGACGCGAGCAGTCCGGCCTGGCCGGTGGACGGCGGGCGGGCCGCCAGCCATTCGCGGGTGGCCGCATGCGAGCGCTCGATGAGCGTCGCCGCGTGCGAGAAGTCGGCCCCGGAGGTGGCGACCGGGCACAGCGGGCGAATGACGCGCAAGTCGACGGCCCGCTCGAAGCGCTCGACGTCGACGGCCAGCCGATGGTTCACGGCGAGGGTCATCGCGTGCAACGCCATGTTGACCGCCGTCTTCGGCGCGGCGGGAAGGGCGCACGAATAACCCGTGGGCAGCACCCAGACCCGGTCCGCGCCCAACGCGACGGCGTGCGACACCGGGGTGTTGTTCACGACGCCGCCGTCCATCAGGTCGCGCCCGCCGACCCGCACCGGCGGGAACACGCCGGGGATGGCTGCGCTGGCCACGATCGCATCGACCGCGTTGCCCGAAGACAGCAGCACGTCGCCGCCGGAGACCACGTCGGTGGCCACCACGTGCAGCGGGATCGGCGCCTCCTCGAGTCGGGTGAACTCCAGCTCGTCGGCCAGCAGCCGCCGCAATCCGGTGTTGGGGACCAGGTGCGAGCGGCGGCCCAGCATGCCCATCGCCCCGGCGATCGGCCGGGCGGGGAAGATCTCCTTTCGCGACAGCGAGATCCACAGGTCGGCCAGCCCGCGGATCCCCGCGCGGTCGGGCCGGGAGGCGATCCACCCGCCATTGACCGCGCCGACGGACGTCCCGACGATGAGGTCGGGGCGTTCCCCCTCGTCGGCCAGCGCGAGCAGCATCCCGACGTGGATCGCGCCGAGGCTGGCCGCGCCGGACAACACGAAGGCCGTGGGCACAGATGCATCGTAGGGACCTTTTCCACGCGTGGCGCCGTAACGAATTGGGTAGCGTTTTCGATATGACGAACGTGCGAATAGTGACCACGGGGGTCGCGGTGGCGACGTTTGCGGCAGCCGCAGCGGTGGCCGTCACGCCCGCGACCTCCTCTGCGGATCCTGCCGGCCACCAGGTGACTTACACCATCACCGCCACCGGCAACCTCACCGGCAACGTCCGCTACATGAACTCCGATCCGCCCAGCCAGGCGGCCTTCAACGCCAACTCGTCGCAGTACCTGAGCAGCGTGCAGACGGCGTTCGCCGCGGGCCAGCCGCTGGTGTACAACACGACGCTGAACGACCCGAATCAGTGGGCGTTCGTCAACGCGAGCGGCGGTTGCCACTGGCCGGACTGCGATTCGTCGAACACCCCGCAGATCCAGTGCCAGATCGCCGTCGACGGCCAGGTCGTGGTGACGCAGAGCGCCACCACCGGCGTGACGTGCTCGACGCGCCCCTGGTGATCCGGTCGAGGGTGATCCGGTAGAGCCGCTTAGCGGTGCACCCGCAACGCGAGGTAGTACTCGTGCCGTCGCGTGCGGTCCAGGGTGTAGCCCACCGCCCTCGTCACCCCGTCGTCGTCGGACTCCAGCCAGCGTTCGGTGTGCTGGCGTTCGAATTCCGTCCACGACGGCACGGTGAACCTCTCCAGGACGGTGTCGGGATGTCCGAGGCTGTGGTACAGCCCCCAGCTGTGGCCGCCCGTCCGCAACCGTGACCGCCTGACCGCGCTCATCGCCTCGACGAAATCCTGCAGGCGGTCCGTCGCGACCCGATAGCGGACGGTCACCAGCACGGGACCGTCGTTGGGGCACGGTTCGAAGACGACCATCGGCGACGGCCAGGCCCGCGAGATGTCGCGGCTCAGCTTCCCGGTGTCCGGCCGCAAGCCGAACGGGACGACGCTGACGGCCGCGGCGCCGAGCAGCACCGCCGACAGCGTCAGCGCCACGCCGAGACCCTCCCGGGTGGCGATCAGGCCCCAGAGGAAGGAGCCGAGGGCCTGAGACCCCGTGAAGACCAGCAGGTACATCGCCAGCCCGCGGGCCCGGACCCAGCGCGGCAGGTGCAGCTGCGCGGCGGCGTTCAGCGTCGTCAGCGTGATCAGCCAAGTCATCCCCGACAGCACCAGGAAGGGTGCCGCCGCGGCGAACGGCAGCCAGACCACCGCGAGCGTGGCCGTGCCGTACGCGGCCGCGCACCCGGCCAGCAGCGTGTTGGGCGGCACCTTCTGCCGCAACGGCGCGGGCACCGCGACGGCGAGCATCGCCCCAAAACCGATGGCGCCCAGCGCCATACCGTAGCCGCCCGCCCCCAAGTGCCAGGTATCCGCGGCGGCCACCGGCAACAGCGCCAACAGGGCCGAGGCGGGGAAGACGAAAAGGGCGGCGCGCAACAGGATCCTGCGGAAGATCGGGCCGTGCACGGCGTAGCCCAACCCGGTCATGATCGCCTGGCCGAGGTGTTCGCGTTCGACGGGCGCGATCTGCGTCGGCCGGCGCCATGCCGCCAGGGCGACGATGATGCCGACGAACGAGATCGCGTTGATCGCGAAGACCGCCGCCGGTCCGGCCGCGGCCAGGACGATGCCGCCGATGGCCGGTCCGGCCACGCGGGCGACGTTCACCGACACGCTCGACAACGTGGCGGCGGCGGTGATCTGGTCGCGCGCGACGACCTCGGGCTGGATCGCCTGCCAGGCCGGCGCGGTCAGCGCGGAGGCGACGCCGATGGCCAGGGTGAACAACAGCAGCGCGGCCGGCGTGAGGTGGCCGAAATAGGTCAGCCCGGCCAGCACCAGCGCCACCGCCACCGCGTACGACTGCAGGAACATCAGCAGCCGCCGCTGGTCGAACACGTCGGCGAGCGCGCCGGCGAACAACCCCAGCAGCAGCGTCGGCCCCAGGCTCGCCGTCTGGACCAGCGCCACGACGGTGGCACTGCTGTGGGCCTCCACCAGAAACCATTGCGCGGCCACGCTCTGCATCCAGGTGCCGACGTTGGAGACGAACTGCGCGATGAACAGTGCGCGGAAAACCCGGTTGCCCAACGGGGTCCATACCGACACCTCCGCGGTGTCGGTGCGCTCCTGCGTCATGTCCGACATACGGGGCAACGCCTTTCGCGTCGTGCGGCGGGGTGAAAGTTTAGGACACGCACCCGGCGCGCGCACGACCTAGCGGTGGTCGTGAGCGCGGCGGAGCTGGGCGAAGCGGGCCGCCGCCATGGGACGAGCGGTGGTCGTGAGCGCGGCGGAGCTGGGCGAAGCGGGCCGCCGCCATGGGACGAGCGGTGGTCGTGAGCGCGGCGGAGCTGGGCGAAGCGGGCCGCCGCCATGGGACGAGCGGTGGTCGTGAGCGCGGCGGAGCTGGGCGAAGCGGGCCGCCGCCATGGGACGAGCGGTGGTCGTGAGCGCGGCGGAGCTGGGCGAAGCGGGCCGCCGCCATGGGACGAGCGGTGGTCGTGAGCGCGGCGGAGCTGGGCGAAGCGGGCCGCCGCCATGGGACGAGCGGCGTCACCGCAGCGTGCGGCCGCCCGGCTCGTGGGCGACGACGACGACCTCGGCCGGCCGGGCGCCGACGGACCGGATCGTGTGGGCGACCGACGCGTCGAAATAGGCGCTGTCGCCGGTGCCGAGCGTGATCGTCTGGTCGCCGTACCCGAGTTCGACGCTGCCGGCGTGCACGAACAGGAATTCCTGGCCGCCGTGCTCGGGGTGGGGATCGTCGGCGGGCCCTTCTGCGGGCCGAACCACGAACGGCGACATGGACTTTCCCAGCAGCGACGACGCCAGCACCCGGTAGCGCCGACGGTCGGCGCCGGCGGGCGCCCGGTCGACCGCGATCTTCTCCCGCGCCTCCCCGTCGGAGAACAACCGGCCGACGTCGACGTCGAGGGCCTTGGCCACCTTGAGGGCCACCGCGATCGACGGGGTGCTCTGCCCGCGTTCGATCTTGGACAGGTAGCTCTTGGTCAGCCCGGTCTGCTCGGCCAGCGCCTCGAGGGTCAGGCCGCGTTGCGTGCGGACCGCGCGAAGTAGTGCAGTCACGGGCCTCCCGCGGGTGAATGACACAAGGTTTCCTATTCTGTTACATTGTGTCATATGGGCGGCACGTTCACCGATTCCAAAGCCGAACTGATGCGGCGCGCCGCCGAGCAGCTGACCGCCTCCCAGGCCAGCGAAGCCGCCCTGACCACCCGCCAGAAGCTGGCGCTGACCTGTCGCGCCCTGTTCGACGCCGGGCACGACTCGGGGCTGGCGGGGCAGATCACCGCCCGGGCGGAGGCCGAGGGCGCCTACTACACCCAGCGGCTGGGCCTCGGGTTCGACGAGATCACCGACGCCAACCTGCTGCTGGTGGACGAGGATCTCAACGTCCTTGACGGTGACGGAATGCCCAACCCCGCCAACCGCTTTCACAGCTGGATCTATCGCGCCCGCCCGGACGTGCAATGCATCGTGCACACCCATCCATTCCACGTCGCGGCGCTGTCGATGCTCGAAGTCCCGCTGATCGTCTCCCACATGGACACGACGCCGCTCTACGACGACTGCGCGTTCCTCGCCGAATGGCCCGGCGTGCCGGTCGGCAACGAGGAGGGGGAGATCATCACCGCCGCCCTCGGCGACAAGAAGGCGGTGCTGCTGGCGCATCACGGCCAGGTGGTGGCCGGCGCCAGCGTCGAGGAGGCGTGCTCGTTGGCGGTCCTCATCGAGCGGGCCGCCAGGCTGCAGCTGGCCGCGATGGCGGCCGGCACCGTCAAGGAGCTCCCCGAGCAGCTGGCTCGCGAGGCCCACGACTGGACGCTTTCACCGCAGCGCAGCCGGGCCAACTTCGCCTACTACGCCCGCCGGGCGCTGGCCCGGCATCCGGACGCGCTCGCCAATTAAGACCCCGTTCAACACGATTCGAGGAGTCCGCCCGTGCCCGACGTCCACGGCATCATCGCCTACCCGGTGACTCCGTTCGCCCACGACGGCATCAACACCGAGAGGCTGGCCGCGCTGGTCGGCCGGCTGGTTTCCTCCGGCGTGCATGCGATCGCACCGCTGGGCAGCACCGGCGAACTGGCCTACCTGGACGAGCCCGAGTTCGACACCGTGGTCGACACCACGATCGCGACGGTGGCCGGCCGGGTCCCGGTGATCGTCGGCGTCTCGGATGTGACCACCGCCAAGACCGTTCGGCGTGCGCAGTACGCGCAGCGGGCCGGCGCCCACGCGGTGATGATCCTGCCGGTGTCCTACTGGAAGCTGTCCGAGCGCGAGATCGTCGCGCACTACCGCAGCGTCAGCGACGCCATCTCGATCCCGATCATGGCCTACAACAACCCGGCCACCAGCGGCGTCGACATGCCCCCGGAGCTGCTGGTCCGCATGTTCGACACCATCGAGAACGTCACCATGGTGAAGGAGTCCACCGGCGACCTGACCCGCATGCGGCGCATCTCCGAGTTGTCCGGCGGCAGGCTGCCCTTCTACAACGGCAGCAACCCGTTGGTGCTTGACGCCCTCAAAGCCGGCGCCTCCGGATGGTGCACGGCCGCACCGTGTTTGCGTCCCCAGCCGTGCATCGACCTGTACGACGCGGTGCGCGCGGATGACCTCGACCAGGCGCAGGCCCGCTACGACGACCTCAAGCCGCTGCTGCAGTTCATCGTCGCCGGGGGCCTGGCCACCACGGTCAAGGCCGGCCTGGAACTGCTCGGCTTCCCGGTCGGGGATCCCCGCCCGCCGCTGCTGCCGCTCGACGAGGACGGCCGTGCGCTTCTGAAGCAGCTGCTGGCTCGCTAGCCCAGATTGGGGGCGTCGAAGGTGTCGCACTGCTTGGGGTCGCCCGTCTGGTACCCGACGGTGAACCAATGTTGCCGCTGCTCCGACGACCCGTGCGTCCACGACTCCGGGTTGACCCGCCCGGTCGCTTCCTTCTGGATCCGGTCATCGCCCACCGACGCCGCGGCCGACAGGGCGTCGGAGATGTCCTGGTCGCTCAACGGCTGCAGGTAGGGCACGCCGGTGCTCTCCTGTTTGACCGTCGACGCGTAGTGCGCCCAGATCCCCGCGTAGCAGTCCGCCTGCAGCTCCGTGCGCACCCCGTTGCCGCCGGCGCCCTTCGCCCCTTGCTGGGAGCGGCCCAGGACGCCCTGTAATTGCTGGACGTGGTGGCCGTATTCGTGGGCCACCACGTACTCCTGGGCGAACGGCCCGCCGCTGGAGCCGAACTTGTCGACCAACTCCCGGAAGAAGTCGGTGTCGAAGTACGCGGTCTGGTCGACGGGGCAGTAGAACGGCCCGACCGCGGTGGTCGCCGGCCCGCAGCCGGTGTCGACCGAGCCCGTGAACAGCCGCACGTGCGGGCGGGTGTAGCCCCGCATCAGCTGTTTCCACACGGCGTCCACCGAGTTGCCGGTGGCGACCACGCGGCACTGCACGTACTTGTTGGCGTCCGCCCCGGTCTTGCACTGGCTCAGGTCGAACCCGGGCGCTGAGTAGCCGCTGGTGTTCTGCTGCTGGTTGAGCACGCGCCCCGGATCCACGCCCAGCAACAGCGCGCCGACCAGGATGAGCAGGCCCAGTCCGCCGCCCCCGAGGGCCATCCCCATGCCGCCCCCGCCCGACGAGGAGGCGGTGCTGGTGTCGATCTGCATTCCCTCGTTGAAGCTCATGGCACGCTCCTAGTGTTGCGGGGCCGCGGAGTAGCGGGCATCGGTGTAGCTGCGCAGGTTGTGCAGGAATCGGCGAAGCCCCAGGTTCAGCAGCGGCCCCACCACGTACATCGCCAGCCGGGCGGGGCCCGCGGGCTGCTGCGCCATGGTCCAGGTCAGCCGGCAGCCGCCCGGGATCACCTCGACCCGGTAGTCCTCGGCGAACGCGGCCACCGCCTGCGTCGAGCATTCGTTGAATCGAAAAGCCATGTGACTGAAGGGCTCCCAGGCCAAGAACTCCTCGTTGCCGACGATGCCGCCGCGCATCTCCACGACGCGGGTGGTGCCGACCCCGCGCGGCTCGGGGCTGGTCCAGGTCACCTTGGTGATCACGCTGGCCCAGCGCGGCCACGCCTGGGCATCGGCGAGCACCTCGAAGAGCTGCTCCGGCGTGATCGCGAGGTCGACGCTGTTGCGGAACACGAAAGGCGCGCTGTCGATGAAGCTCAGGTCGACGTGCTCGCAGGGGAACATGGGATCAATCTAACCGGGGCCGTCGCTCGCCGCGGCCAACAGCGGCACAACGACGTCGCTGATCGGCGTCGCCAGACCATGCGCCCGCGCCTTGCGGATGATCACCCCGTTGCGGATGTCCCACTCCATCCGCCGTCCGTGCTCACGGTCGGCCAGGATCGAGGTGCCCATGTCCTCGGCAACGCGGCGGAACATGTCCCCCAGCTCGTCGACGATGGCGTCGGGCAGGTTGGCGCCCTCGGCCCGCGCGACCGCCAGGCACTCGGCGACGTAGCGGCGCGACAGTTCGGCGACGTCGTCGCGGCGGAACATGCCGGATCGCCGCCCGGACAGCGCCATGAAGCCGGCCAGCGCGTTGGTGAGCAGCTTGCGCCAGGCCGCCGTGACGAAGTCGGGGTCGCAGTCCACCCGGCACCCGGCACCGCGCAGCAGCTCGGCGATCGCCTGCGCCGCAGGCCCACTCGGCAGCACCAGTGCGGGCTCGGTGCGCAGCCGCACCCACCCCTCGGGCTGGGTCTCCGCGGAGTACCACACGATCCCGGGGACCACGGGCGACGACGGGCAGTGCGGCTGCACCTGCTCGACTTGCTCCACACCGTTTTGCAGCACCACGACGACCGTGTGCGCGTCGCAGAGGCGGTCCAGCCAGCCGGCCGCCGCCTGGTTCTGGGTGGCCTTGACCGCCAGCACCACCACGTCGACGGGGCCGGTGACCTCGCCGGGATCGGTGTGCACCGGGCCGGGCACCACGATCGGATCCGCGCCGTCGGGCCGCAATTCGATGCGCTCACGGGGGGTGTGGCCGCACACCAGCACCGAATGCCCGGCCTGGTGGAGCAGCGCGGCGACCGTCGTGCCGACGGCGCCCGGGCCGACTAGTGCGATGGTGGTGGCAATAGGTCCGAAAGTACCTCCTCTAGACTGGTCACTCGTCCCAAGCCTGCTGAAGAGGAGTTTTTGTGCTGCGCAGCCACGCCGCCGGATCGCTGAGAAGCAGCGACGCCGGTCAGCAGGTGACGTTAGCGGGCTGGGTGGCTCGCCGCCGCGACCACGGCGGGGTGATCTTCATCGACCTGCGGGACGCCTCCGGCGTCGCCCAGGTGGTGTTCCGCGAGTCTGACGTGCTGGCCCAGGCGCACCGGTTGCGGGCCGAGTTCTGCGTCGCGGTCACCGGGGTCGTCGAGGTCCGCCCGGAGGGCAACGCCAACCCCGAAATCCCCACCGGCGACATCGAGGTCAACGCCTCCTCGCTGACCGTGCTGGGGGACAGCGCGCCGCTGCCGTTTCAGCTCGACGAGCCCGCCGGCGAGGAGCTGCGGCTGAAGTACCGCTACCTCGACCTGCGCCGCGACGGGCCGGCCGCGGCGCTCCGCCTGCGCTCCAAGGTGAATGCCGCCGCGCGCGCAGTGCTGGCCGGCCACGACTTCGTCGAGATCGAAACCCCGACGATCACCCGCTCGACGCCGGAAGGCGCGCGCGACTTCCTGGTGCCCGCCCGGCTGCACCCCGGCTCGTTCTACGCGCTGCCGCAGAGCCCGCAGCTGTTCAAGCAGCTGCTGATGGTGGCCGGGATGGAGCGCTACTACCAGATCGCCCGCTGCTACCGCGACGAGGATTTCCGCGCCGACCGCCAGCCCGAGTTCACCCAGCTCGACATGGAGATGAGCTTCGTCGACGCCGAGGACATCATCGCGATCTCCGAGGAGATCCTGACCGCGCTGTGGGCGTTGATCGGATACCGGGTCCCGACGCCGATCCCGCGGATCACCTACGCCGACGCGATGCGCCGGTTCGGCTCGGACAAGCCCGACATGCGGTTCGGGCTGGAGCTGGTCGAGTGCACAGAGTTCTTCAAAGACACCACCTTTCGCGTTTTCCAGGCCCCGTACGTCGGGGCCGTGGTGATGCCCGGCGGGGCGTCGCAGCCGCGGCGCACGCTGGACGGCTGGCAGGAGTGGGCCAAGCAGCGCGGCCACCGGGGGCTGGCCTACGTGCTGGTCGCCGACGACGGCACGCTCGGCGGCCCGGTGGCCAAGAACCTCAGCGACGCCGAACGGGACGGGCTTGCCGCGCACGTCGGGGCGAAGCCGGGGGACTGCATCTTCTTCTCGGCCGGCCCGCCGAAGTCGTCGCGGGCCCTACTGGGCGCCGCCCGCGGGGAGATCGCCGCCCGGCTGGACATGATCGACCCGGACGCGTGGGCGTTCGTCTGGGTGGTGGACCCGCCGCTGTTCGAGCCCGCCGACGAGGCGACGGCCGCCGGTGACGTGGCCGTCGGCTCGGGTGCGTGGACCGCGGTGCACCACGCCTTCACCTCGCCCAAGCCGGAGTTCGAGAAGTCCGTCGACACCGATCCCGGCGCCGTGCTGGCCGACGCCTACGACATCGTCTGCAACGGCAACGAGATCGGTGGCGGCTCGATCCGTATCCACCGCCGCGAGATCCAGGAGCGGGTGTTCGCCGTGATGGGTCTGGACCGGGCCGAGGCGGAGGAGAAGTTCGGGTTCCTGTTGGAGGCCTTCACCTTTGGCGCACCGCCGCACGGCGGGATTGCGTTCGGCTGGGACCGGATCAACGCGCTGCTGTCCCGGGTGGACTCGATCCGCGAGGTGATCGCCTTCCCCAAGACCGGCGGCGGCGTCGACCCGCTCACCAATGCGCCCGCCCCGATCACTGCGCAGCAGCGCAAGGAGTCCGGCATAGACGCCAAGCCGGATCGATGACCTGCACGCGGCGCAGCCGTGGCGAGTGAGTCGCCCGGCGCCGGGCACTAGTTGTCGACTCGTGCTCGTACCGTTAGTCATCTTTGCCGAGCAGTGACTGAGTATTCACGCCCGGTTTGTAGCGTTGACGACATGAATAGTTCGGCGTCATTGGCCGCAACTGAGCCTTTTGCGGCCTACCGGCATGCGGGTGCGGGTTTTTTCTTTGGCCTGGCGCATGAATCGGAGATAAGCCCCCGGACTGCCGCGTCGGCCGTCGGAGCCAAGGCCGAAGCATTCGCCGCCCGAGTCAAAGCTCCACTGATTGACCTCAAGACCAGCTGGCGCCCCAGCGAGGAGGACGTCGCGCGAGCGGCAATCGCGGTGATCTTTTTCGCCCTCGTGACCATCATTTCGCTCGCCGCGGGAGCGATCTTGACAATGGGGACAATGGGTTAGCCATCCACGTGCGGTGACCCGCCGTCCGGCACCCACCCACACACAACGGACGGCAACGGTCGCTCAGCAGAGGGTCCGGAATAGATGCCGAGCGGGAGAAGGTTTGACCGGCTATGACCGACACGCCTGACACCCAAACGATCAACGCGTTCAACGAGACCATCATCGACGAGTTCCGCGCCAACGGCGGCGACGTGGGCGGCCAGTTCGCCAACGCCGACCTGCTGTTGCTCACCACGACCGGCGCCAAGTCGGGGCAGCAGCGGGTCTCGCCGCTGGCCTACTTCCGCATCGACGGCAAGCTGATCATCATCGGATCGTTCGCCGGCTCGCCCGTCAGCCCGGCGTGGGTGCACAATCTGCGCGCCAACCCACAGGCGCGCGTCGAGATCGGCGCGCCGCAGGGAGTGCAGGAGTTCGCCGTCACGGCGCGCGAACTGCCGTCCGACGAGCGGGACACGTTGTTCGGCAAGGTCACCGCCGCGGCGCCCGGGTTCGCCGAGTACCAGTCGAAGACCAGCCGGGTGATTCCGCTGTTCGAGCTGCAACCGGCCTGACTCCGTGAACGCCGCGCGTGCGGGCAGCAAGCGGCTGCGCGTGGTGTGGTTCAACCTGGTCCAGACCGCGACGGCCGCCGGCCTGTCGTGGTACCTCGCCCACGACGTCCTCGATCACCCGCAGCCGTTCTTCGCGCCGATCGCCGCGGCGGTGTCGCTGTCGACCAGCAACGTGCTCCGCGCGCAGCGCGCCGTTCAGATGATGGTCGGGGTGACCCTGGGGATCGGGCTCGGCTCCGCGGTGCAGGCGCTGCTGGGGCCGGGGGCGTTCCCCATCGCGATCGCCGCGCTGGTCGCGCTCGGCGCCGCGGTGTTCATCGGGGGCGGGTTCATCGGGCACGGCATGATGTTCGCGAACCAGACCGTGGTGTCGGCGATCCTGGTGCTTGCCCTCTACCGCGGCGGGGTCGGTCTGGAGCGCATCTTCGACGCGCTGATCGGCGGCGCGGTGGCCATCGTCTTCGCGGTCCTGCTGTTCCCCGCCGACCCACTGAAGGTGCTGCGGACCGCGCGCGTCGGCGTGCTCGGCGTGCTGCATGACGTCCTGTCACGCGCCGCGGACGTCGCCGCCGGGCGCACAGCGCCGCCGCAAGACTGGCCGTTGACGGCCGTCGACCGGGTGCAGGAACAACTCAGCGGACTGCTCGAGGCGCGCACCACCGCCCGCCACGTCGTCGCCATCGCCCCGCGACGGTGGGGCCTGCGGGACACGCTCGAGGCCGCCGACCACCAGGCCGTGTACGTGGCCCTGCTGGCCGGTTCGGTGTTGCAACTTGCCCGGGCCGTGGCCCCCGGCGGGGACGGCGGCGGCGCGGGGCCCGCCCGGCCCGTGCACTCGGTGTTGGTGGTGCTGGCGGCCGCGACCGCCCTCGCGGACCGCGACCCCGCCGGCGCGTGCGCGTACACCGCGTCCGCGCGTCGGCACGCGTCGGAACTGCGGTCGGGCGTGCGGGACAAAGCGCAGTCGATCCTCGCCGACGCCGTCAGCGCGTGCGTCGACGATCTGCAACGGGTCATCGACCTCCGGCACGTGTGAGGGAGATCAGCGCGATTGGGCCAGGTACTCCTGGACCAACTTCCGCGGCGCCTGCGTCAGCCAGGCCTCGGTGATCAGCTCCTCGAGGCCGCGGACCGAGACCGCGTCCAGTTCGACCAGCACCACCGGGTAGCCGTCGAAATGCGGGGTGGTGAAGTAAATATCCGGCTCGTCGGCGATCAACCCGAACTTGACCCCCTCGTCGGACACCCGCACGCCGAGGATGTCACCCTCCGGCGGTCCCAGCCCGTCGCGGTCCAGGGCCTCGCGTTCGGACGGGCGCAGCGGCCGCTCCCAGGCCAGCAACTTCTTGCCGACCCGCCAGTCATGCGGTGACGGCTCGGAGGTGAGTGCCAGCTCACGAACGATGCGGGCGACGTCGTACCACGTGGCCACATTCCGATTGTGCTCCCGCTTTGGCGCGCGTGCCGTCGTATTGGCAAACGGTTCGCGTCGCGGACGGCGCGTAACGGCCCGGTGTGTGATGTGATCAGCCTTGTGTCTGAAGCTGACGCCGGGATCGCCCGCCGCCATCGCGTCACCCACCGCACCGAGTACCGGTACTCCGACGTCGTGACCAGCTCTTACGGCCGCGGGTTCCTCACGCCGCGCGATTCGCTGCGGCAACGTTGCGTGGTGCACCGGTTGACCATCGATCCGGCCCCCGCCGACGTCTCCACCAGTGGCGATGTGTACGGCAACATCAGCTCCTACTTCCACGTCACCGAGCCGCACCACACCCTGACGGTCACCAGCGACTCCATCGTCGACGTGTATCCGCCGGCCCCCGGGCTCTACACCAGCGGCCCGGCGGTCCAACCGTGGGAGGCCGCCCGTCCGGCCGGGGGCGGGGGAGCGCTCGCCGCCGAGTTCACCTTGGACCTCAATCCGCCCGAGATCACCGACGAGGTCCGCGAGTACGCGGCGGCCAGTTTCGCCCCGGAGCGCCCGCTGGTCGACGTCCTGCGCGACCTCGCGTCGCGAATTTTCGCCGACTTCGCCTACCGCTCGGGCTCGACGACGATTTCCACCGGGGTAAATGAGGTTCTGGCGGCCCGGGAAGGGGTATGTCAGGACTTTGCGAGGCTGGCAATCGCCTGCCTGCGTGCCAACGGTCTTGCGGCCAGCTACGTGTCCGGCTACCTGGCCACTGACCCGCCACCGGGGAAGGATCGAATGATCGGTATTGACGCCACCCATGCCTGGGCGGCGGTGTGGACACCGCAGGAGCCCGGCCAGTTCGAATGGCTGGGGCTGGATCCCACCAACGACCAGCTGGTCGACGAGCGCTACATCATCGTGGGGCGAGGCCGCGACTACGCGGACGTGCCGCCGCTGCGGGGCATCATCTACACCGATTCCGAACACAGCGTGATCGACGTCGCCGTCGACGTGGTGCCGTTCGAGGGGGACGTGCTCCATGCGTGACTTCAACTGCCCCAACTGCGGCCAACGCCTGACGTTCGAGAACTCCACATGTCTCAATTGCGGTAGCGCGCTGGGGTTTTCGCTGGACCAGATGGCCCTGCTGGTCATCGCCGAGGAGAACGCCGGCGAACACGCCGGTTTCGTCGACGCCGCCGAGTATCAGCTGTGCGCCAATCTTCTGTTGGCCGAATGCAATTGGCTGGTGCCGGTCAACAATCCGCGGCTGCTGTGCGCGTCCTGCGCGCTGACCACGGTGCGCCCCAACGACGCCGACACGGCCGGGCTGGCCGAATTTGCCCGGGCCGAGGCGGCCAAGCGGCGGCTGATCGCCGAGCTGCACGAGCTGAAGCTGCCGATCATCGGCCGTGACGAGGACACCGAGCAGGGGCTGGCCTTTCACCTGCTGTCCAGCGCGCACGAGCAGGTGATGACCGGTCACGACAACGGCGTCATCACGCTGGACCTGGCCGAGGGCGACGACGTGCACCGGGAGCAGCTGCGGGTGGAGATGGAGGAGCCCTACCGCACCCTGCTGGGGCACTTCCGGCACGAGATCGGGCACTACTACTTCTACCGGCTGATCGCCCCGTCCGGCGAGTACCTGGCGCGCTTCAACGAGTTGTTCGGCGACCCCGACGCCGACTACCAGGCGGCGCTCGACCGGCATTACAGCGAGGGGCCGCCCGAGGACTGGCAGGAAGACTTCGTGTCGTCGTATGCGACCATGCATCCCGCCGAGGACTGGGCCGAGACGTTCGCGCATTACCTGCACATCCGCGACACCCTGGACACGTCGGCATGGTGCGGCTTCGCGTCGGCGTCGGCGACCTTCGACCGGCCGGCGTTGGGGCCCAGCGCTTTCCAGACGATCATCGACATGTGGCTGCCGCTGTCATGGTCGCTGAACATGGTGAACCGGTCGATGGGTCACGACGACCTGTACCCGTTCGTGCTGCCGGTCGCGGTGCTGGAGAAGATGAGGTTCATCCACACCGTGATTGACGAGGTGACGTCGGAGTCGCGGGGTCCGGCCGCCATAGCGGGCTAGCCGGGGGATTGACGGCCGCACAAACGGGCACCCTGCCGCGGTGTGCTTTTCGGCGACGGCGGACCTGGTCGTGGGTGCGGCGCTGATTCCGGTCGCGGTGGCGAGCCTGCGGGAGGTCAGGCGCTGGCGCGAACTGCCCTTCGCCTTGCTGCCGACGGTGTTCGCGATCCACCAGTTCCTCGAGGCGGCGGTGTGGCCCAACGACGTTGTCTCCCCCGGAGTGGCGCAGTTGGCCGCGCGCGCATACGTCTTCATCGCCCTGCCGTTGCTTCCGGTGCTCGTCCCGTGGGGGATCTTGATGCTCGAGCCGCGCGGCGCCCGACTGCGGGTGACGCCCTTCGCGGTGCTGGGCACCGTCGTGTCGGCCTACCTGGCCGTCGTGATCCTCACCGAACCCGTCGGGGTGAAGACGCACCCGCACGCGCTGGAATACCAGACCGGTGTTCACAACGGCTACCTGTGGGCGGTGCTCTACGTCGTCGCCGTCATCGGCCCGGCGCTGATGTCGGGCTATCGCTCGATCGTCGTGTTCGGCTTGGCGAACCTGGTGGGGCTGGTCGTGGTCGCCCTTCTCTACGTGCAGGCCTTCGCGTCGCTGTGGTGCATCTACGCCGCGATGCTGTCGATCCTGGTGCTGGTGCACATGGTGCGCCGCCGGCGACTTCCCGATCCGCACCGCTTGCACGGCGCCGCCGGGGATCGCGCGACGTCGAACGTGTGACTGCCGTTCGTAGGTAACGCGGAATTTCTGTATTCCCTTGTGTCACTTGGGTTTCGTGAGTCACAACGGGGGCGTTTTTGTCGGTGGGTGTTCCTAGAGTCTGGGGCATGGGTGCGAGTAGTCGTGAGGAGATCGTCGAGGTCATCGACGCGCTCGACGGCGACGCGGACCGACTGTGCGACTTGTCCTTCGACGTGCTCACCACCCCGGAGCGGCTGCGCGCCTTGGAGCGGGTGGAAAGTGTGGCCCGCCGGCTGCGCACACCGCAGCACGCGTTGATCAATCAGCTCGACGCCCAGGCCAGCCCCGAACAGTTAGGTGGGTCGCTGCGCAC
>NZ_MVIJ01000061.1 GCF_002086735.1 Mycobacterium scrofulaceum | reverse complement strand
GGTTTGGTGGTGGTGATCTCGTCCTGCATCGGCGGCGTCGACGGGACGGTGGTGGTGTTGGGGTTGGCCAGCTTGGTGGTGTCGGTGCGCGCGAACAGCAGCGACACCGACACCACGAGCGCGATGGCGGCCACGATGGCGGCGATTCCGACCACCCACGGCCAGCGGGGTGCCGCGTGTTCGTCCTCGGCGTCGGCCGCCTCGTCGAAGGCGTCGTAGTCGTAGAGCCGGAGATCGGCCGGCAGGTACGGTCCGCTGATGAAGTGCTCCGACTCCGGAGCCGAATAGGCCCGCGAGTAGGCGTCGGTCTGCCCGGTGTGATCGGCCGCCGGCTCGGCGTCGCCGTCGAAGGGTCCGAGCTCGTCATCGGGTTCGCGCCCGCCGCCATCGTGGGCGTCCGCGGGCTCGCCGCCGGAATCGGGTTGGTGGGGAGCCTCGTTCACGGAATCGGGTTCCTCAGGTTCCCATTCCGGGGGTTTCGGCCCGCTCATCCTGTCCTGCCCTGTCCGACTGCCTCACCGGCGCGCGGGGCGCCGCGGCCATATCGCTGCGCGCGCGCTTGAGAAATTGTCAATTGCCTGGGCAAAACACTACCGAACGCAGAGGGGCAAAGAAGTCCTGGCGAACCGGCCACAGATCACGTGATCTGATTGTGACCTTGACCGGTCGGATCAGTGCTTCTCGGGGCCGACGTAATACTCGAAGATCAGCCCCGCCACCGAAGCAAGAACGAACATCACGCCCGCGGCGATCAGCCATGGCAGCCACAGCGCGATGCCCACCGCGCTCACGGAGGCCGATAGCGCGACCAAGATCGGCCACCAGCTGTGCGGGCTGAAAAAGCCCAATTCACCTGCTCCGTCGCTGATCTCGGCGCCCTCGTAGTCCTCGGGCCGCGTGTCGATGCGGCGCGCCACGAACCGGAAGAAGGTGGCCACGATCAACGCCAGCCCTCCGGTCAGCGCCAGCGCGGTCGTGCCCGCCCACTCCTCGCCGCCGGTGGCGAAAAGCGCGGTCAGCACCCCGTAAAGCACCGCAACCACAATGAAAAACCCGGCGACGAATTCGAAAAGCCTGGCTTCAATATGCATTTGGTGTCCTAACCTACTGCTGGCTTCCGGCCAACTGGCCCCGGCGGGTGTCGAACGGGTGGGTGGACACCGCGAGCGGTGCCTGACCGATCGCCTGCAATGCCTGGGCGTTGCTCTTTCCGTCGATGCGCTGCTGCAAATAAGCCTTGAAGTCGTTGGGCGGCACCACCCGAACCTCGAAGTTCATCATCGAGTGATAGGTGCCGCAGAACTCGGCGCAGTGTCCGACGAAGGCGCCGGTCCTGTTGATTTCGTCGACCTGGAAGACGTTCACCGAGTTGTTCGCCTCGGCGTTGGGGATCACGTCGCGCTTGAACAGGAACTCGGGCACCCAGAACGTGTGCACGACGTCCGCGGACGCCAACCGGAACTGGATCCGCTTGCCGGTGGGCAGCACCAGCACCGGGATCTCGTCGCTGGTTCCCAGCGTTTCGACCTTGTCGAAGTTCAGGTAGGTGCGGTCGGAGGTGTTCAGGCCGCGCACCGGCCCGACGAGCTCCTCGCCGTGGGCGTCCTTGCCCTCGGGCTTGGAGACCATCGCGTTCTTGCGCGCCTGGTCGGCGCCCTCGTAGGTCAGTGTGCCGTCCTTGAAGTCGACACGCTGATAGCCGAACTTCCAGTTCCACTGGAAGGCCGTGACGTCGACCACCACCTCGGGGTCCTTGTCCAGGTGCAGCATCTTCTCCTGCACGACCACCGTGAAGTAGAACAACACCGAGATGATCAGGAACGGCGTCACCGTCAGCACCAGCTCGAGCGGCATGTTGTAGCCGAACTGGCGGGGCAGCTCGGTGTCCGTGGCCTTCTTGCGGTGGAAGGCGGAGGCCCAGAAGATCAGGCCCCACACGATGACGCCGACGACCAGCGAGGCGATCGTCGCGCCGAGCCACAGCTCGCGGTTGACGTGGGCCTGCGGGGTGATGCCCTTGGGCCAGCCCAGGCCCAGGACGTCCTCCCAGCTGCATCCGCTCAGGGTCAACGCCAACACGCCGAACGTCGCGGCCAGCGCCAGCGGCCGCAGACGACGGGACATACCCTGCCGAACGCCGCCGGACCGGCTGCCGAAACGGCCCTGAAACCTGCCCTGCGACAAACGTTGCGAACGGACCTGCTCGCGAGGTGTCACGTCGGCGCCTCCTGCTCGTTTATCGAATACTACGCAGCGTAGACCACGCCGCTGACCCGAGCGACGAAACCCCGGCCCGCCGGGCCGGACGGCCATTTGGGGACGTGCCGGGCGTGACCGCCGCGGGCGCACCCGAAGTGCGGCATACTGGGGCGCCGTGTGTGGTCTGCTGGCGTTCGTCGCTGCCCCCGACGGTGCCACCGACGGTGCTTCTGACGAGGCCGCCGCCCGCGCCGACGCTGCCATCGCCCGCGCGTCGCACCTGATGCGCCACCGGGGGCCGGACGAACCGGGCACCTGGGCGGACCCGGGCGCGGACGGGACCGTCGTCTTCGGCTTCAACCGGCTGTCGATCATCGACATCGCGCATTCGCACCAGCCGCTGCGGTGGGGGCCGCCGGAGGCCCCCGACCGCTACGTGCTGGTGTTCAACGGCGAGATCTACAACTACCTCGAGCTCCGCGACGAGCTGGCGGCGGCGCACGGCGCGGTTTTCGCCACCGACGGCGACGCCGAGGCCATCGTGGCCGGCTTCCACTACTGGGGTGCGGGCGTGCTCACCCGGCTGCGCGGCATGTTCGCCTTCGCCCTGTGGGACACCGCTAACCTCGAATTGTTCTGTGCCCGAGACCCTTTCGGCATCAAGCCGCTCTTCATGGCGACCGGCCCCGGCGGCACGGCGGTGGCCAGCGAGAAGAAATGCCTGCTGGACCTGGCCGACCTGATCGGCTTCGACACCGCGCTCGATGAACGGGCCGTGCAGCACTACACCGTGCTGCAGTACGTGCCCGAGCCCGAGACGCTGCACCGCGGCGTGCGCCGGCTCGAATCGGGCTGCTCCGCGCGCATCCGACCGGGGCGAGAGCCCGAGGTCACCCGCTACTTCGTCCCACGCTTCGCCGCCACCCCGATCACCCGCGACACCGAACAGTCCCGCTACGACGAGATCACCGCGGTGCTCGAGGACTCGGTGGCCAAGCACATGCGTGCCGACGTCACCGTCGGGGCGTTCTTGTCCGGGGGCATCGACTCCACCGCGATCGCGGCGCTGGCGATCCGGCACAACCCCAACCTGATCACGTTCACCACCGGTTTCGAGCGGGAGGGCTTCTCGGAGATCGACGTCGCGGTGGCCTCCGCGGAGGCGATCGGCGCCCGCCACGTCGCCAAGGTGGTGCACCCGGACGAATTCGTCGCCGCCCTGCCCGAGATCGTCTGGTACCTCGACGAGCCGGTGGCCGATCCCGCCCTGGTGCCGCTGTTCTTCGTCGCCCGCGAGGCCCGCAAGCACGTCAAGGTGGTGTTGTCCGGGGAGGGCGCCGACGAGCTGTTCGGCGGCTACACCATCTACCGGGAACCGTTGTCGCTGAAGCCGTTCGACTATCTGCCGCGGCCGCTGCGCCGGTCGATGGGCAAGGTGTCCAAGCCGCTGCCGGAGGGCATGCGCGGCAAGAGCCTGCTGCACCGCGGCTCGCTGACCCTCGAGGAGCGTTACTACGGCAACGCCCGCAGCTTCTCCGACGCGCAGTTGCGCGACGTGCTGCCCGGCTTCCGCGAGGACTGGACCCACACCGACGTCACCGCCGCGCTGTACGCCGAGTCGGCCGGCTGGGACCCGGTGGCCCGCATGCAGCACATCGACCTGTTCACCTGGCTGCGCGGCGACATCCTGGTCAAGGCGGACAAGATGACGATGGCCAATTCGCTGGAGTTGCGGGTGCCGTTCCTGGACCCCGAGGTGTTCGCCGTCGCCTCACGGCTGCCGGTCGAGGCCAAGATCACCCGCACCACCACCAAGTACGCGCTGCGGCGGGCCCTGGAGCCGATCGTGCCCGCCCACGTGCTGCACCGGCCCAAGCTCGGCTTCCCGGTGCCCATCCGGCACTGGTTGCGGGCGGGCGAATTGCTGGACTGGGCCTACGGGTTGGTGGCGTCCTCGCAGGCGGGTCAGCTGGTGGACCTGGCCGCCGTCCGGCGCATGCTCGACGAACACCGCAACGGGGTCAGCGATCACAGCCGCCGGCTGTGGACGCTGCTGATCTTCATGCTGTGGCACGCGATCTTCGTCGAGCGCAGCGTCGTCCCGCAGATCAGCGAGCCGCATTACCCCGTGCAGCTCTGACGGTTTCGCCGCGAGCTGGGGGCACCTCCCGCTTGCGGGGGAACGCAAAATCGCGCGCGGCAGCGCCGCGCCATGCGATTTTGCGTCTGCTCGCCGGGGTCAGGCGAGGACCGCGGCGATTTCGTTGGCCGCGTCGTCGCCGTAGGCGCCGGCCAGCCGGCTCACGGCGCTCGCGCGGTCCCAGCCCCAATTCTGGGTCCCGGTCGACTCCAGGACCAGCACGGCGACCAGTGAGCCGAGCTGCGCGGAACGCTCCAGGGTCAGGCCGGCGGTGCGGCCGGTGAGGAAGCCGGCCCGGAACGCGTCGCCGACGCCCGTCGGGTCGGTCTGGCTGGTCTCGGGGACCACGTCGACGTGTGTCGTCGTGCCGTCGGGCTCGACGATGTCGACGCCCTTGGGGCCCAGCGTGGTCACCCGCAGGCCGACCTTGCCCTGCACGTCGGCCTCCGACCAGCCGGTCTTGTTGAGCAGCAGCTCCCATTCGTAGTCGTTGGTGAACAGGTAGGCGGCGCCGTCGACGAGCTTGTCGATCTCCTCGCCCGACAACCGCGGCAACTGCTGGGACGGGTCGGCGGCGAAGGACAGGCCGAGCTTGCGGCACTCCTCGGTGTGCACCACCATCGCGTCCGGGTCGTTGGCCCCGACGATCACCAGCTCCGGCTCACCGATGGACGACACCACGTCGGCGAGCTTGATGTTGCGCGCCTCGGACATGGCGCCCGGGTAGAACGACGCGATCTGCGCCATGTCGACGTCGGTGGTGCAGGTGAAGCGCGCCGTATGCGCCGTCTTCGAGATCAGTACGTTGTCGCAGTTGACGCCGTGCGACTGCAGCCACTGCCGGTAGTCGTCGAAGTCGGCCCCGGCCGCGCCCACCAGCGCCACGTCGCCGCCGAGAACGCCGATGGCGAAGGCGATGTTGCCCGCCACGCCACCGCGGTGGATCACCAGGTCGTCGACCAGAAAACTGAGCGATACCTTCTGCAAGTGCTCAGCCAACAGGTGCTCGGAAAACTTGCCGGGGAACCGCATCAAATTGTCGGTCGCAATCGAACCTGTCACCGCGATCGTCACGAATGTCTCCGCCCTTCGTTAGTAAGGTTATCTAGCTTACGCACGCGTGTGCACCGTCGCTGTGTCCACGGTCGAGGCGAAGCGGTGCGCTAGCCTCCGTAGGGAACTCGCTCGAGTCGCCGGGACCACGACGCTGGTTTGGGGTATCCCGCACCGAGCCCCCTCAAAAGGTCCCGTCTACCACCGTAGGAGAACCACGATGGCAGGTCCGCACTCGCCGAACCACATTTTCGGCGGTAGCGGACCGAGCGGGCCCCAGCCCCCGGCCGAGGCTCAGCCCCTCGAGTTCCCCACTGACCCCCGCGCCGGCGAGATGGGCTCTGCCAATTATGCCGGTCAGCCGCCCCCGTCGATGCCCTACCCGCAGCGACGGTCCAAGCGGCGACTGGTCGTCGGGACTCTGCTGGCCGTCGCGCTGGTGGCCGCCCTGACCGTGGCGATCGTCTACGGCGTCCGCACCAACGGGGCCAACACCGGCGCCACGTTCTCCGAGGGGGCGGCCAAGACGGCCATCCAGGGCTACCTGGACGCGCTCGACCATCGCGACATCCCGGAGATCGAGCGCAACGCGTTGTGCGGCATGTACGACGCCGTCCGCGACAAGCGGTCCGACCAGGCGTTGGCGAAGCTGAGCAGCGACGCGTTCCGCAAGCAGTTCGCCCAGGTCGAGGTGACCTCGGTCGACAAGATCGTCTACCTGTCGCAGTACCAGGCGCAGGCGCTGTTCACCATGAAGGCCGCCCCCGCGGCCGGCGGCCCGTTGCGCGGCGAACTGCAGGGCATCGCCCAGCTGCTGTTCCAGCGGGGCGAGATCATGGTGTGCTCGTACGTGCTGCGCACGGGGGGCTCGTACTGAGCGCGGCCCCCGCGCGCGGTTACCCGCTGCTCAGTTGAACGAGTCGCCGCAGGCGCACGAGCCGGTGGCGTTGGGGTTGTCGATCGTGAAGCCCTGCTTCTCGATGGTGTCGACGAAATCGATGGACGCGCCTTCCACATACGGCGCGCTCATCCGGTCCACCGTCAGCGTCACACCGCCGAACTCGGCGGTCAGGTCGCCGTCCAGCGTCCGGTCGTCGAAGAAGAGGTTGTAGCGCAGCCCCGCGCAGCCGCCCGGCTGGACCGCGATACGCAGCGCCAGGTCGTCCCGTCCCTCCTGGTCCAGCAGGGACTTGGCCTTGGTGGCGGCGGCCTCGGTCAGGATCACGCCGTGCGTCTTGGCGCTCGACTCGTTTTGCACCGTCATTGCTTCTCCTACATGCCTCATCGTTGGGTGGGTCCCTTCAGGCTCGAGCCCACCGGTTCGGCGTCAGGCCGCCCGATCCGCCCGGAAACGACCCACTGCATCAACGGTACCTTGCGGGACCGCTATTCCCGAGCCGCGCCGCCACCACCGACGCCAGACCCATGAGCTGATTGGCCGCGTCGGCCTGCGCCAGCCGCACCGATCCGGCGTGGTCGGCGATGGACAGGGCCGCCATGATGCCCGCCGAGCGCACCGTGGCGTTGTCCAGGCCGACCTGTCCGGCCAGCACGATCACCGGCACCCCCCGCGGCCGGGCCGCGTCCGCGAGGTAACCCACCACCTTGCCGTGCAGCGACTGCTCGTCGAACCGGCCCTCGCCGGTGACGATCAACTCCGCCATGTCCAGATCGTCGGCCAGCCGGGTGTGGTGGGCGATGATCGCCGCGCCCGACTCGCACCGACCGCCGAGCGCCAGCAGCCCGGCGCCGATGCCGCCGGCGGCGGCCGCGCCCGGTTCGGCGCTGACGTCGCGTCCGGCCACCGCTTCCAGGATGAGCGCCCACGCCTGCAGTCGGACTTCCAGGGCCGCGACGGTGACGGTGTCCGCCCCCTTCTGCGGCCCGAACACCCTGGCCGCCCCCCACGGCCCGAGCAGCGGGTATTCGGTGTCGGACGCGGCGACGAGCTCCACGTTGGCCAGCTGACGGCGGGCGGTATCCAGGCCGCCCAGCTCGGCGATCATCCCCTGGCCGCCATCGGTGCACGCGCTGCCGCCCAGCCCCACCACGATCCGCGTCGCCCCCGCCCGCAGCGCCTCGGCGATCAGCTGCCCCACTCCCCTGCTGTGGGCCGCCATCGCGGTCTCCGGGGTGGGCGGTCCGCCCAGCAGGGCCAGGCCGCACGCCTGCGCGCATTCCAGATAGGCGGTCGTCGTGCCGGCGTCGAACACCCACTTGGCCTCGACCATGGTCGACAGCGGCCCGGACACCCGCAGGCGCCGGGTCTTGCCCCCCAGCCGGCTGGCGAGCACCTCGACGAAGCCCGGGCCGCCGTCGGACTGCGGGGCGACGATGAATCGATCGCCTGGGCGGCACCGGGTCCACCCGGTCGCGATGGCCGCGGCGGCCTCCACGGCCGTCATGCTGTCGCCGTAACAATCGGGGGCGACCAGGACGAGCATGGCGGGCAGCTGCAGACGGCCGGGAGCGAGGCCCAAAGCAGCATCGTCCGAGGCCATGGTGCCGTCGTCCATCACAGGCAGCCGTTCATCACTGGTAAGAGTAGGGCCAAGTGAGGCGCTGACGCAGGTCTAATAGCAAGGCATTCCAAGCCAATTCCGGGGCCGGTCGGCCGCGAAGTAACCTGGCCTCTGTGAAGTTGATGGGCCGTAAGAAGGACCAGGACGAAGACGCCGACGGCGGCGCGGGCGCGCTCGATGCCGCAGGCACCCCCGAGGCGCCGTCCGGCGGAGCGCGCGGGACGAGCCCCAAGGGCCGGCCGACCCCCAAGCGCAACGAGGCACGGCGCACGGCGCGCAAGGGGCCGGTCGCGCCCGCACCGATGACCGCGGCGGAGGCGCGGGCCCGCCGCAAATCCCTGGCCGGGCCCAAGCTGAGCCGCGAGGAGCGCAAGGCCGACCGGGCCGCCAACCGCGCCCGGATGACGGACCGGCGCGAGCGCATGATGGCCGGCGACGAGGCGTATCTGCTGCCGCGCGACCAGGGCCCGGTCCGGCGTTACGCGCGCGACGTGGTGGACTCCCGGCGCAACCTGCTGGGGCTGTTCATGCCGGCGACGCTGTTTTTGATGTTCGCCATGTTCACCACCCCGCAGCTGCAGCTTTACGTGTCCCCGGCGATGCTGGTGCTGATGGCCGTGATGATGGCCGACGGGCTCCTCCTGGGCCGCAAGGTGAGCAAGCTGGTGGACGCGAAGTTCCCCGACAACACCGAAAGCCGGTGGAAGCTGGGCCTGTACGCGGCCAGCCGGGCGTCGCAGATGCGACGGTTGCGCACGCCACGGCCGCAAGTCAAGCGCGGCAGCGATGTCGGATAGCCGTCGCCGGAAAGTCGCCTGAGCGCGGTGCGCATGCTGGTGCTCGGCGGGATCCGGTCGGGCAAATCCCGGTGGGCGGAGGACGCCATCGCCGAGGCGCTGCCGGCCGGCCAGCCGGTCTGTTACCTGGCCCCCGGGCCCGCCGCGGACGGTGACGCGGGCTGGGCGGACCGGGTCGCCGAGCACCGCGGCCGCCGGCCCGGGCATTGGTCCACGGTCGAAACCGATGACATCGCACGCCAATTGCGCGGCTCGCCGGGCACCCCGACGCTGGTCGACGACCTGGGCGGCTGGCTGACCGGCACGCTGGACCGCCACCACGGGTGGGACGGCGGGTCGGTGGCGGCGCCCGTCGACGACATGCTTGCCGCGGTCGGCGCGTTCGGCTCCACGCTGGTGCTGGTCAGCCCCGAGGTGGGGCTGACCGTCGTCCCGGCCACCGCATCGGGGCGCCGGTTCGCCGACGAACTCGGCACCCTCAACCAGCGCGTCGCCGAGCTGTGCGACCGGGTGGTGCTGGTGGTGGCCGGGCAGGCGGTGCCGATCAAAACCCCGGCCACATGATGGAATTCGCCCCGGTGTCGCCGCCCGACGCGGGCGTCGCCGCAGCCGCCCGCGCCCGCCAGGACACGCTGACCAAGCCCAAGGGCGCGCTGGGGCGCCTGGAAGACCTGTCGGCGTGGATCGCATCGTGCCAAGGGCACTGCCCGCCAAGGCAATTCGAGCGCGCCCGGGTGGTGGTCTTCGCCGGCGACCACGGCGTCGCCCGGTCCGGGGTGTCGGCCTACCCGCCGGAGGTGACCGCCCAGATGGTCGCCAACTTCGACGCCGGCGGGGCGGCCATCAACGTGCTGGCCGACCTCGCCGGTGCGACGGTGCGGGTCGCCGACCTGGCGGTGGCGGGCGACGCGCTGACCGAGCGGATCGGCGCCCACAAGGTGCGGCGCGGCAGCGGCGACATCGCCGTCGAGGACGCGCTGACCGGCGACGAGACCGTCGCCGCGATCGCCGCGGGCCGGGCCATCGCCGACGAGGAGGTCGACGCCGGCGCCGACCTGCTCGTCGCCGGGGACATGGGGATCGGCAACACCACCCCGGCCGCGGTGCTGGTGGCGGCGCTGACCAACGCCGAACCGGTCGCGGTGGTGGGCTTCGGCACCGGGATCGACGACGCCGCATGGGCCCGCAAGACGGCCGCGGTGCGCGACGCCCTGTTCCGGGCGCGGCCGGTGCTGCCCGACCCGGTCGCGCTGCTGCGCCGCGGCGGCGGCGCCGACCTTGCCGCGATGGCGGGCTTCTGCGCGCAGGCCGCGGTGCGGCGCACCCCGCTGCTGCTCGACGGGATGGCGGTGACGGCCGCCGCGCTGGTCGCCGAGCGGCTGGCCCCCGGCGCCCGACTGTGGTGGCAGGCGGGTCACCGGTCCACCGAGCCGGGCCACGCCCTGGCGCTGACCGAGCTCGGGCTGGAGCCGATCCTGGACCTGCGGATGCGGCTGGGCGAGGGCAGCGGGGCCGCGCTGGCGCTGCCGGTGCTGCGCGCCGCGGTGGCCACGCTGTCGTCGATGGCCACCTTCACCCAGGCCGGCGTCTCCCAGCGGCCCGCTCCCCCGCCGTGATGCGTTCGCTGGCAACGGCTTTCGCGTTCGGCACGGTTCTGCCCGTCCCGGGTTCGCGCACCGCACCGATGGGCCGCGGGGCCATGACGGCGCTGCCGGTGGTGGGTGCGGCCCTGGGCGCGCTGGCCGCGGCCGTCGTGTGGGGCGGGGTTCACGTGTTCGGACCGTCCAGCGCGCTGCCGGGCCTGCTGGCGGTGGCGGCGCTGCTGGCGGCGACGCGCGGGCTGCACATCGACGGTGTCGCCGACACGGCCGACGGGCTGGGCTGCTACGGCCCGCCGGAACGCGCCCTGGCGGTGATGCGCGACGGCTCGACCGGACCGTTCGGCGCGGCGGCCGTCGTCTTGGTGATCGCCCTGCAAGGGCTGGCCTTCGCGGCGCTGGGCGCCGCGGGGCGGCCGGGGCTCATCGGCGTGGCCGTGGCGGTCGGCGCCGGGCGGGTCGCCGCGGTGCTGGCCGGCCGCCGGTCGGTGCCGGCGGCCGCCGGCAGCACCCTGGGCGCGCGGGTCGCCGGCAGCCAGCCGGCGGCCGTGGTGGCGGCCTGGGTCGCGGCGCTGCTGGTCGCCGCGCTGGCGGCGGGCCCGCGGCCGTGGCAGGGGCCGGTCGCGGTGCTGGCCGCGCTGTGTTGCGGCGCGGCGTTGGTGCGGCACTGCGTGCGCCGATTCGGCGGCATCACCGGTGACGTGCTGGGCGCCGCCATCGAGCTGACCACGACGGTGAGCGCCGTGGCGCTCGCCGCCGTGGTGCGGTTCTAGGCGGCCCCGAGCGTCCGGCCCGCCGGGCTCCGGGGCCCGAGCGCCCGGCTGACCGGGCGCTCGGCCGGCGGGGCTCAGCCCAGCCGGGCCATCCAGCCGTGGGTGTCGGCGAAAGTCCCCCGCTGGATCCCGGTCAGCGTGTCGCGCAGCGCCATCGTCACCTCGCCGGGCTGACCGTCGGCGACGGTGAAGTCGGTGTCGCCGTACTTGACCTGGGAGACCGGGGTGATGACGGCGGCGGTGCCGCAGGCGAACACCTCGGTGATCTCGCCGGCGGCGGCCTTCTTCTGCCACTCGTCGATGTCGATCTTGCGTTCCTCGACCGAGAATCCAGCGTCAATCGCCAACTGCAGCAACGAATCCCGGGTGATGCCCGGCAACAGCGAACCGGACAGTTCCGGGGTCACCAACCGCGCCGACCCGCCGCTGCCGAACACGAAGAAGATGTTCATCCCGCCCATCTCTTCGACGAAGCGCCGTTCGACGGCGTCCAGCCACACCACCTGGTCGCACCCTTGCGCGGCGGCCTCGGCCTGCGCCAGCAGCGACGCGGCGTAGTTGCCCCCGAACTTGGCCGCCCCGGTGCCGCCCGGGCTGGCCCGCACGTACTCCGTCGACACCCACACCGTGACGGGGTTGACGCCACCCTTGAAGTACGCCCCGGCCGGCGAGGCGATCAACAGATACCGGTACCGCTTCGACGGCCGCACGCCGAGTCCGGGCTCGGTGGCGATGATGAACGGCCGCAGATACAACGCGTCCTCACCGCCGGCCGCGGGGACCCACGGCTTGTCGACGGCGATGAGCTGACACAGCGAGCCCATGAACAACTCGTCGGGCAGCTCGGGCATCGCCAGCCGCCGCGCCGACGACCGCATGCGGGCGGCGTTGGCCTCCGCGCGAAACGACACGACCGAGTCGTCGGCCCAGCGGTACGCCTTGAGTCCCTCGAAGATCTCCTGCGCGTAGTGCAGCACGATCGCGGACGGGTCCAGCTCGATCGGGCCGTACGGGATGACGCGCGCGTTGTGCCAGCCCCGCTCGTCGTCGTAGTCGATCGACACCATGTGGTCGGTGAAGTACTTGCCGAAACCGGGCTCGGCCAGGATGGATTCACGTTGTGCGTCGGTCGCGGGGTGCGCGGAACGGGAAACCGTGAACTCGAGGGAGCCGCTGGTCATGGGGCTGATTGTATATCCGCCTGCGACCGGGCTTTTCACCCGAACCTGCGGCACTAACGCGTTTTCGCTTGGACGAACGGCGGCCGCACCACTTCGCACTCGGCGGCGCGGCCGCGGATGTCGACGGTGACCCGCTCACCATCCTCGACGCCGGCGTCGGCGTCGATCAGCGCCAGCGCGATGCCGACGTGCAGCGTCGGGGAGAACGTCCCCGACGTGGTGACCCCGACCGGCGTCTCGCCGGCGAGCACGGCCAGGCCGGGCCGCAGCACCCCGCGCCCCACCATCCGCAGCCCGCGCAGCAGCCGCCGCGGCCCCGCCGCCTTCTCCGCCAGCAGCGCGTCCCGGCCGAAGAACGCGTCCTTCTTCCAGCCGATCGCCCAGCCGCATCGGGCCTGCAGCGGCGAAATGTCCAGCGCCAGTTCGTGTCCGTGCAGTGGGTAGCCCATCTCGGTGCGCAGCGTGTCGCGGGCGCCCAGACCGGCGGGCTCGCCGCCGGCGGCGGCGACCGCCGCGGCCAGCGCGTCGAACACCACACCCGCCGAGTCCCACGGCGGGAGCAGTTCGTAGCCGTGCTCCCCGGTGTATCCGGTCCGGCACACCCGCACCGGCACGCCCGCGTAGGTCGCGTCGGCGTAGCCCATGTAATCCATCCCCGTCGGCAGCCCCAGCCCGCCCAGCACGTCCGCCGAGCGCGGACCCTGCACCGCCAGCACCGCATACGAGCGGTGCTCGTTGGTGATCGTCAGCCCGGGCCTGACCACCGCCTGCAGCGCCTCGACCACCGCGGCGGTGTTGGCGGCGTTGGGCACCAGAAAGATCTCGTCGTCGTCGACGTAGTAGGCGATCAGGTCGTCGATGACGCCGCCGGACTCGGTGCAGCACAAGGTGTATTGCGCCTTGCCCGGCCCGATGCGGCTCAGGTCGTTGGTGAGCGTCGCGTTGACGAACTCGGCGGCACCCGGCCCGCGGATCAGCGCCTTGCCCAGGTGGCTGACGTCGAACAGGCCGACCGCGTTGCGGGCGGCGTTGTGCTCGCTGACGGTGCCGGCGTACGACACCGGCATCAACCAGCCGCCGAACTCGGCGAAGCTGGCCCCCAGGTCGCGGTGGCGGTCTTCCAGTGGGCCGTGCTGCAGGTCGGTCACGACGGTTCACCCTAATCCCGGGTGCTGGCACACTTGGGCGGGTGGTCGATTCCCCGGACTTCGAAGCGCTCGAGGCCGCCGGAATCGCCCGCGCGCGCGACCGGGCCGACCTGATCAAGTACCTCGACGAACTCGGCTTCACCGTCGAGGAAATGGCGGAGGCCGAGCGGCGCGGGCGGCTGTTCGGGCTCGCCGGGGACGTCCTGCAATGGTCGGGACGGCCGGTCCACACGATGGCGACCGCAGCCGAACAGCTCGGCCTGTCCCCCGACGAGGTCGCCCACGCGTGGGGTTTGCTCGGCCTGACCGTGGCCGGCCCCGACGTCCCGACGCTGAGCCAGGCCGACGTCGACGCGCTGGCCACCTGGGTCGCTTTGAAGACGGTGGTGGGTGAGGACGGCGCGTTCGGGCTGCTGCGGGTGCTCGGCGCCGCGATGGCACGGCTCGCCGAAGCCGAGTCGACGGCGATCCGGGCCGGGACGCCGGACATCCAGATGACCTACACCCACGACGAGCTCGCCACCGCGCAGGCGTACCGCGCGGTCGCGGAGTTCGTCCCGCGGATCTCGGCGCTGATCGACGTCGTCCACCGCCACCACCTGACCGGCGCCCGTACCCACTTCGAGGGCGTCCTGCGCGACACCTCCGCAAGCGTGGTGTGCGGCATCGGCTTTGCCGACCTGTCCGGCTTCACCGTGCTCACCCGCGCGCTCACCCCCGCACAGCTTTCGGCCCTGCTCAACGAATTCGCCGGAACGGTCGCCGACGTGGTGCATCGCGACGGCGGGAGGGTGGTGAAGTTCATCGGTGACGAGGTGATGTGGGTGAGCGCCTCGCCCGAACGCCTGGCCCGGGCGGCGGCCGACCTCGTCGACCATCCGCGGGCGCGCGAGGAGGGGCTGCAGGTCCGTGCCGGCCTCGCCTACGGAACCGTTCTGGCGATCAACGGGGACTACTTCGGCAGTCCGGTCAACCTGGCGGCGCGTCTGGTCGGGGCGGCGACCCCGGGCCAGATCCTGGCCGACGCGGCCCTGCACGAGCAGTTGCCGGATTGGCCGGCGGCGGCGCGTGGCCCCTTTGACCTCAAGGGTTTTGACGCTCCCGTCGTCGCCTTCGAGCTGCACGGCCGGGACGCCGCCGAGCCCGGCCCGGGCTGCGGCGTTTAGGGTAAATGCCCGTGAGCACCGAATCGAGCTACGCCAGCCCGTCCGTCAACGTCGCCACGTCGCTGCCCAAACGCGGGGTGGGCTCCTCGGTGCTGATCGTGCCGGTCGTCTCGACCGGGGACGAGGACAGGCCCGGGGCGACGATCGCCGACGGCGAGTCGCTGCTGCCGGCCGAGGCGGTCGCCGACATCGAGGCCGGCCTGCGCGCACTGGACGCCACGGGCGGCAGCGAGCAGGTCCACCGCCTGGTGGTGCCGTCGCTGCCGGTGTCCAGCGTGCTGGCGATCGGCCTCGGCAAACCGCGACCCGAATGGCCCGCCGACACGATCCGGCGAGCGGCCGGTGTGGCCGCGCGCTCGCTGGGCACGGCGGAGACGGTGCTCACCACCCTCGCCGGCCTGCCCGGCGTCGACGTCTGTTCGGCCGCCGTCGAAGGCCTGATCCTGGGCAGCTACCGGTTCACCGAATTCCGCAGCGGCAAGACCGCGCCGAAAGACAAGGGGCTGCGCAAGATCACCGTGCTGTCCACCGCGAAGGACGCGAAAGCCGCCAGCGCCCACGGCGCCGCAGTGGCGACCGCGGTGGCCACCGCGCGCGACTTCGTCAACACCCCGCCGAGTCACCTCTTTCCCGCCGAATTCGCCAAGCGTGCAAGGTCTTTGGGCGAAGCCGTGGGGCTTGAGGTGGAGGTGCTCGACGAGAAGGCGCTGCAAAAGGCCGGCTACGGCGGCGTGATCGGGGTCGGGCAGGGCTCGTCGCGGCCGCCCCGGTTGGTGCGGCTGACCCACCGGGGTTCGAAGCTGGCCAAGAAGCCGAAGCAGGCGAAGAAGGTGGCCCTCGTCGGCAAGGGCGTCACCTTCGACACCGGCGGCATCTCGATCAAGCCGGCTGCGTCGATGCACCACATGACCTCCGACATGGGCGGGGCGGCCGCGGTCGTCGCGACGGTGACGCTGGCCGCGCAGTTGGGGTTGCCCATCGACGTGATCGCCACCGTGCCGATGGCCGAGAACATGCCATCGGGCACGGCGCAGCGTCCCGGCGACGTGCTGACGCAGTACGGCGGGATCACCGTCGAGGTGCAGAACACCGACGCCGAGGGCCGCCTCATCCTGGCCGACGCCATCGTGCGGGCGTGCGAGGACAACCCGGACTACCTCATCGAGACGTCGACCTTGACGGGCGCGCAGACGGTGGCGCTGGGCGCCCGGATCCCCGGGGTGATGGGCAGCGACGAGTTCCGCGACCGGGTCGCCGCGGTCTCGCAACGGGTGGGCGAGAACGGCTGGCCGATGCCACTGCCCGACGAACTCAAGGACGACCTGAAGTCGACGGTGGCCGACCTGTCCAACATCAGCGGGCAACGCTTCGCCGGCATGCTGGTGGCGGGGGTGTTCCTGCGCGAGTTCGTCGCCGACGGTGTGAGCTGGGCGCACATCGACGTGGCCGGCCCGGCGTTCAACACCGGCAGCCCGTGGGGGTACACGCCCAAGGGCGGCACGGGTGTGCCGACCCGCACCATGTTCGCGGTGCTCGAGGACATCGCCGAGAACGGCTGATATGCAGGCCCGCCGCCGCCCGACCCCGAGCGTCACGCCCGCGTGACGCTCGGCAGCTAGCGCTTACCTGCCACCAACGAGAACACCGCGCGCTTGACCTGGCGGCGCGGCCAGCCCGTCATGCCCTGGGCGGCCAGCGCGGCGTTGGCCGCGTTGCGACCGCAGGCGCCGTGCACCGAGCCGCCCGGGGTCGCCGACGCGCTGCCCAGATACAGCCCCTGCACCGGGGTTTCGGCCCGGCCCATGCCGGGCGCCGGGCGGAAGATCAGCATCTGCTGCAATTGCGCGGTCCCGCCGTTGAGCGCACCCATGTGCAGGTTGGCGTCGCTGGCCTCCAGGTCCGAGGGCCGTTGCACGAACCGGTCGACGACCGCCGCGCCAAAACCCGGCGCGTGTTCCTCGATGACCCGGTCCACCCCTGCGGCGAGCCGGTCGGCCGACGCGTCGTCGGCGACGTTACGCGGCAAATGCGTGTAAGCCCAAACACTTTCGGTCCCCGCCGGCGATCTGCTGGGGTCCGCCGTGGTGGTCTGCCCCAACAACATGAACGGGTGTTCGGGCACCACCCGGGTGTTCAGGTCCGCCATCCAGCGGACCAGCCCGTCACCGTCGGCGCCCAGGTGGACGGTGCCCACCCCGCGCAGGTTCTGGGCCCGCCATGGCACGGGCCCGCCGAGCGCATAGTTGACCTTCACCACCGGCGGGTCCCACATGAAGTGCTCGAGGTCGCGCAACAGCCTGGGCGGCACCGCGTCCCGCGGCAGCATGTCGCAGAACAGGCGCGGCGCGGTCACGTCGGCCACGATCGCCCGCCGCGCCGCGATCGTGCGCCCCTCGGCCGTCGTCACCCCGACGGCACGCCCGCCCCGGACCTGGATGCGGGAGACGTTCTGGTTGCATTCGATCCGCGCGCCCGCGGAGCGGGCGCGGTTGACCAGGGCGGCCGTCAGCTGCCCGGAACCGCCGACCGGTACCGGCCAGCCGCAGTCCTGGGCCAGCATCGTCATCAGGAATCCCATGGCGCCGCTGATCGGCGCGTCCGGCGGAACGTCCGCGTGCATCGCGTTGCCCAGCAACAACACTCGGGGCGCCTCGCCGGCGAACAGCTGGCTAGCCATGGTGCTGGCGGGCTGCACCAGCAGCCGCGCGACCCGAAGCGCCTCAGCCGTGCCGAGTTTGGTGAGCAGCCGCAGCAGCGGACGCACGGGCGGGAACGGTGCCAGCATCGCATCGAGCAGCGGCGCCTTGATCCGCTGCCACAAGTCCACCACCCGCCACCAGTTTTCGCCGTCGGCGGGTTCCCGGCGCGCGAATTCCGCTGCGGTGCGGGCCGGATCGCGGTAGACGACGGGCGGGTCGTCGTCGTCCGGGCTGCGCGGGTGCCCGACCACCGCGGGCGCATGCGACCAGCGCAGTCCGTGGTCCTCCAGCGCCAGGGCCGCGATCGCCGGTGAGGCGACCGTCATCGGGTAATAGGAGCTGAACAGGTCGGTGATGTAGCCCGGCGTCAGCTCCGCGCTGCGCACGGCGCCACCGGGTTCCGGCTGCGCCTCGAGCACCAGCACGTCCCAGCCGGCGTCGGCCAGCATCGAGGCGGCGACCAGCCCGTGGTGCCCCGCCCCGATGACGACGGCGTCGGCGGCGTCCCGGACGCTCACTTCACCTGGCTCGGCTCCATGCGCTCGGCCAGCGCGGCCAGCCGCCACAGGCACTCCTTGTTGCGCGGGTAGGCCGCGGCCAGCGCGAGGGAGTTGGGAACCGCCTTCATCGGGCCCTGCACGGGCACTTCGATCATCTCTACCCGGCAGCCCTGCGCGGTTCCGTGCAGCAGCATCGTGATCCGCGCGGCGCCCAGCGGTCCCAGGCGGGCGCACAGCACCAGCTTGTGGGGCGGTTCGCACTCCTCCACCAACGTCGCGTCGTTGATCACCAACGGCCAGATCCCGATCGAGTGCTTGATCGAGGAGCCCGGCTCCGGCCAGTTCGGGTCGACGGCCCGCATGCGGCTGTTGCCGACCACCCACTGGGTGTAGGTCCATCCCTGGGCCAGCACTTCCCAGACCCGCTCGCAAGGCACGGGCATATCCCGCGTCGCACTCAGCACCACGGCCTGTTCCCCCTCTCGGTCACCGCGGCGGAATACCCACGAACCGGGCGCCGAATCTAGCCGGCTTCGGGTTTACCGGCCCCGTACAGCGGCTAATCTCCCACCGTTCGAAAACCCGTACGAAGAAAGGCGAGATCGTGACGGTGCGACGGTTGATCCTGGGCGTGGGCGCCGTGCTCCTGCTGGCCGGTGTGATCGGGCTCTTGGCGCCGGTGTCGATTTCGGACGGCAACGGCCATTCGATCGGTTGCGGGAACGCGGTCGCCACGGACCTGTCCGCGGCCAGAAGCGCGAACAACAACAGCGTGGCGAACATCCCGATCCTGAACCAGGTTGTTCCGCACACCGACTACGTGGCGCAGTGCCAGTCGTCGGTGGGCAGCCGGCGTATGTGGTCGATCCCGCTGGCGGTCGTCGGGCTCATCGCGATCGGCGGGGCGTTGCTCACCGGCCGTCAGGGCGCGGCGCGGGCCGGCACCTGAGCGTCAGATGACGCGCATCCGCGCGAAGTTTCGTAGCCCCTGCGGCGCGAGGCGCGAAAAGCCGTACAGCGCATAGGCTTCCGGCGCGACGGGCCGGATCGGCTTCTTCTTCTGCACCGACGACAGGATCGCGTTGGCGACCTTGTCGGGGCCGTAATGGCGCAGCGCGAACATCTTGCCCAGCTGGCCGCGCCGGCCGTCGACCTGTTCGCCCTTGCCTGCGGGCGCGTCGAAGCGGGTGGTGTTGATGATGTTCGTGTCGATGACACCCGGGCAGATCGTGGTCAAACCCACGCCGGCCGCGTCGAGTTCGGCGCGCAGGCAGTCGGAGAACATGTAGGTCGCCGCCTTCGACGTGCAGTAGGCGTTCAGCGACTGCAGCGGGGCGTACGCGGCCATCGACGAGACGTTCACGATGTATCCGCCGGTGCCGCGCTCGACCATCCGCCGCGCGAATGACCTACAGCCGTTGACCACGCCGCCCAGGTTGACGTCGAGCACGCGGTCGAACTGCTCGGCCGGGGTGTCCAGGAATCCGCCGGCCTGCCCGATGCCGGCGTTGTTGACCACGATGTCGGGTACGCCGTGCTCGGCGCTGACCCGCTCGGCGAACGCTTCCACCGCCCCGGCGTCGGACACGTCGAGCACGTAGGGGTGCGCGACGCCGCCGCGGGTGGCGATCTCGGCGGCGGTGGCCTTGACGGCCGCCTCGTCGATGTCGCTGACGACCAGCTCGGCGCCCTCCCGCGCGAACGCGAACGCCGTCTCCCGGCCGATCCCGCTGCCGGCGCCGGTGACCGACACCAGGGTGTCGCCGAACGAGCCGCGGGGCCGACCGACCTGCGCGCGCAGCAGCGCGCGGCTGGGCGGCTTGCCCTCGGCCAGGTCCGCGAAGTCGTGCACGGCCGCGGCCATCACCTGCGGGTGCGACATCGGCGAGAAGTGGCCGGCCCTGATGTCACGCCGCCACAGCCGCGGGACGAAACGCGGTGTGTGGTCGTAGCCGTACGGCCGCACGTACTTGTCCCTGGTGTTGACGATCAACTGCACCGGCACGTCGACGACCGGAACCGGCCGTTTTCTGGAGAACGACCGAAAGTAGTTGGCGGGATAGGTTTTCACCGAGCGGGCGGCGTCGCGGGCCAGCTGCGGCGAGTGGTGGATCTGCTCGGCCGGGATGTTGTCCACGGCGTTGCGCCGGAGCGCGGGGATCGAGAGCGTCAGCCGCAGGAACAGCGGGGCGACCAGCGGGATCGAGAAGAAGATCATGTAGCTCAGCCGCAGCGCCTGGCTGATCGCCCGGGCGAACGTGCGGGGCCGCCAGGGCCGCCGCAGCCCGCCGAAGATGTAGTCGACCAACTGGTCCTGGCTGGGTCCGGACACCGACGTGAACGTGGCGACCCGGTCGCCGGCGCCGGGCCGCTTCAGGTAATGCCAGACGCCCACCGAGCCCCAGTCGTGGGCGAGCACGTGCACCGGCCGGCCGGGGCTGAGCTCGCCGGTCACCGCGGCGAAGTCGTCGGCGAACCGGTCCATGCTGTAGGCGGACACCGGCTTGGGCGCCGAGGACGCGCCGACGCCGCGGTTGTCGTACCGAAGGACGCGGAACCGGTCGGCCAGCAGCGGCACCACCCCGTCCCACAGCACGTGCGAGTCGGGGAAGCCGTGCACCAGCACGACGGTGGGGCCCTCGAGGTTGCCCTCCTCGTAGACCGCGATCCGCGCGCCGTCGGCGCTGTCCACGAAGTGCTGGGTTGGCTGTTGTGTTGCCTGCATCTCCGACCTCCCCGCTTGAACTGCAGTGGCCACACCGTAGCAAGGGGGTTCGGGCCGTCCCGGCAGCCGCGCGCGGTCCGCCCTGGATGTGTGCCGGCGCGGACGCAGTGACAGGATAGTTTCGGATAGTTACTTTCCAACGGCTAGCGAGATGTTCGACCCGCCCCGACCCACGAGCGATCGAGGAGTCAGAAAAGATGGCCTTCTCCGTCCAGATGCCGGCACTCGGTGAAAGCGTCACCGAGGGGACGGTCACCCGCTGGCTCAAGCAGGAAGGCGACACGGTCGAACTCGACGAACCCCTCGTCGAGGTGTCCACCGACAAGGTCGACACCGAAATCCCGTCGCCCGCGGCCGGTGTGCTGACGAAGATCGTCGCCCAGGAAGACGACACCGTGGAGGTGGGCGGCGAACTGGCCGTCATCGGCGACTCGGCAGAGGGCGGTTCGGGGGGCGGCGGTTCGCAGGCGGCCCCGCAGGCGCCCAGCGAGCCCGAACCGCAGGCCGAGGCCGCCCCGCCGGAGCCCGAGTCCGAGCCCGAGCCCGAGCCCGAGCCCCAGGCGGCCCCGCCGGAGCCCGAGCCCGCCCGGGCGAGTTCCGGTGGCGGCGACGCGACGCCGGTGTTGATGCCGGAGCTCGGCGAGTCGGTAGCCGAGGGCACGGTGACCCGCTGGCTGAAGAAGGTCGGCGACTCCGTCCAGGTCGACGACGCGCTGGTCGAGGTGTCCACCGACAAAGTGGACACCGAGATCCCGTCGCCGGTGGCCGGCGTCCTGGTCAGCATCACCGCCGAGGAAGACGCGACCGTGCCGGTCGGCGGCGAGCTGGCCCGGATCGGCAGCGGCGCCCAGGCCGCGTCCGCTCCCCCGCCCGCGCCCAAGCCGGAACCCAAGCCCGAGCCGGCGCCGGAACCCCCCAAGGCCGAGGCGAAGCCCGAGCCGCAACCGATCGCCCAGCCCGAACCGGCGCCCGCACCGAAACCCCAACCGGCGCAGGCGCAGCCGGCGGCCGAGCCCACCGGCTCGGCCCCGAACGGGTCGCCCTACGTCACCCCGCTGGTGCGCAAGCTCGCCACCGAGCACGACATCGATCTGGCGCAGGTGACCGGCACCGGGGTCGGTGGCCGCATCCGCAAGCAAGACGTGCTCGCGGCGGCGGAGGAGAAGCAACGCCAGAGCCAGCCCCAGAAGGCGGCCGCGCCGCCGCAGGCGCCGGCCGTCGACGGCAAGGCGGCTCAGCCGGCCGCGCCCGCCCCGGCACCGGCGCTGGCGCACCTGCGCGGCACCACGCAGAAGGCCAGCCGGATCCGCCAGCTCACCGCCAACAAGACCCGGGAATCCCTGCAGGCCACCGCCCAGCTCACCCAGACCCATGAGGTCGATATGACCCGGATCGTCGGTCTGCGGGCCAGGGCGAAGTCCGCGTTCGCCGAGCGGGAGGGGGTGAACCTGACCTTCCTGCCGTTCATCGCCAGGGCGGTGATCGACGCGCTGAAGATTCACCCCAACATCAACGCCAGCTACAACGAGCAGACCAAGGAGATCACCTACTACGACGCCGAGCACCTCGGCTTCGCCGTCGACACCGATCAGGGCCTGCTCTCCCCCGTCATCCACAACGCCGGCGATCTGTCGCTGGCCGGTCTGGCCCGGGCCATCGCCGACATCGCCGCGCGCGCCCGGTCGGGGGACCTCAAGCCCGACGAGCTGTCCGGTGGCACGTTCACCATCACCAACATCGGCAGCCAGGGCGCGCTGTTCGACACCCCCATCCTGGTCCCGCCGCAGGCCGCCATGCTGGGCACCGGCGCCATCGTGAAGCGGCCCCGGGTGATCGTCGACGAATTCGGCAATGAGTCGATCGGCGTCCGGTCCATCTGTTACCTCCCGCTGACGTATGACCACCGGCTCATCGACGGCGCTGACGCCGGGCGCTTCCTCACCACGATCAAGCACCGGCTCGAAGAGGGCGCGTTCGAGGCCGACTTGGGTCTTTAGGGGGCTGGCGAACCGTGGCGAAGCCCGTCATCGCGATCGCGGGTTCGTCCGGCCTGATCGGATCCGCCCTGACCGCGGCGCTGCGTGCCGCCGACCACCGGGTGCTGCGCATCGTGCGCCGGGCACCGTCGAATTCCGACGAACTGCACTGGAACCCCGAGAGCGGCGAACTCGACGTCGACGGGATCAGCGCCGTGGACGCCGTCGTCAACCTCTGCGGTGTCAACGTCGGGCAGCGGCGCTGGTCGGGCGCCTTCAAGCAGGGCTTGCGGGACAGCCGCATCGCCCCCACCGAGGTCTTGGCGCACGCCGTCGCCGACGCCGGGGTGGCGACCCTGGTCAACGCCAGCGCGGTGGGCTACTACGGCAACACCAAGGATCGGGTGGTCGACGAAAACGACCGCGCCGGAAAGGGTTTCCTCGCCCAGCTGTGCGAGGACTGGGAAGCCGCCACGCTGCCGGCGCAATACGGCGGCGCCCGGGTGGTGCTGGCCCGCACCGGGCTGGTGTTCTCCCCCGCGGGCGGCGCGCTGGGGCGGTTGCGGCCGCTGTTCCGGACGGGCCTCGGCGCCCGGCTCGGCAGTGGCCGCCAGTACATGTCCTGGATCACCCTGGAAGACGAGGTGCGCGCGCTGCTCTTCGCCATCTCCAACACCGCGCTGTCGGGCCCGGTGAACATGACAGGTCCCGCGCCGGTCACCAACGCCGAATTCACCACCGCCTTCGGTCGCGCGGTGAACCGCCCGACCCCGTTCATGGTGCCGGGCTTCGCGGTGCGCGCCGCGCTGGGCGAGTTCGCCGACGAGGGCGTGCTCATCGGCCAGCGGGCCATCCCGTCGGCGCTGGAGCGGGCCGGGTTCCAGTTCCACCACAACACCATTGGCGAGGCGCTCGACTACGCCACCGCCCGCCGCGACCACGACTAGCGGTCTAGCGGTCCCCGCGCTCGCGCTGTCACGCCGCCGATAGTCACCCCAGCGTGCCCGACGCGGCTCAACGTCGCGCCAGCGTGACTGAGGGCGCGTCGCGGCGTCAACGCCCGGCGAGTACCGTCGCGAACGTGATCGATTCCATCCGGTCCAGCCGGGCCGCGATCGAGGTCCGCCAGCTCGGAACCGTCGAGTACCGCACCGCCTGGCAGCTGCAGCGAGAGCTGGCCGACGCCAGGGTCGCCGGCGGCGCCGACACCCTCCTGCTGCTCGAGCACCCGCCGGTCTACACCGCGGGGCGGCGCACCGAGCCGCACGAGCGACCGGTGAACGGCACACCGGTCGTGGACACCGACCGCGGCGGCAAGATCACCTGGCACGGCCCCGGGCAACTCGTCGGCTATCCGATCATCGGCCTGCGCGAACCGCTCGACGTGGTGAATTACGTCCGGCGCCTGGAGGAGGCGCTGATCAAGGTGTGCGCCGACCTGGGCCTGGACACGTGCCGCGTGCACGGCCGGTCCGGCGTTTGGGTGCCGGGCTCCGCCGGTCGGCCCGACCGCAAGGTCGCCGCGATCGGCGTCCGAGTCTCACGGGCGACCACCCTGCACGGGTTCGCGCTCAACTGTGACTGCGACCTCGGCGCGTTCGCCACCATCGTCCCGTGCGGGATCACTGACGCCGACGTGACGTCCTTGTCGGCGGAGCTGGGGCGCCCGGTGGCGGTCGACGACGTCCGCGCGGCCGTCGCCGACGCCGTCTGCGCCGCCCTGGACGGCACCCTGCCGGTCCGGGAACACCCCGGCACGCGCGTAGCATCGGCCATGTGACTGTCGCACCCGAAGGACGCAAACTGCTGCGCCTCGAGGTCCGCAACGCGCAAACCCCGATCGAACGCAAGCCGCCGTGGATCAAGGTCAGGGCCCGGATGGGACCCGAATACACCCAGTTGAAGGGCCTGGTCCGCCGCGAAGGGCTGCACACGGTCTGCGAAGAGGCCGGCTGCCCCAACATCTTCGAATGCTGGGAGGACCGCGAAGCCACCTTCCTCATCGGTGGTGAACAGTGCACCCGGCGCTGCGACTTCTGCCAGATCGACACCGGGAAGCCGGCCGCCCTGGACCGCGACGAGCCGAGGCGCGTCGCCGACAGCGTGCAAACCATGGGGCTGCGCTACGCCACCATCACCGGGGTGGCCCGCGACGACCTGCCCGACGGCGGAGCCTGGCTGTACGCCGAGACGGTGCGCGCGATCAAGGAGCTCAACCCGTCGACGGGCGTCGAGCTGTTGATCCCCGACTTCAACGGCGAGCCGGCACGGCTCGCCGAGGTGTTCGAGTCTCGACCGGAAGTGTTGGCCCACAACGTGGAAACCGTGCCCCGCATCTTCAAGCGGATCCGGCCGGCCTTCAGCTACCAGCGCAGCCTCGACGTCATCACCGCGGCGCGCGACGCCGGGCTGGTCACCAAGAGCAACCTCATCCTTGGACTCGGTGAGACGACCGACGAGGTGCGCACCGCCCTGGCCGACTTGCGGGGCGCGGGCTGCGACATCGTCACCATCACCCAATACCTGCGTCCGTCGACGCGACACCACCCGGTCGAGCGCTGGGTGCGACCCGAGGAGTTCGTCGAGTTCGCCCGGCACGCCGAGGGGCTGGGCTTCTCCGGGGTGCTGGCCGGGCCGCTGGTGCGGTCGTCCTACCGGGCGGGCCGGCTCTACGAGCAAGCCGCGCGCACCCGCGCCTGACGATGCCGCGCCGCCATGGCGGCGCCGCCGGTACGTATTCTTTGACTATGGCTAAATCCCGCACCGCCGCTGAGAACAAGGCCGCCCGGGCGCAGGCGCAGGCCGCGCGCAAGGCCGCCGCGAAGGAGCGCCGCGCCCAGTTGTGGCAGGCGTTCAACCTTCAGCGTCGCGAGGACAAGCGGCTGCTGCCCTACATGATCGGCGCCTTCGTCGTGATCGTGGCAGCCGCGGTGGCGGTCGGTGTGTGGGCCGGCGGGCTGACGATGATCACCCTGATCCCGCTGGGCGTCGTGCTGGGCGCGCTGGCGGCCTTCATCGTGTTCGGCCGGCGCGCCCAGAAGAGCATCTACAGCAAAGCAGAGGGCCAAACCGGCGCGGCCGCATGGGCTTTGGACAACCTGCGCGGCAAGTGGCGGGTGACCCCCGGCGTGGCCGCGACCGGCCACCTCGACGCGGTGCACCGGGTCATCGGCCGACCCGGCGTCATCCTGGTCGCGGAAGGGTCGTCGGCTCGGGTCCGGCCGCTGCTGGCCCAGGAGAAGAAGCGCACTGCGCGGCTGATCGGCGACGTGCCGATCTACGACCTCGTCGTCGGCAACGGGGATGACGAGGTTCCGCTGTCCAAGTTGGAGCGCCATCTCAACCGCCTGCCGGCCAACATCACCGTCAAACAGATGGACACGCTGGAGTCGCGGCTGGCCGCGCTGGGAACGCGGGCCGGCGCCGCCGTCCTGCCGAAGGGACCGCTGCCCAACGCCGGCAAGATGCGCGGGGTGCAGCGCACCGTCCGCCGCAAGTAGGCGCCGCGGGTCGCCGCCATCGGAGTCAGCGGCGATCGCAAGCGCGGCAAAGCCGGGCGCCGCGGGTCGCCGCCATCTGAGTCAGCGGCGATCGTAAGCGCGGCGAAGCCGGGCGCCGCGGGTCGCCGCCATATGAGTCAGCCGTTGGTCTCAGCGGCGCACCACCGCCGTGGCCGTCAGCCGATCCTGCAGGCCACGGCCGTCCCAGTCGGTGAACAACGCCGGGACGACCGTTCCGACGAGCACGCCCCGCGCCACCGCCCGGACGATGCCGACCGCCCCCGGCCCGTCGACCGTGACTACCCGCAGACCCAGAATCAGTTGCCCAGGTGTGAAGCCGAACAGCCGCAACGAGACCACACCGAGCGCGAACCAGATCGCCAACACGGCCGTCGCCAGCGTGTGTTCGGAAAAGGCGCCGAAGCGCAGGGCCAGCGCCGCCAGGCCGTAGGACATCAGCCAATCGATCATCAGTGCACCCAGCCGCCGTCCCATCGGGGCCAGTGACCCCGATCCGTTTTCCGGCAGGCCCAGCCTCTCGCCCGGGTATGCGGACCGCGATTCCGGCGTCATCGGCCGTGACCGGCGCGCGACTCCCCGACCTGCACGGCCCGGGGCGGGGAGACAACGCTGCGCCCGGGCGCGGGACCAGATACGATCTTGCGATCCATGGCCCCACAATAGAACCGCCGCCGGTGCCGCCTCTTTTGCGGACGACACCGGTCGCGTAACCTGCGCGCAACACGGGGTTGACTGCCGGGCAACATCTGCTCCATAGCGTCAGGCCGCGGATCTCACCAAGTAAAGGAGCATTTCTGTGACGGAAACGACGCCCGACGACGTCTTCAAACTCGTCAAGGACGAGAACGTCGAGTTTGTCGACGTCCGGTTCTGTGACTTGCCAGGCATCATGCAGCACTTCACGATTCCGGTTTCGTTTTTCGATGAGAGCGTCTTCGAGGACGGGCTGGCCTTCGACGGCTCGTCGATTCGCGGATTCCAGTCCATCCACGAGTCCGACATGCTGCTCCTCCCCGACCCCGCGACGGCGCAGATCGACCTGTTCACCGAACACAAGACGCTGAACCTGAACTTCTTCGTGCACGACCCGTTCACCCTCGAGCCGTACTCGCGCGACCCGCGCAACATCGCCCGCAAGGCGGAGAACTACCTGATCAGCACCGGTGTCGCTGACACCGCCTACTTCGGCGCCGAGGCCGAGTTCTACATCTTCGACTCGGTGAGCTTCGACTCGCGCACCAACGGCTCCTTCTACGAGGTCGACGCGATCTCGGGCTGGTGGAACACCGGCGAGCCGACCGAGAACGACGGCACCCCCAACCGCGGCTACAAGGTCCGCCCCAAGGGCGGCTACTTCCCGGTCGCCCCGGTCGACCACTACGTCGACCTACGCGCCGACATGCTGTCGAACTTGATCAAGGCCGGCTTCAGCCTGGAGAAGGGCCACCACGAGGTGGGCACCGGCGGGCAGGCCGAGATCAACTACAAGTTCAACACGTTGCTGCACGCCGCCGACGACATGCAGTTGTACAAGTACATCGTCAAGAACACGGCGTGGCAGGCCGGCAAGACCGTCACGTTCATGCCCAAGCCGCTGTTCGGTGACAATGGCTCCGGCATGCACACCCACCAGTCGCTGTGGAAGGACGGCAGCCCGCTGATGTACGACGAGACCGGCTACGCCGGACTCTCGGACACCGCCCGCCACTACATCGGCGGCCTGTTGCACCACGCGCCGTCGCTGCTGGCGTTCACCAACCCGACCGTCAACTCCTACAAGCGGCTGGTCCCCGGTTACGAGGCGCCGATCAACCTGGTCTACAGCCAGCGCAACCGGTCGGCCTGCGTCCGCATCCCGATCACCGGCAGCAACCCGAAGGCCAAGCGGCTCGAGTTCCGTTGCCCCGACTCCTCGGGCAACCCGTACCTGGCGTTCTCGGCGATGCTGATGGCAGGGCTCGACGGCATCAAGAACAAGATCGAGCCGCAAGCCCCGGTCGACAAGGACCTCTACGAGTTGCCGCCGGAGGAGGCCGCAAACATCCCGCAGGCGCCCACCCAGCTGTCCGCGGTGATCGACCGGCTGGAAGAGGACCACGAATACCTCACCGAGGGCGGCGTTTTCACGCCCGACCTGATCGAGACGTGGATCAGCTTCAAGCGCGAGAACGAGATCCTGCCGGTGCAGATCAGGCCGCACCCGTACGAGTTCGCCCTGTACTACGACGTTTAGGCCGGCCCAACGAAAGAGCCCGCGTGATCGATATCGCGCGGGCTCTTTCGTACTCGCGTGCGGCCGCCTCGGCTAAACACGGGTAGCGGGTAGCCGAAAGTTCAGATTCGAACTCTTGCGGCGGCAACGGATTCCGCGTTAGCTTCTCGCCCATGACAATCAGCACCGCACATGCAATGGTCGGGGGCGGCGGCGGCCGCCACCAACTACGCGGCCGCCGCCGCCCCCGCCCATTGCATGTGCGGGGCTGATTGTCATGGGCGAGAAGCTAACGCGGAGTCCGTTGCCCCGGCAAGAGTTCGAAACTGAA